>DATJBM010000035.1:0-39358 GCA_035515295.1 Casimicrobiaceae bacterium | reverse complement strand
ACGAAGTCCTGGAACTTGGAGACGTACATCTCGACGCCGCCATCGACGCAAAGGCAGCGCGGGCGCGCGGGCGTGCCGTAGACCCGTGCGAGCGCCTCCTGGAGCGCAGGATCGTGTGGCGCGTACACCTTGCCGTTGATGAGATATCTTTGCTCGTCCACGCCCTGGACCGCTCGGCGGAAAACGAACCCGCCACTCTCCCTTACTCCGAAGGTCGGTCTAGCCGGTGATGGTCACAGTCTGGCACCGCCGCGCGCAACCCGAATAGCGACGAGAAATTGCATCTCTTAACGCCGCGTCTTTCCGCATGCTGACCTCGAGCTGCTCAGCCTGTCCTCGAGGTTCCGCGGCATCGCGGGGCAAAGGTGCCCGGTTAAGACGAGCGTTTTTGCCCCGCTTAACGGGTTGCGAGGAAGATTCCGACGCATGACAATCGCGCCCATGCGTGTCATGCCTCGAGGATTCGGGTCAGGCAGCGCATAGAAGACGAGTTGTCAGCGACACGGTTGTGTCGCGGAGAAGCAGCGGCTGCCGATCGCCACCGAGGAGCAGCCGGATAGCAATCAGGGCCTCGCCCCGAGTGGGCGAGACGCCAGGCTCATGAGCCTTTCAGGCTCAATCGAGCGAGCGCACTCGCGAGTGATGGTGCGCTCACCCAGAGCATAACTGCACCTACGCGCAATCGCACCGGTTGTCTGCCCGGCGTCGAGCGCCTTGGAGCGATCGCACGCCCCCGTCAGGGATAGAGCGTGTTGAACGCGACTCGCGATCGCCGAGTCAGGCGGCCGCGTGCCTGCTGAGGCATGGCACTCGCCCCTGTTCGGTTCGCGAGTCCGGAGGAGCCGGTTTCCCACTTCCAAGCTAACACATACGTTTTCCATGACTCCCAATGATTCTGCCCCGCTTCATCCGCTTCAGAGACGCGCCAAGCTACCTCGGCATGGACAAGGACCGCTTCAACGCGGAGGTGCGCCCGCACCTCGTCGAGATCCCGATTGGCAAGCAAGGTGTCGCTTTCGATCGACTTGACCTCGATGCCTGGGCTGACGAATATAGGGCCCGCGAGGGCCGCCCCGGCGCGAAAGTAGCAAAGGAGATCGCGCAATGGGACGGACCAAACCAGCAGGACTCCAGCTTGACCCGCGTTCGGGCATCTGGAGGATCGACAAGCGGATCCGGGGATATGGCCGCCTTTACGAAAGCACTGGCAGCTGTGACCTCGAAGAAGCGGAACGTTACCTCCACCGCCGGCTAGAGCAGCTTCGGCAGGCGAGCGTTTATGGAGTGCGGCAAAAAAGGAAGTGGCGCGAAGCGGCGACGCGGTATCTGATGGAAGAAGCGATCAACAAGGATTCGGGCCCCGACGACGTCTATCGGCTGAAGATGCTCGATCCGTTCCTGGGCGATCGCGACCTGCACCAGATCCACGATGGCACGCTCGCGCCGTTCATTGCCTGGCGCCGGCAACCCGTCGAGGTGAAGCGCAAGAGCGGCAAAGTCTGGGTGAAGCAGGTCAGGACCAAGACGATCAATCACGATCTCGCGATCGTGCGTCGCATCTTGAACCTGGCGGCGCGCAAGTGGCGGGATGAGCAGGGTTTGACGTGGCTGGAAAGCGCCCCGCTCATCTCGCTGCCGAAGGTGCGCGATGCCCGCCCGCCCTACCCGTTGTCGTGGGCCGAGCAGCGGCTGCTGTTACCCGAGCTACCCGAGCACTTGGCGGAGGTGTGCCTGTTCCTGCTCAACAGCGGACTGCGGAGCGAAAGCGAAGCGGTCCGGCTTGACTGGCGTTGGGAGATCGCCGTGCCCGAGTTGGACTGCAGCGTGTTCCTCGTTCCCGGTGACAACCGCAAGAACGAGCAGGATCACGTCTGCGTGCTGAACTCGGTGGCCCACTCGATCATCGAGCGCCGTCGAGGCAAACACCCGACCGCGGTGTTCACCTGGCGCGGCAAGCCGTTAAAGAGCGTCAACAACACGGCGTGGCTCAACGCCCGCGCGCGGGCAGTGGCCAAGTATCAAGAGCGCTTTAGTGAGCCGGCGCCCGAGGGCTTTCGCACGCTGCACGTGCACGACTTGCGGCACACGGTCGGACGGCGGCTGCGGGCAGCGGGCGTCGGGCTCGAGACGCGGCAGGCGGTCCTCGGCCACAAGAGCGGCAGCATCACCACGCACTACTCCGCAGCGGAGCTTCGCGAGTTGCTGGAAGCGATGGAATTCATCGCGACCGACAACCAGCGCGAATCGCATGCGCTCACGCTGCTCAAGCGCAAGGCGGGTTGACCGATGCGATGCCGTAAGTCGTTGATTGTGTCGCGTGACAAAAGCCAGGTCCTTGGGCTTTTCGTACGCAAGCAGTTGATCGACCAAGGCTCGCGTGAAGCCGGGCATCAAAAGTCACGCGATTCTCACGCAATCGCGCGTGACAAAAGCCAGGAGGTCGCGGCGCAATCGCCGCAACCTCCTGAGCTCTAATGGGAATTCGTGGCGCGCCCGGCAGGATTTGAACCCACGACCCCCTGGTTCGTAGCCAGGTACTCTAATCCAACTGAGCTACGGGCGCTTAGCGACGAAGTATAGCAGAGGCCCTCCCGATTCCGTACTCACGTCGGTACTCGTCTCCCTATGTAGGCATCCCCTTACGACGCATCGCATCGCTTTGGAGGCAACGGAGGCCATCCGAGCGGGTTGCTACAATATCCGCGTCTCGACCCCCGCAACCAGCGAATGCCGCCGTCATCTTCATTTTGTCGTTTCGGTCTGCTGCCCCTGGCGTTATCCCTCGTGGTCGCAGCAGCGCCGGCGTCGGCGCAGTACGAGCAGCGCAATCTCGTGACCCAGGCCACGATCACGCTCGCGGACTTCCTCGACGACCCCGACATGGATTGGCTGAAGGCGAACTTTAGGCGCGCCAAGGCGGTGTTGATCGCGCCTCACGTCGCCAAGGCGGGGTTCATTCTCGGCGGCTCGGGCGGCCGCGCTATCGTAGTGGCGCACGATCCGAAGACGGGCAAGTGGGTCGGCCCCGCGTTCTACACGCTGGCCACCGCGAGCATAGGCTTTCAGGCGGGCATCTCGGTATCCGAAGTGCTCACCCTGGTCATGACGGAGAAAGGGTTTCACACGCTGCTCACCAGCTCCGTGAAGCTGGGTGGAGACGCGGCGGTCGCCGCGGGGCCGATCGGTGCCGGCGCGCAGTCGAACCTGCAGTCCGATTTCGTCTCGTTCAGCCGGGCGACCGGCGTGTATGGCGGCCTCAATTTCGACGGTACCGTGATTGCGCCGTCGAACGACTGGAACCAGGCCTATTACGGCAAGCCTTTCCACGCGCCCGATATCCTGGTGCGCATGGCCGCGCACAACAAGCAGGCGACCGAGCTGCTCAACCTGGTGACCCGGGCGAGCAAGAACTCCCGCGGCGGCACCTAGCCCCGGCGGCGCTCGGGCGTTGTCGCCACGGCGACGCCGATCATGCTGTCCCGCGTGACCAGCCCCGCCAGCGCCTGTTCGCTCCAGCCTTCGGTACCCGCAGGGCGCATCGGCGCCACCATGTAGCGCATGTCCGCGGTGCTGTCGTGGACGCGGATCTGGACGTCGTCCGGGATCAGTGTGCCGAACTCGGCCAGCACGCTGCGCGGCTCGCGCACCACACGCGAGCGATAGTTGCGGCTCTTGTACCAGTCGGGCGGCAGGCCCAGAAGCATGCGCGGGTAGCACGAGCACAGCGTGCAGACGATGACGTTGTGCAGCTCCGGCGTGTTCTCGACCACAATGAGCTTGAGCGGTCCCACGTCGAGGCCGAGCTCCTCGGCCGCGCGGCTTCCGTCCTCGAGCATGCGTCGCTTGTAGGCCGGATCGACCCATCCTCTCGCCACCATCCGGGCTCCGCGGCCGGCATTGCGGCCGTCCATGTCCTCGACCTGGCGCCGCACTTCCTCCGCGGTGACGATGCCCTTGTCGATGAGAAGCTCGCGCAGCGCAATCTCCATCGCCCGGTAGTAGGTGAGCGTGTCGTCCTGATCGGGACGCGGCGGCGAGCGGTGGACGTGCGCGTGATCGGCGTGATCGTGGCTCATCGCTTCGCCTCAAGCAGGCTCCAGCCAGTGCTGATAGATCTCGACCTCGACGAGGTCGTTGGCCTGACCGGAGTAGTCGGGCCAGACATCGGGTTGCCGGAAGCGCACCCGATACAGCGGCTGCGCCGGCTCCCCAGAGCGCGCGTACGCGAGCTCCTCGGGATTGGGAAAGGCGCCGCAGAGCCGCTCGACCACGCCCTGCTTGCCGCGGATGTAGAACGGCGTGCGCACATGCCCGATCGGGTAGGCGGCGCGCACCGCGACCCGATCGCCGGCGCGAAACCGCGGGGCGATCGCCTCAGGCACGCGGCGTCTCCTTCGCGCGAACCGCCTCGATCTTGCGGCCGAGCTCGTCGACGCTGATGACCCCGCGCTGGATCAGCGTCTGCGCGATGGCGTGAATCCAGCGCTCGTAGTAGCTCATGCCGTGGTAGGCCTCGGGGCCGAGGCTTTCGATGTTCCGGCGAAGCTCGTCGGTGCTCACCAGCCTCCGGTCCTTGCGGCCGAGCAGCATCATCAGCGCGTCGACGCGCTTCTCCCACAGCGCGTAGTCGTGCTCGACTTCCTCCACCCGGCCCGCCGGGAGCCCGCCCAGATCGTGAGGGCCGCGCGGGCCGTCGCTATCCGCCATCGACCCATTATCGCCCGACCGGGCCTTCGCGGCCACAGCCACGTCTCGCAGAGTCCTTGATCCGGGTCATTGGCGCGGCGGCAGGTAAGGCATACCATTCGACGCAGCGTTCCCGCGCGCCGAGGCAAGCGCTTTCGAAAGGCGTCTTCGGAAGCGGAAATCCCCGGGCTGAGCTTTCGCGCCCCGCGCGCAGGACTCCGATCGCCGTCCAAGCAAACCGAAGAACGAGAATCGCGGATGACCTCCTACGCCCCTCTGCACCTGCACGTCCCGGAGCCGCCCGCGCGCCCGGGGGAGGAGACGGACTTCTCCTACCTGCGCGTCACGCGCGCCGGCGCGGTGCGGCAACCTCCCCTGGATACCAAGCCGTCGCACACCCGCGACCTGGCGGACGTGATGGTGCGGGTGCTCGACGACGACGGCAACGCGGTCGGTCCCTGGGATCCGCACGCAGATGCCGAGTTGCTGCGCAAGGGCCTCACCACGATGCTCAAGACGCGCGTGTTCGACGCGCGCATGCTCACTGCGCAGCGGCAGAAGAAGATCTCCTTCTACATGCAGTGCCTCGGCGAGGAAGCGATCGGCATCGGCCAGGCGATGGCCCTCGCTCCGGACGACATGTGCTTTCCGACCTACCGGCAGCAGAGCTTCCTCATCGCCCGGGGCTATCCGCTCGCGGACATGATGTGCCAGCTCTTCTCCAACGAGCGCGATCCCGTCCTCGGCCGGCAGATGCCGGTGATGTACACGTCGCGGCGCTACGGCTTCTTCTCGGTGGCGGGCAACGTCGGCCTGCAATACATCCAGGCGGTCGGCTGGGCGATGGCCTCGGCCATCAAGGGCGACACGCGCATCGTCTCCGCCTGGATCGGCGACGGCTCGACGGCCCAGCCGGATTTCCACAACGCGCTCACCTTCGCCGCGGTCTATCGCGCGCCGGTGATCCTCAACGTCGTCAACAACCAGTGGGCCATCTCCTCGTTTCAAGGCATCGCCGGCGGCGAAACGGCGACCTTCGCCGCGCGGGGCTTAGGCAACGGGATCGTGTCGCTGCGCGCCGACGGCAACGATTTCCTCGCCGTGCTGGCGGTGTCCCGCTGGGCCACCGAGCGCGCCCGCCTCGGGTTCGGGCCGACGCTGGTCGAATGGATTACCTACCGCGCCGGCGCGCACTCCACCGCCGACGATCCGTCCAAGTATCGTCCCGCGACCGACTGGGCGCGCTTCCCGCTGGGCGACCCGGTGGCGCGGCTGCAGAAGCATCTCACGCGCATCGGCGAATGGTCCGACGAGCAGCACGCGCGGGCGCAGAAGCAAGCGGAAGATGAAGTGGTCGCGGCGCAGAAGACTGCGGAGAGCTACGGCACGCTCGCCTCAGGCCACGTGCACGACGCCTCGACCATGTTCGATGACGTCTACAAGGACATGCCCGCGCATTTGAGGCGCCAGCGCGAGCAGCTGGGAGCGTGACCGTGGCCGCCATGACGATGGTTCAGGCGATCCGCTCGGCGCTCGACGTCATGCTCGAGCGCGATGGGAACGTGGTCGTGTTCGGGGAGGACGTCGGTTATTTCGGCGGCGTATTCCGCTGCACCGACGGACTCCAGGCCAAGTACGGCACGTCACGGGTGTTCGATTCACCCATCGCCGAGGGCGGCATCGTCGGCGCGGCGATCGGCATGGGCGCGTACGGCTTGAGGCCCGTAGCCGAAATCCAGTTCGCCGACTACATGTATCCGGGCTACGACCAGATGGTCTCGGGCGCCGCGCGGCTGCGCTACCGCTCCGCTGGCGACTTCACCGCGCCGATCACCATCCGCATGCCGTGCGGCGGCGGCATCTATGGGGGACAGACGCACAGCCAGAGTCCGGAGGCGCTGTTCACGCACGTCTGCGGGCTGCGCACCGTCATGCCGTCCAATCCGCGCGACGCGAAGGGCCTCCTCATCGCGTCGATCGAGTGCGACGATCCGGTGATCTTCCTCGAGCCCAAGCGCATCTACAACGGCCCGTTCGACGGTCACCACGACCGGCCGCTCGTGTCCTGGTCGGGGCACCCGCTGGCCGACGTGCCGGAAGGCCACTACACCGTGCCGCTCGAGTCGGCGGCGGTGGTCAAGCCCGGCGCGGCGCTCACGGTGCTCGCCTACGGCACGATGGTGTGGGTTGCCGAAGCGGCCGCGCGCGAAACCGGAGTCGACGCCGAAATCATCGATCTGCGCAGCCTGTGGCCGCTCGACCTCGACACGCTGGTCGCGTCGGTGAAGAAGACCGGCCGCTGCGTGATCGTGCACGAGGCGACACGCACGAGCGGCTTCGGCGCGGAGCTCGCCGCGCTGGTGCAGGAGCACTGCTTCTTCCATCTCGAGGCGCCGATCGAGCGCGTGACCGGATGGGACACGCCGTACCCGCACGCGCAGGAGTGGGCCTACTTCCCGGGTCCCGATCGCGTGGGCAAGGCGTTCCGGCGGGCGATGGAGGCCTGAGATGGCGATCCACGTGGTCAAGGTGCCGGACATCGGCGAAGGCATCGCCGAGGTGGAGCTGGTGGAATGGCGCGTGCGTCCCGGCGATGCGGTGGCCGCCGATCAGCCTCTAGCCGACGTGATGACCGACAAGGCTACCGTCGAGATTCCTTCCCCGGTCGCCGGCAGGGTGCTCGAAGCCAAAGGCAGCGCCGGAGACCGGTTGGCCGTTGGCAGCGAATTGCTCCGGCTCGAGAGCGAAGCGGGCGGCGCAGCTCAACCCGACACGCACATCCGTGAAAGGGAAGAAGCGGCTAAGCAGCCCGCCGCAGAGTCGCAACAGGCGCATCGCGCCCCCATGGCACAGCCGCCCGTCGCGCCGGCGAGGCTGGCCGCAACCGAAAAGCCGTTGGCGTCGCCGTCGGTGCGTCGCCACGCGCGCGAGCTGGGTGTCGACCTCGCGCAAGTCCCGGGGACCGGCCGCGATGGACGCGTCGTCCACGACGATCTGGTGCGGCACGTCGGCGGCGGTGCCGCCAAGCCGTCAGGGGTGAAGCGCTACGCGGAGCGCGAGGGCGAGCACGCGGTCCCGTTGATCGGTCTGCGACGCCAAATCGCGCAACACATGCAGGCGAGCCTGCGCATTCCTCACTTCACCTACGTCGAGGAAATCGACGTCACCGAACTGGAGGCGCTCCGCTCACAGCTCAACGAGCGCTTCGCGGCGACGCGTGGCCGTCTGACGCTGCTGCCGTTCCTGATGCGCGCGATCGTGCTCGCGGTCCCCGCGTTCCCGCAGATCAACGCTCGGTTCGACGATGCCCAGGGCATCGTCACCCGCTTCGCTGCCGTACACATCGGGATCGCGACGCAGACGGACAACGGCCTCATCGTGCCCGTGGTGCGCCACGCCGAGGCGCGAAACCTCTGGGGAAGCGCCGCGGAAGTCGCGCGCCTCGCCGACGCCGCACGTGCGGGCAAGGCGACGCGCGAGGAGCTTTCCGGATCGACCATCACGATCACCAGCCTCGGCCCGCTCGGCGGCATCGCTTCCACGCCGGTGATCAACGCGCCCGAGGTCGCCATCGTCGGCGTCAACCGCATCGTCGAAAGGGCGGTGCTGCAGTCCGGCTCGATCGCGCCCCGGCGGCTGATGAACCTCTCCTCATCGTTCGACCACCGCGTGATCGACGGGCAGCACGCCGCCGAGTTCGTGCAGGCGGTCCGCGGCTATCTGGAGCGCCCGGGGCTGCTGCTCGTGGAATAGCCATCCGGCGCGCCCAAACTGCCGCGCGCGTGCCGGCGCGCGGGTAGCTCAGCGCGCCGTGCCGGCAATCCGGCCCGCCACCGAAGCCCCGCTCAGAACGCTCGCGGCTGCAAGCGCCAGCAAGGATCCTGATCAGACGGCACGAGGCTGCGGCATCGCGTCGCCGCCAACGTGGTATGTGCGCTCGACCCACACCGTAGCGCCCGGGTCCCTCCGGCCGCCCGGTTTCGCTAGCCCCAGAACGCCGCGCCGAGCGCGATCGCACCGACCGCGATGAGCAGCACGGCCCAGAGCAGATCGAGATTGAGCCACGCGCGCCGCAGCAGGCCGAGCCCGAGGTAGCGGTACACGACCCAGGCGATCGCGCCGCCGGTGACCACCATTGCCGCGGTATGGACCGTCACCGCGAGGAATGTCAGGCTGACGCTGTCGCCTGCGAGAACGAGCAGCGCCTGGTGGCTGCCGTGCGCGCCGCGCATGTCGGTGCAGATGCCCAGCACGACCGGCACCAGCATCAGGCCGGCGCCGTGCGCGGTGGCCATGAGGAACGACCACAAGGCGAGGTGCGAGGGCCCGATGCGAGCGAGGAAGCGCGGATGGCGCCGCGAGACGAGCTTGTAGATGCCGAAGCCGAGGAGCAGCAGCCCCGCCGCGGCGCGGATTTCGCCGGCTCTTTCGAGATAGACCCAGAACAGCGTGAACGGCAGCAGGGCCGCCGCCATCGCGAGGAAGTGCCCGAGCGCGATCGGCGGAAGAGCGAGGAAAACCGCGCCCGCGCGCCGCGCCTGCATGCCATTCGACACGGCGAAGAGCCAGCCCATCCCCGGGTTGAGGCCATGATAGGCGCCGAGGCCGACGACCGCCCACCAGGCCCACGGATGGCGGGCCAGGCTCTCCGCCAGCCCCTGCAGCACTCCTCGTCAGGCCGAAGGGTAGCAGAACGAGTCGGTCGAGCAGTCGCCGCCTTCCAGGCGCACCTGATGCGAGCGGTAACCCGCCTCAAAGTCGACGCAGAACTCGCGCTCGAGCTCGATCCCGCCGCCGGGCTTCGCCTTCGCCATCACCATCGCGCCGGGCACGCCGCTCGGATAGAACTGGTCGTCCCAGGTGCTGTAGAGCGAATTGGTGAAGTACACGCGCTCGCCGTCGCGGCTGATCTCGACCATCTGCGGCCCGCCGCCGAAGGGCTTGCCGCTCGGATGCGCCGTGTGGTTGACGATGCCTCCCAGCTTCACCGAGCCGGAGAGCTTCGGCTGCATCGGGTCGGAGACGTCGTACTGGCGCAGCTCTCCCGTCCCCCAGCACGCCACGTACAGGTACTTGTCGTCGAGTGACAGGTCGATATCGCTGATCAGCGGCGGCACCGCCTTGAACGGCTTGAGGAGGTCCGGAAGCCGTGCCTGATCGGCCGGCTCGGGAGGCACCACGGCGGTCTTCTTCGCCTTGAACTGACCGTTCTCGCGCCACCAGGTCCAGATCGAGGCTTCAAGGTTGGTCGTGTCGACGACGACCCCGACGAAGCCGTAGTCCTTGGTGGGCTCGTGCGCCGGCCTGACTTCCAGCACCATCTGGTGGTTCGCGCCGAAGTCGATGCTCTGCACGTGGCGCCGGGCGCGCAGGTCCCAGAAGTGCATCCTGTGCCCGTAGCGGTTGGAGAGCAGATCCTCGCCGACCAGACCATTCTCGAACTGCGGCGGCAATGCCCACTCGCTCGAGACCATGTAGTCGTGCGGGATGTTCCACCAGAAGTCGTAGCTCAGGCGCTGGTCGCCGCGCTCCATTTCCCAACGCCCCAGGATCTCGAAGCTCTCGCAGTCCATCAGGAAGATGCCCGGCACGCCGTCGGTGCCGTCGGCGCCCCTGCCGCCCAGGGTGCTGACGTAGACGCCCTCGGGTCCGCAGTGCACGGTGTGCGGGCGCGAATAGCCGGTCTTCCTCGCGAGTTCCTCGGGCTCGATCACCTTGACGATCTTCGCCTGCTTCGGCTCGGGCTTGGTATCGATGATGTAAAGGCGCGAGGAGCGCATTCCCGGCACGATGAGGTAGCGTCGCTCGGTGAACGGGTGCCCGTTCATCGGGCACAGCATCGAGCTGCACGCGTTCCAGCCGAAGTGATGCAGCTCGTCGCCGAGGTTCGTGAGCTCGACCTTGTGCACGACCCGGCCGTAGGTCTTCGAGCCCGGCTTGGTGTCGACGACCGCCATCGCGTCGGGCTTTTTCTTGTCCGGCCTGAGCAGCGCGACGTACGCGTGCTGCTCGTCGGGCGCTTCCATCGCGAGGCGCGGAGAGGGATAAAACGTGGGATCCGGGCGAAGCGTTGTGGCCATGACAGGGGTCCTCCAGCGGTCAACTGCGGGCGTACGCCGCAAGATGCGGCAGCCTGTAAACGGGAGCCGACGGATTGCGCTCTCGCTCTGCTTCGTCGTCGCGAGGTTTCGATGAAGAGCCGTCGCTGTTCGGGCGGGCCCTTCGCCGCGGGCGGCTCTTAGCGGGTACGCGAGCCGCGCGATGAAACGCAGGCTTGACGCTTCGCTTATACACGCCGGGCCGGGGTAATTCAACACGTATAGCGGTGGTGGCGACTACGCTCGCGCCTTTATGGAGATCACCGGGCACCGTGCTGGGCCTCGTCTATGTGTCCGGGCCGTACCCAATCGACTTGGCGGAGAGGCGGCCATACCCGATGGCTGCGTACCGTGGGCAAAACGATCGCAGACAAGAGTCCGAGCGAACTCGCTGAGGACTACCGGTGGAGGTCCATCTATTAACCACGAGCGAGTGATAGTCATCTTGACTTCGTCCGGCATGCAAGCCCTGGTCGTCCGGACGGAACCGGCCCCGAACAGAAACTTGGCGATAGCCGCACTTCCGGCAGCGATTCCGGTGAGCCCAAAAATTGCCGCGATGACTGAAATGATGGCGAAGATGATTGCCCACTTGATCATGGGTCGCTCCGATCTAAATCGAGGCTCAACGCGATTTCGGCGCCGATTGCTCGGCCCGCGGCGATCCGACGTCGTCTTGACGTCGTTCTCCTCCTCCGGTAGCGGACGAGCAGACATTCAGTGTCAAGCAAGCCCAGTGGACCGAAGATAGAGCGTAAATCAGCGCTACGCCTATTGCGACGCAGGATATGGCTGCATCGGTGCCCGCTGGACCGCCTACCAGCGGCTTGTGCGGAGCGCGACAATGGGCGCTCTATTTCTTTTCCAAGAGCAGCGTTGCTCCCCTGCGCAATAGCGGAAGAAGGCGTCTCGCTGCCTTTGCCAATAGCCAAGGCAATGACACCTCGATGCAGCTCGATTCCCGCAGCCGCATCTACCGCTTGAAGCCCGAGGCGATTGCGATGCTCCGAACCTGCCTCGCGGAGACAGACGCTCTGCGGGCCCGACAGCTCGCCGCGCTCAAGCCGCATCTGCGAGCCGCGGGTGACGTTCGAACCGGCGGGTAACGCGACCCGGGGCTCGATCGAAGACAAGGCGTGGGACCCGCACCGCCGACGGCACTGCGCGACATGGTTCCCCGAGCACGTCACGCTGCAAGGGGTCGTCGCCGATTGGTGGCCCTCCGCGCTGTCGGCCGAATGAATATGGCCGCGACGAACGCGCCGACGAGCTCGACCGCTCCCCCTGCGCCGAGCGCGGCCTTGAGGCCGGCCCCGAAAGTCTGTGCGGAAGGCGCCGGTCCGGCAAACCGGACAAATAGCGCTCCCAGGACGGCGACGCCGAGCGTAGCGCCGATCATTCGACTCGTGTTCAGGAGACCCGAGGCGAGCCCTGCACGGGAGCGCGGTGCACTGGACATCGCGACGTTGTTCACCGGAGCAGTGTTGAGTCCCAGGCCGACGCCAACGACGCATAGCGCGAAGGAAACATACCAGCCGTTGGTGTCCGCACGGATCGTCGCACAGGCCAGCTCCCCCATTCCCATTGCCGCCATCCCCGTCGCCATTGTCCAGCGGGCGCCAACCGCCTGGACGATCTTCCCGTTCCACTGTGATACCAACACGTAAGCGGTGGAAAGCGGGAGCATCTCCAGGCCTGCCCCAAGGACGCCGCGACCGCGGACCGTCTGGAAGTAAAGCGGCATGAGAAAAAGCAACGCATACATGCCAAGGGTCATCATTCCGGCAATGGCAACCGAAACACCGAAAGGGGCCTGCTGGAACAAGTCGCTTGGGACAAGGCCGTGCGCGGTCCGCCGCGCGATGAAAACGAAGCCAACGACGGCGATTGCACCGACGGCCGTTGCCGCGAGGACGGGAACCGAGCTCCAGCCGAGGTGCTCCCCTTCGATGGCCGCGAAGGATAGGCCGCTCAGCGCGATCACGGCCGCGGCCTGCCCCGGTATGTCCAAGCGGCGACCTGCCGGGGCGAAGCTCTCCTTGCTCGCATGCCGGACGAGGAGGATCGCCGCCGCGCAGAGGGGAAGCACCATACAGAAGATGCTTCGCCAGCCTGCGGTGTCGACGAGCGAGCCCCCCAACGTCGGCCCGACGACGAACGCGAGGCCATAACAGCTCGCCCACAGGCCGACCGCACGCTGTCGCGACTTCGTCTCCGGGTACGCGAGGGTAAGGAGGACCAGCGACATCGGCAGCTCTAGCGCCGCGCCGAAACCCGTGATCGCACGCCCTGCGAGAAGGATCGCTGTGTTCGGCGCTGCGGCGCAGAGGATGCTTCCGGCCGCAAAGAGCAGAAGGCCGCAGACGAAGATGCGGCGGCGGCCGTAACGGTCGCCAAACGCACCGGCGGTCAGGAGCAGCGCGGCATAGACAAGGTTGTAGGCGTCGACAATCCACTGCATGCCACTGACCGTGGAGCCGAGCTCGGCGCCGATCCGTTTCACCGCCAGATTCACCACCGAAGTGTCGACCTGCGCCACCAGCACGCCAAGCGCGGTGGCCAGCGACACGAGAGTCGAGCGCGCCGGCGCGCGCGCCGGGAACGTTCCTGGGGTAGCCATGGCCGCAATGCTATTGCGGCGTCCGGACGGGTGTTTCGGCACGCACCGAAACATCTTTCGGACCTTAGCGCTAACCTGGACTCGTTATGGCAAACACCGCCCCGGTAGAACCCCGTTTCGCCCGCGTGGCCGCCGCGATTGGGGATCCCACGCGCGCGCATGTTGAGCATCCTGCTCGGAGGGAGCAGCCTTCCCGCCGGCGAGATTGCTCGCGCCGCCGGCATCAGTCCTTCGACCGCGAGCGAGCACCTCGGGATGCTCGCCGACGAGGGGCTCGTGGATGCGGATTCACGGGGCCGGCACCGCTATTTCCGGGTGAAGAACGCCGACGTCGCGCGCGCACTCGAAACGCTTTCAGTTGTCGCCGCGGGAACAGACGCTGCGGAAAAATGGCTGCGCGGGCCGTACAAGCGTCTCCAGTATGCGCGTAGCTGCTACCGCCATCTCGCAGGGGAGCTGGGCGTCCGGCTGCTCGAGTCTTTGATCCTGGGACGCGCATTGATCGCCTCCGAGCGAGGCTACGAGCTCACGCGCAAGGGCCGAGCATGGCTCGCAGAGATCGGCCTCCCCCCGCCGCGGCATTGCGGCGAGCGGTATGCCTACGCCTGTCTCGACTGGTCCGAAAAGCGCGACCATCTCGCGGGGCACCTTGCCACGGCGTTGCTGGATCATTTCCTGGAACGGCATTGGCTCGTGCACGGGGACCATCCGCGCTCGCTCGAGATCACACCTCACGGCCGACGCTTGCTGCTTCCCAGGTTACAAGTCTGACTCTTCGAGTGGGACGAGACTTGTCAAGCCGCTGAAGGGTGCGAGATAGCGCGCCGATCAGAGGCGCTGGTGCAACGGCTGCCCGAGCATGTCGGGCGTAACGAGCGTGACTCCACGCTCGGTCACGTGGAAGCGCCTGCGGTCTTCGTCCTGGTCGACGCCCACGCTCAAGCCGGGCGGCAGCCGGCAGCCGCGGTCGACCACCGCCCGCTTGAGCACGACGTGCCGGCCGATGTCGACGTCGGGGAGCACCACCGATTCCTCGATCGTGCAGTAACTGTGGACGTGCACGCTCGAGAAGAGCAGCGATCGGTGGAGCGTGGATCCGCTGACGATGCATCCGCCGGAGACCAGCGAATCGGTCGCGATGCCGCGTCGCCCGTCGAGGTCGTAGACGAACTTGGCGGGCGGCAGCTGTTCCTGATAGGTCCAGATCGGCCAGGTCTTGTCATAGAGGTTGAGCTCTGGCACGACATCGGTGAGAGCGATGTTCGCTTCCCAGTAGGCGTCGACGGTGCCCACATCGCGCCAATAAGGAGAGTCCCCGGCCATGTTGACGCAGCTTCGGGCGAAGTCATGCGCGTACACGGCGGCCCCGCGGGCCACCAGCGACGGAATGAAATCGCGCCCGAAATCGTGGCCCGAGCGCGGGTCGTCGGAGTCGCGGTCGAGCTCCTCGTACAGGAACGGTGCGTCGAACACGTACACGCCCATGCTGGCGAGCGCCCGGGCGGAACGTTGCGGATGCGGCGTCGGGTGCTGGGGCTTCTCCTCGAAGGCGATGATCCGTTCCTCGGCATCGACCGCCATGACCCCGAAGGAGCGCGCCGAGTCGAGCGGCACCTCGATGCAGGCTACGGTAAGCTGCGCGCCTCGGGCGATGTGTTCGGCAAGCATCACCGCGTAGTTCATCTTGTAGACGTGGTCGCCGGCGAGAACGAGCACATGCCGTGGCGCATTGCGGCGCAGCATGTCGAGATTCTGGTACACCGCGTCGGCCGTACCCCGATACCAGTTCTGCCCGCGTTGCTGCTGCGCCGGGAGCAGCTCGACGAACTCGTCGAACCGCCCGTCGAGAAAGCTCCAGCCGCGCTGCACGTGGCGAATCAGGCTTTGCGCCCTATACTGGGTGCACACGCCGATGCGCCGGACACCGGAATTGACGCAGTTCGACAGCGTGAAGTCGATGATGCGGAACTTGCCCGCGAACGGGACCGAGGGCTTCGCCCGCCAGTCGGTGAGCTGCGCCAGCCGGGTGCCGCGGCCGCCGGCGAGGATCAGCGCCACCGCGCTCTTGGTGTTTGCGGCGCTCATTGCCGCAGCGACGTGCTCCGAATCGGGATTGGGTTTCATGGCGTGAAGGACCTCGAGCTCGCCTCCGGGGCAGCATCGTGCGGCGCGAGCCGTCGGCTGGGCTCGCGGAGCCTATTGTGCTCCAGGCACCGGGAGAGTCGTTGACGGACGTCGACGGCGGGCTCTCGGTACTGTTCGCGACGGCCGAGTGCGCGCCCCTCGTCAAGACGGGCGGGCTCGCCGACGTGAGCGCCGCTCTTCCCGCGGCGCTGAGGCGGCTCGGAATCGACGCGCGCGTGCTGCTGCCCGGTTACCGCGGGGTCCTCGAGCGCGCTCGCGTCGATACGCGCAGGGGGCCGCTGATCGAGGCTCTGCCGGAGTGCGGCCCGGCGCGGCTCGTCGAGGGGCGGCTTCCGAGCGGCGTACCGACGCTCATCGTCGAGCATCGCGCGCTGTACGATCGTCCGGGCGGACCGTATCAGGGTGAATCCGGGGCGGACTGGCCCGACAACGCGCTGCGCTTCGGGCTGCTCTCGAAGGTTGCAGCGACGCTCGCCGGGCCTTCCAGCCCGATCGTCTGGCGTCCGCGCGTCCTCCACTGCAACGACTGGCAGACCGGCCTCGCGCCGGCGTATCTGGGCTTCGCGCCGCAGTCCGAACGCTGCGCGGTGATGTTCACGATCCACAACCTCGCCTACCAGGGATCGTGGCCGCGGGAATGGGTGGCGCGGCTCGGGCTGCCGGAATCGAGTTACGCGCCGGACGGCCTCGAGTTCCACGGCCGGATGTCGTTCCTCAAGGCCGGGCTCTACTACGCCGACGCCATCACGACGGTGAGCCCCAGCTACGCGCGCGAAATCCAGACCGATGCGCTCGGCTGCGGTATGGATGGGCTGCTGCGCTGGCGGAGCGGCGCGCTCACCGGAATCCTGAACGGCATCGACATGGAGCAATGGAACCCGGCGAGCGATCGGCTGATCGCTCGCCGCTACGACGCCTCGACCCTCGGGGCCAAGGCCGAAAACAAGCGCTCCCTCCAGGCCGCGATGGGCCTCGCGGCCGAGCCGGACACGCCGCTGTTCGGGACGGTGAGCCGGCTCGTGCTGCAGAAGGGCCTCGACCTCGTCGCCGATGTCGCCGATGGGATCGACCAAATCGGCGCGCAATTGGTCGTCCTGGGGACGGGCGACGCGGAACTCGAGCGCCGCTTCATCGATCTTGCCTCGCGCCATCGCGGACGGATCGCCGTTCGCATCGGTTTCGACGAGGCGCTCGCCCACGCGATCGAAGCCGGAGCGGACGCGTTCCTGATGCCGTCGCGGTTCGAGCCGTGCGGCATGAACCAGATGTACAGCCAGCGCTATGGGACGCCGCCGGTGGTGCGTGCGACCGGCGGCCTCGCCGATGCCGTGGTCGATTGCAACGAGGCCACGCTCGCCGCCGGAACCGCCACCGGGTTCGTGTTCGACGAGCCGAGCGCCGGAGCTCTTCGCGACGCGATCGAGCGGGCAATGGACGCGCACGGGCGGCCGGAGGTGTGGCGTGCCCTGCAGCGCAACGGCATGAGGCGCGATTTCGGCTGGGACCGCGCGGCCCGCGAGTACGCGGGGATCTACCGCAGGCTCGCGAGCGCGAAGTAGCCCGCGCCAGCGAAAACGGTGTCGGCCTGGAATATTCGCTGCTGCCGTATTCGCGGGCAAAGCTCCAGGGCGAGAGGCTCATCCGCCATTGGCGTCTTTCATGGTGCGGGCCCACGGGATGCGCTAGGCCGAGCCCTTTGGGTGTTGGCCGCTCGCAATCTCGCAATGCATCCTGCCGAGCCGATCAGAGATTGCAGGGAGGGCCGGTTGGACACCCCTGGGACCGGTGCGCTGACGCGCCTAGGGTGGCGGTGGACTTGCGCCCTCAGTCGGCCTTTTTCGTGGGCGCAAGTGCGCCGCCGATTTTCTGGCAAGTCCCTTTGGGGACCTGCTTCCAATCCTCAGGATCATGATCGTCCTTGCTGAGCGTCGCGCAGGCGTGCTTGCTCGTGCCGCAGTCGTTCTGCCCGGCCTTGGCAACGCCATAGCATTTTTCCATCCCTGCGGCGGCCGGTGGGTTGTGGGCAGACACTGCAGCGGCGACGCCCATTGCCAGCAGGCTCGCAACCGCTACTTGAATCGCGCTTGATTGGCTGCTCATTCGGTTCCCCGACGCGATGCGATTATCACCGCTGAACCCCTTGTGTAACGTGCGACGGAATTGCCAGTCTATACACCCGAGGACCAAGAAATAACAAGAAACCCTTGGCGGAATCGAGCATAATCGTTGCCGAAGTGACGTGTTTCCCGGGGGAGGCTGCAGCCCGATGGTGGTGCGCCGGAATCTGTATCTCGTCTGGCTGGCACTGACGCTCAATGCGTTGGCGCCGGTTCTTGCGTACGCGCATATTCACATTGGCGCGAACGGCGAGATCGTCGAGCACTGCGCGGCCGACGAACCCAGCGACGCAGACGCGCAGGGCCATCATTCGCCTTCCGGCAAGGGAACAGTACCGCATTGCCCATATTGCGCCGGGTTCGCGGCCGGCGTTTCGCTTGCTTACGGCGGCTTCGGACCGAGCCCCCTCGCTGAGGTCGTGGCGCCTTCGGTTCCTCCGCCGCAATCCATATCCGCCGGACGATCCTCGGTCCGCATCGCGCAACAGCGCGCGCCGCCCTCCCTCTCCTGATCGACCTACCGTGCCTGGCGACGGCCTTCCGTCGCACGTAGCACGCTCGTCTGCCGCCTGTCACGGGCAGCGTCCGCCTATCTACTGGGCGGCGGTGTAGCGACTCGGCGCTCGCCGGTGCCACATCTGCTCACCAGCGAATCGGGGCAGCAGCAAACATGAGGAATCGCAAATGAAACTAAACCAATGTCGCATAGCCAGTGCGCTGGTGCTGGTCGTCGTTGCCGCACCGGCCACCGTGGCGTTCGCCTGCGCCACCTGTGGCTGCTCGCTATCGACCGATGCGGCGATGGGGTATTCGGCCGCGACCGGCTGGCAGGTGAGCTTCCAGTTCGACACGATCGACCAGAACCAGCTTCGCTTCGGCAGGCACAGTGTCTCGTTCCCGGAGGTCGCGCAGATCAACAACGATGGCGGCTCGCAGGAGGTGGAGAAGGAGACGAACAATCACTACTACACGCTCGGCGTCGGTTATTCACCGACTGCCGACTGGAATTTCCGGTTGCTCGTGCCGTGGGTTTATCGGAACCACACGACCTATGGCGAGTCGCCGAACCCCCTCACGCCGGACCTGATCAGTGGCGCGTATGTCGATTCTCTCGGAGACATGCGCTTCATAGCCAGCTACCAGGGCTTGCTGCCGACCCACAACCTCGGCGTGCAGGTGGGCGTCAAGGCTCCAACCGGGAATTATGGCGGGCCGAACGCCGACGATACGGGGAGCGTCGGACGTCATCCCGTCGCGTTCACCTACGGGCCCAACTCGCTCAATCCTTCGCCGGACAACCTCCTCGACACGAGCCTGCAGCCCGGCACAGGCAGCACGGACCTAGTCGTCGGTGCCTACTACTACCAGGCGATAAGCCAGAACTTCGATGCGTTCATCAACGGACAGTACCAATTCGCCATGTTTCACAAGCTCGACCAGGCGGGTGAAGACTTCCGGCCCGGCAATCTCTTGAACGTAAGCTTCGGTCTGCGCTACGAGGAGAACCCGCACGTCGTTCCGCAGATCCAAGTCAACATCACGCACAAGGCTTCAGACCAGGGAACGCTGGCGGACACGGCGAACACGGCCGGGACCGTCGTCTACGTGAGCCCCGGCGTGACCGCCATGGTGGCGGCGAACACGCATGTCTACGGCTTCGTCCAGCTCCCCGCCTACAGCAACCTGCAGGGCTATCAACTGTTTCCGCGCTGGACTGCGACGCTCGGAATCAGCTACGCGTTCTGATCGTGCCCGACTCGCAATGAGTCTCCTCACGAAGCCCCGTACCGAGGCCGCTACGCGCCGCCGGCTGCTATGCGCAATGGCTGCCCTCTTCCTGGCGACGACCGGCACGTTGGCCAGCCTGCAATCGCGGGCCAACGATCTCAAAGTCGGCCAACCTGCCCCGCCGCTCGTATTGCAAACGCTCGATGGTCGCCGGATCGCCACCAGCGAGCTTCACGGGCAGGTGATCGTCTTAACGTTCTGGGCAACCTGGTGCGAACCCTGCCGCGAGGAACTGCCGATGCTCTCGGAGTACGCGGAGCAACACGCGAGCCAGGGTTTGCAAGTGCTGGGATTCAGCCTGGACAGTCCGGATGCGTTGCCCACGGTGCGCAGCGTTGCGTCGACGCTGCATTTTCCGGTCGGGTTGCTCGGCAGCGCCTGGGCCGGCGGCTACGGCCGGATGTGGCGCCTGCCCGTGAGCTTTGTCATCGACCGCGACGGCCGCCTTGCCTACAACGGATGGGACGATGAAGACCCCGTCATGACCGAGGCGCGCTTGCACGCACTCGTCGACCCGCTGCTGCGCTAGGCGTGGCATACGAGTGAGTCCCGTGGATCGTTCGAGCCTCGCCAATCACTACCTATGCAGTAGGCGCGGTCCGCCACGGGTCGAGGCCGCATCACGATCGCCATGGCACACGTCGCGCACGCGTAGGCTTACGAAGTCGCACGCGCGCAGCTTGCTTCAGTAGCCGCCCGGGCACTCGTTATGCAGGCACCGGACTCAGCGCCCGGCGCAGCTCGCGATCCGTCGGCGCGCGCGAGGTAAAGCAGCAGCCGGCGTGCTGCTATCCGACGTTGAACAGCGGCCGCGAGCCGAGGCGGCGGTCGGAGCGTACAAGAGTAAGGTCGGAGCGTACCAGAGTAAAACTCGCGGCCGCCAACTCACGCGCTAGTGACTGCAGGCGTCGTTGCAGTACGCAGCCGAGTAGTGACGGGCCTGACAACTCGCCGCGCAGACAGCGTCGGCCGAACCGAACCGCAACGGAGAGGGGGCGGCCTGCGGCTCGGGCACCGATTTGTCGTCGTTCATGTAGAACTGTGAGGCGCGAAGCCGAGGATCGTCGGGACCAGTCGGCCCCGGCGAGTAGGTCGTTCCGTTGAACGAGCTTTGGATCGAACCCGACATCACGGGCGCTCCCGCGCACGAGCCCAGCAGCAGAACCGAGACGAGGACGAACAATGCTTTCATGGGACCTCTTTCGAGGGCGCCGATAGCCGAGAGGCGCGGCGCGCTCATGTGCCGGCCGATCGTCCCGCGATGGTAGCGCCTTGAAGCGAACCATGGTGCGCGCCTCGGACCGTCATTTGTCACAAATCATTTCCCGGCGACGGAAATCAACCTTGGCTGCAGTGATAGGCCGAGCACACCGCCGGATCACTCTTGAGGACGACTGACGAAGGCCTGACAACGGAGCGCGTTGGATCGCCTGTGGAGGCTCGCTGCAGCAACAGCCAAGTGGTCAGCACTAGGGTTTGGGCGCGATGACGAACTCCGCGTCGGTCATGCGGTACAGCACGCCTGTGGGATCGTTCTTGAGGACCGAGAAGTGCCCCGCCACGATGATCGGTTCGAAGCCGTACGTGACCGGCTTTTTAGCTTTCACTTCAACCAGCGCGTCGGGACCGGCTGGCAAGCAGAACGGACAATGCGGCGGAACGGCCGAAAGCAGGAAGTGCTGCTGCTGCTCCTTCATCTCCAGGGGGATCATGAACCCGTACACCCGCACGTCCTTTTGATCGAGGCTGAGGATATCGTCCGAGAACTTCGGAACGATCTTGTTGCCCTCCTTTACCGGCTCGACCTGTGCGAGGGTCTTCCACTGGACGACGCCGGCGAACTCGGGCAGAACTTTCGCGCTGTAATTGGCCGCGCTCGGCAGGCCAGTGGTGGGCACGTCGGTGGTGAACGCTGCCACCGGCAAGGCGGCAACGAATATTCCGGCGGCAAAGATGAAGCGCAGCGGGGACATCGTCAGTTTAGCTCTCGAACCACGCGTGGCCGCCCAGTATACGCTCGTGAATCCCAATCTCGGCGACAAACCGTCAGGCGGCCGCTGTCGGACCGCTTCATTGCCGCTTCATCCGCGAATCGCGACTCAACGGCCCGGTCCCTAGTCAGGGTGCTTCATGCCGCAGTACTTGCCGTAAGCGATGCCCTTGCACGCCTTGGCCAGCTCCGCGTTGCAGGAATCCTCGTCCTGGCCCGATTCCTGACACCTGGCCGCCGCCTCGTGCGCAGCGGCCATGATCCGGTGGCGCCTGACGTCTTCCTTCGTATGCTGGGCTTCGAGGTCCGGATCCACCGCGGAGCGCGCGGGCGGCTTGGCAGCGTCAGCCGCCATTGCCGAGAATGGGACGCTCAAACAGAGAATCGACACGAGGAGGAACGTCTTCATTGGGATCTCCTTGACGGGTGCTTCAAGCACGGCGCGCGAGCGTCGCCGAGATATTGGCCTGAGCGGCCCGCCAGCTCGGCAGCAGCGCGGCGAGCAGCGCCGCGACGAACGATGGGACGAGAAGCCATAGCTCCTTCGTCGAAACCGCCCAGGCGTTGATCGGAATGCTCTCCTGCTGAACCATCCACCACGCCAGGATGGCGGCGAGGCCGTGCGCCAGCAGAAGTCCAAACAGACCACCGAGGACGGCGAGGATGAGCGCCTCGAGCAAAAGCATCACCGCGATACTCGATCGTCGCGCGCCGAGCGTTCGCAGCACCGCGATGTCGTAGGCGCGCTCGTTCAGCGCGTGATACAGGGCGATGAAGAGCGATAGCGCGGCAGTGGCCAAGACGACCCCGCCGAAGGCGCGGATCACGTCCGCGCCAACGCCGATCATGCGAAACAGGCGCGCGGTCTCGTAGGCTGGCGATGCTGCCTGCATGTTGGTTTCCGAATTGATCTTGCGCGGCAGAGTGACCGCAGCCAGGGGCGTGGCGTACTGAACGAGGAGGATGGTCACCTGGCGCTCGGCCTCGATGACCGCCCGCTCTTCCGGGTCGGTGATATTACCTTCGTGCACGAACCAGACGCTTTCGGGATTGACGAGGACCAATCGGTCGAGGACCGTGCCCGTGGGCTTGAGCACGCCGACGATCGTGTAGACCGAGTCACCGTGAACCGGCCCGCCTTCCGCGAGCCCGTGCGACCCGACGAAACGGTCGCCCAGGCCCAACTTGGTGTGCGACGCCACGGTCGAGCCGAGCACCGCCTGCATGCGGTTGTCCCAGGCTCGGCCGGCGGCGAACTGACCATGGTACAGGTCGATGTAGTCGGGCGATGTTCCGATAATCCAGAAGCCGCGAAAGCTGTCGGCGATACAGAGCGGTATAACCCGCTTGACGAGAGGATCCTTCGCGAGCTGCTGCACTGAGCCGAGCGGGATGTTCCCCGTCGGCACGTCGAGGTGAAAGATCCCGGAAAGCATGAGCTGGATGGGGCTGCCCTTCGCACCGACCACCAGATCGATCCCTTGCGCGTCGCGGATGAGACTGCTGCCCACCTGCTTGTCGACGATCAGAACGAACCCGATGGTCCCGACGCCCAGCGCCAGCAGTACCACGTTGAGCAGGGTCCCGAGCGGCCGAGCGCGCAGGTAGCTCCAGGCGAGCTGCAGCAGCGTCATCGCATTGACTGCGCCGGGCGGCGCGGCAAAGCGAGCTGGCGCGGAATTTTGGCCTTGAGCCGCATATCGTGGGTAGCGATCACGAGCGACACCGCATGTTGCCGCGTCGAACTGAGCAGCAGATCCGCCACCGCCTCGCACGCCTCATCATCCAGATTCGAGGTCGGTTCATCCGCCAGCAATAGCTTGGGACGATTGACCAAGGCCCGGGCGATGGCCACGCGCTGCTGCTGACCGACCGAAAGCTGGTGCGGGTACGCATTGAGCCGATCTTCCACGCCCAAGGCGCGCAGCATCGTGTGGGCGGTCGACCGATCTACCGGCAATCCAGCCACACTTTGGGCGACCAGCAGATTCTGCAGAGCGGTCAGCGTAGGCAAAAGGTGGAACTGCTGCAGCACGATGCCTATGTGCCGGCCACGAAAGCGATCCCGCTCGGGTGCAGGCAGCTCGGACAGATCCTGGCCGTCGACGACGACCTTGCCGCTGCTCGGAAGCAGCAGGCCCGCGATCAAATGCAGCAGCGTCGTCTTGCCACATCCCGACGGTCCTACAACCAAGACGTCGCTTTCCGGCTCGAGCGCGAATTCATCCAGGCGCAGGACATCGGCACCGCCGTTGTAACCGAATCGCACCTGCTCCACGCGGATCATCGGCAGTCGCAGAGCTCCCGCTTGGCCACGGTGGTTCGCCGACGGGCGGCGCGCCCTCTTTCCACGGCCACGATGGAATCCCTTGCCTCCAAAGTTTCTGCTACGATGATGATAAGTCATTCTCGGTCGGGTAACGTGACTTCGGCCGCGATGGAAAGTTCCATGCGCAGGCTCAGGACGAAGATGCACCTCCCGCGCCCCGACGCTTTCACAGCAGCGGTCACCGCGATCGCCTTTGCGATTCTGGTGTCCATCTCGGCGACCCACCTCCATATCGGCGCCGACGCAGACGAGGCCTGCGCACTCTGCGCCGCATTCGCCGGCAAGCTCGAAGGCCCGGTCGCGAAAGTCCCAGTCCCTCCGCGCATCACCGTTGGCTACTTGGAGACCGAGAGCCAACCGGCGCCTCAAGTCCAGCAAGCGTACGTCGTTGTTTTACCGCCTAGCTGCGGCCCTCCCCTAGTCGCATAGCTCGCGGCAAGCAGTCTCGCCGCGG
The DNA here is from genome assembly GCA_035515295.1 of Casimicrobiaceae bacterium. Classification (GTDB taxonomy): domain Bacteria; phylum Pseudomonadota; class Gammaproteobacteria; order Burkholderiales; family Casimicrobiaceae; genus PALSA-1003. Next base: position 15,131 of record DATJBM010000035.1, on the reverse strand, counting down.
TCACCGATTCGACGATTTCCGCGACCTTTCGCCGGGTTGCGGTGTTGCGCTATGCGCGCAAAAAAAGGAGAGGCAATGCCAATGCTGCCTTCGCTGCAGCCTTGGGCGGTGGCCCTTGCCGCCTGTGTTTTCACGACGCCGCTTCTGGCGGCGACCATCAACGCGACCGTCAAGGATCCCGCTGGGAAAGCCGCCGCCGGTCTCGTACTAACTCTTCGGAATGCCGAGGGGAAAGAAGTCGCGCAGCAGACGACGGATTCGCTCGGCATCGCGAAGTTCGGCAATCTTCCCGCGGGTCACTACACGATTATCGGCGGCGAACTGGGCGCACCATCGGTCACTCAAACGGTCGACGTCGCCCGGGATTCCAACGTCAGCCTTGCCCTGTCCACGGTGGCGGAAATCGGCAAGCTGGAAGTGGCGGCGGCCCGGCTCAAGGAGGCGCGAATTGCGCTCTCGCCGAAGATCGGCACGACGGTCTATACGCTCGACCAGCAGCTTGTGGCCGAGTACGGCATGGGTGAGAACACGCCGATGAACGAAGTGCTGCTGCGCTTTCCTGGCATCGCGCAGGATTCCAAGGCCTCTGGCTCGCTGCACGTTCGGGATGAGCACGCGAACGTTCAATACCGCATCAATGGAATCCAGCTTCCGGAAGGCATCAGCGGCTTCGGTCAGTCGGTCGACAGCCGCTTTGCGGACAAGATCGACTTCGTGACCGGCGCCATACCGGCGCAATACGGCCTGCGCACCGCAGGCGTCGTCGACATCGAAACCAAGGACGGGACCACCATGGCGCCCGGCGGAAGCCTCGGCGTGCTGGTCGGCGGCCACGACCAGTTCCAGCCCAGTGCCGAGCTCGTCGGCTCGAAGGACGCTCTGAGCTACTACGTGACTGGAAACTACCTGACCAATACGCTGGGCATCGAGAACCCGCTGCCAACCCGCGATGCGATCCACGACAGGACCGAACAGGTCCGCGGGTTCGCCTACTTCTCCTACCTGCTCAACAGCGACACGCGCCTGGGCCTGATGGCAGGCACGTATCAGGGAAACTTCCAGATACCGAACAATCCCGACCAGGCGCCCTCGTTCTCGCTCACGGGCGTGGCCGATGTCGATACCGGCTTCAACGCCCGACCGTCCTCCGAACTGGACCAGCGACAGCGTGAAGTCAACCACTATGTCGTGGCATCGCTGCAGCAGAGCCGGGGGCCTTTGGACTATCAGGCATCGCTCTTCTATCAGTACTCGAGCTTGCACTACCTACCGGACACGCAGGGCGGCGACCTGATCTACCTCGGCGTAGCCTCCGACGTGTTCAAATCGAATTCCGCCACGGGCGTGCAGGCGGACGCCTCCTACAAACTCGCGCCGGATCACACCGTGCGCTTTGGAGCCGCTCTCACCCATCAGCTCACGCGCAGCGAGAACAGCGTCGGTGTCTTCCCGACCGACGAAGAGGGCAACCAGACGAGCGACGTTCCGCTCACCGTCGTGGACAACTCGAGCAAGAGAGGAAACCTCAGCAGCCTATACCTGCAGGACGAGTGGCGAATCGACCCGCGGCTCACCGTCAACTATGGCCTGCGGTTCGATCACGTCGCGGCGTTCACCAACGAACATCAGTTCAGTCCGCGCATCAACGCGCTATGGAAGCTGACCGATGCCACGGCGATCCATGCTGGATACGCCCGGTACTTCACGCCACCGCCGCAGGAGCTCGTGCTGCAGCAATCCATCGACAAGTTCACCGGCACGACCAACGAACCGGAGATCAAGGTGTCCGACACCGTCAAGGCCGAGCGGACGCACTACTTCGACGTCGGCATCTCGCAAACGGTGTCGCCGGAGCTCACGGTCGGGATCGACGGCTACTACAAGCAGATCACGAACCTTCTGGACGAAGGTCAGTTCGGGCAGGCGCTCATTCTCACCCCATTCAATTACGCGAAAGGGTATGCCGAAGGGGTGGAGTTCTCGTCGACTTACTCTGCTGCGCCGTGGAGTGGGTACCTGAACTTCGCCGTGAGCAAAGCGAAAGGCAAGAACATCGTCTCCGGCCAGTCGCTGTTCGGCGCCGATGAGCTCGCCTACATCGCCGACCACTTCATCTACCTCGATCACGACCAGCGCTATTCGCTGTCGGCCGGCCTCACGTATCGCTTCGGCGCGAGCCGGATCAGCACCGACGTGATCTACGGCAGCGGACTGCGCCGAACCCCTGATGGCGCGCCGCCGAACTCCGGCGAGCTGCCGAGCTACACCAACGTCAATCTTACCTACGTCCACGACTGGAACGCGACGCCGATTGGGGCCCTCGAGGGGCGAGTCGGGATCGTCAACGTCTTCGACAAGACGTATCTGTTGCGAGACGGCTCTGGCGTAGGTGTTGGCGCTCCGCAGTATGGCGAGCGGCGGACTTGGTTTGCCGCTCTATCGCATACGTTTTGACCAGGAGGCCGTGCCGCACGACCGTTGACCAGCTCTCGACTCGGTGCTTTCCGACAAGATGAGGCGGGCACCAACACCTGCGCCGGCCAATATCAACTGGCGCGATTGCGAAGCGTTCCTGGAACCGCCACGTTCCGATGGTCGCTCGCGAGCATATGTCTGCATCGATCCGCACCGCCGAGACGGAAGTGTGCAGTCACGCTTCGTGTGGCGGCTGAACCTCCCTGCGACCTATGCATCAAGGCGCGAGGCGAGGAAGGATGCCAATGAAGTGCTCCGTCGGTTTTTTTCACGGCACATGGGGGCAAAGTCGTTCGAAGTATCGGTCGAGATCGAGGGCTATCGCATCGTGGGCAAGGCGCGCTTTCGGGCTGATATCCACGAGTGGGACCCGTGGCTCGATATCACTGAGGTACGAAATCGGAAGCGTCGTACGAAATTGGAAGCACTGGAGGCCATATTCTTTTGCAACCCCTTTACTTCGCGCGAAACGGCTGCACGCTTCGCACTCCGCTACGGGGAACGAATGGTTCTAGGCATGCTCTCTCGTTGCAAGCCTTGAGATCATGCTCTTACTCTGACGATTCGGGCATGCGGACAACAACGCGCGCCGCCGCCACGCTTCTGAGCGTCTTGCTGCTGTCCGGCTGCGCTGGAATCGGCTTCAGCGACGTTGCGCCGCGCATCGCCGAGCCCGCGCCGACAGCACCATCCTTCGCCCGCGGCTATTTGGTCGCCGATGACGGGGCGCATCTGCCGCTGCGCGTCTGGCTCCCGGCGGGGCGCGTCAAGGCAACGATTCTGGCGCTCCACGGATTCAACGACTATTTGAACGCTTTCGATGGCCCGGCCGCGGACTGGACCCGCGACGGGATCGCGGTCTTCGCCTATGACCAGCGCGGCTTCGGCAGGGCGCCGGACCGCGGCCTCTGGCCGGGCACTTGGCGGCTCGACGAGGACATGGCGAATGCGAGCCGGCTCGTCGCCGCACGCTATCCTGGCGTGCCGCACTACATCCTCGGCGAAAGCATGGGCGGCGCAGTGGCGATCACCGGCGCCGCTGGGAGCGTCGGCGCCCAACGGCCGGTAGCGGACGGACTCATTCTCGCGGCCCCCGCTCTTTGGGGACGCTCGACCATGAACCTGTTCGAGCGGGCGGCGCTTTGGACCGCCTATCACTTCGTCCCGAGCATGACCTTGACGGGACACGGCCTGCATATTCTCGCTTCCGACAATATTCCGATGCTGCATGCCCTGGCGCGCGACCCGCTGGTCATCAAGGCGACGCGGGTCGATGCCATCGAGGGCCTCGTGAACCTGATGGACCGGGCGCTTGCTGCGGCGCCGCGGCTCGATAGCCGGCTATTGCTCCTCTATGGCCAGCATGACGAGCTGATCCCGCGCGAGCCGGTTCAGCGCTTTATCGCCGGTCTGCCGCGCGCCATGGCCGCCGCGCGAACCATCGCGTGGTACCCCGCGGGCTACCACCTCCTGCTCCGCGACCTCGATGCCAAAGTGGTGCGAACCGATGTCGCGAACTGGGCGCTCCACCCCGGAGCTCCGCTCCCGTCGGGCGATGGTCACGCGGCCGGGCGGTCGGGCTCCGGCACGGAACATGGTGCTGTGGGTTGAAATCCAACCCGGGCGCCGGCTGCGCACCGCGCTTCGAGCGATTCTGCCCAGCACCCGTTTCTTCGCTCGTTTCGGCGTTTTCAAGGCGCGGCACCGCTTTGGATCGTGAGAAGCGCCCAGGCGTCTAACACGATGAAGTAGCCGATCGCGCCGGCTCTCCGGTGGCGCGGTGCGCTTTGTACCCGGGTCCCGCGTTCGCGTATTCTCGATCGCGGCGATCAAACGTGGACACTTTCGCGATCCGTGGCGCGAGGCCAGCCTACCGTCGCGTGGCCAGTCAGCGCGACGGAAGGAGTCCATGGAGTCGACCGTCCTCCGAGATTTTCCACACAGCAGCCGACGCGGGAGCACAAGATGTTCAAGTCGTTTTTTCCCAAGCCACGACTGTTCTTCGCCTCGGCGATCGGCTGGGTGGCCGTCGCCGTGGTCGGCTGGTACACGGGCGCCAAAGAGTTGCTGGTGCATCTCGGCCTGGCGACGGCCGCAACGTCGTCACCTGCCATCGGCCTGAGCTACTTCTGGAGTTCGGATTTCCCCGCCTTCTACGCCTATGTCGCGCTGGCCGTCGCCGTGTTCTTCGGCGTCTGGCAATACTTCGCGCGCCATCGGTGGTCGCGCTGGTCGATCCTCGGCTCCTGCCTGATCCTGTTTGCCACCTATTTCCAAGTCCAGGTCAGCGTCGCAATCAACAACTGGTATGGACCGTTTTACGACCTGGTGCAGGCTGCATTGAGCAAATCGCGGCCGGTCGCGATCGGCGACTTCGACGGTTACCTGCTCACGTTTGCCGGAATCGCTTTCGTGGCAGTCGTCATGTACGTCCTTACGCGCTTCTTCATCAGCCACTTCATCTTCCGGTGGCGCACCGCGATGAACGATTACTACATGGTGCACTGGCCACGCCTGAGAACCATCGAGGGCGCCGCGCAGCGGGTTCAGGAAGACACGATGCGCTTTTCGCAGATCGCGGAAGGATTGGGCGTAAGCCTGATCAACTCGGCGATGACGTTGATCGCCTTCCTGCCGGTGCTCGTGCGCCTGTCCGCAGACGTCAAGGTGTTGCCGGTGGTTGGAGAGGTGCCGAACGCGCTGGTCGTCGTGGCCCTCGCGTGGTCACTGTTCGGCACGGTCTTCCTCGCTCTCATCGGGATCCGCCTACCGGGGCTGACGTTCCGCAACCAACGCGTCGAGGCTGCGTACCGCAAGGAGCTCGTCTATGGCGAGGATAATCCGGATCGCGCGCAGCCGCCCACCACTCGGCAACTGTTCGCCAATATCCGGAGGAATTACTTCAGCATCTACCTGAACTACCTGTACTTCAACCTGGGAATGATCGTCTATCTGCAGACCGACAATATCTTCCCCTACATCGTGCTTGGCCCGACGATTGTGGCCGGCGCCATAACGCTTGGCGCTATGAACCAGATCCTAAACGCGTTCGAGCAGGTGCGCAGCTCGTTCCAGTTTCTGGTCAATTCGTGGACGACCATCATCGAAATGCTGTCGATCTTCAAGCGGCTCCGTGCATTCGAAGCGACGCTCGAAGGCTTGCCGCTCGGCACGATCGAGCATGAGATCGAGCCTCAAAGGCCGGGCAAGGGCCGTGCGAACGCGGGGCGCACTTGATGTCGTCCCCCGGGCCTGCCTGCCGAGCCATTTCCCGACCTAGCGACACTCAGCCAAGCATTGCGCGAGCAACGCCGGCGCGATCGAGGCCGCGCGAGCAAAGCCGGCGACCACCCGGACCGCCGCCGGGGCGATCGCGAACAGCTGGAAGTCGCCCAAGTCGAACAATCGGTTCGCGTCAGGGAAGCGTGCCAGGTACGCCGTCTGGGCCGGCGCGGACCGCGCATCGTCCGGCCGCAGCGCGGCGGCCGTCCCCTCGATCGATACCCGCGCAAGCTCGTGCGGGCGCGCGACGCTCTCCGGCTCTGTGATCAGAAGGGCGACTCTCGGGTCTGCGCGCATTTCGCCGGTGTGCGCCGCCAGCTCGCTCACGAAGATGATGACCGCGAAGGGGTCGAGCGTCAGCGCATAGGGAACCATCGACACACTCGGCGCCCCCCTGCGCAGCGTCGCAAGCGCGGCAACGCGGCAGCGGCGAATGAGCGCGGCGGCGCTTCTCGCGGATTCTTCCTTCACCTCTTGCACCCCAGAATCACAGAGGAGTTTTCAGCAGGTCGATCGCGGAACACACTCTTGGGCCGGCCCCCAGGATCTTGCAGCTTGGCAGGTTCGCGTGGAGGCCAGCCGAAAGGAGTCTTGTCATCAACCTTGGCGAACACAGGCAACAATCCCGCGCGGGTCGCGCGCCAGCTCGGGCACGTCAATGCGCAGATGGTCTTTCGCATCTATGCGCCGTGGATCGACCGGGCCGACAAGAGCCGCGAACGCGACCGTTTCAACGCCGCGCTGGGTGCGGCTTCGGGCCACTTGGGCCACAATCGACGACGATTCGCGATTACTGTACTTCAGCGGGAAGAACAATTGTAGCGGAGAGAGAGAGAGGGATTCGAACCCACGCCCCCCAAGGGCAAGAAGCGATCGCTCTAGAGAGAAGTAGTCCCCTGGAGGCCCCTGAAATGCTCCGATTTGGACACGGATTTGGCCACGTAACGGCTACGCTATGCGACCCTGTCGGCACATGCGCTCGAACAGGGTTGTCTCATGGCTCGGAGACCTCGGGATCGCGGCAGATCTTCCTCGCGAGGAAGCCGTTGATCTCGCGATGTCGCGGAATCGTCGACGACTTGCCCGCAAGGGCATTGACGTAAACGGAGTGCTTGGCACCTTTACGGAGCAACGTGCATCCGTGTTGCTCAAGATGGCGGATCAAGTCCCGACGCTTCATTCGGCCGCGAGGATCAGCGGCTCACGAATGATTTTCTTCGTTCCAATGCGCTTTTCTGCAAGAGTGCGGTTGGCTTCAAGCACAAGGTCGACGGTCTCGGCCAAATTAGCACGCGCTTCCTTAAGCGTGCGTGCCTGGGTGTTGGTCCCGGGCAACTCCTCGACGAACCCAATGTAGCCCTCACGAACCTTCTGAAACACAGCAGTCAGTTTCATGTCGGAACCAAGGCGCAACGCGCCGCGACTATGCCAGTGAGAATCATACCGCCTGCTTCCGTCCCTGAATTGCCCTCCGCAGTGTCGCGATCACATCATCGAGTACCGCGACATCTCCTCGCAGCGCCGCATGCGCCGCCAGCACCAGGATCCAGTCATCGGACGTTATAGGATGGCCGAGATCAAGCGTGATTTCGCAGGCCTCGTGCAAGCGCTCAGCGGCGGCGCGATAGGTGACTGCTTCCTCGGCGCTAAGCTTCAACTTGCCGGATTCGAGAACGCGGGCCATGACGCGAGCGTAACGTGTCACCGCCCGGGAGCAAGGCGCATACCAAGAATGCGCCCACTTTCCCGGTTAAGCGACACGTTTTTGGCCTGGTGATCCGCTACAGCGAGCTCATGGCCTTGATTGGCGAACTGGCGGTCGCCGGGAAGACGCTCAACAACTATCTGATCCCGCTGCGCGGCGTTTTCGCGTTTGCCAAGCGCGACGGCGCCATTGCTCACGACCCGGCTTCCGAGATCGAGAATGCCGCGGTGCAGCGGCCTGCGCCCGACCCCTTTACGCTGCCCGAGGCGGAAGCGATCCTTGGCCAACTCGGCGCGCGCGAAGACGCGCAGGTTGTGAACTACTTCACCGCAGCGTTCTTCGGCGGCTTTCGCCCCTCCGAGCAGATCGCGTTGCGCTGGACCGACGTCGACTTCCAACAGCGCACCGTGCGCGTTCAGCGGGCCGTGGTGCGCGGCCAGGCGAAGGCGAGTACCATGACCTATCTCGTGCGCGATGTGGAGCTCAGCGACCGCGCCTGGGCCGCGATCGAAGCCCAGCGCGCGCGCGCACGCAGCTCGCCGGAAGGGAAATCTTCTGGAATCCCGCGACCGGGCAGCCCTGGGCCGACATCCAGTCGCAATGGCGCATCTGGCAGCGCTGCCTGAAGCGTCTCGGTCTACGCTACCGCGAGCCGTACCAGACGCGGCACACGTTCGCAACGCTCGCGCTTATGGCCGGTGCCAACCCGTCATACATCGCGCGGCAGCTCGGACACACGAATGCGAACATGCTCTGTCGCGTCTATTCGAAGTGGATCGGACGGCGCGGATAAGTCGCGCGGAGGGCAGAAGTTGAACCTCGGATTTGGCCACGATTTGGCCACGGAATTGATCGCGGAAGCGAAGAAATTCGCGCAATCAAATACTTATCTGGCGGAGAGAGAGGGATTCGAACCCTCGATACACCTTTTTGGGCGTATGCTCCCTTAGCAGGGGAGTGCCTTCGACCACTCGGCCATCTCTCCGGGTCGTGCGCGATTTTACCTTGCGCACGTCGAGCGCCGCTACGAATTCCTGATCGACTACGACGACTTTCTTCGGCGTTGCCGGCCGGGCTTGTGCTGGCTGTACGCGGCGTCGAAGCGCTTCGCTTGCTCTGCCGGGCCGCGCAGCGCCGCGATCACCGCCGCTTCACCGTACGGCTCGTTCCGCTTGAGACCCGCCGGTGGATCGCCCATCGGAATCAGGATATCGTCGTCGGCACGGTGCAGCCACAAAGCGACGAAATAGACCGCGGGGATGCGCAGCAGCCGCAACTCGTAATCGGCGCGGGCGACTGGTGGCAGGCGCTCCGCGGCGCTGAGCGCCTCCACAGTCCCGGACGCGAACGGTCCGTGCGTCAGGCTTGCGAACTCGAGCGAGCGCGCGGCGGCGCCCTTGGCCCCGCGTCGACCCGCGGTCAGCTCGGCTTCCCCGATCGCCTCGTTGTCCTGAACGAGCAGATAGCGCCAGCTCGTCTGCTTCGCGGCGGAGAGAAGCTTGCCCTCGACCAGCGCATCGAGCGGCACGAAATACACCCCGTGCGCCTCGCTGTGCGACAGGGCTTCCAGATGCATCGGCGGCATCCGGTGCGGAAGCTTCCGTTCCTTGGCGAGCTCGGTCAGATGGCCGACGAGCTTCGCGGCCGCCTCGCGCGGAGCCTTGGGAAACGTGATCGGCATGGCGCGCTCTCCTAAGCCGTGGTCGTGTAGTTGTCGGTCCACGTGCCGCCGCCCTTGTAGCTGCCGGGAAACGCCCCGTAGCCCACGACCGAGTTGCCGTAGAACGGATCGCCGATGTTGAGCTGCCGGCCCGAATAACCGTAAACGGCGACGAAATGGCCGCCGCCGCCGTTCCAGGCGATGCGCAGGCAGAACGGCCGGCACCGATTGATCTCGCGCTGCACCGCCGTGAGCGCGGCCTTGCCGCTGCTCCAGGCGTTGAGGTTCGCGACGATCTGCAGAGCCTGGTCGAGGAACCACGGCTGGTTGCACTGTGGAGTGCCGCCGTCCGCGCAGCAGGTCGTCTGCCCCATCGCGACGTTCGCCACCGCGCATTGCGTCTGGCCGCTGCCAGGGTGGTAGTAGAGATTGACGGAGACAGAGACCGCCGCCCAGCACCATTGCGTCTGCTGCTGCGGCTGCATCGTGAATCCGAGCGGATTGCCGCAAGCACCTGTCGTTGTGCCGAGGTGGCCGCCGCCGAGCTCACGCACCGCTTGCAGCTTGAGCGACTTGGGTAGGGGTTTCTTCTCCTCGGGCATGATCGGCTCCTCCGCGCTAGCTTACACGATACGCGCCGCTATAGCTCCCTCGCCATTCCTGACCCCAGCGGGCGAGGCCGCTGGCTCGACCTTCGTCCGTTCACCGCTGCCGCAGTCCCGCGGGAATCACCCAGCGTTCCGCGACGCGGAACCCGCCCTCGATCGCCAGCGCGAGCACCGCCGCGGGAATCGCCCCGGCGAGCAGCAGCGCGTGGTCGTTCAGCGCGAGCCCCGTGACGATGCGCTCGCCATAGCCGCCGGCCCCGATGAACGCGGCGATCGTTGCGGTGCCGACGTTGATCACCGCAGAGGTCTTGACCCCGGCGAGAATCGTGGGCGCGGCCAGCGGAAGCTCGATCTTCTCAAGGATGGTGCTCGCCTTCATGCCGAGCGACAGCGCCGCCTGCCTCATGCCGAGGCTCACCTGGGTGAGCGCCGCGTGCGTGTTACGCACGATGGGTAGCAGCGCGTAGAGCGCGAGCGCGATGAACGCCGGCACCGCGCCGATGCGCCCGGTGAGCGGGATCAGCGCGGCGAGCAGCGCCAGCGAAGGCACGGTCTGGATCACGCCGGTGGCGCCGAGAATCGGAGCCTCGGTCGCGGGACGCTTGGCGGCGAGAATCCCGAGCGGGATGCCGAGCGCCACGCTGACGGCGAGCGACACGAACACCAGGCCAAGGTGTTCTAGGGTGAGGCGGCCGAAGTCGGGGCCGAAGAGCTTCGACCAGAAGCCAGCCGACGGCGTAGCACCAGCGGGCGACGCGGCCGCGGTCTTTGCGACGATCCCGTGCCCGGCGAGGAACTCCGCGGCGATCGTGGCGAAGTCCCGATGGTCGATCTCCGCCTCGGCGTTCATCCTCCGCATCGTTTCCTCGTCGATCGTGCCGGCGAGCTTTTCGAGCGCGGCCCAGGTCTTCGGCAGGCGCCGCGGCAGCTCCGCGCGATAGAGCAGCACCGCGTCGTAACGCGGGAAGTAATGGCGATCGTCCTCGAGCACCGCAAGCTGGTACTTGGCGATCTTCGCGTCGGTCGAGTAGACGTCGATCGCGTCCACCTGACGCCCTTCGAGCGCCTCGTAGGCGATCCCGTGATCGATGCCGAGCGGGGTTTCGAACGGCAGGTCGTAGGTGCGCTTCAGTCCCGGCCAGCCGTCGGCGCGGCCGATGAACTCCTGCGACAGGCCCAGGCGCAGCTCCGGGTGCGCCTTGAGGTCGGAGAGCTTGGCGATGCCCTTGCTGCGCGCGTCATCGCCGCGAATCGCGATGGCGTAGGTGTTGTTGAATCCGAGCGGCACGCCGGCCGCGAGGCCCATCGACGCGAGGCGGGCGTTGAGCTCCGCCAGCGGGGGCACGTCGGGAAGCTTGAGGATCTCCTTGGCGATGGTGCCGGTGTACTCGGGGTAGACGTCGATCGCACCGCTAGTGAGCGCGTTGAGCACGATCGCGGTGTTGCCGAGGCCCTGCTTATGAATGGCGGAGGTCTCGCCGGCCGACTGCGCGGTCTGGCGGATGATCTCGCCCAGGATGTACGACTCCGTGAACCGCTTGGAGCCGACATGGAGCGGCGTGGCGGCGATCGCGGCCGTGGCCCCAAACACGCACGACAGCGCGGCAAGCAGGATTGTTGTTCTTCGCATGGCGGCTCCGCGCGGGGCGGTTGGCGAAGCTTACCCCGATCCCCCGGCGCGGTGTGGCTCGGGGACCGTCTCCTCGAACGTCACGCCGCTTCGTGGCCCTTGTCGAGCTCGAACGTCTGGTGCAGCTGGCGCACCGCCAGTTCGAGGTACTTCTCGTCGATCACCACCGAGGTCTTGATTTCCGAGGTCGAGATCATCTGGATGTTGATGCCCTCGTCGGCGAGCGCCTTGAACATCTTCGAGGCGATACCGGCGTGCGAGCGCATGCCGATGCCGACCAGCGAGACCTTGCAGATCCGGTTGTCGCCGATGATCTCGCGTGCGGTGAAGCCGCGGCCCTCGTGCTGATCGAGGATCTCCAGCGCGTTGCGGTATTCGCTGCGGTTCACCGTGAAGGAGAAGTCGGTGTGGCCCGATGCGCCGATGTTCTGCACGATCATGTCGACGTCGATATTGGCCTCGGCGATCGGTCCGAGGATGGCGTAGGCCACCCCGGGCCGGTCCTCGACGCCCATCAGCGAGATCTTGGCCTCGTCGCGGGTGAACGCGATGCCGGAAATGATCGCCTGCTCCATATGCTCGTCTTCCTCGAAAGTGATGAGCGTGCCCGCCGCGGTGCTCTCGGGATCGTCGAACGAAGATAGCACGCGCAGCTTCACGCGGTACTTGCCGGCGAACTCCACCGAGCGGATCTGCAGCACCTTCGAGCCGAGGCTCGCCATCTCGAGCATTTCCTCGAAGGTGATGCGGTCGAGCCGCCGCGCCTCGGGCACGATCCGGGGATCGGTCGTGTAGACGCCGTCGACGTCGGTATAGATCTGGCACTCGTCGGCGGTCAGCGCCGCGGCCAGCGCGACGCCGGAGGTGTCCGACCCGCCGCGTCCCAGCGTGGTGATGTTGCCATCGGCGTCCACGCCTTGGAATCCGGCGACGATCACCACCGTGCCTTCGGCCAGGTCCTTGCGCAGCGGCTCGACGTCGATGTCGAGGATGCGCGCCTTGGTGAACGCGCTGTCGGTGAGCATGCGCACCTGCCCGCCGGTGTAGCTCCGCGCCCTGACACCCAGCTCGTGCAGCGCGATTGCGAGCAGCCCGATCGTGACCTGCTCGCCGGTGGCGGCAACCACGTCGAGCTCGCGCGGATCGGGGCTGCGCGAGAGCTCGTGGGCGAGGGCGAGCAGCCGGTTGGTCTCGCCGCTCATCGCCGAGACGACCACCACGAGCCGATGCCCCTCGCGATGAAAGCGGGCGACGCGACGGGCCACGCTGCGTATGCGCTCCACGCTGCCGACGGAGGTCCCGCCGTACTTCTGGACGATCAGCGCCATGTCCGCCTCACGCTCCCCGGAAGGCGAGCGTCGCGTTGGTGCCGCCGAAGCCGAACGAATTCGAGAGCGCCGCGCGGATGGGCATGCGCCGCGCCGCGTTGGCGACGAAATCGAGATCGCACTGCGGATCCTGGCGGAACAGGTTCGCCGTTGGCGGCGCCACCTGATCGCGCAGCGCGAGCACGGTGAACACCGCCTCGATGGCCGCCGCGGCGCCGAGGAGGTGGCCGGTCATCGACTTGGTCGACGATATCGCCAGATTCGCCGCGTGCGCGCCGAAGCAGCGCTTGACCGCGAGGCACTCGGCGATGTCGCCCAGCGGCGTGGAAGTGCCGTGGGCGTTGATGTAGTCGATGTCCGTCGGAGCGAGCCGCGCGTTCTTCAGGGCGTTGGCCATGCTGCGCGCCGCGCCCTCGCCGTCCTCGGGCGGCGCGGTGATGTGATGCGCGTCGGCGGACATGCCGTAGCCGGCGATCTCGGCGTAGATGGGCGCGCCGCGCGCCCTCGCGTGCTCCATCTCCTCGAGCACCAGCACGCCGGCGCCTTCGCCCAGCACGAAGCCGTCGCGGTCGACGTCCCAGGGGCGGCTCGCGGTAGCGGGATCGTCGTTGCGCGTGGACAACGCCCGCGCCGCGCAGAAGCCGCCGACCCCGAGCGGGCTCACGGTCGCCTCTGCGCCGCCCGCGATCATGATGTCGGCGTCGCCGTATTCGATCAGCCGCGCCGCCTCCCCCAGGCTGTGATTGGCCGTCGAGCAGGCCGTGACCGTAGCGAGATTCGGGCCCTTGTAGCCGTACTGGATCGACACCAGCCCCGAGATCATGTTGATGATCGATCCCGGGACGAAGAACGGCGAGATCTTGCGCGGGCCGCCGTCGAAGTAGGCGCGCGCGGTGGCCTCGATCATGGGCAGGCCGCCGATCCCCGAGCCGATGCACACGCCCACGCGCTCGAGATCGCCGCGATAGCCTTCGAGTCCTCCGTCGCGGATCGCCTCAGCCGTCGCCACGAGCCCGTAATGAATGAAGGTGTCGTAGCGGCGCGCCTCCTTGCCGGAGAGATATTGCGCGACGTCGAAGTTCTTCACCTCGCCGGCGATGCGCGAGGGAAACGCCGAGGCGTCGAAGCGGGTGATCGCCGCGATGCCGGACTTACCGGCGAGGATGCTGTCCCAGGCTTGCGCGAGGCCGATGCCGACCGGCGACACGATGCCCATTCCGGTGACGGCGACGCGGCGGCTGGGCATGGCGATGTGAGCGGGGGCGAACGAAAGACGCAGCGCTCTAAAGCGCGAAAATCCCGAGGTGAAGGCCCGGGCGGCCCGCCCGGCGGGGGAATTACTTCTTCAGATGCGAATTGATGTAGTCGATGGCCTGCTGAACCGTGGTGATCTTCTCCGCTTCCTCGTCGGGAATCTCGGTCTCGAACTCCTCTTCCAGCGCCATCACCAGCTCGACGGTGTCCAGCGAGTCAGCGCCGAGGTCGTCGACGAAGGACGATTCGTTCTTGATTTCGGCCTCGTTCACGCCCAGTTGTTCGGCGACGATCTTCTTGACTCGTTGTTCCACGTTTTCCATGCGTCTCCTCCCGAGGGGACCTTGAGCGTTGCAAACCGTCGATTCTACCAGATACCCGGAGCGTGACAGCCGGCGCTCCGGAGCTTAAGCCATGTACAGTCCGCCATTGACGTGCAGCGTCGCGCCGGTGATGTAGCCGGCTTCGGGCGAGGCGAGGAAGACGATCGCGTGCGCCACGTCCTCCGGCGTGCCGAGACGTCCCAGCGGTATGCGCTCGGTGAGCTTCGTGCGCTGCGCCTCGCTGAGCGAGCGCGTCATGTCGGTGTCGACGAACCCGGGAGCCACGCAGTTCACCGTGATGTTGCGGCTGCCGATCTCCTGCGCGAGCGAGCGGGTGAAGCCGGCGAGCGCCGCCTTCGCCGCCGCGTAGTTGGTTTGGCCCGCGTTGCCGCTGGCCCCGACGACCGAGCCGACGTTGACGATGCGCCCGTGGCGCGCCTTCATCATCCCGCGCAGCACGGCCTTGGAGAGCCGGTAGACCGACTTCAAGTCGGTGTCCATGATCGCATCCCACTCCTCGTCCTTCATGCGCAGCAGGAGGTTGTCGCGGGTGATCCCGGCGTTGTTGACCAGGATCGTGACGTCGCCCATACGCTCGCCGATCGCGGCGACCGTGCGCTCGACACCGGGACCGTCGGTCACGTCGAGCTTGAGGCCCTCGCCGGCGCATCCGGCTTCCTGCAGATACGCGCCGATCGTGGCCGCGCCCGCATCCGTGGTCGCAGTCCCCAGGACACGGGCGCCGGCGCGCGCGAGCGCCAAGGCGGCCGCCTTGCCTATGCCGCGCGTGGCACCGGTCACCAGCGCGATCTGGCCGTCGAGCGTCATCGACTCAGGCCGTCGCGGCGATCGCGGCCGCGATCGCA
>DATJBM010000034.1:0-76949 GCA_035515295.1 Casimicrobiaceae bacterium | reverse complement strand
GGGTCTTCAGGGAATCGTGTGGGTAAGCCTGGGTTGACGCGGATTGCCCTTGGGCGGGGAGTTGCGCTATGAAGGCCCTCCGAAGGGAGGGCGATCGTGCGCGATACCGAGCTCTACCAAACGCTGTTGGGCTTGACGACGCCATGGGAGGTAAGCGGGGTAGCCATCACGCAGGCTTCGGCCGAGCGGCCGCTGGGTGAGGTCAGCGTGACGGTGCAGTGGCGAGCTGACGCTGCACTGGTGTGCCCTGCTTGTGGGCGAAGCGGCCCGCGCTACGACTCTCGTCTGCGCCGCTGGCGTCATCTGAACACGATGCAATGGAAGACGTTCATCGCGGCGGAGGTGCCGCGGGTGAACTGCCCGCAATGCGGGGTGAAGCAGGTGCGGGTGGCCTGGGCCGAGGACGCCTCGCGCTTCACCGAGCTCTTTGAGGCCTTTGCGATCCAGGTGCTGCAGGCGGTGCGCAGCAAGGTGCAGGCGCAAGGGCTCACGGAGCTCTCTTGGGATCAGGTCGATCGGATCATGGAGCGTGCGGTCGCCCGCGGGCTGGCGCGGCGGTCCCTCGAAGGGCTGAGCTACCTCGGGCTTGACGAGAAGAGCTTCGGCAAGGGGCATGACTACGTTTCCGTCTTGCACGATGTGGTCGGCCGCCGCGTCCTCGACCTGGTGCCCGAGCGCACCCGAGAAGCGGCCGATACCCTGTGGGCGGCGATTCCCGAGGCGCAACGCCAAGCCGTGGCGGCGGTCGCAGCGGACATGTGGCAGCCCTACTTGGAAGCCACGCGAGCCGCCGTGCCGCAGGCGGCGATCGTGCACGATAAGTTTCACTGCGCCAAGGAACTCAACAAGGCGGTGGATCTCGTGCGCCGACGCGAACACCGGGCGCTCAAGCGCGAGGGCGATGAGACGCTCAGCAGAACGAAATACCTCTGGCTCAAGAACCCGGACAACTGGACCGAGCACCAGCGCGCGCACTTTCGTTCGCTCAAGCTCGACTCGCTCAAGGTCGGCCGTGCCTGGGCGATCAAGGAGGCGTTTGCCGACCTCTGGGACTATCGCTACGCTGCCTCGGCCAAGAAGTTCTTCGACCGCTGGTACTTCTGGGCCACGCACTCGCGCCTCGAGCCGATCATCGACGCCGCCAAAACCTTGAGGCGCCATCTCACCGGCTTGCTCGCCTACACCAAGCACCGCATTACCAACGCGGTCGCCGAAACAACCAACGCGACCATCCAGCTTATCAAGGCCACTGCCCACGGCTACCGCAACTTCACGCAGTACCGTATCGCGATCCTCTTCCATTGCGGGAAGCTCGATCTCTATCCGACAGGCTGCGACACCATGATCGTATCGCCTACCCACACAAAAGCCTGAAGACCGTTTTTTTATCAGGTTCTCGGACCGGCCGGTGAACCGGTTGTGCGATCGATGGTCGTCCTCGCCAAACCCAGGTGGGTAAACTCTGCTCTACGATTTCGTGCTCACGCTCGCGCGTAACGCCTCAGGCCCTGGCCATCGCGCCGCGGTAGGTGTCTCCCCGGGTGTTCCGGACCGGCGGATCGAGCCGGCGTGCCCGTATTGAGCTGGTCCCTTGGCCGCGCAGATCCCGCCACATTCGCAGACAGCGTGGCTACAAGTTTCGTGTTCAGGTCATAGCCACGGACGCAAAAACGGATCAAACTAACTTCCGATTCAACAGCGCACCGACGGAGGCTCTATTGAGTCACACTCAGATGCTTACCACTAGGCGAAGGAAGCAGAAAGCTAAAAAGCGTCTCGCGACGATAGCGAAGCAACAGAAGAAGGTGAGGAAACAAACCGCAAAGGCGGCCGTCTCGACTCTCGGTTAGGACAGGCCAGCGTATCTAAGGTGTCCTACGTGACGATGGAATGGAGTCGTGGCGGTGACCCCTGTCAATCAAACCGAGCTCGATAATGTCGCACGAGCCCTGCGCGTGGTCCTGAACCAAGCGCAGGACCTCATGGCGGCCGGCGAAACCGGTGCGCTGCTTTCGAACCGCATCGCCTTCGCGCTCTCGCTCACCACGCAGCTCTGCCGAGTCATCGGGCTGGACGAACGCGACACCGTTATGAAATATGGCGCCGCCATCGCCGCAGCATTGTTCCCGCTTGGGACGAGCTTCTACGAGGTCGAAGGCGTTCCAGTTTCGGTAGATCCCGAGGGCACCAATGCGAAAGCCTGGGACATTCCAGGCGCGAGACATTTTCCGCTGCCGCTCGACCATAATGCCGAGCCCCTGTCAGAGGAGGATTTCTTGCGCCGAGTCGAGGCGCTGCTCAACCCGTAGGCTTCGGCGTTTAGTAAACGGCGCTTCCCGCGCGTCTCATGCTGGAGCGAAGACCGTAGCCCAGACCGAGCAAATCATGGGCCTCCTCACTTTGAGCTGATACTGCTCGTGAGCATGATCGGTTATGAACTTGCCCGTGTTCGATGGACACTTGGCGAAGGGCATGGGCGAAGAGACAGAAGTTTCGGATGATCATACATCGCCGAGCAGATGCTCGATATGCTCTGGCGACGACATATCCCCATTTCTTGACGACATAGAACTTGTTCTTCTTCACCGACGTTGCCGGATCCTGGGGACAGCGCATTTCGCTGAAGTGGTCTATGGCCATCTCCGGAATCGGCCAGGATCTGGCGGAGATGCGCAACGGCAAATGGAACGCGGCGTCCCGACCGCGACTGACAGGCAGCCATGAACGATAAGGCCGGCACACCGAATCTCGGCGCGGTCGTCTCGGTGCGCGGAAGTGTGGTGGATATGAGGTTCAATGAGCATTTGCCGCCGATCTACTCGTTGCTGCACGCCATGGAGCGGGAAATCGCCATCGAGGTTTTGGCGCAACTCGACGCGCATCGCGTGCGTGGAATTGCACTAACGCCCACGGAGGGTCTCGCCCGCGGCATGGTGGTGGAAGATGCCGGCGGGCCGTTGCAAGCGCCGGTCGGCAAGAACGTTCTTTCGCGCATGTTCGACGTTTTCGGAAACGTCATCGACCGCCGACCGGCGCCGTCGGATGTCCAATGGCGCTCCGTCCATCGGCCTCCACCACCCTTGGCGCGGCGTTCCACGAAATCGGAAGTCTTCGAGACTGGCATCAAGATCATCGATGTGCTGATGCCCCTGGAGCGCGGCGGCAAAGCGGGCTTGTTCGGCGGGGCGGGCGTGGGCAAGACGGTGTTGCTCACCGAGATGATCCACAACGTGGTCGGGCAACACGAAGGCGTGAGCATATTTTGCGGCATCGGCGAGCGCTGCCGCGAAGGGGAAGAACTCTACCGCGACATGACCGCGGCGGGCGTGCTGCGGAGCATGGTGATGGTGTTCGGCCAGATGAACGAACCCCCGGGCGCCCGTTTCCGCGTCGGCCATGCGGCGCTGACCATGGCCGAGTACTTTCGCGACGACGAGCATCGCGATGTGCTGCTGCTCGTCGATAATATCTTTCGCTTCATCCAGGCCGGCATGGAGGTGTCCGGCTTGATGGGACAGATGCCGTCGCGGCTGGGCTATCAGCCGACCATGGGCACCGAGCTGTCGCAATTGGAAGAGCGCATCGCCAATACCGACACCGGCGCCATTACCTCGATCCAGGCGGTGTACGTCCCGGCGGACGATTTCACCGATCCGGCGGCGGTGCACACCTTCTCGCATCTTTCCGCGTCCATCGTGCTGTCGCGCAAACGGGCGAGCGAGGGGCTTTACCCCGCTATCGACCCGTTGCAGTCCAGCTCCAAGATGGCCACGCCCGGCGTCGTCGGCGAGCGGCATTACGCCCTCGCGCAGGAAATCCGGCGCACGCTCGCGCAATACGCGGACCTTAAAGACATCATCGCAATGCTGGGCATGGAACAATTGTCGGCCGAGGACCGCGAGGTGGTCGCCCGCGCCCGCCGGCTGGAGCGCTTTCTCACCCAGCCGTTCTTCACGACCGAGCAGTTTACCGGCCTCAAAGGCAAGCTCGTCAGCCTCGAGGACGCGCTGGATGGCTGCGAGCGCATCTTGGGCGATGAGTTCAAGGATGTTCCGGAGAGCGCCCTCTACATGATCGGGACAATTGGCGAAGCGAAGGCCGGAGCCTAAACCCGAGCGGAAGTGGAGCATGGCGCCAGCACGCATGAGCCTTAGGATTCTCCTGCCCTTCAAGGTCTTCGCCGAGAAGACCGGTGTAGTGCGGATCGTCGCGGGGACTCGCGAAGGATCGTTCGGGATCTTGCCCCACCGGCTTGACTGCGCGGCGGCGCTCGCGCCGGGGATCCTGGTCTTCGAGACCGAAGCGGAAGGCGAGGTTTTCATGGCCGTCGACGAAGGCGTCCTGGTCAAGACCGGCGCCGACGTGCTGGTGTCCGTGCGCAACGCGATCGGGGGAATGGACCTCGGCAAGCTGCGCGAGGCGGTAGAGCGGGAATTCCTGAATCTGGACGAGCAGGAGAAGAGCCTGCGCTCGGTCTTGGCGAAACTGGAGAGCGGACTCATCCGGCGCTTCGCGGAGTTTCATCATGAGTGAAGGGCCGGAAGCGAAATCCAAGGCTGGCGGCACGCCATTGAGCCGACAGGTAGGCGAGAAGGCTGCGCGCAAGCTCAAGGCGCGAAGTCATGTCGCGCGGACCGTCTGGTCCGGCCTGGGCATGATGGGACTGGTTGGCTGGTCGGTGGCGTTGCCGACGCTACTCGGCGCGGCGCTCGGACTCTGGCTGGACAAGCGCTATCCGGGCGGACATTCCTGGACGCTTGCGCTGCTCGCCATCGGCTTGGGCGTGGGCTGCCTCAACGCGTGGCATTGGGTGGCCAAGGAAGGCAGGGAAATACGCGAGCAGGAGGAGAATGACGATGAATGAGCCGTTGGGCCTCGTCTCCGCTTTCGTAGCGGGCGTTTTGCTCGGAACGTTTTTCTTCGGCGGTCTCTGGTGGACGGTCCGTCGGGGCGTGTCGTCCGAACGGCCGACGCTGTGGTTTCTCGGCAGCATGCTGCTGCGGACGGGCATTGTTCTGGCGGGGTTCTATTTTGTCCTGGGGAGCGATTGGAAGAGGGTGCTGGCGGGCCTCACCGGCTTCATCGTCGCGCGCGTCGTCGTGACGCGGCTCGTCCGGGCAGCGAAACAGCCGGGACCACCGGCACGGAAGGCCGGTCATGCGCCTTAGTCCCGACGCCATCGTCTTCTGGCAATACGGGTTTCTCAAGCTCAACGCCACGATCGTTTTCACGTGGGGACTGATGCTCGTGCTGGCGGTCGGATCGAGACTCGTTACGCGCAAGCTTTCCACGGGCCTGCAACGTTCGCGCTGGCAGAACCTTCTGGAAATCGTCGTCACCGCCATCAACAGGCAGATCGGGGAGGTGGGCCTGCGGCGGCCGGAGAAGTATCTCGGCTTTCTGGGTACGTTGTTCCTGTTCATCGCGACGGCGAGCCTCTTCACCATCGTTCCCGGCTACGAGCCGCCGACCGGTTCGCTCTCGACGACTGCGGCACTGGCGATCTGTGTGTTCGTGGCCGTGCCGCTGTTCGGCATCGAGGATCGCGGTTGGGGCGGATATCTGAGGGCCTATCTGAAGCCGACGTTCATCATGCTGCCGTTCAACATCATCAGCGAGCTCTCCCGGACACTGGCCCTGGCCGTGCGCCTGTTCGGCAACATGATGAGCGGGACGATGATTCTCGCGATCCTGCTGACCATCACGCCCTTCGTCTTCCCGATCGTCATGAGTGCGCTCGGATTGCTGACCGGCATGGTGCAGGCTTACATCTTCAGTATCCTGGCCACCGTCTACATCGCGGCCGCCACGCAGGTCCGCGAGCCGGAACCGAGGCCCTAGGGCGCAAACGACCACGCCAATCACGCGAAGGACGCACCATGGACAGCATGACGCTCATCGCACTCGCTTCGATCGTCGCCGCCGGCCTGACGATCGCCCTCGGGAGCATCGGCCCTGCGCTCGGCGAAGGGCGTGCGGTCGCCACGGCGTTGAGCTCGCTCGCGCAGCAGCCCGATGCCGCGACGACGATCACGCGCACCCTGTTCGTCGGCCTGGCAATGATCGAGTCGATCGCGATCTACTGCTTCGTGGTCTCGATGATCCTCATTTTCGCTAACCCGTTCTGGAACCACGTCATCGCCCAAGCGGTGGCAAAGTGAGTCATGCTGATCGACTGGTTCACCGTCCTTGCGCAAGTCGTCAACTTCCTCATTCTTGTGTGGTTGTTGAAGCGCTTGCTGTACCGGCCGATTCTCGACGCCATCGACGCGCGGGAAAAGCGGATCGCCGCAGAGCTCGCGGACGCCGAGGCGAAAAAAGTCGAAGCCAAAAAGCAGCGCGACGAGTTCCAGCACAAGAACGAGGAGTTCGACCGGCAGCGCGCCGCGCTCCTGAGCAAGGCGACGGAGGAGGCGAAAGCCGAACGGCAACGGCTCCTCGACGAAGCGCGGAAGGCGGCCGATGCCTTGAGCGCCAAGCGACAGGAAACGCTGAGAAGCGAAGCCCGTAACCTGAACCAGGCGATCAGTCGGCGGGCCCGGCAGGAAGTCTTTGCCATCGCGCGAAAGGCACTGACGGATCTGGCCACGACGAGCCTGGAAGAGCGTCTGGGGGAGGTGTTCACTCGCCGCTTGCGCGAGATGGACGGCAAGGCGAAAGCAAGCCTCGGCGAGACTCTCAAGGCAGCGTCCGACCCCGCGCTCGTGCGCAGCGCGTTTGACCTGCCTGCGGAGCAACGCGCGGCGATACAAAATGCGCTCAACGAAACCTTCTCGTCCGCGATCCGCGTCCGGTTCGAGACCGCGCCCGACCTGGTCAGCGGGATCGAACTGACTACGAATGGGAAGAAGGTGGCGTGGAGCATCGCGGACTACCTCGCGTGGCTGGAGAGGGACGTCGACGAACTTCTGAAAGAGAAGGACAAACCTGAAGCCAAGGCCGAGCCCAAGCCTGAAGAGCTTGAGCGCGAAAGAAAGCGCCAATGAACATGGAGCCCGATGGCCTGCAGCGCGTGTTTGACAGCGCCTTCGCGGGAATGCGCGAGGCGCGGGAGGCCTTTGCGCCGCAACTCGCGCCACGGGAAGTAGGAGCGATCACCAGCATCGCGACAGGCATCGCAAAGGTCTCCGGGCTCCCCGGCGTGGGTTTCGAGGAGGTGCTGAAGTTTCCCGGCGATTTGTACGGCATCGCATTCAACGTCGATGAAGACGAAATCGGCGTCGTTCTGCTGGGCGACTACTCGCAGTTGCATGCCGGCGATGAAGTCGCGCGCCGGGGCCACGTGATGGACGTGCCGGTGGGAGACGGACTGATCGGACGCATCGTCAATCCATTGGGCCGGCCTCTGGACGGCCGCGGTGCGGTGTCTTCCAGCGGGCGCCTGCCCATCGAACGCCCGGCCCCGCACATCATGGATCGCGCACCCGTCACCGTACCGCTGCAGACCGGCCTAAAGGTCATCGATGCGCTCATCCCCATCGGGCGCGGCCAGCGCGAGCTGATCGTCGGCGATCGGCAGACGGGCAAGACGGCGATCGCCCTCGATACGATTCTCAATCAACGCGACCAGAACGTGTTGTGCGTCTATTGCGCCATCGGCCAGCGCGCGTCCGGTGTGGCCAAGGTGGTTGCCGCCCTGCGCGAACAAGGCGCCATGGATTACACCACAGTGGTCGTGACCGAAGGCAACGATCCGCCGGGCCTCGCCTACATCGCGCCATACGCGGCGACCAGCATAGCGGAGCATTTCGTGGAGCAGGGCCGCGACGTGCTGGTGGTCTACGACGACCTCACGCATCACGCGCGCGCCTATCGCGAGCTGTCCCTGCTGCTGCGCCGCCCGCCCGGACGGGAAGCTTTTCCGGGCGACATCTTCTACATCCATGCGCGGCTGCTCGAGCGCGCGACGCACCTGGGGCCGGAACTCGGCGGTGGATCGCTGACCGCGCTGCCGATCATCGAAACCGAAGCGCAGGACATTTCCGCCTACATTCCGACCAACCTGATTTCAATCACGGACGGACAGATCTACCTCTCGCCGTCGCTCTTCGAGTTGGGCGTGCTGCCGGCGGTCGATGTCGGCAAATCCGTGTCGCGTGTCGGCGGCAAGGCGCAACGGGCCGCCTACCGCGCGGTTGCGGGCGACCTCAAGCTCTCCTATGCGCAGTTCGAAGAGCTCGAGACCTTTGCCCGCTTCGGCGCCCGCCTGGATGAAAATACCCGCAAGATCATCGAGCACGGTCGCCGGATCCGTGCCTGCCTCAAACAACCGGAATTCGCGCCGGTGTCGGTGGCCGCGCAAGTCGCAGTGCTGGTGGGGTTGACCGCGGAATTCTTCGACGGCATTGCGTTCGACCGGATGACGGATGCCGAACGCGCTCTGCGCGAGGCGGCGACCGATATTCCGGCCGAGGTTCGCGCGCGATTCGATACCGCCGATAAATTGAGCGACGAGGATCGAGCGACGATCGTCCAGGTCGCCCGCGACACGCTCGCGCGCTTTCAGCCACAGCAACAAGCCCGGGGAAAGCGGTGAGCGATACCGCCGCGAGCCTGCGCCGCAAGATCGCCAGTGCCGGAGAGCTCGAATCCGTGGTGCGCACGATGAAGGCCATGGCCGCTTCGAGCATCGGGCAATACGAGAGCGCGGTGCACTCCCTGGATGATTATTATTGGACGGTGCAGCTGGGTCTGGCCGCGAGCTTCCGACAGAGTGAGCGGCCTGGCGCGACGACGCGAGCGCAGCGCGAGGACACGGGGCCGATTGGCGCGGTCGTGTTCGGGTCCGACCAGGGACTGGTGGGTCAATTCAATGAGGTGATGGTGGAGTTTGTCAGGAAGGTGCTGGGAAGTCTTCCGGGCAGGAAGACCGTGTGGGCGGTTGGCGAGCGCATTCAGTCGCGCCTCGCGGACACCGACCTGGTGCCGGAGGAACGCTTAATGCTGCCGAATTCCATCGGCGCGATTACGCCGCTGGTCGGGCGGATCCTGGTCGAGATGGAGACGCATCGCGAAAGGGGCGGCATCGCGCAGGTCTACGTTTTCCACAACCGCCCCGAGCCCGGGGCGATTTGTGCACCCGTGAGCCAGCGGCTGCTGCCGCTGGACGACGCGTGGCGACGCGACGTGGCCGCGATCCGGTGGCCCACCGGAAATCTGCCCGAGGTCATGAACGGTGGGGAGCATACGCTGCTGGCGTTCGTCCGCGAATATCTCTTTGTCTCGCTGTTCAGGGCCTGCGCCGAATCCCTGGCAAGCGAAAACGCCAGCCGCCTGGCTGCGATGCAACGCGCGGAAAAAAATATCGGTGAGCTGCTGGAGGAGCTGAGACGGAGGTTTTACCGCTTGCGCCAGAGCGGTATCGACGAGGAATTGTTCGACGTGGTCTCCGGCTTCGAAGCGCTGGCAGGACCCGGGTGACGACATGAACGAGACTCCACAGGCACTCCAAAGGCTCATCGGCTTTCGGGACCTGCGGGGTGAGAAGATGCCACTCAAGAAGATCCGCTTTGCTCGTCCTTGAGTGGCAGAAGGGACGAAGGGCGACATTGACGGACCATGCCAGGCTTCGAAGATCGGTTCTATGCAGCGCTACGCGAAGCCGGCATGCCGGACGTGCCCGAGGGCTTCTCGGTCGCGCTCGTGTCTCAGGTCGTCCCTCGCACGCTCGTGGCCGCGATCGAGAGCTTCATCCGTGTCTTCGATCGGGTCACCACGCGCCCGACCTGGCAAGAGGCGATGACGGCGAGGGGCCCCGCGATCGTCCGACAGCGGCGCTCGGAGATCTGCTTCTTCAGCGCGTGGGATTTCCATCTCCCGCCGGAGCGTCCCGATCGGTTCCAGCTCATCGAGTGCAACGACAACGGCTCGGGGATGATGTTCGCCGCGATCCTCAATCGCCTCTACTACGAGCTCTCCGGTGTCGGCGAGCGTCGCGCGATCGAGGCACCGCCGTCCGTTCCGGCCTTCGGCGAGCGCGTGCTCGGCATGATCCGAACGGAGGCCCGGGCCTTCTCCGAGGGGCCCTCGGGTCTCGTGCTGATCCTCGACGACGCACAGTCGCTGAGAGCGGGCAAGTTCAGACACGAGCACGTGCTGCTCCGGGATCTGTGCCGGCGTGCCGGATGGCGCGCCCAGACGGGCTCGCCGGCCGAGACCACCTGGGAAGGTGGACAGCTGCTCTGCCGTGGCGAGCGCGTAGCGTTCGTGGTCAACCGCTCGACCGACTTCTTCTGGGACGGGGAAGCCTTCTCGGCCCTGCGCGCCGCCTACGCGGAGGGCAGCGTGCTGGTGGTGCCCAATCCCTTCACCTACGCGACGCGGAGCGACAAGCGCTTGCTCGAGCCGCTCTCGAGGCCGGTCAGTGACGTCGAGCTCGGCATTCGGCCCGACGAGAGAGTCCTGCTGAGCGTTCACGTGCCGGAGACCCGTCTGCTCCGACCCGAGAACGTCGACGAGCTCGCGCGCGAAAAGGAGCAGTGGTTCTTCAAGCCGTGCCACGGGTTCGCGAGCCACGGTCTCCTCACGGGCGCGCAGGTGGGCCGCACGCGCCTGCGTCAGCTCCTCAAGAAGGGCAATCCTTACGTCGCGCAGCGAAGGGCGCCGAAGTCGCACGTGGACGCGGGCGAGGGCGTGTCTCTCTGGACCGACCTGCGCGTCTGGGCCTACCGCGGCGAGCGCGTTCTTCTATCCGGCCGGGCATCCCGGCATCCCGACAGCGTCGATTTCTCGTCGCCCGGGGGCTGGATACCGACCTACGTCGAGCGTAGCGGTGTCGACGCAACGCAAGGCGAGCTGCCATCAAGCGTTGTTCCGTGTTCTGCTGGCTAAATTAGTCGCGATACGAACGACTGCTTCGCTATCTCGTCGCCAAAGATTGGTGCGCGCGGGTAACATTGGCTCATGTGCCGCCCCACTGGGCGCACATTGCATCTGCGCCAATTCTGGCGGCATCGATGCAACCGGAGAGAACTCGCGTAAGAGCATGCCGCAAACATGCCACGGACGGCCTCACCCGCTCGGTGCGCGGGTTGACTCGGCCGGAGTTAACTTCAGTGTGTTCTCGCGGAGCGCAAACCGGTTGGAGTTGCTCCTTTACGATCGGGTTGACGACCAGTCGCCCGCCTGCATTATCCCCCTCGACCCGCTGCACAACCGCACGTATCACTACTGGCACGTGTTCGTGCCTGGGCTCGCGTCCGGTCAGATCTACGCCTACCGGGCCCATGGCCCGCTGGAGCCCGTGCGGGGTCTGCGCTTCGATGCCGACAAGGTGCTGCTCGATCCGTACGGGCGGGCGGTCGCGATACCCACTGACTATCAGCGGAGCGCGGCCAGCCGCTTCGGGCGCAACGATCGCTTCGCCTTCAAGAGTGTGGTGGCGAACGTCGAGACCTACGACTGGGAAGGCGACGTTCCGCTCGGCCGGTCGTTTGCCGAGACGATCATCTATGAGATGCACGTCGGCGGATTCACCAGGCACCCCAGCTCCGGTGTCGCACCGGAGCGGCGGGGCACCTATGCCGGGCTGATCGAGAAGATTCCTTACTTGCTCGACCTCGGTATAACGGCGGTGGAGTTGCTGCCCGTATTCCAGTTCGACTGGCAGGACGCGCCTCCCGGCCTGACCAACTACTGGGGCTACGCACCTGTCTCGTTCTTCGCTCCGCATGGCCGCTACAGCTCGCGCGCCGATCCGCTGGGCACGCTCGATGAATTCCGGGACATGGTCAAGGCCCTGCACCGCGCCGGTATCGAACTGATTCTCGACGTCGTCTTCAACCACACGGCCGAAAGTGACGAGCGGGGGCCGACGATGAGCTTCCGGGGTCTCGACAATTCGACCTACTATATGCTCGAGGACGGTGGGCGCTACGCGAACTACTCCGGGACCGGCAATACACTTAACGCCAACCAGTCGGTCGTTCGGCGGCTCATCATCGACAGCCTCCACTACTGGGTCGAGACGATGCATGTGGACGGATTCCGCTTCGATCTCGCTTCCATCCTCTCTCGAGACGACGAGGGCCGACCCCTGGCCAACCCACCCGTACTGTGGGACATCGAGTCCGACCCGGTGCTCGCAGGAACCAAATTGATCGCCGAAGCTTGGGATGCCGCGGGTCTGTACCAAGTCGGGCATTTCGTCGGCGACAGTTGGAAGGAATGGAATGGCCGGTTTCGCGACGACGTTCGAGCGTTCGTGCGCGGAGATCCGGGAATGGTGCCTCGCCTCGCCGATCGGCTTCTCGGCAGCCCCGACCTCTACGCGGACGAGCCTCGCGAACCCGAAAAGAGCATCAACTTCATTACCAGCCACGACGGGTTCACGCTCGAGGACCTGGTGTCCTACGATACCAAGCACAATGAAGCCAACCTCGAAGCGAATCGCGATGGAATCGACCACAACGTAAGCTGGAACTGCGGTGTGGAGGGGCCAACCGCCGATCCGGCGGTCGAGGCGCTGCGCTCCCGGCAGATGAAGAACCTGCTAGCGATCAATATCCTGTCGCTCGGCGCGCCGATGCTGCTCATGGGCGATGAGGTGCGCCGAACACAGCGTGGCAACAACAACGCCTACTGCCAGGACAACGAGATCAGTTGGTTCGACTGGACAGGACTGGAACGCCACTCCGATATCCACCGGTTCGTGCGGGAGTTGATCAAGATTCGCTTCATGCGCGAGTCGGTCCGATTCAAGCACGACCTTACGCTCGCGGAGCTGATGGGCCGTGCCAAAGTTCATCTCCATGGTGTCCGATTGGACCATCCCGATCTCGGCTACGAATCCCGCAGCCTGGCGCTGACGGCAGCAAGCCTCTCAGGCGACCTCCTGATGCATTTCGCCCTCAACGCCTACTGGGAGCCTCTCGACTTTGAGCTTCCTGCGCTGCCCGATTGGGCCACGAGCGGTTGGCGACGGGTAATCGACACCTCGCTTCCGTCGCCGCTCGACATCGTCGACCCACGGTCTGCTGCATCGGTGACGGGTGAGACTCACCGCGTGGATGCCCGCGCAGCCGTCGTCCTTTTTGCTAGCGCGGTGATTGGCAAGCAGCCCGAGACGAATCACGCCTGACAGGCGCAGCCCTCACACCGAATGGCGCGGCTTGGTGTACAGCGGTGGCGTCATGAGCGACCGGCTTGGTCGTGCTCGCCCGAGTAACCCGGACGGCGCAGGCGAACGCCGCCGCGTCGAGCCCACGGCTCAGCGGAAGCCCATCCTCACCATTCTGCGCCGCAGAAACGCGATCTGCGTACCGAGCGGCAAGTCCTTCGGGCAGACATCGTGGCAGCCGAGCAGCGACATGCAGCCGAAGATTCCATCGTCGTCGCCGATCAGCTCGTAGTAGTCCGCATCGGTCCGCCGATCGCGCGGATCGAGCCGGAAGCGCGCGACCCGGTTGAGCGCCACGGCTCCGACGAAGTCCTCGCGCATCCGTGCGGTGCCACAGGCCGCGACACAGCAGCCGCATTCGATGCAGCGGTCGAGCTCGTAGATCTTCTCCGCCAGGTCCGGATCCATCCGTTCCTCGATGCGCGAGAGGTCTGGATTGGGGTCCTTCAGGTGCAGCCAGCCGCGAACGCGCTCGCTCATTCCGCGCATCCACTTCCCAGTGTTGACCGACAGATCGCCGATGAGCTCGAAGAACGGTAGCGGCGCCAGCGTGATCTCGGCGGGCAGATTCTTGGTCAGCGTCCTGCAGGCGAGCGTCGGCCGCCCGTTCACGACCATCGCGCAGCTGCCGCAGATGCCGGCGCGGCAGACGAAGTCGAACTGGAGCGAGGCGTCCTGCTTTTCCCGGATCTCGTTCAGCGCGATGAACAGCGTCATGCCGTCGGCTTCCTCGATCCCATAAGTCTGAAGATGCGGGACGCTCGCCGCATCCTGCGGGTTGTAGCGCAGGATGCTGATCGCGAGCTGCCGCGGGAGACCATTGCCGTTGCCGGTCCGGCGGTGCACGGTCACCGGCTTGACGACGGCTCCGTTTTGGACGGCCGCGTCTGGCTTGAGCGTGAGGTCGTTCATGCGGCGATCTCCGCTTCACTGCGTAACGGCTCGTCGATCCGCTCGTTGCGGCCGCGGAGCCGTTCGGGAAGAAGGTGGCGATAGGGCATCAGCGCTTGCTGCACCTCGAACCGCGACGCATCGGCCATGCGCTGACGGATCGCCTGGACTTCCGCGAGGCGCTTCGCCGTATCGGGATGGTCGACGTAATCCTTCGCGCCGTAGCCGCGCCAGCCGGGCGGAAGCTCCATCTTGCCCACGTCCAGAGTCTCGTACGCGAGAGACGGCAGCGTGTCCTTCTCTGACTTCCAGCTCGCGAGCGTGCGCTTGAGCCACCGAGCGTCGTCGCGCCGCGCGAAGTCCTCGCGGAAATGCGCGCCGCGGCTCTCGGTGCGGGTCAGCGCGCCATAGGCGACGCACAGCGCGACCTTGAGCATCTTCTGGGTGCGATAACCCGTCACGAGCTCGGGATTGGCGCCGCGCGCCTTGCACTTCAGCCCGATGCTGCGGCTGCGCCGGAGCAGGTCCTGGAGCTCCGCTACCGCCGATTCCAGCTCGGCGCCGGTGCGGAAGATGCCCACTTTCGAGGTCATGATCTCCTGCATTCGCGCCTTGATCGCCGAGCCGTCCTCGGTTCCGCGGCCCTCGAGCAGCCCGTCGATCGCCATCTGCTCGCGGCGCAGGAAGTCGTGCACGACGCGCGTCGGGATGTCGACGTCGTTCTCGCTGTTGTCGCAGAAGTCGGAGATGAATTCGCCGACGATCATGCCGGCGACCACGGTCTCAGCGACCGAATTGCCGCCGAGGCGATTGAAGCCGTGGATGTCCCAGCACGCCGCCTCTCCGGCCGCGAAAAGACCCTTGAGCGTGGAGCTCTCCCCGGTGTATCCGGTACGTACGCCACCCATCGTGTAGTGCTGCGCCGGGCGCACTGGGATCCAGTCCTTCACCGGATCGATGCCCAGGAAGTAGTGGCAGATCTCGTTCACCTCGCGCAGGTTGTGGCGGATGTGCTTCTCGCCGAGGAGCGTGATGTCGAGCCACAGGTGATCGCCGAAGCGGCTCTTGACGCCCTTGCCCTTGACGATGTGCGTCTCCATGCGCCGCGAGACGACGTCGCGCGAGGCGAGCTCCTTCTTTTCCGGCTCGTAATCCGGCATGAAGCGGTGGCCGTCGACGTCCTTGAGCAGTCCGCCGTCGCCGCGACAGCCCTCGGTGACCAGTATTCCGGCGGGGAAGATCCCCGTCGGGTGAAACTGGATCGCCTCCATGTTGCCGAGCGTCGCGACGCCGGTTTCGAGCGCGAGCGCCGAGCCGATCCCTTCGCAGATCACCGCGTTGGTCGTCACGCGGTAGAGCCTGCCCGCGCCGCCGCTGGCGATCGCCGTGGCCTTGGCGAGGTAGGCGATCAGCGCGCCGGTCACGAGGTCGCGGACAATCGCGCCGTAGCAGCGCGCCGCATCGTGGATCAGCGCGATCGCCTCGACGCGCTCGTGCACGGGAATGGCGTCGCCGATCGCCTGATCGCTCATCGCCTGCAGCATCGCGTGGCCGGTGCCGTCCGAGACGTAGCAGGCGCGCCACTTCTTGGTGCCGCCGAAATCGCGCTGCGCGACAAGACCGTGCGCTTCGTCGCGTTCGGTGATCGTGACCTTCTGGCCGTTGATGATGACTTCGCGGTCGCCCTTGCGCACGCGGCTCCAGGGCACGCCCCAGGCCGCCAGCTCGCGCACGGCCTTCGGCGCCGTGTTGACGAACATCCGGGCGACCTCCTGGTCGGCACCCCAGTCGCTGCCGCGCACCGTGTCCTCGAAGTGCAGGTCCTCGTTGTCGCCCTGGCCCTTGATCATGTTGGCCAGCGAGGCCTGCATGCCGCCTTGGGCCGCCGCGGAGTGCGAGCGCTTCGGCGGCACCAGCGACAGGATGACCACATCGTGCCCTCGCCGTCGCGCGCCGATGCCCAGGCGCAGCCCCGCGAGTCCTCCGCCGATGACCAGCACGTCGGTGTAGACGATCTTCATTGGCCGCCTCCCGGCGCGACGGCTGCCGCCGGCGCGTAAGGCTGTCCGTAGTGCGGGGCGTGCTCGATGCCAATCTTGATGTACGCGGCGAGCGTGGCGAACCCGAGCACCAGGAAGAATCCCGTCAGCGCCCACTTCAGCTGCTTGAGCCGCCTGCGGGTCGCGTTGGGATCGCTTGCCGCGAACCAGCCCCACTTCACCGCCAGACGGTACAGGCCGATGCCGCCGTGGAGCTCCACCGCGAGCAGCAGAAGGATGTAGAGCGGCCAGTAGCGATCGCTCCACACGCGGTCCGACGACTCGTACGGGCCGATCAAGTGCGGCCGCGTCAGCATCACGTACAGGTGGATGGTGGCCAGGAAGAACAGCGCGAAGCCGGTGAAGACCTGCCAGAACCACAGCGTCGTGTCTTCGTGGCGCATCATCTTCATGTGGCTCCGGAAGGCGCGGAACTGGCGCCAGTTGATCGGGAACTTGCGCACGGCCAGCGCGGCGTGCAGCACGATGAGAGCGGTCACCGAGGCGACGACACCCGACACGATGCCCGGATAGGACTTGCCGAAGACGAAGTAACCCTCGAACATCTTCGTGATCGTCCACATCGCCTGCTCGCTCACGAGAATCGACGAGACGAAGAACATGTGCGCCCACATGAACAGCGCGACGAGCAGCCCCGACGCGCTCTGCGTCCAATCGAGCCGCGCCGGCCACAAGCTCTTCGCGCGTGCATCGGCGAGGCCGACGCCGGAAATGAATACGTTAGCCATGGAGCCCGCTCCCGGGTCGCCGCCCGTGAAAAAGGCGGCCTCAAGTGGCTCACATCGTTGGCGTTTTCCGGCTGGGCGATATTGCGCTGGATCAAGGTGCCGGGGACCTTGGGCCGGCCATCCGGCCGGGACCCGCGCTTCCGAAGCGGGCGATGATCTAGGTCAAGGAGCGCATTGTGGCGGCATGAAAGCCCGCCTGCCTGCTGCCGCTCCGAGCGGGGCGGGCGCCGGGCCAGCCGACGCCGGCGCTGCGGTCTCAGTGCCTCGCCGAAGCGGAAGGCCGGAAGACGTAGGAATCGAGCGACAGCGCGCCGCTTTCGTAACCTTCGATCACGCGCTCGGCCGCTGGATGCTCGCCGGCGGCTCCGAGCGCCACGAACAGCGGCAGGAAATGCTCGTCCGTCGGGTGCGCACGCACCGCCTCCGGCGCCCGGTCCCGGTAGTCGAGGAGCGCGTCGGTATCGTGAGCTGCGAGACGATCGTGCACCCACCCGGCGAACGCCTGCGCGTAGCGCAGCGGCTCCTGCCGCCGGCGATTCGCCATCCAGTCGCGCAGGTTGTGGGTGGTGTGGCCGGAGCCGATGATGAGCACGCCCTCGTCGGCCAACGGCGCGAGCGCCCGGCCGAGCCGCAGGTGATGCGCGGCACCGAGCACCGTCTGGAGCGAAAGCTGCACGACGGGCACATCGGCGTCCGGGTACATGAAGCGCAGCGGCACCCACGCCCCGTGATCGAGACCGCGGCAGCCGTCGACGCCGGCGGTGATCTCGGCGTCCTTGAGCCAAGCCACGGCCTTCGCGGCAAGCTGCGGCGCACCGGGCGCCGGATACTGCAGGCGGTACAGCTCTTCGGGGAACCCCCCGAAATCGTGGATGGTGGCCGGCTTCAGATTGCCGGTCAGCATCGGCAACGCCGTTTCCCAGTGCGCGGACGCGATCAGGATCGCCCGCGGCCTTGGCAGCGTGCGGCCGAGGTTTGTCCAGGCTCGACCTGCCGCACCGGGCTCGATCGCGTGCATGGGCGATCCGTGCGAGAGAAAAAGCGTCGGCAGGTGAGCCATGGATTTATCCGCTCACGCGGCACGCTTCTCGGCGGGCTTCAGGAGGCCTTCGGCGATCATCGCCTCCCGTACCTTGGGCCGCGCCGCGACGCGGGACTGGTAGGCCGCCAGCACAGGCCATCGCGCGAGATCGATGCCCACGAACTTGGTCCAGTTGAGGATGGTGAAAAGATATCCGTCGGCCACGGTGAATCGATTGCCGAGCAGATAGTCCCGGTCCGCCAGCTCCGCGGCAAGCCAGTCGAAGCGCTTCACGATACGCTGCCTCGCGATCGCGCGGTAGTCTGCCGGCGTATCGGCCGCGAACAGCGGTGAAAACTGCTTGTGCAGCTCCGAGGTGACGAAGTTGAGCCACTCCTGCAGTCGATAGCGCTCGAGCGTCCCCACCGGCGGCGCGAGGCTCGCGCCCGGATTGCGGTCGGCGATGTACTGCACGATGGCCGGACCCTCGGTGAGCCTATCACCGTCGTCGAGCTCCAGCGTCGGCACGTAGCCCTTGCCGTTGACCGCGTAATAGTCGCTGCCGTCCGCGAGCGTGTGGGTCTGGGTATCGACCTTGACCAGCTCGGCGTCGATCCCGGCTTCGCGCAGGGCGATGTGCGGGGAGAGCGAGCACGCGCCGGGGGAATAGTAGAGCTTCATGATGTGTCCTCTGGGTTCGGGTTTAAGGGATGCGCTCAGGCGGTGCGCGGGCGAGCCGCGATCGGGGCGCCTCCGTGAATGCGGCAAAGCCCGCGACGAGTGAACTATGAGGCTTGTCCAGCCCAGAATAAACGGCTGACCTATTAATATATTATTGCGAAATACGCAACAATCTCAATAATGGACCGCTTCCAGGCCATTGCCGCGTTCGCCAAGGTCGTGGAGACCGGCAGCTTCGCCCGCGCCGCGGAGCGGCTCGACATTTCGGTTTCCGCCGTCTCGAGGCAAGTCGCCGAGCTCGAGGCGCACCTCGATGCGCGGCTCTTGAACCGCACGACTCGACGCCTGAGCCTCACCGAATCGGGACGCCTTTTCTACGAGCGCTGCGTCCAACTCCTCACCGATCTCGAAGAAGCCGAGCAATCGGCGCACGCCGGCACGGCACGTCCGCGCGGGACGCTGCGCCTCACCTGCGCGGTGACTTTCGGCGAGCGCCATCTCGCGCCGGCGATCGCCGAGCTTGCCGGACGCCACCCGGATCTCAGGTTCGACGTCGAGCTATCGGACCGCGCGGTCGACCTCGTCGACGAAGGTTTCGACGCGGCGGTGCGCATCGGAGCCATCGGCAGCCAGAATCTGATCGGGCGAAAGGTCGGCTCGACGCACCCCGTGTGCTGCGCTGCGCCGTCGTATCTCGAGCGCCACGGGGAGCCGAGGCGGCCCGAAGATCTGGAGCGGCACGTGTGCCTGAGCTACGAGTATGCGGCGGACCGGAACACCTGGCCGTTTCGCGATCGGCAGGGCCGCGAACGTTCGGTGAAGATCGGCGGGCCGATCCACGCCAACAGCGGCCGCTTTCTCGCGGCGCTCGCGGCGAGCGGGGTGGGTATCGCCTACGAGCCGGACTTCATCGTCGGGCCGGAGGTGCGAGCAGGGCGCCTGGTGCACATCCTTCGCGGCTTCTCGCCGGAGCCTTCGAGCATCTATGTGGTCTATCCGAGCCGGCGCCATCTGTCGGCCAAAGTGCGCGCGTTCGCGGAATTCCTGAGCGAGCGCTTCGCGCACGCCGAGTGGACAATCGACGCCGCTCGGATCTAGAAGGAGCCGCGCCGGCTGGAGCGGAGGGTCCGGGCTACTCGCGGGGCGACCCGGGCTGCGGGGGATGGTCGCGAACAGTCTGTCGGCACGGCAGGGTGAGCCACAGCCGATTCATGCTCTGCTCGTAGGCGTAACGCGCCTCCGCAGCCAGCCCGCGGAGCAGAGCGAGCCCCAGCCCGCCCACGGGCCTGGCTTCCGGCGGGGCGTCCAGCGCCGCTTCGCCCTCGCTCCAGGTCTGCGTGGGATCGTAGCGAGGCGCCGTGTCTTCGTAGAGCATGCGCACGCCTTCGTCGCAAAGTTCGAGCGCCACCCTGATCGGCGCGTTGCTCTCGCTGCCGTGGCCGTGCTGCACCGTATTGGTGAAAAGCTCCTCGACGAGCAGCGTCAGCCGCAGCCCATCTTCGCGGCCGATCCCGTTGCCCTCGCAGAAGCGTTGCACGAACGCCGCCGTGTCGCGCAAGGCGGCAAAGCGCGCGGGAAAGACGGCTTGCTGCAGGCTCGACATCGTTTCCGGGCAGGAGGATCGTCTGGACGCAGCGTGCGCCACGCGGCATCATGGAGCGCCGCGAGCGCGCACGGGCGCATTTTACTTGGCCCGGCTTCTCTCGGATCCCGCGGGAGGAGAAGATGCCGAAGCGATCGAGTTCCGCTGTGTGCCCATTTCTGCTGTTGACCGCCTTGTGCTTCGGGGCCTGCGCTCGGGCGGCCGACATCGGTCAGGTCAAGGTCTCGCGCGGACAAGTGACGATCGAGCGCTCGGGCCAAGCGCTTCCGGCGGCGATCGGCACGCGACTGCAGGCGGCAGACGTCGTGAAGACCGGCGCCGACGGCTCGGTGGGGATCACCATGGACGACGACACCCTGTTGTCGGCAGGTCCCAACAGCGTGCTGGCTCTCGATCGCTATGCGTTCGATCCGACGACGCGCGCCGGGCGCTTCGACGCCTCGCTCAATCGCGGCACGCTGGCCGTGATATCGGGCCGTATCGCCAAGCAGGCTCCCGACGCGATGACGGTGCGCACGCCGAACGCGATCCTCGGCGTGCGCGGCACGGAATTCGCGGTGAGCGTCGATGAGTGAACCGATCGCCCGTTGTTGCGCGATACTGGTCGCGTGCGCGCTCGTCGCCGGCTGCGCGAGCCGGGGGACGGTGGTTCTTCTGCCGGAGCAGGATGGACGGCCGGCCGCGGTCGCGGTGAAGCAGGGCGACAAGGAAGTCGTGCTCAGCGAGCCGTACGCCGCGGCGCATGCCACGGCGATCGGTCCGCGCGCCTATCGCTCGAGCCCCGAGGAAGTGCAGGCGCGGTTCGGACCGGCGCTGGCTGCCCAGCCCAGCCGCGCTGCGAGCTTCACGCTGTACTTCGTCGAAGGCAGGGATGAGTTCACCGACGAATCCAGACAGATCGTCGATCGCATCCTGACGGAGATCGCGAAGCGTCCCGTGCCCGACGTGCTGGTCGTCGGTCACACCGATGCGGTCGGCAACGACGCCTTCAATGACGCGCTGGCGTTGCAGCGGGCCGAGACCGTGCGGGCGGCGCTGATCAAGCTGGGGATCCCGGCGAACGACGTTCGCGCCATCTCGCGCGGCAAGCGCGAGCCAGCGATCCCCACACCGGACGGCGTGGCCGAGCCGCGCAACAGGCGGGTGGAGATTCTCGTCCGCTGAGCGCAGCCGCCGCTCCGACGAAAACTTCGCTCGCGTCGCTCGGCGCCAAGCGGGGCGTTGCCTACGGCCGCGGTTGAGCCTCGGGTCGGTCTCGCGCCTGGGGACCGATCCAGCGCACAACCAGCAGCGTGATGTCGTCGGCCGCCTCGGCGCCGTCGGCAAAACGTTGCACGTCGGCGGACACCGCGCCGACCACCGCGCGCGCCGTCCGCTCCTTCGCGGGCAGACCCGCGAGCAGCGCCTGCAGGCGTGCGCCTCCATAGCGCTCGCCTTGGGCATTGCGCGCGTCGCCGACGCCATCGGTGACGAGGCACACCAGCTGGCCGGGATCTATCCGCCGCTCAGCCGCGCGGTAGTTAAAACCGTCGACGGCGCACAGCGGCGGGCCCGCCGCTTCGCCAAGCCGCGCCAGATCTGCCCCTTCCGGGCGCAGCACGTAGGGGCTGTCGTGGCCGGCGTTGCAGTACTCGAGCCGGCCCGAGTCGAGGTCGAGCACTCCGGCGAACGCGGTGACGAAGAACATCTCAGGGTTGTCGCGCGAGATGTCCGCGTTCGCGCGCCGCATAAGCTCACCCACGTCGGCGTCCGGGTCCCGCAGGACGGTGCTCTTGTAGAGCGCCTTACTGATCGCCATGAACATGCTCGCCGAGAGGCCTTTGCCGGCCACGTCGCCGATCGTGAAGAACAGGCGGCCGTCATCGAGCGTGAAGAAGTCGTACAGGTCGCCGCCGACGTCGCGGGCCGGGGTCATCGCCGCGGCTATCTCGACCCGCCGCTCGGCGGCGAGCGCGTCGCCGCGCGGCAGCAGACCCGTCTGAATGCGCTTGGCGGCCCGCACCTCGCCGGCGATGTACGCGGCCGCTTCGCGCTGTGTCCGAATCACGCGTTCGAGCTGCCTTCGTTGTCGGCCGGCTTCGGCGAGCGTGAGGAGCAGCAGCACGCTGAACAGCACGACCAATCCGAGCGCCGGCGTGGCGGCATCGAACACGAGCCTTCGCCAGACGAACGCGCCTGCGCCCAGGGCGATCGGCAGGACAACCGCGAGCACGGCGAGCAGCGCCGCGGCCGGAGGCCTCGAGCGCGGTGTCGCCCAGATGAGCGCCAGGCCAAGCAGCAGCAAGAGCGCCAGCTCGGCCGGCGCTGCCCACGTGGGACGCGCGAGCCACGTCTGGTCGTAGAGGTTCTCGAGGGCCTGAGCGAGGATTTCGCTGCCCGGCATGCGATCTCCGAGCGACGTGCCCTGATAGTCCACCATCGCGAAACCGCTCGTGCCTATGAGAACGAGCTTGCGCTGCAATCGCTCGGGCTCGATTCGTCCGTCCAGGACGTCGATCGCCGAGACGTAGCGCCGCGGATCGCGTCTCGAGTAGTAGATGCGGAGTCCCCCGTCGCTTTCCGTCGGCGCGACGAAGTCGCCCACGCCAATCGCCCGGACCGATCCGCCATGGGTGAAGAGGCGAACCTCGGGAGCGTGCAGCGCGACACGCAGCATCTCGATCGGCAGTGATGGCGCGAGACGTTCGTCGATGCGCACCGCGAGGGGAAGCTTGCGAATCACGTCGTCGGAGGGCGCGGCCGAGATCGCGCCGTGCCCAGCGGCAGCGTAATCGATCTCGGCGACGTTGCCCAACGCGCCCGCAAAGGTCGGCACGTTGGGCGCGACCATCGGCGCGCGGGGCGGCGACCCCCGATCGACGACGACGAACGGGGGGACAGGCGGGACCGAGGCGCTGGATTCGGCGATGCCGGCAAAGCCGACCACCACGGGTCCCGCGGCGACGGCACGCGCGAGCTCGATGTCGCTCGAGGGCAGCCACCGCAGCCGCTCGTCGAGCAGGGGGTCGCGCTGCCGCGCCCTTGCGAGCAATCGCTCCGGCGAAAGCCGGTCGGGCTCGGGCATCAGAATGTCGATGCCGATGGCGGCCGGGGCCAGGCGCTCGATCGCGCGCACGAGTTCGGCAAGCGTCGTGCGCGGCCATGGCCATTGTCCGAGCTTGGCCACGCTCTTCTCGTCGATCTCGACCACCGTGACCGGCGTGGAAACGATCTCGCGCGGCATGAACATCTGATAGGCGTCGAACCACACCGACTGAAGGCGCCGATGCCACGCCGGCTCCGCGCCGATGAGCGCGGCGAGGAGCGCCAGGAGCGCGATGCCCGCTGCGGAGATCCGGCCGTACGAGGGACGGGCGGGGTTCTCGGCGGCGGTTCTCGTCACAAGGGAATTTCCATCCCGTCGTACGCGGCCGTCACGGCGAGAGCCGGCCGATCGCTGCGGGTGATCTCCTCGAAGCGCCGCGTCTCGGCGAGCACGCGCTCGATCGCCTCGTCGCCGTGCACGGGCTCGTGGTGGAACAGGCACAGCCGGCGCGCGCCGGCCATCTGGCAAAGCTCCACGCCGACGATGTTGCTCGAATGCCCCCAGTCCTGCTTGACCGATATTGCGTCGGCGAGCGAATACATCGCGTCGAAGATCACCAGGTCGGCGCCGCGAAAGAACGCCACGAAACGATTCGTGTCGTCCGGATCGTCGAGCGCATGCTCGGAATCGGTCGAATAGATCACCGCCTTGCCGTCCGACGAGAAGCGGTAGCCGTAGGAGTCGCCGCTGTGCCGCTGCAGCATCAGCTCGACCCGCAACCCGGCGAGGTCGTGCGCGCGCCCGGGATCGAGGCGGACGAACTCGATCGTCGCGGGAAGCGCGGAGAAATCGACCGGGAACGACGGGGCCGCGTGCTGCCGGCGCAGCGCCTCCTCGAGGACCGCGTGCCCGCCGTAGATGCGGATGCGGTTGCCCGGTATGTAGGCCGGCGTGAACAGCGGGAAGCCCATGATGTGGTCCCAGTGCAGATGCGAGAGGAATATGTGGTAAGTCTGCGGCGAGCCGGGTCCGTGCCGCGCGATCGCCTTCTGCCCGAAGGGACGCACGCCGGAGCCCAGGTCGCAGAGCACGTATTCACCGTGTCCCGTCTCGATCTCGACGCACGGACTGTGCCCGCCGTAAGTCCCCGACACCGGCATGCCCAGGCTGTCGACGTAGGCCTCCAGCGCTTCGTCCGAGGCGAAGTTGCGGCCGGCCGCGCCGCGCAGCGCGGCGATGATCTTGCGCCGCACGCCTGCGGCGGTCAGGGCGACCGGGAGCGAACCGCGCGTTCCCCAGAAGCGTACGCATTTCATTGCGCGTCGGTCTCAAAGGCCGCGAGCGCGGCAGGCGAGATCCGTTCCAGGGCCGAGCGCACCGTCGGGAAGACTTCCGTCACGTGATTGAACCGCGCGATGTCGAAGATCTCCTTGACGACGGGCGTCAGCGCCGCCACCGCGATGCGCATGCTGCGGGCGCGAAGCTGCTTCGCCGCGACCATGAGCACGCGCAGGCCCATGCTGCTGATGTAGTCGACTCGGGACAGATCCAGGACCAGCCCCGCCGTCCCCGGCGGGGGCGAGTTGAGCAGCGGGGCGAGCGCCTCCTGCAGCCCCTGCGCGTTGGCATGATCGATCGGTCCGACAGGAACGGCGACGACGACGTCGGCCAGGCTGCGGCTGGAAAAGTCCACGGCTCCTCCCTGTTCGAGCAACGCCGACCGGCAGAGCTTAGCCGATTATACGGGCAGCCCGGGTCCCCCTCGATCCAAGGCGGACTTAGAATGAGCGCCTCGTCACCCGAAGGAGGCGCTCCCGCATGTTACGCGTGCCAGCCGCCCGCAGCGCGCTGGTTGCCCTTACTCTGATGCTCGCCAGCATTGCGAGCCCCGCGCTTGCCAAGTGCACGATGACGCGCCTCGTCGAGTGGCCCGTCAGGCTTGAACGCGGGCATCTCATGGTCGACGGTGCGATCAATGGCCGGATGGTCGGCGTCATGCTCGACACGGGCTCCGACACGTTCCTCTTTCGCTCGGCGACGGCTCGGCTGGGTCTTGCGGGCCAGGTCGCGAGAGGCCGCCGCATCTTCGGCATCGGAGGCGAGACCTACGTCGAGGAAACCACCGTCGAGGACGTCCGGATAGGGCAACTGACCCGTCAGAATTGGCGGATACTGGTCGCCGGCGAGCACAGTTTCGGCAACGACGTCGACCTTGTTCTCGGGGAAGACTTCTTCGAGCAAGCCGATGTCGAATTCGACCTGCCGCATGGCGCAGTGCGGTTGTTTCGGCCGGAGGGATGCGAAGGCGTGGCGCTCGGATACTGGGCGTCCCAGGGCACGGGGCAAGTCGATCTCGAGCCCGCCTACGATGCCGGTCAGCGCACGGTCGTGCCCGTCCGGATCAACGGGCGTCCAATGCACGCCCTGTTCGACTCCGGTGCCGGCGTGTCGACGCTCGACGAGCGGGTGGCCGAGCGGCTTGGCCTCACGCCCGATTCACCGGGCGTCACGTTTGCAGGAGTGAGCCGGGGACTGGGCTCGCAGCCGGTCGATTCCTGGATGGCACCGTTGCAGGCCTTTGCCATCGGCGACGAGACCATCAGCGATACGTTCCTGCACTTCGCCGATCTTTACAAGGACGCCCGCTATACCTCGATCGCCAGCCACCTGTCCGTACGCATCCAGGATACGCCCGACATGTTGCTTGGCGCCGACTTTCTGCGCTCGCATCGCGTGCTCGTCTCCCATAGCCAGCGCAAGATGTACTTCACCTATGAAGGCGGCCCGGTGTTCGCGCCGAAGGCACGCGACCGCGCGCCGGCGGAGCCTCCGCGCTAGGCGGCTCGGTCGTAGAGTTTGCAGCCGCCGGCGTACGTCGCCCGGACCGCCCGGTCGTCGCCGAGCGCCATCTGCACGCCGAGCGCCTCCTCGAGATCGGCCGCGTGCCGCATCCGGTACTCGATGAGCGGCGTGGACCTCAGATCGAGGACGACGAGATCGGCCTCCATGCCGGGCGCGATGCTGCCGATGGTGTCGTCGACATAGAGCGCGTGCGCGCTGCCGCGGGTCGCGAGATAGAAGGCGTGCCCGGGGCGAAGCGCGTAGCCGTGCAGCTGCGCGGCCTTGTAGGCTTCGCTCATGGTTCGCAGCATGGAGAACGACGTGCCGGCGCCGAGGTCGGTCGCCAGTCCGACGCGCAGCGGCCGCTCGCCGGACAGCATCCGGCGCAGATCGAGGCATCCGCTGCCGAGGAAGAAGTTCGACGTCGGGCAGTGGGCGATCGCGGTACCCGTGTCGTGACAGCGCCTGAGCTCCTCCTCGGACAGCCATATGCCGTGACCGTAGATCGCGCGCGGACCCAGAAGCCCGTAGTGATCGTAGACGTCGAGGTAGTGCCTGCGCTCCGGATAGAGCTCGCGGATCCATTCGATCTCGCGTCGGTTCTCCGCGACGTGCGACTGCAGGAAGGCGTCGGGATGCTCGGCGCGAAGCGCCCCCGCGGCTTCGAGCTGCGCCGGGCTGCTGGTCGCGGCGAAGCGCGGCGTGATCGCGTACCTGAGCCGCCCGCGCCCGTGCCAGCGTTCGATCAGCGCCCTGGACTCGTCGTAGCCGGCTTGCGCGGTATCGAGCAGAGCTTGCGGCGCGTTGCGGTCCATCAGGACCTTGCCGGCGATCGTGCGCAAGCCCAGCCCGAGGGCCTCCTCGAACAGCGCGTCGACCGACGTCGCGTGTACCGTGCAGTACACGGCCGACGTGGTGATGCCGTTGCGCAGGCTCTCGCTCAAGAAGAAGCGCGCGACCTCCCGGGCGTGTTCGGGGTCGGCAAAGCGCTCCTCGGCCGCGAAGGTGTATTTGGCGAGCCAGTCGAGGAGCTGCTCGCCGCCGGCGCCGATGATCTGGAGCTGCGGGAAGTGAACGTGACAGTCGATGAATCCCGGCATGACGAGCGTGTCCTCGCCATAGCGGTCCACGGTCGTGCCCGCGGGTAGCGACGGTGCGACGTCGGCCGCGGGACCGAAGCGAACGATCCTGCCGTCCTCGACCACGATGATCGCGTCGGGCTCGTAGCGCAGGGTGCGGTCCAGCCCGTGGCGGAACGGGTCGCCCGTGTAGGTAAGGGCTGGCCCGCGTATCCCCAGCGTCGCCCCGACGCCATCCTTCGTCGTGCCTCCGGCAGGACGAGTCGCCATCAGCGTGTCGATGCAACCGCCAGGGCGACCGCGCAGGCGCTCGTGCGGTCGTGCGCGAGCGAGAGCGCGATCGAACGGATGCCGTTGCGGGCGAGAACGGCCTCGGCGCGCTCGGACACTGCGGCCTGCGGCGCGCCATAGGCATCGCGGGCGACGGAAAAGTCTCCCGGCTCGATCTCGCCCAGCGCGGCTTCGCGGGGGAAGAGCTTCACGCACGCCTCCTTGGCGGCAAAGCGCGCGGCGAGGCTCGCCGCGCGTCCGGGTCCGTCGCCGCTGTCGGCGATTTCCTGCGGCGAGAACAATCGCAGCAGGTCGCCGCGTGGATTCTCCGCGAGCAGCCGCTCGAGGCGCGCGATCTCGACCGTGTCGATCCCGCAGCGCATCGCGTTTGCCGAAGCCGGCGCGGTCGGCTGCATGGCGCGTCTACCGAATAGCGTGGAGGATGACCGCCGCGTTGGTCCCGGCAAAGCCGCGGCAGAGGACGAGCGCCACAGCGCTGCGAGCTGCCTGTGGCTCGGCCGACACGCGCGCGCCGGCGCAGTCCGGATCGACTTGGCCGTAGGTCGCAACGCCCGGGACGACGCGGTCGCGCAGTGCATGGAGCACAAGCACGGCGTCGAGGATCCCCGCGGCGGCAATGAGGTGTCCGAATGCCCACTTGAACGCGGTCGCCGGCGGCGCGGCGTTCCCGAACACCCGACGGATGGCCGCGGCCTCGGAGGCGTCGGATTGCGGCGTGCCGTTGCCGTGCGCGGCGATCACGCCCACGTCACCAGGCTTGATCCCGGCATCCTCGAGCGCGAGCTCGATCGCGCGCGCCAGCGCTTCGCCGTCGTCGCGGATGGCGAGCAGTCCGAGCGCATCGGTCGCCGAGCCTCCGCCGAGGATTTCGCCGATGGCGGTCGCGCCGCGCTCCCGCGCCGAGGCTTCGGTCTCCAGCGCCAATGCCGCCGCGCCCTCGCCGAACAGGCTGCCGTCGCGGCGCGCATCGAACGGACGGATCGCCTCCCGCGCGAGCAGGCCGACATCGTGGTAGTAGAGCACCATCTGCGGCTCGATCGGCGCGTCGTGTCCTACCGCGAGCGCCCGATCCGCCTCGCCGTTGCGCAGCGCTTCGGTCGCCTCGATCACCGCCAGCGTCCCGCCGACGCTGTGATTCGTGATGCACGCGTTCGAGCCCTTGAAGCCGTGGCGGATGCCGATGTGGCCGAGCACGTTGTTCGGCAGCGTGCGCAGCAGCCACATCGGGTTCACGGTGTTGGCGAGCTCGCGGCCGAACGCGGGCAGAGCTTCGTCGGCCTCGGTCAGCAGCGGAAAGTAGTCGTACTGGCTGTCGTAGTTGCCGCCGCCGGAGCCGACGTAGACGCCCGTGCGGTCGCTGTAGTGGGCCGCCGCGGCGCTTTCGAGCGTGTCGCGATGCGTCGCGATACCGGAGGCCTGCACCGCGCGGCCCGAAGCGTACAGTCCGAAGAAGTCGGTGCGCCGGATGAGCTTGTGCATCTTGCGGTCTTCGACCAGCTCGCGGGCGTTGAAATCGCCGACTTCGCCGGCCATCCTCCGCGGCCAGCTCGAGGCGTCCCACTGGCGAATCGGGGCGATGGCCGAGCGGCCGGCGCGCACGGCTTCCAGAATGGCGGCCGGATCGCGGCCCGCTGCGCACACCGCGCCGGTGCCGGTGATGAAGACGCGCGGCCTCGCCATGCCTGCCGTTCGCTCAGCCTGCGACCTGATCCGGCGCGCGCAGCGCGACGCAGCTGTTCGAGCCGCCGAAGCCGAAAGAGTTGGAGAGCGTCACCCGCACTCGACGCTTGAGCGACGCGTCGCGCACGAGCGCGAGATCGCAGTCGGGATCGGGGTCGCGCACGTTGGCGTTGACCGGAAGCTCGCCGTCGCGGATCGCGAGCGCGCACACGGCGACCTCGACCGCGCCGGCGGCGGCGATCAGGTGCCCCATCGAGCTCTTGGTCGAGCTGACCGCGACCTGCCTGGTCCGTGGCCCGAACACCGCGTGAATCGCCACGCTCTCGCTTCGGTCGTTCATGAGCGTGGAGGTGCCGTGGGCGTTGATGTAGTCGACGTCCTCGAGCGCCGCGCCGGCGTCGCCGAGCGCCTGGCGCATCGACTGGATCGGCCCGTCGCCGTCGGGCGGCGAATCGGTGATGCGATAGCTCGACAGCGAGTTGCCGTCGCCGGCGAGCTCGGCGTAGATGCGCGCGCCGCGCCGCCGCGCGGAT
Organism: Casimicrobiaceae bacterium; assembly: GCA_035515295.1. Lineage (GTDB taxonomy): Bacteria > Pseudomonadota > Gammaproteobacteria > Burkholderiales > Casimicrobiaceae > PALSA-1003. Next base: position 47,399 of record DATJBM010000034.1, on the reverse strand, counting down.
TCCCATTCCTCGAGAACCAGGAAGCCCGCGCCCTCGCCGAGCAGGAAGCCGTTGCGCGTCGCGTCGAACGGACGGCTCGCGCGCTCGGGCGTATCGTTGTCGGCCGAGAGCGCCGAGAGCAGGCAGAAGCCGGCGATGCCTACGGGGTTCACCATCGAGTCGAAGCCGCCCGCGAGCGCGCAATCGACCGCGCCACGGCGAATCAGCTTGAGCGCCGTGCCGATCGCCTGACCGCCGGAGGCGCACGCCGTGTGAACCGACGTGGCGTAGCCGCGCAGGTTGTAGCGTTTCGTGAGCAGCGACAGCCCTGTTGTCGACTGGCTGCGGCAGAACACCACGGGATTGTTGGCGGAGGCGTCGTCGAGGAGCCGCAGCGCGTCGAGCTCGCCGTTCGCGGCACTGTGGTGGTGAACGGCGACGAGCTCTGCGAAATCCACACCCATCATGCCGGTGCCCACCGCGCAGCCCCAGCGCGTCGCGGTGGCTGAAGCCGGCCGGATGCCGGCGTCGTCGAACGCCTGCTCCGCAGCGGCGAGCGCGAAGCCGTGCGAGCGGTTGGCGAACTTGAGAAGCTTGCGGTCGCCGATCGCGGCGCCGGCGTCGAATCCCTTTACTTCGGCGGCGATGCGCACGGGAAAGCCCGACGCGTCGAAGAGCGTGATCGGCGCACCGCCGCTGCGACCCGCGCGCAAGGCGGCCCACGTGGTCGCCACGTCGTTACCGACCGGCGTGACCAGGCCGAGCCCCGTGATCGCAACGCGCCGCCGCGGCATTCAGCCGTCCTTCGCGCCGAGGTTGAGCCGCGCCGTGGCGACCGTGCGCCCGTCGATCGCCGCCGAGAGCCGCACCGCGTCGCTGAAGTCGTTCGGCGCGGCCAGCTCCGCGCCCAGTGTCACGGCCGAACCGGGCGCGATGAACGAGCGCATCTTCACGTGCGTCATGCGCCGCGCCACGAGTCCGGCGCTGCCGACCGCGGCGCGGGCGAGGTCCAGGGCAAGCCGGATCTGGCTGTCGAGCAGCAGCGTGGCCGGAAACACCGGGCGACGCGGGAAGTGATCGGCGAAGAACGGCGCCGCCTCCGGCACGCTCAGCAGCGCACGGGCGGAACGGCCCGGCTCGCCTTCCAGCGGCGCGAGCTCGGGTAGCGCGACGCCGTGAAACCGGCCTGCCGGCGCGCCCTCGCTGCGCAGCAGTCGAAGGCGATCGCGCAGCGCTTCCGGCGCGTCGAAATCGGCGACCGGCAGCATCGGGCCCAGACAGTGCTTGAGCTCGATCACTGCAACGCCGTCGACCTCGGCGCGGCCGCCGTAGGCGATCGCCTCGTCGTCGCAGCTCTCGACCTCGACCGAGAGATCGAGGCGCGAGCCGGGCGCGACGTCGCGATGGAACACCGTCTCGGTGGCGAGCGCGGCCACGGGCCGTCCCCGGAAGCCGATCGCGTCCATCGCCGTCCATGCCGCGAGCTGGCCCACCGCCTCGGCGACCAGGCAGGCCGGAAATGACGCGAGACTTCCTGGCACCGCGAAGCTTCCGCGCGCCGCCACTCCCGGCTCGAAGCTCGTGATCCGGTCCACGAACGAGAACGCCGCGAAGTGCTCGGTCATGAATTGCCGAAGCAAGCCGCCATCAGCTCGCCGGCGCCGCCTCGCGCTGGGCGCGGATCACCAGCTTGCAGAACGTCACGGGGGTGAACAATCGCGGAATGTCCGCCACCTTCATCGGATTCTTGAAGCGCTCGGCCGGGACTTCGGAGAGGTAGCGCTTGAGCTGGGCGAGTCCCGCCTCGGTGAGCATGCCCTTCTGCTCGAATTCCGACTCGGGCATGTCGCCGCGCGCGTTCTCGATGATCTTGCCGCGCGGAATCTTGATCTTGAACGCGCGCTCGAGCCGGAACACCATGTCGAGAAAGTCGATCGACTCGGCGTCCAGCCCCTCGATCAGCGACACGTCGGGCTTCACCTGCTCGAGGTCGCAGCCGAGCGCGTCGGCCATGGTCTCGGCGACCCTGGGGAAGACCGCCTCGATTTGTTCTTTGCTGATTTCGCTTTCCGCCATGAGAGTTCACTCCATTTTGAAGCCGCCATCGATGCTGAAGACCTGGCCCGTGACGTAATCCGCGTAGGGCGAGGCGAGGAACCAGACCGCGTAGGCGACCTCCTCGGGACGGCCGTAGCGCCGGAGGAGGATGCGCGCCTTCACCTCGTCGCCGGCCGCCTCCCGCACGCCTTGCGACATCTCGGTGTCGATGACGCCCGGCGCCACGCAGTTCACCGTGATCCGACGCGGCGCGAGCTCGACGGCGAGGGCGCGGGTGAACGCGTTGATCGCCCCTTTGCTGGCGGCATAGTTGGTCTGGCCGCGGCCGCCCTTCTCGCCGGCCACCGAGGAGAGGTTGATGATCTTGCCCGAGCGCTGCACGATCATGTGCGGCACGACCGGGCGGGTGACGTTGAACACGCCGCCGACGTTGGTGTCGAGGACACTGCGCACGTCGTCGTCGGAGAAGGCGGCGAGCGGATTGTCGCGGATGATCCCGGCGTTGTTGACCAGAATGTCGATGCGCCCCGCGCGCTCGGCGACGCGCTCCACCGCGGCGGAACACGCCGCGGCATCGCGCACGTCGACTTTCTCCGCCGCGATGCGCTGTCCCGCCGTCGCGCCCTTCGCGACGACCGCCTCCGCCGCGGCGGCGTTGTCGCGGTAGAAGAACGTCACGTCGGCGCCTTCGGCGGCGAAGAGCTCGACGATCGCGCGGCCGATCCCGCGGCTGCCCCCGGTGACGAGCGCCACTTTGCCGGTGAGTTGCGTGTCCATCGGCGCCGTCCCCAGTCAGCCGGAGATGGCGAAGCCGCCGTCGACGACCAGCGTGTGCCCGCTGATCATGGCCGCTTCGGGCAGGCACAGCAGATAGACCGCGCCGGCGACGTCCTCCGGCGTGAGCCGGGGCCCGGCCGGCGTCCGCCGCGCGAAGTCGGCGAGCAGCTCCTCGCGATTGGGAAAGTAGCGCAGCGCATCGGTGTCCACGACCCCGGCGCTCACCGTGTTGACGCGGATGTGCTTCGGCCCCAGCTCCTGCGCGAGCGTGCGCACCAGCGATTCCAGCGCGGCCTTGGAGGCGCCGATGAAGCCGTAGTGAGGCATGGCGCGCGACGCGCCGAGGCTCGAGAGCGCAATGATGCGTCCGCCGGCCGGCATCATCGGCACGGCGCGCTGAGCGAGAAGGTCGAGCGCGAAGGCATTGGTCTCGAGGCACCAGCGCCAGTGCTTGAGCGTCATCTCCATGGCCGCCTTGAGCACGCCGCTCGCGGCGTTGCTCACCACGATGTCGAGGCGATCGAAGCGCCTGCCGAGCTCGCCGAACATCTCGTCCACGCTCTCCGGAATGCCGACGCTCGCCTGCAGGGCGCACGCGCGCCGCCCCAGCGCCCGGATCTCCGCGCACACCGCCTCGGCCTCGTCCGCGCTGTTGTAGTAGTTGACGGCGACGTCGCAGCCCGCGGTGGCGAGCTTCAGCGCGATGGCGCGTCCGATGCCGCGCGAGGCGCCGGTGACGAGCGCGACTTTTCCGGCGAGGGCGCCTGGCATGCTCGAAGAATCGGTGAGTGGTCGCGGCCCGCGGGCCGCCGGAGTCTTGCGCGGGCGCCTTCCAACAAGGCGCGCCTTGGCGCAAAAACCACTCATTATCCTATGGGGAAGCCGGGTCCGGCAACGCTCGGATTCTTACGCGAGGCGCCGATCACTGCGCCACGAGCGCGGCGCGCCGGGCGTGAATGAGCCGTTGCAGCTCCAGGCACCAGTGCTTCTTGATGCTGTACCACACGTCCGCGGCCCACAGCGCGCCGTCGTTGTCCCCCTTCGGCATGGTTTCCGCCTGGCCCGGCTTCCCCGGAACGTAAGCGTCGATCCATGCGCGCATCGCCTCGCGCCGAGCGAGATCCCGCGTCGCGGGCATGACGACGTGGTTGTACTGCGCCGGCAGGAAGACGTTGCGCACTTTCGCTGTTCCGTTGGGATGGTAGTCGGCGGCGCCCTTCGCGCCGGCGAAGGTTAGCGCGACCAGGTCGCCGCTGATGGAAAACCCCGTGAAATCGTCGACGCTGTCGGGGATGGTGTGCAGCCGATGCACCATGCTCCACTGGTTTGGCAACAGCAGCGCCGCGCCGCCCGCGCCGACGGCGGACACGTAGCACACGCTCAACCCCACGACCGGACGGACTCGGCCGGTCAGCGGATCGACGATCGTCGTGCGATGCTCGGACTCGTCGGTGACGGGGTTCCACACGTCGATCTTCTCGCCGAAGATTCCGGCCAGCTCGTCGAGCACCTTGACCGCCTGCACCCCGCCCTGACTGTGGCCGATGATCATCGGCCGCATCCCGTCGCGCTCGTAGTACCAGGCGACGATTCCCGCGAGCTCGCGGCTGTCCTGATAGGGACTGTACGAATAGAAGCTGTCGAGAACGTTGTCGGGGCGGCGCAGCTCCTTCTCCGGATAACCCATGCCGATCAGGAATTCGGCGAAGGAGCTCATGGCGAGATAGACGGGATAGATGCCGCCGTGGATCAGCACGATGCGCGGCGCCGGCACTTGGGCGAGCGTATCGCGCACGTCGGCCGCCATGACGTGATCGGGATCCAGCGCGAGAATGCGCTCCTCCAGTGCGGGATCGAGCGGGATCGATCTGAGCACCGCGCCGGCTTGCGGTGGCGGGCCCACTTTCCCCGGCGCCTGATAAGGCGCCGTGGCGCAAGCCGCGAGGAGCGCGACCAGCGCCACGACTGAGGCGATACGCAGTACGCTCATCTCGATGCCAGCGTCTCGATCTGCGCGAGCAACGCGCGGCCGATGCGCGTGGCGGTGTCGCCTGGGACGTCGGCCTGACGGAACGACACGCCGATCTGCATCGCGCCGCGGAAGGTCGTGATGGCGACCGCCAGCGGCGCGAGCGGTCCCGTCGGCACGGCCCGCGTGTAGCGTATCGGCGCATCGCGCAATGTCGCTTCCGACCACAGCGCGTCGATGTTGAGTCCCGTCACGCCCGCCCATAGCGGGTAATGCTTGGCGAGAAACCGCCGTCGCCGGTCGGGAGAAAGAAAGCGCCAGGCGAGGCCGGTCCACCCGAGCGCGACCAGGGTCTGCAGATAGAGCTTCTCGCGCTTGATACGTTGCGTCTCGGCATGGACTTCGGCGGCCAGTCGCTCGAGCGCGATGCCCCCGGGAACCGGATGCGCTATGCGCAGCGAGGCGAGGAACAAGCCGAACGTGTCATGGGCGTCGGACTCGAATTCCGCGCGCAGGTTCACGATCGACGCCACCCCGAGCTCACTGCGGTCGGGACGCTTGCCCCGCGGAACGACCTCGGCCAGCGCCCGCAGGAGCATCGCCAGCACCAGATCGTTCATCGTCACCCGCCAGGACTTCGCGGTGCTCAGCAGCGCGGCGAGCGCGTGGTCCGACGCGCGGAAGGATACGAAGCCGGTGCCCGCGGAGCGATCGCCGCGGCACGGGGCGCGTACCGATCGACGGCAGCTTGCCGCCATCGCCGGCAGGCGCAGCAGTCCGCGCAGCGCATAGCCGAGGTCGCGCCGGAAAAGGCGGCCGTAGGTGCGCGGATAGCGTCGCGGCGACCATGTGCCGACCGCCCCGTCGGCGCCATAGCCGGCGGCGAGCCGCTCGAGCAGCACCGCGATCGAGTCGCCGCCGGCGATGAAATGGTCGTAGGCGATGCCCAGCTCGAACGTCGCGCCGGCGTCGATCGCGAAAAACCGGAACGGCGTGAACGCGCCGTCGCTCGGGAAAGCGCCGTTGAGCTGACGCTCGATTTCCGCACGCGCCACCGACTGGGGGTCGTTTCCGCCCGCCCGCACGGCGAGATCGATCGCGGCCGGACCGGACAGGAATTCGAACCGCCGGCGTTGCGGATCGAGCGCGATGCGCGCCAGGCCGGCCGCTTCGAGCTCCGCGCCGATGTGCGCCTCGAGACGCGCCGCTTCGAGGCGCCGGGGCACGCCCACCATGTGCACCGCCACGTAAGGATCGAGCTCGCGCCAGCGCAGCACCATCGCCTGGAACAGATTGAGCTTGCCGGCAAGGCGCGCTGGCGCATCGCTCCGCCGCGTCGAGCGCCCTACCTTCCGCGCCGCCGTCGAACGGGGCGCGCCGTCCGCGTGCGCGGTCATCATCCCCTTCCGGCGTCGCCCCGACGTGCGCGCAGCAGACGCTGCGCTTCGATACACCAGTGTTTCTTCACGCTGTACCAGATGTCCGCCGCGTGCAGCAGGTTGGCGGTGTCGACCGCGACGTCCGGGAACGCGGCCGTCGTGCCCGGAAAGTAGCGCTCGATCCACTCGCGGGTGGCGGGATTGCGCGCCAGCGCGTCGGCGCGAGGAAGCGTGATATGGCTCGCGCGCGCCGGAAGGAGCACGTTGCGCACGCGCGCCGATCCGGTCGCGCGGTAGGGCTCGGCGTGGCCGAAGTTGCCCGCGATGGGATCCCAGCTGAAAGAGAAGCCGGTGAAATCCTCGACCGTGTCGGGAATCTGCTGCAGCCGGGATAGCATGCTCCACTGGCCCAGGAGCAGTCGCGGCAGCTTGCCGGTGGCGAGCGCCGCGGCGTAGGGGACCTTGAGGCCGACCACCGGACGCTCCCGTCCCATGAGCGGATCGACGATGGTGGTCCGCGCCTCGGCCGCGGCGCGCAACGGATTCCACACCGGTATCGCGTCGCCGAAGGAGCCGGCGAGCTCGTGCAGAACCTTGATTGCGATCATGCCTCCTTGGCTGTGTCCAATCAACATCGGCATGATACCTTCGTGCTCGTCGTACCACGCGAGCGTGCCGGCGAGCGCCCGGGCGTCGACGTGGCTCGAGTACGACAGCGCGCCGTCCCGGGGGTTGCGGATGCGCTCCTCGGGATAGCCCATGGCGATCAGGAACTCGGCGAACGGCGTCATGGTGATCAGGGGCACGCTTCCCTGGAGGGCGATGATTCTCGGCGCGGGAACCCGCGCCAGCGTCTCGCTCACGTCACGGGCGGACAGGCGCTCGGGATCGAGCGCCAGCACGCGCGCCTCGACCTTCGCGTCGACGGCGAGCCGATCGAGCGCGAAGGGCGCCTCCGTATCCGCGGCCCTCGCTTCGGCGGCGTGCAGCGCCGCTGCCGCGACGCACAGTGCTAACGCGGCTCGGCCGACGGCCATGGCAGGAAGCGTCGGGTGCGCGCGGCATAGCGCCGATAGGCGTCGCCGTGCACGCGCCCGAGATGCCGTTCCTCGTTCCGCGCCTTGAGATGGATGAGAACGAGGTGCACCGCGGCAACGGCGAGCATCGGGCCGGTCGGCACCACCACGAGCGAGCAACCCATGAGCAGCATCTGGAGCGCGTAGATCGGATGGCGCACATAGCGAAACGGTCCGTCGCTGATCAGGGGCTGGCGCTCGGTCGTGCTCACCGCCATGCGCCAGGCGAGCCCCATGCGCGACCAGCACAGGCTCGTGGCGAGCAGCGCGGCCAGCCCCACCACCGCCGCGAGCGCGCGCGGCGCCGCGTACCACGCCACGCGGGCGAACGCGGGCGCCGCGAGCAGTGCCTGCCCGCGCACCAGCGACAGATACGGCAGCGTCAGCCATGCCGCGACCAGCGGCACCCAGACCAGCGCCAGGGCGCGCTCGAGCGGTTGCTCGGGCATCAGCCCGCGGCTATGCCGGGTCTTGCGGTGCACGCGCGCGATCATGATCCCGACGCCGATCCAGTACGACCAGACCGTGGCGACGCAGAGCACGCCAGGCCAGTCCGTCATCGAATCGCTCCGGCGCGCGACGCGCGCCGCGTCGTACCGGAGATTTGTAAAGGCAAGGGATTGCTCCTAGAATGCGGCAGCCGTCGCGGCCGAAAGCCTTGTCGTCCGAGGTCCCGCCGCGAGGTCGCGATGCCCTTCGCAACGCCCGTGTTCAGCGGCGCGCTATGCAACTCATCCCGACGGCCAGCCAACACAGCATCGCTCGCGACCCGCTGGCGCTGCGCGCGCTGTGCGTGGCCCTCGGCGTGCTGCTCGCCATTCTTCCGCTGGCCCACGTTACGGCGCTGCGCAACAGCCTCGTCGCTTTCGTGGCCGCGGCCGCGCTGCTGCAGTTCGGCTTTCGACCCTGGAAGGACGTTCCGGGCTTCGCCCAATGGCTGGTATGGCTCGCCTTCGCGGTGATCTCGGTCGCCTGGTCCGCGCTGCCCGAAGCTTCGTTCCAGAGCTTTCGCAGCGATCAATTCTATCCGTTCGTGATCTTTCTGGTGAGCTTCATCGCCGTCGAAGCGCTGGGTGGCCGGCTCGCGTTCGCCGCGGGCGCGACGGCGGGGACGCTGCTATGCGTGGCCACGATGTCGGCCGCGGTGATCCTGGGCACCGATCCCGACGCGGCGGCGCGGCCGGGCGTGCTCGGGTGGCTGGCGTGGCGGGCCGGCGCGGCGCCCGATGCGAACACCTACGTGGCGTTCATCGCGGTGCCGCTGTATCGGGTCGTCGTCCGCTCTCGCGCGGGCTGGCCCCGGTGGATCGCCGCGCTGTGCGTTGCCGTCTTCGCCGCGCTCGGTTTCTTAAGCGAGAGCCGCACGTTGATCGCTTCGCTGTTCGTCTCGCTCATCGGGTTTCTCATGGCCTATGGGATCCTGCGCGGGGCGCTCCGCTGGAGATCCGTGCTGACGATCGCCCTGGCGGGGCTGATCGTCTCGGCCGCGTGCGTCGAGCTCATCTCGCGCGTCCGGCTGCCCGAGGCCCGTCCGCTGGACCACAGCGTAGCGCTGGAGATGATGGCCTCCGATTCGCGTCCCGCGATCTGGGCGACGTATTCGGCGTTCGTCCGCGAGCATCCCTGGCTCGGCATCGGTCTGGGGCGGAGCGTCCCGCCGCGCGCCTATCGCGTCGACGAGGATGCGGCGCTGCTGCGGATCGATCCGCAGGCCGGCGCACATGGCCATAACCTGATCCTCGATCTGCTGCTCGAAGTGGGCGTGGTCGGTCTCGCCGTGTGGCTCTGGCTGCACTACCAACTCGTGCGCCTGGCGTGGCAGAGGGCGCGGCATGCGGGCGATCGCGCAAAGGCCTGGGCCGCCGTCGCGGTGGGGCTGGTGCTGGCGCTGCTCACGAAGAACTCGACCAACGATCTCGCGGTCTATGGGAACGCAGTCCTTTTCTGGGCGCTGATGGGCGCGACGTTGGGACTCGTCTGGCGCCGGACGGAGTCGCCCGCGGAGGTGTTCGTGCCGCGGCGGGCGGTGCCCGGCTGACCGGCATTGCGCGGGCGCTAGAAAGAAAGAAGCCGGGCGGCGCCCGGCTTGCGTGTTGGGTGCGGGTGCGGGTTCAGACGATCTGGATGTTCGACGCCTGCTTACCCTTCGGGCCCTGGGTGACTTCGAAGCTCACCTTCTGCCCTTCCTTCAACGATTTGAATCCCGGCATGTTGATGGCCGAGAAGTGGGCGAATAAATCCTCTCCCCCGCCGTCCGGCGTAATGAAGCCGAACCCCTTCGCATCGTTGAACCACTTAACCGTTCCAGTTGGCATGTTTCCAATCCTATAAGCAAATAAAAAGTCGGGTCGAACCCGTTCGATGTTCTGATCTCAAGGACAGGAAAGTACGGCGCTTCGGCAACGGCCAATGAGCCGGACAGGTCGTGCTTTAGTACTTGAAACAAAACACGAAGCGGACTATACGCGGCGCCACCGCGGAGGTCAAACCGGCCGTCGGGCGGTGTTTTTCGGGCTCCCGGCGGCCGCTTCAGCCGATCTCCCTCCGAACCAAAGCCGCCCCCGCCGCCAGGGCGGCGAGCTTCCCGCGCGCCACGGCGCGTGGGAGGGGCACCATGCCGCAGTTGGTGCAGGCGACGATCTGCTCCGGCGGCACGTGGTTCAGGGCCGCGCGCAGGGTCTCGGCCACCTCTTCCGGCGTCTCCACCCGGTCGGTCGCCACGTCGATCGCTCCGACCAGCACGTCCTTGCCGGGGAGCAGGCGCAGCAGCTCGAGGGGCACCCGGGAATTCGCGCATTCGAGCGACACCTGGTCGATGCCGGAGCGCGCCAGAAGAGGAAAAGTGTTCTCGTACTGGCGCCACTCCGACCCGAGGGTCTTCTTCCAGTCGGTGTTGGCCTTGATCCCGTAGCCGTAGCAGATGTGGACAGCCGTCGTGCACTGTAGGCCCTCGGCAGCGCGCTCGAGCGCGGCGATGCCCCAGTCGCGCACTTCGTCGAAGTAGACGTTGAATGCCGGCTCGTCGAACTGGATCACGTCGACCCCCGCGGCCTCGATCGATCGCGCCTCCTCGTTCAGGATCGCCGCGAACGCCTCGGCCAGCTTCTGACGGCTCCGGTAGTGGGCGTCGTAGAGCGTATCGACCATCGTCATCGGGCCGGGGAGCGTGTACTTGACCTTGCGCTGCGTCTGGCTCCGCACGAAGCGCGCGGCGTCGGTGAAGACGGGGTGCCGGCGCGCCACCTCGCCTACGACTACCGGCACGGCGGCGTCGTAACGGTCGCGAATGCGTACCGTTCTCTTGTGCTCGAAATCCACGCCTTCGAGGTTCTCGATCAGCGTGGTGACGAAGTGACGGCGCGTCTGCTCGCCGTCGGTGACGATGTCGATGCCCGCGTGCTCCTGGTCGAAGAGCGCCAGGCGCACCGCGTCGCGCTTGCCTTCCTCGAGCGTGGCCCCTTCCAGCAGCCATGGCGCCCACAGCACCCCGGGGGGGCTCAGCCATTCCGGCTTGGGAAGGCTCCCCGCGATCGTGGTCGGCACCAGCATGGCCATGGGCTTCTCCTCGGGTTCGCCGCCGTCGATTATAGTCGCGGGCATCCGCCGCCAAGCCACGGCGCATCGGCTTGACGCGGGCCACCCCGGCCACGTACCGTTCCGCGGCGGTCAAGCCGGAGCGAACAACTCAAACCATGCCCCGAGTCCTCTACGCCGACCACGACTACTCCGACATCGACCTCGAGCGCGCGCTCTTCGAAGATGCCGGGGTGGAGCTCTTCGCGGCGCAGTGCCGCACCGAGGAGGAAGTCGCCGCCGCGGCGAGCGGCTGCGTGGGCATCCTGTCGCAGTACGCTCCGGTCGGCGAGAAAGTGATCGCCGCGGTGCCCACCTTGGGCATCGTCAGCCGCATCGGCGCCGGCTACGACAACGTCGACACCGCCGCCTGCGAGCGGCACGGAGTGTGGGTCGCCAACTCGCCCGATTACGGCATCGGCGAGGTCGCCACCCACGCGCTGGCCCTCGCCCTGGCGCTCGTGCGCAACGTGGTCGCCTACCACAGGGACATCCAGGCCGGCCGATGGCACTACCTTTCGTCGGGGAAGCTGCGGCGCGCGAGCGAGATGACGCTCGGGATCGTCGGCCTGGGACGGATCGGCAAGCGGATGGCCCACGTGTCGCGAAATGTCTTTCAGCGTATCGCCGCCTTCGATCCCTATCTCATCGACGGCGATTTCCCGGCCTACGTCGAGCGGGAGCGGGAGCTGCACGGGCTGCTCGCCGCGAGCGACGTGGTGAGCATCCACGCGCCGCTGACCGCGGAGACCCGCGGCATGATCGATGCGAAGGCGCTGGCGACGATGCGATCCGATTCATTTCTCGTCAACACGGCCCGCGGCGCCATCGTCGACATCGGCGATTTGCTCGCGGCACTCGATAGTGGAATACTTGGCGGCGCCGGACTGGACGTGCTGCCCGTCGAACCGGTTCCCTCGGGGCACCCTCTGCTCGGCCATCCCAAGGTGATCCTTACTCCACACGCGGCGTTCTTCAGCGTGCAGTCCGAAGTCGATCTGCGGCGCAAGGCGGCGCGCAACATCGTCACCTGGCTCGCGACGGGTCGTCCCGACTACGTGGTCGTGCGCGGCACGCGCAAGCCTCACCCGTGAATTGAGGAACGGCTGTGGCGGGTGTAGCCATCCGGCAGGTTCACAAGCACTTCGGCTCCACGCACGTGATCCGCGGCGTGGACGTCGAGATCAACGATGGCGAGTTCTGCGTGCTGGTCGGGCCGTCCGGCTGCGGCAAGTCGACGCTGCTGCGCATGATCGCCGGGCTCGAGCAGATCAGCGAGGGCGAGATCGCGATCGGAGGTCGCGTCGTCAACCGGTTGATGCCGAAGGAGCGCGACATCGCGATGGTGTTCCAGAACTACGCGCTCTATCCGCACATGACGGTGCGCGACAACATGTCGTTCGCGCTGGTGCTCGCGAAGCTCGGCAAGCCCGACGTGGAGGCACGGGTCGCGAAGGCGGCGGCGATCCTGGGGCTCGACAAGCTGCTCGACCGCTATCCGCGACAGCTCTCGGGCGGGCAGCGCCAGCGCGTGGCCATGGGTCGCGCGATCGTGCGCGACCCGCAGGTGTTTCTCTTCGACGAGCCGCTCTCCAACCTCGACGCCAAGCTGCGCGTGCAGATGCGCACCGAGATCAGGGAGCTGCACCAGCGGCTCAAGACGACTTCCATCTATGTCACTCATGACCAGATCGAGGCGATGACGATGGCCGACAAGATCGTCGTCATGCGCGACGGGGTGGTCGAGCAGATCGGCGATCCGCTGACGCTCTACGACCGCCCGGCGAACACGTTCGTCGCGGGGTTCATCGGCTCGCCGGCGATGAACATGCTGCAGGGAACCGTCCAGGGCGGTGACGGCGATGCGCGCGTCGCCTTCGCTGACGGCGTCGCCCTGCCGCTGCCGCGCGGCTTTCGCGCCGACGAGGGCCAGAGCGTGGTCTACGGCATCCGGCCCGAGCACTGCGGAGTCGGCGCGAACGGTGGCCTTCCGGCCGACGTCGTCGTGGTCGAGCCGACCGGAGCCGACACCCAGCTCTACTGCCGCGTGCACGGACGCGACGTGACGGCGACGATCCGCGACCGTACCGACTGCCGCGCGGGCGATCGCATCGTGCTCGTTCCCGATGCCTCGCGAGCACACCTGTTCGACGCGACGAGCGGCCGAAGGCTCGCCGCGTGATCGTTTTCCACACCCGCCAAGAGCAAAGGAGGAGGAGATGAGCAAGTTCGTGCGTCGGGATTTCCTGAAGGCGTCCGCCGGCGTGGCTGCCGGTGCGGCCGTGGGCCCGTTCATCTGGGTGAAGGACGCGAACGCGCAATGGAGCAACACGCCGGAGAAGGGCGCGAAGCTTCGCGTGCTGCGCTGGAGCCAGTTCGTGCAGGGCGACTGGGACCAGTACATGAAGAACGTGCAGAAGTTCCAGGACAAGTACCACATCGACGTGCGCGTCGACAAGGAAGGCTGGGAGGACGTGCGGCCGAAGGCGGCCGTGGCGGCCAACACCGGCGCGGGCCCGGACATCATCCTGTCGACCAACGACGACGCGAATCTCTATCCGGAGAAGCTCGTCGACGTGACCGATCTGTGCAACTACCTCGGTTCGAAGTACGGCGGCTTCTACCCGGTCTGCGAGCCCTACTTGAAGCCCAACGGCAGGAACTGGATCGGCGTTCCGCTCGGCGTGGCCGGCGTGTGCATGGTGTACCGCAAGAGCGCGATGAACGCGGCCGGCTTCGATACCTTCCCGAAGGACACCGACGGCTTTTTGAAGCTGTGCAAGGCGCTCAAGGAGAAGAATACGCCCGCCGGGATGGCGCTCGGCAACGCGACCGGCGACGCCAATACCTGGTGCCAATGGATCGTCTGGGCGCACGGCGGCAAGCTGGTCGACCAGAGCAACAACGTCGTCATCAACAGCCCCGAGACGCTGAAGGCGCTCGAATATTGCAAGGAGCTCTACCCGACGTTCGTGCCGGGCACGCTGTCCTGGCTCGACCCCAACAACAACAAGGCCTTCCTCGACGGGCAGCTCTACCTCACCAACAACGGCATCTCGATCTACTACGCGGCGAAGAACTCGCAGGACCCGAAGATGAAGGAGATGGCGGCCGACATCTACCACGCCAACATGCCGGTCGGGCCCGTCGGCAAGCCGACGGAGTTCCAGCTGTTCTTCAACCAGATGATCTTCAAGTACACGAAGTACCCGAAGGCGGCGAAGGAGTTCCTGCGCTTCATGATGGAGCCCGAGCAGCTCGATCCGTGGGTCGAGGCGTCGATCGGCTACGTCACGCCGGCGCTGCGCCATTACGAGAAGAACCCGATCTGGACCGTCGACCCGAAGCACACGCCCTATCGCGACTCGATGAAGAACATGCTGCCGTCGGGCTACGCGGGCAAGATGGGCTACGCGTCGGCCGGTGCACTCGCCGACTTCATCGTCGTCAACATGGTCGCCGAGGCGGCGTCCGGTGCGAAGTCGCCGCAGGAGGCCGCCGAGCGCGCGCAGAAGCGGGCGGAGCGGTATTACAAGGTCTGATATTCCGGCCACGGGCGAGCGCAAGCGGGGCTCGCGTGCCGGAATATCTGCGCGCGTTGGAGCGGAGGCTGAAGGGCCGCTCAACGCGCGCGTTGCAGGCTTGACTGCGTTGCCTTGATTCGGTGAATCACCCTGCGTCTCCTTTGCCTGCCCGCATCGCGCCCCGGCGCGTCGGTGCGCTCGCGCGGGCGCTGGACAACCGGACCCTCCTCGGCGTCCTCTTCATGCTGCCGGCGGGCGCACTGCTGCTCGTGTTCCTGACGTATCCGCTCGGCCTCGGCACGTACCTCGGGTTCACGGACACCAAGGTCGGCCGCGGGGGCGAGTGGATCGGGCTGGAGAACTTCGAGTTCCTGTGGAACGACTCGGTAACTCGGCTCGCACTTTTCAACACGATCTTCTACACGGCGATCGCGAGCGTCATCAAGTTCGCGCTGGGCCTCTGGCTGGCGCTGCTCCTGAACAAGCATCTGCCGTGGAAGTCGGTGATCCGTGCGGTCGTACTGCTGCCTTTCATCGTGCCCACCGCGCTCTCCGCGATCGCGTTCTGGTGGATCTACGACTCCCAGTTCTCGATCATCAGCTGGGCGCTCGAGCGCATGGGCCTGATCCACCAGTACATCGACTTCCTCGGCGATCCGTGGAACGCGCGCTTCTCGACGATTGCGGCCAACATCTGGCGCGGCGTGCCGTTCGTCGCCATTACGCTGCTGGCGGGATTGCAGACGATCTCGCCTTCGTACTACGAGGCGGCGAGCATCGATGGTGCCTCCGACTGGCAGCAGTTCCGCTACGTGACGCTGCCGCTACTGACTCCAATCATCGCCGTGGTGATGACGTTCTCGGTGCTGTTCACGTTCACCGACTTTCAGCTCATCTACGTGCTCACGCGCGGCGGCCCGCTCAACGCGACGCACCTGATGGCCACACTCTCGTTCCAGCGCGCCATCCCCGGCGGAAATCTGGGCGAAGGCGCGGCGATCGCGACCGCGATGGTTCCATTCCTGCTGGCCGCGATCCTGATCAGCTACTACGGGCTGCAACGCCGGGCATGGCAGCAGGGCAGCGGCGACAAATGACGACCGCCGAAGTCGAGCGCAGGCTCGTCGATACGCAGGGCATGGGCTACCTCGTGTCGCTGCCGCGGCGGGTGGTCACGATCTACCTGCCGCTCGGCGTATTCCTGTTCGTGCTGCTGTTCCCATTCTACTGGATGGCGATGACTGCCCTCAAGCCGAACGAGGAGCTGCTCTCCCGCGAGGGCAATCCTTTCTGGGTGCACCATCCGACGCTGGCGCACGTGAAGAAGCTGCTGTTCGACACCGACTATCCGGTCTGGCTGTGGAACACGATGCTGGTCGCAGTCGTTTCCACGCTGCTGTCGATCGTCGCCAGCGTGCTCGCCGCGTACGCCATCGAGCGGCTGCGCTTCCGCGGATCGCGCTATGTCGGCCTGGCGATTTTCCTGGCATATCTCGTGCCGCCGTCCATCCTGTTCATTCCGCTCGCCCACATGGTGTACAAGCTGCAGCTGTTCGACACGCGGCTGGCGCTGATCCTCACCTACCCGACGTTCCTGGTCCCTTTCTGCACTTGGCTGCTCATGGGTTACTTCAAGTCGATCCCCCTCGAGCTCGAGGAGTGCGCGCTGATCGACGGCGCGAGCCGGATGCAGATCCTCTTGCGGATCGTGCTGCCGCTGGCGGTGCCCGGACTGATCTCCGCCGGCATCTTCGCGTTTACCCTGTCGTGGAACGAGTTCATCTACGCGCTGACGTTCATCTCGTCGTCGGAGGTGAAGACCGTGCCGATCGCGGTGGTCACCGAGCTGGTGGAGGGCGATGTCTACCACTGGGGGCCGCTGATGGCCGGCGCGCTGTTCGGGTCGATCCCGGTGGCGGTGCTCTACTCGTTCTTCGTTGAGTACTACGTCTCGGGACTCACCGGCGCGGTGAAGGAGTAGGCGCCTCTCAAGCGATGACCCGCATCGCCGTACTGGACGACTGGCAGGGCGTGGCGCGCGCGAGCGCCGACTGGGCGCCGGTCTCGGCGCGCGCGCGGGTGGAGTTCTTCTCTGCGCCGTTCGCGGACGAGGACGCGGCGGCGCGAGCGCTCGCGCCGGTCGAGATCGTGTGCACCATCCGGGAGCGAACGCCTTTCCCGGCCTCGCTGGTGCAGCGCCTGCCAAGCTTGCGGATGCTCAACATGACGGGGGCGAGGGCGGCGCTGATCGACGTCGCGGCGCTGCGCGCGCGCGGGGTCGTGGTGTGCCATACCGGCGGCGGTCCCTCCGGCGCCTCGACCGCCGAGGTCGCGCTGGGGCTGATGCTCGCGGCGGCGCGCGCAATTCCCGCGGCGGACGCCGCGGTCCGCGCCGGGCGCTTCCAGGAGGGCACCCGCGCCGGACCGGTGCTCGCCGGCAAGACGCTCGGCGTCATCGGATTAGGACGCATCGGCGCGCGCGTGGCGCGCTGCGGTCGAGCCCTCGAGATGCGAGTCGTGGCCTGGAGCCAGCATCTCACGGCTGCAGCCGCGGCCGCCGCAGGATGCGAGCTGCTGACCAAGGAGGAGCTGCTGGCGCGAGCCGACGTCGTGAGCCTGCACCTGGTGCTCTCCGAGCGCACGCAGGGGATCCTGGGCGCGGCCGAGCTCGAGCGGATGAAGCCGGGTGCGATCCTGGTCAACACGGCCCGGGCGGCGCTGGTCGACGAGGCGGCGTTGATCCATGCGGTCCAATCGGGACGCATCGTCGCCGCGCTCGACGTATTCCACCGCGAGCCGCTACCCGCGACTCACCCGTTCGCGCGCGCCGACAACGTGGTATTGACGCCCCATCTGGGCTACAGCGCGCTCGAAGTGTACGCGGAATACTATCGCCACACCGTGGAGAACGTACTGGCCTTCCTCGATGGGAAGCCGATCCGCATCGTCGACCCGGCCGGCCCCTGAAGACCGGACCGCCGGACCACACAGACAGGAGAAACGAAAGTGCTTAAGATCCTCGGCCGCAAGACCTCGAGCAACGTGCAGAAAGTCCTCTGGTGCTGTGGCGAGATCGGGCTCGCCTTCGAGCGTTCAGACGTCGGCGGACCGTTCGGCGGCAACCAGACGCCCGAGTATCTCGCGCTCAACCCCAACGGTCTCGTGCCGACCATCGACGATGACGGCTTCGTGCTGTGGGAGTCGAACACCATCGTTCGCTATCTGGCTGCCAGGCACGCTTCCGGCTCGCTGTGGCCCACGGATATCCGGCGCCGAGCCGATGCCGACCGCTGGATGGACTGGCAGCAAACCACACTCGGACCGCCGATGGGCGTGCTGTTCCGGGCGCTCCTGCGCTCCCCTGCCGATGCGGTCGAGCCCGCGGAGCTCGAGAGCGCTAAACGGCGAGCGGCCTCGGCCTTTTCCATCCTCGACGTCCAGCTCGGCCGCAGTCGCTTCGTCGCCGGCCCGGATTTGACCATGGGCGACATCGCGCTGGGCTTTGCTCCTCACCGCTGGTTCATCCTGCCGATCGAGCGGCCGAGCCTGCCGCGCGTCGAGCGCTGGTATCGCGAACTGTGCGAACGGCCCGCTTACCGCGAGCACGTCGTATCCGCCTGAAGGTGCACCCGCGGTCGGCCGGTCGGAAAGAGCCGGCCGATGCGCTAAAATGCATCTTCTGAAACGAGACTTTGCGAAAGGCGCGCGATGAGCGTTCAGGAAACGATCCGCGAGCAAGTGACCGGCCACCCGGTCGTGCTCTACATGAAGGGCACGCCGCAGTTCCCGCAATGCGGCTTCTCGGCGGCGGCGGTGCAGATGCTGCAGGCCTGCGGCGTCGACCGGTTCTTCTCGGTCGACGTGCTCGCCGATCCGGAGATCCGCCAGGGAGTGAAGGATTACGCCAACTGGCCGACGATCCCGCAGCTGTACGTGAACGGCGAGTTCGTCGGGGGCTGCGACATCATGCGCGAGATGTACCAGTCGGGAGAGCTGCAGCAGCTGCTCGCCGAGCAGGCGGCGTAGCGCAGAGTCGTAGGGCCGGATCCGTCCGACCCCGCATGCGAATAAATTCGCACCTACGTTGGCCGGAGGGTGCGAACGAATTCGCACCTCCGTGCCTACGTTGGCACGACGTGCGTCACGTCCGCGCCCGGTGGATGCGGCGCACTTCCGGAATGCGGCGCAAGGCGCGCATGACATGCGCGAGGTGGCGCCGATCGCGCACCTGCACGCTGAAGAACATGTTGACCACGCGATCGCCGTCCGGTCGCTCCATCGACAGATATTCGATGTTCGCTCCCGCGTCGGCGATCTCGGTGGCGAGTCGCGCCAGCAGGCCGCGACGGTCGTCCACCAGCAGCCGCACGCCGGCCTCGAACACGCCGTCGACCTCGGGCGCCCATTCCACGTCGACGACCTGGTCCGTGTCGACGCGTCCCTTGCGCAGGGTTTGGCAGTCGCGGGTGTGCACGAGCAGGCCCTGGCCGCGGCGGAACTGCCCGACGATCGCGTCGCCCGGGATCGGACGGCAGCACTTGCTGTACTGGATCGCGACACCCTCGACGCCGCGCAACTGCAGGGCGTCGGCGCGAGCGTGTCCGGAGGGGGCATCGTCGGTCACGCGCGCGCTCGCGCGTGTGAGCGCCTGCGCGACCACGAACGACAGGCGCTTGCCGAGTCCGATGTCGGCCAGGATCTCGACCCGGCTCCGCGCGCCGTAGTCGCGCATCAGCGCGTCCCAGCGCTCGCCGGTAATCGATCGTGGAGAGACCTTGAGCGAGGACAGCGCCTGCTCGAGCATGCGTTCGCCGAGCGCGGCCGATTCCTTCTGCTGCAGCGATTTGAGGAAGTGGCGGATGCGCGAGCGGGCCTTCCCGGTCGCAACGAAATTGAGCCACGACGGATTCGGCCGAGCCGACGGCGCGGTCATGATCTCCACCTGGTCGCCGCTCCTGAGCTCGGTCCTGAGCGGCATCAGCTCGTAGTTGATGCGCGCGGCGGTGCAGTGGTGTCCGATGTCGGTGTGCACCGCGTAGGCGAAGTCGACGGCGGTGGCCCCTCGCGGCAGCGCCATGATCTTGCCTTTGGGCGTGAAGACGTAGATCTCGTCGGGGAAAAGGTCCCCCTTGATGTGCTCGAGAAACTCCTTGGAGTCGCGCGACTCCGACTGGATCTCCAAGAGGCTCTGCAGCCACCGATGCGTCTGCTGCTGGGCCTCGGCCAGATCGAGCTGGCCGCCCGCCTTGTACAGCCAGTGCGCGGCGACGCCGGCTTCCGCGACGTGATGCATGTCGTGGGTGCGGAGCTGCGCTTCGAGCGGCGTGCCGTAGGGGCCGAACAGCGTGGTGTGCAGCGACTGGTAGCCGTTGCCCTTCGGGATCGCGATGTAGTCCTTGAATTTGCCGGGGATCGGCTTGTAGAGGCTGTGCAGCACGCCGAGCGCCGCGTAGCAGGCAGTGGTGTCCTTGACCAGGATGCGCACGCCGTAGATGTCGAACACCTGAGCGAACGTGTAGTGCTTCTCGCGCATCTTCTTGTAGACGCTGTAGACGGTCTTCTCGCGTCCGCTCACGGTCGCCGCGATGCCGGCGGCCTTGAGCCCCTCGCGAATGGACTGCATGATCCGGTTCATCACTTCGCGCCGGTTGCCGCGCGCCGCCTTGATCGCCCGGGACAGGACCCGGTAGCGCAGCGGGTGCAGGTGCTTGAAGGAGAGCTCCTGCAGCTCCTGATAGAGCGCGTTCAGGCCGAGACGGTTGGCGATCGGGGCATAGATGTCGAGCGTCTCGCGCGCGATTCGCTCGCGGTGGGCGGGAACCATGGCGTCGAGCGTGCGCATGTTGTGCAGGCGATCGGCGAGCTTGATCAGTATGACCCGAACGTCCTGCGCCATCGCCAGCAGCATCTTGCGGAAGCTCTCCGCCTGCAGGTCTTCCCGCGACTGGAACTCGATCTGGTCGAGCTTCGAGACGCCGTCGACCATGTCGGCGACCGGCTTCCCGAACGAGCGCTCGATCTCGGACTTGGTGACGCTCGTGTCTTCCATCACGTCGTGCAGCAGCGCGGCGGCGAGCCCCTGGGCGTCGAGCCGCCACTGCGAAAGGATGCTCGCTACCGCGAGCGGGTGCGTGATGTAGGGCTCGCCCGACTTGCGGAACTGGCCCTGGTGCGCATGCTCGGAGAAGGCGAACGCGCGCTCGACGAGAGCGACGTCCGGAGGCGGCAGATAGTGACCAAGATGTCGGGTGAATTCGGCGATTTCCGGCATGCTCGGGTCACATGGCGAGCGGTCCGCGTCAGCTGAGCGTCTGCGGCTTGAGCAGGAGCTCGATGCCGACCTTGCCGGCGGCGATCTCGCGCAGCGCGATCACCGTCGGCTTGTCGCGATCGGGCTCGAGCAGAGGCTGCGATCCCGCGCTGATCTGGCGGGCGCGGTTGGTCGCGGCCAGCGTCAGCTCGAAGCGGTTGGGTATCTTGGAAAGCGCGTCGTCGATTGTTATCCGGGCCATGGGTCATTTATCCGAAGTCAAGTGCTCGAGCAGAGCCCGATGCCGGGCGCGCTGCTGGGGGCCACGCAGGCGTGCCGCCCGCACGATCGCGAGCAAATCCTCGACTGCCGTGGCAAAGTCCTGATTAATAATAACATAGTCGAATTCACCGCAATGACGCATCTCCTCGCGCGCTGCGGCGAGCCGGCGCTCGATGGTCCGGGCGTCGTCCTGGGCGCGCCGCGTGAGCCGCTCGCGCAAGCTCTCCAGCGACGGCGGCAGCACGAACACCTGCACCGACTCGGGGACGAGCCGGCGGACCTGCGCCGCGCCTTGCCAGTCGATCTCGAGCAGCACGTCCCTGCCGGAGTCGACTTCCGACTTGAGCCACGTGCCGCTGGTCGCGTACCAGTTGCCATGGACGTGCGCATGCTCCAGGAACTCTCCCGCGCTCTTGAGGTCCGTGAACCGCTCCGCCGTGACGAAGTGGTAGTCGATGCCGTCGGTCTCGCCTGGGCGAGGCGGGCGCGTGGTATACGAGACCGACAGCCGGATGCCGGGTTCCCGCTCGAGCAGCGCCCGCGTGAGGCTGGTCTTGCCCGCGCCGGACGGCGCGGCAACCAGGAACAGGTTGCCCGTGGCCGTCATGGCTTGCGGGCCGCGCTGCTTGCACAGGAAGGCACCGTGACACCGAGGGGGACGCGCATACCTTCCTCTGTGTCTCTGTGCCTCCCGGTGCAAGCGACCGCCCGAATCATTCGATGTTCTGCACCTGCTCACGCATCTGCTCGATCAGGACCTTCATCTCGAGTGCGGCCTGCGAAAGCTCCGCATCGACCGATTTCGAGCCCAGCGTGTTGGCCTCGCGGTTGAGCTCCTGCATCAGGAAGTCGAGCCGCTTGCCGCTTGCGCCGCCGGCACCGAGCACGCGGCGCACTTCCGCCACGTGCGTGGCGAGGCGCGAGCTCTCCTCGGCGACGTCGATCTTCGCGGCGAACAGCACCAGCTCCTGCCTGAGGCGCTCCTGGTCCGGATCGAGCCCGGCCTCCTTGAGTCGCGCGCCAAGCTTCTCGACATAGGCCGCGTGAATCGCGGGAATGCGCGGCGCGACGCGCTCGAGCTGTCCTTCGATGCCCTGGCAGCGCTCTTCGAGCATCGCCTTGAGCTTGTCGCCCTCGCGCCGGCGCGACGCACTGAGCTCCGCCAGCGCGCGGCGCGCGAGCTCCATGACCTTCTCTGCGAGCGCCTCCGGCGGCAGCGACGGCTCGGCGAGCACGCCGGGCCAGCGCAGGATGTCGGCCACCGAGATCGGTGCGCTGTCGGGCGCGTGGCGCAGAACCTCGGTGGCCGCGTCGCGGAGCTGCGCGACGCGCGCGGCATTGATCGCCAGTGTGGCTTCACCCGAAACGCCGCGATTGAGCGTTATGCGGCAGTCGACCTTGCCACGCCGGATCTGTCCGGCGAGGAGCTCGCGTAGCGCCGCATCGAGCGTGCGCAGCTCGTCGGGAAGCTTCACCTGTACGTCCAGGTAGCGGTGATTGACCGAGCGCAGCTCCACCGCGAGCGAACACCCCGGCAGTTCGGCACCGGCGGCGGCGAAACCGGTCATGCTGGCGATCATGGCTTGGCGGACCGAGGCCGGTGCCGCCGAAAGGTACAGAAACTCAATGAAATCTTTGCTTTATATGCGCGGTTGCCCGAGAATGTAGAGGTTATCAAAGACCCGCGCAAGTACGGACGGAATGAAACTTGCTCCGTCAACGCGTCTATGGGCGCCACCAACCAGGCCCTGCCGTCCGGCTACCAGCTCCTGAACTACCGCATCGATCGCCAGATCAGCCGCGGGGGGTTCTCGATCGTCTATCGAGCCTTCGACGACGGCGGCGGGCCGGTCGCGATCAAGGAATACCTGCCGTCTTCGCTGGTCCTGCGCACCGAGGGCGACATCGTGCGCGCGAGCACCGCCGAGAACCTCACCTCGTTCCGCTACGGGATGAAGTGCTTCTTCGAGGAAGGCAGAGCGCTCGCCAAGATCAACCATCCCAACGTGGTGCGCGTGCTCAATTTCTTCCGCGCCAACGAGACCGTCTACATGGTCATGCGCTACGAGCGGGGCCGCACCCTGCAGCAGCAGATCCAGATGCGTCAGGACCAGGTCTCCGAGCGCCTGGTGCGGCACGTGTTCATGCACCTGCTGAACGGCCTGCGCGAAGTGCACACCCACAAGCTCCTGCACCTCGACATCAAGCCGGCCAACATCTATCTGCGCACCGACGGCTCGCCGGTCCTGCTCGACTTCGGCGCGGCGCGACAGACGCTGACCAACACGCGGCCGAAGCTCGCCCCGATGTATACGCCCGGATTCGCCGCGCCGGAGCAATATCGCGAGCCGGACCGCCTGGGCCCGTGGACCGATGTCTACGGGATCGGCGCCAGCATGTTCGCCTGCCTTGCGGCCTTCGCCCCGCAGGCGGCCGACGCCCGGCTCACCGAGGACCACCTGGTCTCCGCCAAGAAGATCTGGGCCGGGGCGTACTCCGACAATCTGCTGGAAGTGATCGACTGGTGCCTGCGGCTCGATCCGCTTGAGCGGCCGCAAAGCGTGTTCGCCCTGCAGAAGGCGATCCGCGACATTCCGCCGCGCAAGCGCAAGCTCACCTTCCTCAACACGCTGAAGCGCAAGCTCTTCAGCGAAGTGGTCTAGAAACGGCGGGCAGCGTGCAATTCACCATCTTCCAGGAAAGCCGCAAGGGCCCGCGCAAGGTCAACCAGGACCGGCTTGCCTACACCTACAGCCGCGACACGCTGCTGCTGGTGCTCGCCGACGGCATGGGCGGGCACGCCGGCGGCGAGATCGCGGCGCAGATCGCGGTGAGGTTGTTCATCGAGCGCTTCCAGCAGGAGGCGAAGCCGACGCTCAAGAATCCGCTCAAGTTCCTCCAGGATGCGATGCTGCGCGCGCACCAGGCGCTGGGCTCCTACGCCAACCAGTTCTCGATGCTGGAGACGCCGCGCACGACCTGCGTCGCCTGCGTGGTGCAGTCGAACTACGCCTACTGGGCGCACGTGGGCGACTCCCGGCTGTATCTGTTCCGCCAAGGCGGGCTTATCGGCCAGACCAAGGACCATTCCAAAGTGCAGTACCTCCTCGACCAGGGGATCATCGGCGCGCACGAGGTTGCCGACCACCCGGACCGCAACAAGATCTTCAGCTGCCTGGGCGGGCTCGTCGATCCGGTGATCGATCTGTCGCGGCGCACGCCGCTGCGCAACGGCGACTTGATCGTGCTGTGCACGGATGGGCTGTGGAGCGTCTACCCCGCGGAGGAGCTCGCCCGGGCCCTGACCGGCACGCCCATCCTCAAGGCGGCGCCCAACATCATGCGCGAGGCGGAGCTGCGGGGCGGTCCGGAGGGAGACAACCTCTCCGTCGTGGCCGTCCGCTGGGGGCCCGAGACCCTCACCGACGAGCCGACGACCACGATCACCGAGACGCTCAACCTCGGGGAGTTCCAGACCGAGATCGACCGCACCCTCACCCTCACCGACCGCAAGGGCGTGCAGCGCGACCTCACCGACGACGAGATCGAGCGGGCCATCGAGGAGATCCAGGCGACGATCAAGCGCTATCGGCGCTGAATCGGTTCGCGGCGCCGTGCAACCGCGAGCCGGATTGGGATTCGAGCCGCGGATGAGCGAGAATAGCGGGCCATGAAGCGGCGTTTCGCGTAGCGGTTCTGGCGATCGGTCCCGGCCCCGCATGCGCCACCTCATCCTCGACACCGAGACCACCGGGCTGGATCCGAAGCTGGGGCATCGCATCATCGAGATCGCTGCCGTGGAGGTAGTCGATCGGCGGCTCACCGGACGCAGCGTCCACTACTACGTCAATCCCGAGCGCGACATCGACCTGGGCGCGACCGACGTGCACGGTCTCACCTGGGAGGCCCTGCGCGACAAGCCGCGATTTGCCGACGTCGCCGCGGAGCTCGTCGAATTCGCGCGCGGCGCCGCCTGGGTCATCCACAATGCCCCGTTCGACCTGGCCTTCCTGGACGCCGAGCTGGAGCGCCTCGGCCTGTCGTCGACCGCGAGCCTCTGCGAAACCGTGATCGACACCCTGGCGTTGGCCCGCGAGCAGTTTCCCGGCAAGAAGAACAGCCTGGATGCGCTGTGCGAGCGGTTCGGGGTGGACAACGCGCACCGGACGCTGCACGGCGCGCTGCTCGATGCACGCCTCCTGGCCGAGGTCTACCTGGCGATGACCCGGGGTCAGGAGAGCCTGGTCATCGATCTCGCTTCGCCCGAGCAGGCCGCCACCTTGGCCGCCAGCGGCGCGCTACCGCCGGTGCGGGTGCTGCAGCCCTCCGCCGAGGAGTGGGCGGCGCATCGCGAGTACCTGACGACGATCGCCGGCGAGGCTCGCGCCGGTTGCCTGTGGTTCGTGCTCGAGGAGGCCGCCACGCTCGCGGCATCGGCCTGAAGCCGTCCGTCGTAACCAAACCGTCATGCGTTCCAACGATACTCTGTCCGCCTCGCCGCCTTCAGCCTCGACGCTGACCTCGCCTGCCTCCACCCCGACTCCGGCATCGGGCCGCGAGCCGGATCCGCCGGCGATCAACCGCGAGCTCTCGGTCCTGGCGTTCAACCGGCGCGTGCTGGCCCTGGCCGAGGATCCCGCGACGCCGCTGCTCGAGCGCCTGCGGTTCCTGTGCATCGTGAGCAGCAATCTGGACGAATTCTTCGAGATCCGCATTGCCGGGCTGCGCGAGCAGATTCGCCTCAAGGCGCCGCCGGCGGGCGTGTCGCTGCAGGATCTGCGCGCCAGCCTGATCGAGATCAGCCAGGGCACGCAGCGGCTCGTGGCCGAGATGTACGGCGTGCTCAACGAGCAGATCCTCCCAGCGCTCACCGCGGGCGGGGTGAGGATCGTGCGCGGCGCCGAGCGCACGCCGGCGCAGCGCGCCTGGGCGGCTCAATATTTCCACGGCGAGATCCGGCCGCTCCTCACGCCGATCGGCCTCGATCCGGCGCATCCCTTTCCGCAGGTCGTCAACAAGAGCCTCAATTTCATCGTCGAGCTCTCCGGACGCGACGCCTTCGGTCGCGAGACCAGCGTGGCGATCGTGAAGGCGCCGCGGCTGGTGCCTCGAGTCATCAAGATGCCGCGCGAGGTCGCGGGCTCGGACAACACCTTCGTGCTGCTGTCCTCGATCATGCACGCTCACCTCTCGGAGCTCTTCGCCGGACGCGAGGTCGTGAACTATTCGCAGTTCCGCGTCACCCGGGACGCCGACCTGTGGATCGACGAGGAAGAAGTGAAGAACCTGCGCCAGGCACTCGAAGGCGAGCTCCCGCAGCGCCAGTTCGGCCTGGCGGTGCGGCTCGAGGTCGCCGCCCATTGCCCGCAGCATCTCGCCTCCTTCCTGCTGCAGCAGTTCGAGCTCCAGGACGCCGACCTGTATCGCTGCGAGGGGCCCGTCAATCTGGCGCGGATGTCGGCGCTCATCGACCAGGTCGACCTGGACGAGCTCAAGTACCCGGCGTTCGTCCCAGGGCTTCCGGATCGACTGCGCGAGCAGCAGGACCTGTTCGCCGCGATCCGGCAGCACGACATCCTGCTGCATCATCCGTATCAATCGTTCGAGCCAGTGGTCGAATTCATTCGCAAGGCGGCCGACGACGCCGATGTGATCGCGATCAAGCAGACGGTCTATCGCACCGGCGTCAACTCGGCGCTGATGGAGTCGTTGATCGAGGCCGCCCGCCGCGGCAAGGAAGTCACCGTGGTGGTCGAGCTCCTGGCGCGCTTCGACGAGGAGGCGAACATCAACTGGGCGGAGCGCCTCGAGGAATCGGGCGCGCAGGTGGTGTACGGCGTGTTCGGGCTGAAGACGCACGCCAAGCTCGCGCTGCTGCTGCGCCGGGAGAAAGACGCGGCCGGCCGCGCGCAGCTGCAGCGCTACGCGCATCTCGGCACGGGCAACTACCACCCGCGAACGGCGCGGCTGTACACCGACTTCGGACTGCTCACCGCCAACCCCGATCTGTGCGGCGACGTCGAGGAAGTGTTTCTGCACATCACGAGCCTCGCCAGGGCCAACCGGCTCAAGCGGCTCTGGCTCGCACCGTTCACCATGCACCGGCATCTGCTGGACGCGATCCGGCGCGAGACCCGGCACGCCCGCGACGGCAAGCCGGCGCGCATCGTCGCCAAGATGAACGCGCTCCTGGAAGAAGCCGTCGTGCGCGCCCTGTACTCGGCGTCCCAGGCCGGCGTGAGCATCGATCTCATCGTCCGCGGCGCCTGCGCGCTCAGGCCGGGCGTGAAGGCGGTCTCGGACAACATCCGGGTGCGCTCGATCGTCGGACGCTTCCTCGAGCATCATCGCGTGTGGCTGTTCCACAACGACGGGGCGGACGACGTCTATCTCGCCAGCGCCGACTGGATGGGGCGCAATCTGTTCCGCCGGATCGAGGTCGCGTTTCCCGTGCTCGATCCCGCGCTCAAGGCGCGGGTGATCGACGAGGGCCTGAAGCCTTATCTTGGCGACAGCCACGACGCGTGGGAGCTCGGCCCCGATGGCACGTACGCCAAGGCAAAGACCAAGGGCCGCTCCGTCTCGGCGCAGCTCGATCTGCTCGAGCGCATGGAGGACAAGACCGCCGCCGGTTTCTGACCGGCGTGCGTGGCATGCGCACGGACGCGGCGATCATTCGCGCCGGCCCTTCCAGGGAAAGCCCAGCGACCGCCACTGCGATCGCTCCTTGGCGAGCAGGTGCGCCGTCAGCGGATGAGCGCGCAGCCATCGCTCGGGCACGTCGAGCGCCACGCGCCGGCCCACGGTGAGGCGGATGCGCGGCAGCGCGATCGGCGCCCGGGCGTGATGGAACAGCACGGCCAGGCGCAACGCGAGCAGCTGCACCCGCACGTCGTCGTCGGCGAGCGCCGCCCGGACCTTGGCGAGCCCGCCACGGCAGCCGAAGACGAGCAGCGAGAGGCGAGCCTGTTCGCCTGAGGAGAAGCCGGGCATGTCGGCGTTCTGCAGGATATAGGCTCCGTGCTTGTGAAAGCCGATGTGCGAGACCGACATGCCGATCTCGTGCAGGGTCGCCGCCCAGCGTACGAGCTGCAGTTTCGCCGCGTCGGGGCGTCCGGCAGCGCGCCGGTAGAGGTTCGTCGCGAGCGTGGCCACGCGCTCGGCGTGCTCGCGATCGATGCTGTAGCGCTTGACGCAGCGCTCCACGGTCACACCGCGCACGTCCTCGTCGATCGTGCGGCCTAAGAGATCGTAAAGCACGCCCAGCCTGAGCGCGCCGCCGACCGGATCGATCCGCTGGACCTTGAGTTCGGCTACCGCGGCGGACATGATCGCGAGTCCCGCGGCCAGCACCGGCGCCCGCTCCGGCTTGAGCGCATGGAGCGACAGCCGGTCGATGTGCCGCGCGGCGAGCATCCGCTGCTTCAGGCGCGCGAGCCCGGGCGGGGTGATGCCCCCGCCCGAGAAGCCGTTCTGCTCGAGGATCTCCGCCAGCGCCGCCGCGGTCCCGGACGAGGCATACGCGTCGTGCCAGTGCCGCGGCCCGAATTCTCCCGCGATCGGCTCGATCTCGACCCGTGCGGCTGTCTCGCACGCCGCGAACGCGTCCGCCGTGACCGAGCCATCGCCGAAGAACCGCTGCGTCAGGCCGACGCAGCCGATCTTGAGCGACTCCAGCCGCTCCGGCTCGAGGCCGCGGCCGACAATGAACTCGGTGGAGCCGCCGCCGATGTCGATCACGAGCCGCGGCTCGAGCGAGCGCGGCAGCTCGTGCGCGGCGCCGAGATAGATGAGCCGCGCCTCCTCGTGGCCGCCGATGACGTCGATCGGGTGTCCCAGCGTGCGCTCGGCGCGCGGCAGAAACTCGCGCGCGTTCTTGGCCACGCGAAAGGTGTTCGTCGCCACCGCGCGCACCGCGGACGGATGCAGGCCGGCGAGGCGCTCGCGGAAGCGCGCCAGGCATTCGAGCGCGGCCTTCATCGCCGAGGACTTGATCCGCCCCTGGGGATCGAGGCCCGCGCCGAAGCGCAGCGTCTCGCGCCATGTGTCGAGGCGGTAGATCTGACTACCCTCGACCCGTCCGATCTCGAGCCGGAAGCTGTTGGAGCCCAGGTCGACGACGGCGAGCGTGCGGGCGGTTGCGGCGGTCGGGGTGGGGGCTCGGCGCATGGACGGGCGAAGCGCGAAGGCTAGCAGAAACGCCGCGCCCGCGCCTTTGGCGCGCGCGGCGTTTCTGCTACGCTTCACGGCCCTCGCTGCGCGATCCCTCCCAAGCGATGTCTGTCGACTACCTCAAGCGCATCCTCACCGCCAAGGTCTACGAGGTGGCGGTCGAGTCGCCGCTGGAGCCCGCAGCGACGCTCTCGGAGCGCTTGGGTAACCGCGTGCTGCTCAAGCGTGAGGATCAGCAGTCGGTGTTCTCGTTCAAGCTTCGCGGCGCCTACAACAAGATGGCGCATCTCTCCGAGGCCGAGCGCGCAAGGGGAGTGATCGCGGCTTCCGCCGGCAATCATGCGCAGGGCGTGGCGCTCGCCGCCCAGCGGCTCTCCTGCCGGTCGACGATCGTCATGCCGATCACCACGCCGCACATCAAGATCGAGGCGGTAGCGGGGCGCGGGGCGAAGGTCCTCCTTCACGGCGACTCGTACAGCGACGCCTATGCGCGCGCCTCGGCAATGGCCCGTTCGAGCGGCGCCGTGTTCGTGCATCCGTACGACGACCCGGACGTGATTGCCGGTCAGGGCACGATCGGCATGGAGATCCTGCGCCAGCAGCAAGGAACGATCGACGCCATCTTCGTGCCGGTTGGCGGCGGCGGGCTGATCGCGGGGATCGCCGCCTACGTCAAGCGCGTGCGCCCGGAGGTGCGGGTGATCGGCGTCGAGCCGGTCGACGCGGCGGCGATGGCGCGCTCGCTCGACGCGGGCCGGCGCCTGAAGCTCAAGGACGTCGGCCTCTTCGCCGACGGCGTGGCGGTGAAGCAGGTCGGGGCGGAGCCGTTCCGGCTCTGCCGTACTCTCCTCGACGAGATGGTGCTGGTCGACACCGACGCGATCTGCGCAGCGATCAAGGACACCTTCGAGGACACGCGCTCCATCCTCGAGCCCGCGGGGGCGCTCGCGGTCGCGGGGGTCAAGGCCTATTGCGAGCGGCATCGGTTGCGCGACCGCACCTACGTCGCGATCGCCAGCGGCGCCAACATGAACTTCGACCGGCTGCGCTTCGTCGCCGAGCGGGCCGAGCTGGGCGAGGAGCGCGAAGCGATCCTGGCGGTGACCATACCGGAGCGCCCGGGCAGCTTTCGCGAGTTCTGCGCGCTGCTCGGCAAGCGCAGCATCACCGAGTTCAACTACCGCTACGCCGATCCGCGCATCGCCCATATCTTCGTCGGCGTCGAGGTGCGCGGGCGGCACGAGACCCGCGAGCTCCTGCGGGCGATGCACGGGCGGCGGATCGAAGCCTACGACTTCTCCGACAACGAGATGGCCAAGCTCCACGTGCGGCACCTGGTCGGCGGGCATGCTCCCGAGGCCGAGCACGAGACGCTCTACCGCTTCGAATTCCCGGAGCGTCCGGGTGCGCTGATGCAATTCCTCGGCAGCATGAGCCGCGGCTGGAATATCAGCCTGTTCCACTACCGCAACCAGGGCGCCGACTACGGCCGGGTGCTCGTCGGCATGCAGGTCCCGCCGTCGGACCACGCCGAATTCCAGCGTTTCCTGAGCCGGCTGGGCTATCCGTACGTCGAAGAGACGGCGAATCCGGCGTATCGCATGTTTCTCGGTCGCTCGATCCGCCACCGAGACTGACTTCCCCGGCCACGGGTGCGCCTGCTGAGGACGCAGCCGGCCTATTGCGGGCCGGGGCCGGCAACTGCCCAAAAACGGCACTTTGTCCGCAAGTTTGCACGAAGTGACTGTTGTAAATCGCTCAGCGCGCTCGGCTTTGCCTTTTCTGGCAAGGATTATGCTCTAGGCATTTACCTACTTCCGTGGCACACTCTGTGAGGCCGGCATGCAGGCGACGACAGCGAGGATCCGATCGATCGACGACGCGGGGGGCCGTGAAGTGGCGGATGCGACGGCATTGAAGGGCGTGAAAGTCATGGTGATCGACGACAGCAACACGATTCGTCGCAGCGCCGAGATTTTCCTGCTTCAGGCCGGCTGCACAGTGATCCTCGCCGACGACGGGTTCGACGCGCTCGCCAAGATCGCCGATCACCAGCCGGACCTGATCTTCGTCGATATCATGATGCCGCGCCTCGACGGCTATCAGACCTGCGCGCTCATCAAGAAGAACGCCAAATTCCACCAGACGCCGGTGGTGATGCTGTCGTCGAAGGACGGGTTGTTCGATCGGGCGCGCGGCCGGATGGTCGGCTCCGATCAGTACCTCACCAAGCCGTTCACCAAGGAGAGTTTGCTCAAGGCGGTGGCCAACCACGTCAAGGCCGCCGCGCACCAGGCGGGTTGAGTCCGCCGGGCCCGTTGCTCGAAGCGCAAGAACAAAGGCGGGACTAAGGGGCGGGATACCATGGCAATCAAGCGCATTCTCATCGTCGACGATTCGCCGACCGAGCGGCACGTATTGAACGACATGCTTACCAAGGCCGGATACGAAGTCGTCGCCAGCGACAACGGCGAGGACGCGATCCTCAAGGCCAAGACGGTCAAGCCGGATCTCATTCTCATGGACGTCGTCATGCCCGGGCTGAACGGATTCCAGGCGACGCGCGCGATCAGCCGGGATCCGAGCACCCGTACGGTGCCCATCATCCTCTGCACTTCCAAAAGTCAGGAGACCGACAAGATCTGGGGCCTGCGTCAGGGCGCCCGCGATTACATCGTGAAGCCCGTCAAGCGCGACGAGTTGCTCGCCAAGATCACCGCCTTCGGCTGACCCGGTAACCATGGCCCGTGCCGCCAAGCTCGATTTGCGCGCCTTCCAGCAGGAGCTGGCCACCCGGCTCGCCGCCAAGACGGCGGCGCAGGTCGAGCAGTCGCGGCTGGGGTTCGCATGCGCGGGCGAGCAGTGGCTCATCAGGCTCGCCGATGCGGGCGAAGTGATCGCCCTGCCGCAGACGGCCAGCGTGCCGCTCACCAAGCCCTGGTACATCGGCATCGCCAACATCCGCGGCAATCTCTACGGCGTCATCGACTTCGCCGGCTTCCTCGGCCATCCGCTGGAGCCCGTCACCACGGGACCCAGCCAGACGCGGCTGGTGCTGTTCGGGCCGCGCGTGGGCGAGCTCCGGGCGGGACTGGTCGTGCGGCGCGTGCTCGGATTGCGCAATCTCGCGGAGCTTGCGCAGGGCGAGCCGCCCGCGGGCGGGCCGGCGTGGTACGGGCCGCGCTGGACGGAAAGCGGCGGTGCAGTCTGGCAGGAAATCGACCTTGCGCGGCTCGCGCAGGACCCCGCTTTCCTGCAAGTCGGGCTCTAGTGGCACGGGAGAGCGAACGCGCATCGGCGTCGCTCGGACGGGAGAGATCATGGCGCTTAGTCTGAATCTGAAGGGCATGCTCGGTACGCGACCGGCGCGCGGACGCGCGGTCGACGAGTCGGAGCTCGAGATGCCGACCACCACGCAGGTCAAGATGACGCCCCCGGCGCCCGGCTACGATCCGCTCGCGACCGTCTCGATCATGGAGCAGCTGCGCACGGCTGCCGCCGAGAAGCGCCAGCCGGGACGATTGCCGTTCATCGGCCATCTGCCGGCGGCGAAGCAGTACCAGATTCTCGGCACGCTCATCGGCGTGTTCGTCGTGCTCGGGCTGCTGATGCTGTTCCTCTACATCACGCTCACTGCCAGGAGCGCTGCCAGTGCCGCCACGGCCACCGAAATGCAGATGCTCTCGCAGCGACTCGCCCGCGGCACGTCGCTGGCCGTGCAGGGCAACGCGGCGGCGTTCGAAGCGGTGAAGGATTCGCGCGACCGCTTCCGCGCCGACCTCGACGCCCTCACCCAAGGCGGGACGATCCGGGGCGCCTCGGTCGAAGCTCCGGGATCCGAGGCGCTGCAAAGCCAGCTCGCGCAGGTCGGCGCGCGCTGGCAGACCATGGAGAAGCACGCGACCGAGATCGTCGACAATCGAGAGAGCCTGGTGTCGCTTTCCAAGGGCTTGGACAGCATCAACCAAGCCAACACCGCGTTGCTCGAGCTCGCCCAGCAGGCTTCCGCCCAGGCGGCCTCCGGCGGCGCCGGCGTGCGCGAGATCGACTCGATCAACCAGCTCGCCACCCTGTCGCAGAAGATCGCCAAGAACGCCAATGCGCTGGTGTCCTCCGACGACATCGACGCCGAGGTGGCGTTCCTGCTCGGCAAGGACACGGGCACGTTTCGCGACGTCCTGAACGGACTGCTGAAGGGCAGCGACGCGCTCAAGCTCGCGCCGGTTCGCAACGACGAGGCCCGCGCCACCCTGGCCGAGCTGCAGAAGCGCTTCACGGGCTACGAGGCGGGCGTCAACGCCATCCTCAAGAACATGCAGCGCCTGGTGGTGGCCAAGGAAGCGGCGCAGGGCATCAACCAGGACTCCGAACCCGTGCTCACGCAGACCACCGCGCTCGCGGCGAGCTACGAAGGCCAGAGCGCCGCGAGGCTCGGTGCGCTGGGCGCCGCCATCTTGTTCGCCGTGTTCGCGATCGGCTTCGCCGCGGTGCTGGCGAAGCTGCTCTACGACGAGCAGCGGGTGAGCGCCTACGACAGCGAGCAGGAGAACAAGCGCAACCAGGAAGCCATTCTGCGATTGCTCAACGAGATGGGCAATCTCGCGGACGGCGACCTCACCGTGCAGGCTTCGGTGACCGAGGACGTGACCGGGGCGATTGCCGATTCGATCAACTTCACGATCGAGGAGCTGCGCACGCTGGTCAAGGGCATCAACAGCGCCACCGACCAGGTGGCGAAGGCGACCAACGACGCGCAGGCGATCTCCAACCGGCTCTACGAGGCCGCGCAGCGCCAGAACCGCGAGATCCAGCAGGCGTCGGCTTCCGTGCTGCAGATGGCGCAGTCGATCAACGAAGTCTCGCAGAGCGCGGCGCAGTCGGCGCGGGTGGCGCAGCAATCGCTCGCCGCCGCGGAAAAGGGCGGCCAGGCGGTGCAGAACCAGATCGCCGGCATGAACGAGATCCGGACCCAGATCCAGGACACCGCCAAGCGCATCAAGCGCCTCGGCGAATCGTCGCTGGAGATCGGGGAGATCGTGGAGCTGATCTCCGACATTACCGAGCAGACCAACGTGCTGGCGCTGAACGCCGCGATCCAGGCGGCGTCGGCCGGGGAGGCGGGGCGCGGATTCACCGTGGTCGCGGAGGAAGTCCAGCGCCTCGCGGAGCGCTCCGGCGAAGCGACCAAGCAGATCGACGCGATCGTGAAGACGATTCAGGCCGATACCCAGGACGCCGTCGCAGCGATGGAGAAGAGCACGGTGGGCGTGGTCGAGGGGACGAAGCTCTCTGACGCGGCGGGGCAGGCGCTCGACGAAATCCGCCGCGTGTCGCGCGAGCTCGCGGAGCTGATCGGCGGCATCTCGGCGCAGACGCAGAAGCAATCGGCGTCGGTGTCGGACGTGACCCGGGGCATGCAGGGCATCCTCAAGATAACCGAGGAGACCACGGAGGGCACCAAGCAGACCAACGTCTCGATCGGACAGCTCACCAAGCTCGCCGCGGAGCTGCGCAGCTCGGTCGCGGGCTTCAAGGTCTAGCGGCGGTGCCCGGCGTGCTTCTTGCTTAAGTCCGGTACCATCGCCCGGCGCGACACTGCATGGCCATAGACGACGCTTCGGATTTCGACCTCGGTCCGCTCTCCTGGGTACAGGGCGAGATCGATCAGGCGCTGGGCCGCGGTCTCGACGCGCTCGAAGCGTTCAAGGCGTCGCCGCACGAGGCCACGCAGCTCAAGGTCGCGCGCACCCACGTGCATCAGGCGGCGGGGGCGATCCAGATGGTCGGCCTGGATGCGGTCGCCGCCTACACCGACGAGATCGAGCGGCAGCTCGCGCGCATGGAGGAGCTGCCTTCCGCCGACGCGGTCGCGGCCTGTGATCGCGTCGATCGGGCCTGCCGCAAGCTCAAGATCTTCCTGGACGAGCTGGCCGGCGGCGCCAACCCTGTGCCGCTCAAGCTGTTTCCCGAGTACGAGCTGATGCAGCAGGCCCGAGGCATGAAGGCGGTATCGCCTACGGACCTGTTCTATCCCGACCTGTCCGCGCGCGCGCCGAAGATCGCGACGGCCAAGGTCACGCCGCAGCGACTGCAGTCCTTCCTCGTTAAGCAGCGCCGGCTGTTCCAGCGCGGGCTGCTCGCGTGGCTGCGTGGCGACGAAGAGGCCGCGCGCACGATGCGCGAGGCGGTCCAGGGCATCGAGGACGTGCAGACCCACTCCGCGCCGCGCTCGTTCTGGTGGACGGTCGGAGCGTTGCTCGAGAGCATCGTCGAGAAAGGCGTCGATACCGGCTTCGGCGTACGCCAGCTCTGCGGCCGGATCGACCTGCAGATCCGGCGCGTCATCGAGGGGTCGAGCAAGGTTGCCGATCGCATGCGGCGCGAGGTGCTCTACTACGTCGCCATCAGCGCGCCGGTCGGGCCGCAGGTGCAGGCCGTGCAGCGCGCCTATCGGCTGCCGGCGCTGATTCCGAGCGCGGAGGCGCTCTCGGCGGACGTGGTGCGCGTGCAGCCGCATCTGCGCGAAGCGCGCGACCTGCTTTCGACCGCCAAGGACCTGTGGCTCAAGATCACCGGCGGCCGCGCGGACAGCCTGCCGAAGCTCAAGTCGACGCTCTCGGCGCTGCGCGACAAAGCCGCCGCCGTCGGCGAGCCTTCGCTTTCGAAGCTCGCCAGCACGCTGTCCGGACGGCTCGACAAGCTGCCCTCACCCATCCCCGAGCCGATGGCGATGGAATACGCGACAGGGCTCCTGCTCGCCGAGTCGGCGGTGGAGAACTTCGCCTCGCTGTCGCCGGAGTTTCCCAAGCAGGTCGAGGCGATGATCGCGCGGCTCGACGCCGCGCAGCAGAACCGCGCCGTCACCGCGGACGGGGCGCCGCTGTTGGACGAGATGGCGCGGCGGGCGCAGGAGCGGTTGCTCCTCGCGCAAGTGGGGCGCGAGATCCAGACCAATCTGCGGCACATGGAGCAGGTGCTCGACGCATTCTTCCGCGACCACGAGAAGCGCGGCGAGCTCGCGTCGCTGGCGCAGGACGCCAGCCAGATCATGGGTGCGCTCAAGATGCTCGGGCTCGACCGCGCCGGCGAGCTGCTCGCGCTGTGCCAGCAGCAGATCGAGGATTACGCCAAACCCGACACGACGGTCACCAACGAGGGCCTGGAGCTCCTCGCCGAATCGCTCTCCGGTCTCGGCTTCTACACCGAGGCGGTCGAGCAGCAGCGCCCGGACCGTGAGCGGCTGATCGAGCCGCTGCTCGCCAAGCGTCTCGGCACGCCGGCGCAGGCGCCGGTCGAAGAGCCGGAGACGATCGAGGAGGCGGTGGAGGAGCTCAAGGCGTCGCTGCCCGACACTGTTGCCGCTCTGCAGCGCTCCTCCGGTGAGGCGAGCGTGCGCGAGCGCCTGGCGGCGGACCTGACCGCGCTCAAGAACGACGCCGAGCTGATCGGCGACGCCACCCTGCAGTCGGACGCCGACGCCGCGCTCGACCTGCTCGCACGCGACGGTACCGGTGACAACGCGGCGCTACAGGATGCGATCGCGGCGATCGCCGGCGGGCGCTCGGCCGAGCCGGCCCCGGGACCGTCGGACGAGACGCAGCGGCTCCTCGAGACCGCGGCGTCCGAGCTCGACGCGGAGCTGCTCGAGATCTACCTCACTGAAGCCGACGAGGTTCTCGACAACGTCGCCTCGAACGCCGCGCGACTGGAGGCACAGCCCGACGATCGCGAGGCGCTCACGACGGTAAGACGCGGATTCCATACCCTCAAGGGCAGCGGCCGGATGGTCGGCCTGACCGATCTCGGCGAGATCGCCTGGCAAGTGGAGAACATCCACAACCGGCTGCTCGAAGAAGAGCGGCCCGCGACCGCCGCCGTGCTGACGATGATCGATACCGCGCAGAAGAGCTTCCGCGTGTGGGTCGACACGCTGCGCCGCAAAGGGCGCGTCGCCGCGGATCCGCTGGCGTTGCGCGCCGCGATCGCCGCGGTCGAAGCCGAGCTGCCGGTGGACGCCGACGACGCGCTCGCCCCGCCTGCACCGGCGGCCGTCGTACCGATCGCTCCCGCAGCCGCCGCGCGTTCGGAACGGCCGGACATCGAAGTGCTGGAGCTCGACGAGACGCCGGCGTTCGAGCCGGCTCGGGTCGATGCCTCCGGCGAGGCCGGGCACAGCGTGGAGGTGATCCAGTTCATCCCCGAATCGCGCGAGGCGCAGCCGGTGGCCGTGGAAGCGCCGATCGAAAGCGCCGACGCCGATGAGGTGACCGTCGGCGCGGTCACGCTGTCGGGCGCGCTCTACCGGATTCTCTGCGACGAGGCGCAGCAGCATCTGGCCACGCTCGACGCGGAGCTCGAAGCGCTGCAATTCGATCCTGCGGTGTCGCCGTCGCAGGCGATGATCCGGGCCAGCCACACGCTCTGCGGGATCCACCGGACGGGAGGCTTTCCGCTCATCGCGAGCACCGCGAAGGCGCTCGAGCAGTGCCTCGTCGGTCTGGAAGAGCGTGGTCCGCCTCTGCCTTCGACCGCGCAGCCCGTCCTCGCCCGCGCGATCGCGGGCCTGCACGCGCTCGCCGCGCGGGTGCGATCACGCGCCGCGTTCGACGCCGGCAACGAAGCCGAGGCGGCGGAAATCGCCGCCGAGCTCGAAGCTCTGCGGCACGAGACGGCGCCGGCAGCCACACTCCAGGACGGCGAGAGTTCCGCGGCCCGCGCCGCAGCGGCGGAGGAAGAAGCGAGCGTAGCGCACAAGCCTGCCGAGTCCGTCTCCGAGCCCGAGCCGCCGCCCCTCGCCCCAGTGGTCGTGCTGACGCCATCGATTTCGCGGGCGGCCGTCGCCGCGCCGCTTGCGACACCGGCGCCGCGTGCCTCAGAGGCTGCGTTCTCGTTGCCCGCGGAGCCAGCGCTGGCCTCTCCGGCCCCTAGGCCTGCGGCGGCAGGCAAGGGCGCTGCGCCACGCGCGGGTCCCGTCGCCGACGAGGCGCTCGCATCCGTGCGGGACGAGGTCGACGAGCAGGTGCTTCCCATCTTCCTGGAAGAGGCGGCAGAGCTCTTTCCCCGGGCCGGCGAGCAGCTCCGGGCGTGGCGCCAGAATCCCGGACAGCAGGACGTCGCCCAGGCTCTGCGCCGCACGCTCCACACGTTCAAGGGCAGCGCCCGCATGGCCGGCGCCATGCGCCTCGGGGAGCTTACGCACCGGATGGAAAGCCGCCTTCTCGCCGGCGACACGCTGGCCGAGCCGTCGGCGGAACTCTTCGAGGCGCTCGACACCGACCTCGACCGCGTGGCGTTCGTGCTCGACCGTCTTCACAAGGGCGAATTCAACGCGCCGCTGCCCTGGCTGCTGCAGGAGGCGGCACCGGCCGGCGAACCCGCGGCGCCGGCTCCCGCGCCGAGCCCCGCTCCGCCTGTCGCGGCTCCGGTCGCTCCGTCGAGCGCGCCCGCGCCGGTGGTGGAATTGCCGGCCGCCGCCTCCGAAGCCGAGGCCTCCCGGGTGGCCATGCTTCGCGTGCGCGCGGACTTGATCGATCGGCTGGTGAACGAAGCCGGCGAGGTGGCGATCGCCCGGGCGCGGGTCGAAGGCGAACTGCGCTCGCTCAAGGGCAACCTCCTGGAGCTTACCAACAGCGTGATACGGCTGCGGTCGCAGGTGCGGGAGATCGAGATCCAGGCCGAGTCGCAGATCCAGTCCCGGACGACGCAAGCCCGACCGGGAGCCGCGGACTTCGATCCCCTGGAATTCGACCGCTTCACGCGCTTCCAGGAGCTCACGCGCATGCTGGCCGAAGGCGTCAACGACGTCTCGACGGTGCAGCAGGCACTGCTGCGCAACATCGACGATGCCGATGCCGCGCTGCTCGCGCAGGCACGGCTGTCGCGCGACGTCCAGCAGCAGCTCTTTTCCATCCGCACCGTTCCCTTCGGCAGCCTATCGGAGCGGCTCTACCGGATCATGCGTCAGACGGCCAAAGAGCTCGACAAGCGCGCCAACCTCGAGCTTCACGGCACCCAGGTCGAGCTCGACCGATCGGTGCTCGAGAAACTCGTTGGACCGCTCGAGCACCTGCTTCGGAACGCGCTCGATCACGGCATCGAGTTGCGCGACGAACGGCTCAAGCTCGGCAAGCCGGAGACGGGCGAAATCCTACTCACGGTGCGCCAGCAAGGCAATGAAATCGCCATCGAGATCGCCGACGACGGCACGGGCCTCGACTTCGAACGCATCGGCGCGCGGGCGCGCGCGCTGGGGCTGCTGACGGACGACGCGGAGCCGACCGAAGCGCGGCTCGTCGAGTGCATCTTCGCCTCCGGCTTCTCCACCGCGGCCAACGTCACCCAGATCTCCGGCCGCGGTGTCGGCATGGACGTCGTGCGCTCCGAGATCGCGGCCCTCGGCGGACGGGTCGAGGTGTCAACGGTGCGCCATAAAGGCACGACCTTCACGCTCTACCTTCCGCTCACGCTGGCCGTTGCGCAGACGGTGCTTGTTCGGGCCGGGGGACGGGTCTGGGCGTTGCCCTCGACGATGGTCGAGCAGGTCCAGCAGATCAAGGACAAGGATCTGATCAACCTGTATCTCACGCGCGAAGTGCACTGGCAGAGCCGCAAGTATCCGTTCTTCTACCTGCCGCGGCTGCTCGGCAACCTAGGCCACAATCCCGAGACGCTGCGCTACAACTCGGTGCTGCTGCTCAAGAGCGGACAGAACACGGCCGCCGTGCACATCGACGAGATGATCGGCAATCAGGAAGTGGTCGTAAAGAACATCGGCCCGCAGCTCGCGCGGGTCTCCGGCATGGCCGGCGCGACCGTGCTCGGCACCGGTGACGTGGTGCTGATCATCAACCCGGTGCAGCTCGCGCAGCGGGCGGATGCGACGTCCGCGTCGCCGGCGGCGTTGCACACCGCGAAGTCGGAAGCGGCGGCGAGCGCTCCCGCGGGACCGCCGCTGGTGCTGATCGTCGACGACTCGCTCACCGTGCGCAAGATCACGAGCCGGCTGCTGACGCGCGAAGGCTTCGAGGCCATGACCGCGAAGGACGGCCTCGATGCCCTGCAGGTGATCGCCGAGCGGTCGCCGGACGCGATCCTGCTCGACATCGAGATGCCGCGGATGGACGGCTTCGAGTTCGCCAAGACCGTGAAGGCCGATCCGAAGCTCGCCCACATACCGATCATCATGATCACTTCGCGCACCGCGGAGAAGCACCGCAGCCGCGCGAAGGCCCTCGGCGTCGAGGGTTATCTCGGCAAGCCCTACCAGGAAGAAGATCTGCTGCGGCACCTGCGCGAGCTGCTCGCGCTGACCGCCGCCTAGAGCGCAGCACGGCGAGGCCCGCGCCCGGGCTTCGCATCGTTGAACCCACCTCCTTCCTCACCGCCCTGCGCGCGGGCGGCACCGTTTTGTTTAAAATGGGCCCGAATGAACCCGAGAGCATGGAAGGAGTGAAGCATGGCGCAGTACGCCACGGAGAACATACGCACGGTCGCGCTTGTGGGCCATGGCGCGTCCGGCAAGACCACGCTCGCCGAGTCGCTGCTTGCGCGCGCCAAGGCGATCCCCGCGCCAGGCAGCGTCGAGCGCGGCACCACCGTCAGCGATTTCGACCCGCTTGAAAGAACCTGGCAGCATTCGCTGCGCTCCTCGGTGCTGCACCTGGACACCGACTCGACGCGGGTGCACCTGGTCGACACGCCGGGCTTTCCCGACTTCATCGGCCAGGCGATCGGCGCGCTCGATGCGGTGGAAACGGCGGCCATCGTGATCAACGCCCAGACCGGCATCGAGATGATCACCTCGCGGATGATGGCCTGGGCCGCCGAGCGCCGCTTGTGCCGCATCCTGATCGTCAACAAGATCGACGCCGAAAACATCGACGTCGAAGGCGTGCTCGCGAGCATTCAGGCCGCGTTCGGCAAGGAATGCCTGCCCATCAACCTGCCGGCCGGGGGCGGGAAGCGCGTGGTGGATTGCTTCTTCAATCCGGAGGGCGAGGCCGACTTTTCCTCCGTCGCCGACGCGCATCGGGCGCTGGTCGATCAGGTCGTGGAGGTCGACGAGGAGCTGATGGCGCGCTATCTCGAGCAGGGCGAGATCGCGCCGGACGAGCTGCATGCCCCGTTCGAGCGCGCGCTGCGCGAAGGGCATCTGGTGCCGGTGTGCTTCGTCTCGGCGCGCAGCGGCGCGGGGGTGGCGGAGCTTCTGGATATCCTGGTCAAGCTCGCCCCCAACCCGGCCGAGGGCAATCCCCCGCTGTTCGCCAAGGGCAGCGGCGACAACGCCGTGGAGTTCCGGTCCGCGCCGGATCCGAAGAAGCACGTGCTGGCGCACGTGTTCAAGGTCGTGATCGACCCGTTCATCGGCAAGCTGGGCGTCTTCCGCGTGCACCAGGGCACGATCACCAAGGACACCCAGCTCTTCATCGGCGACGGGCGCAAGCCCTTCCGGGTCGGCCATCTGCTCATGCTGCAGGGCGGCAAGCAGGTGGAAGTCGATCGCGCGGTGCCGGGCGACATCGCGGCGGTGGCGAAGGTCGACGAGATCGAATTCGACTGTGTGCTGCACGATTCGCACGAAGAGGACCAGATCTCGCTCAAGCCGCTTGCCTTTCCCACCCCGATGCACGGCTTCGCCATCGCGCCGAAGAAGCGCGGCGACGAGCAGCGGATCTCCGACGTGCTCCACAAGATGATCGCCGAGGATCCGACGCTCAAGCTCGAGCACGACCCGAACCTGAACGAGACGGTGCTGCGCGGCCTGGGCGAGCTGCATCTGCGCTCGGTGTTCGAGCGGATGGCCTCGCAGTTCAAGCTCGAGATCGAGACCCGGCCGCCGCGCATTCCGTATCGTGAGACGGTGACGCTGAAGGCCGAGGGTCACCACCGCCACAAGAAGCAGACCGGCGGCGCCGGCCAGTTCGGGGAAGTGTTTCTGCGCATCGAGCCGCTGCCGCGCGGGGCGGGGTTCGAATTCGTCGATCAGGTGAAGGGCGGGACGATTCCCAATCAGTTCATCCCGGCGGTGCAGAAGGGTGTGGAACAGGTGCTCACCGCCGGGCCGATCGCCGGATTTCCGCTGCAGGACGTACGGGTGATCGTCTACGACGGCAAGCACCACCCGGTGGACTCGAAGGAAATCGCGTTCGTCACCGCAGGGCGTAAGGCGTTCCTCGACGCGATCGACAAGGCGAAGCCTATCGTGCTCGAGCCCATCGTCAACATCGAGGTGCTGTGCCCAGAGGACAACATGGGCGACGTCGCGGGCGATCTCTCGGGCCGGCGCGGACAGGTGACGGGAACGAAGTCTTTGCAGCCGGGCACGCTCACGGTCGACGGGCAGGCGCCGCTCTCGGAGCTCGACGGCTACGCGGCGCGCTTGAAGGCGATCACGGCGGGACACGCCGCGTGGACGATGACGCTCTCGCACTACGACCCCGCGCCGCCCAATCTGCAGCAGCAGCTCGCAACCGAATACGCCAAGCATCGCCGCCAGGAAGAGGAGGCGTAACGCCGCGTTGCCACGTCCGACCCGGGCGCGGCGCCGATTTGTGCCTCGGGAGGACCGGGGTTTACAATGCAAGGCATGGGCGATTCACGGGTCAGTCTGGCCCACCACTTCCTGATCGCCATGCCGAGCATGGCCGATCCACACTTTGCCCACACACTGATCTACGTCTGCGAGCACAACGACCAGGGCGCGCTGGGCATCGTGGTCAACAAGCCGATCGATATGACGCTCTCGGCGCTGTTCGAGCAGATCAACATTCCGCTCGCCGACGCCGGCCTGGGCGACACCAAGGTGCATTACGGCGGACCGGTGCAGATCGATCGCGGCTTCGTGCTGCACCGCCCCCTCGGCAGCTGGCAATCGACGCTGCCCATCAACGCTGGCCTCGGCCTCACGACGTCGAAAGATATTCTCGAGGCGGTCGGTCACGGCAAGGGCCCCGAGAACGTGCTGGTGACGCTGGGCTACGCCGGCTGGGCCGCGGACCAGCTCGAGCAGGAGATCGCGCAGAACGCATGGCTCACCGTCGCGGCCGACGCCGAGGTGCTGTTCAGCGAGCCCGCCGAGAAGCGCCTGCCCGCAGCAATGCGCCTGCTGGGCATCGATTTCTCCCGACTGTCCGACGCCGTCGG
This sequence comes from Casimicrobiaceae bacterium, assembly GCA_035515295.1. GTDB lineage: Bacteria > Pseudomonadota > Gammaproteobacteria > Burkholderiales > Casimicrobiaceae > PALSA-1003. Next base: position 4,218 of record DATJBM010000034.1, on the reverse strand, counting down.
ACACGCCTGACCGTGACGGTCGAGCGCAGCGCGTCCGCGGCTCCGGCGGGGACTGTTCTCGCCTTCGACTACGGCACGCAGCGCATCGGCGTCGCCGTGGGAGAGACCGCCACCGCGGTGGCGCATCCGCTGGTCACGCTCGCCCGCCGGCAGGCAAACGCGCTCTTCGAGCGCATCGCGGCGCTCGTCTCCGAGTGGCATCCGGCGCTGCTTCTGGTGGGGCTTCCGACACACGCCGACGGCACGCCCCACGCCATGACCGCCCGGGCACGCCGCTTCGGCGAAGAGCTCCGTCGCCGGTTCGCGGTTCCGGTCGCGTTCGCCGACGAGCGGTTCACCACCCGGAACGCGCTCTCCGCGCTGCGCGAGTCCGGCGCCTCGCCGCGCGCGCGCGCCGATGCCCGTGATTCGGTCGCCGCGCAGATCATGCTGCAGGCGTATCTCGATGATCGCCACGCTGCCTGACGCGGAAACCGTCCTCGGCCGCCTGGCCGACAAGATGCGCGACGCGATCGCCTTCGACGCCAAGCTCGTGGGCATCTACTCCGGAGGCGCTTGGCTCGCCGAGCGGCTCGCGCGAATGCTCCCCGGCGATCACCCCGTCGGCTACATCGACGTATCGTTCTATCGCGACGACTACGCCGAGCGGGGCCTGAGGCCGAATCCGGCGACCACCGCGCTGCCGTTCGAGGTCGGCGCGAGCCGCATCGTGCTGATCGACGACGTGCTCTATACCGGGCGCTCCGTGCGCGCCGCGATCAACGAGCTGTTCGACTACGGGCGCCCGCAGGCGATCGAGCTGGCGGTGCTGATCGATCGCGGCGGACGCGAGCTTCCGATCGAGGCCACCTATGTGGGCGAGCGGCTCGCGGTCGCGCGCGACGCCTCGATCGTGCTCGAGCGCCGCGCGGACGGGAAGCTCGAGCTCACGCTGGAAGACGCCCAGGACACCTCCCGTGCATAATCCACAGCTCAACGCGGAAGGCGAGCTCACGCACCTGCTCACGCTGGAGGGACTGCCGCCCGAGGTGATCGGCCGCATCCTCGACACCGCCGTCCCGTTCGTCTCGATCGCGGAGCGCGAAGTGAAGAAAGTCCCGCTGCTTCGCGGCAAGACCGTGTTCAACCTCTTCTTCGAGAGCAGCACCCGCACGCGCACGACCTTCGAGATCGCCGCCAAGCGGCTGTCCGCCGATGTGATCAACCTGAACATCGGCGTGTCGTCGACCTCGAAGGGCGAGACGCTGCTCGACACGATCGACAACCTGGCGGCGATGAACGCCGATATGTTCGTCGTCCGCCACGCCGAGAGCGGGGCGCCGCACCTGATCGCGCAGCACCTGTCGGCGAGCGGCAAGTCGCACATCCACGTGGTGAACGCCGGGGACGGCCGGCACGGCCATCCGACGCAGGGGCTGCTGGATCTGTTCACCATCCGGCATTACAAGCGCGATTTCCGCGCGCTCGCCGTGGCGATCGTCGGCGACGTGCTGCACTCGCGGGTCGCGCGCTCGCTCATCCACGGCCTGACCACGCTGGGGACGGCGGAGGTGCGAGTGATCGGCCCGAAGACGCTTCTGCCGACCGCGGTAGAGAGCCTGGGCGTGCGCGTCTTCCACCGCATGCAGGAAGGGCTCGACGGATGCGACGTCGTGGTCATGCTGCGGCTGCAGAACGAGCGGATGCGCGGGTCGCTGCTGCCCTCGGCCGGCGAGTACTTCAAGCACTACGGCTTGACGCCGGAGAAGCTCAGACTGGCCAAGCCCGATGCGATCGTGATGCACCCGGGGCCGATGAACCGCGGCGTGGAGATCGATTCCGCGGTGGCCGACGGCAGCCACTCGGTGATCCTGCCGCAAGTGACCTTCGGCATCGCCGTGCGCATGGCGGTGATGAGCATCGTCGCGGGGAACTGACCGGCTCGCCATGAAGATCGAGATCCGCAGCGGCCGCGTCATCGATCCCGGGCACCGAATCGACCGTGAGATGTCGCTGTACATCGACGCCGGCAAGGTCGCCGCCCTGGAAGAAGCGCCCCGCGGGTGGCGCCCCGACCGCGTGCTGGACGCGAAGGCGATGGTGGTGTGCCCGGGTCTCATCGACGCTTCGGCTCGCTTGCGCGAGCCCGGCCTCGAGCACAAGGCGACGCTGGAATCCGAGATGGCCGCCGCGCTCGCCGGCGGGGTGACCAGCCTCGCTTGCCCGCCGGACACCGATCCGCCGCTCGACGAGCCGGGTCTCGTCGAGATGCTCAAGCATCGCGCCCGGTCGCTCAATGGCGCCCACGTCTACCCCATCGGTGCGCTCACGGTCGGACTGAAGGGCGAAACGCTCACCGAGATGGGCGAGCTCAACGAAGCCGGTTGCGTCGCCTTCTCGCAGGCCGACGCCGCGCTCGGCGACACGCAGGTGCTGCTGCGGGCGCTCCAATACGCGGCGACGTTCGGCTACCCGGTCTGGCTGCGTCCGCAGGACGCGGCGCTGTCGCGCGGCGGCGTGGCGCACGACGGCGAGGTGGCGACGCGCCTCGGCTTACCCCCGATTCCATCGTTCGCCGAGACGATCGCGCTGGACGAGATCTTCGAGCTGGTGCGCGCGACCGGCGTGCGCGTGCATCTCGCCCGGCTTTCGACCCACCAGGGCGTGGCGCGCGTGCGCCAGGCGAAGAGGGAGGGGCTGCCCATCAGCTGCGATGTCGCGATCCACCATGTGCACCTCTGCGACATCGACATCGGCTGGTACGACGCGCACTGCCACGTCGTTCCGCCGCTGCGCGGCACGCGCGACCGCGACGCGCTGCGCGCGGGGCTCGCCGACGGCACGATCGATCTCATCTGCTCCGATCACGCGCCGGTCGACGACGACGCCAAGCAGCTCCCGTTCGCCGAGAGCGAAGCCGGCGCGACCGGACTCGAGCTGCTGCTGCCGCTGACGCTCAAATGGGCGCAGGAGCAACGGCTGCCGCTCGTCGATGCGCTGGCCCGGATCACGGTCGCACCGGCGCGCGTGCTCGGGCTGAAAGCGGGGCACCTCGGAGTCGCCACCGACGCGGACGTGTGCGTGTTCGATCCGCAGGCGCATTGGCGGGTCGAGCCGGGCGAGCTCAAAAGCCAGGGCAAGAACACGCCGTTCCACGGCCTGGAGCTCGTGGGAAGGGTCCGCTGGACGCTCGTCGCAGGGCAGGTGGTGCACGAGCGCTGATCCCGTTCGGCGCCGGGGAGCGACGCGACTCGCCGCCTTTCGACGCGGGCCTCTCCGGGAGCGCGGCGGAGCTCCGCGGCCCGGTGTCACTTCTTCGGCACCCGTCCCAGCAGGTAGAACTCGTCGTTCGGCCGCATCGAGATGAGGTTGGCCATCCGGTTGGACAGGGCGAAGAACGCGGCGATGGCGCCGATGTCCCAGATGTCCTCGTCCGAAAAGCCGTGCCCGCGAAGCTTCTCGTAGTCCGCGTCGACCAGCTCCGCCGAGCGGAGCGCGATTTTGAGCGCAAACGCCAGCATCGCTTTCTGCCGATCCGTGATGTCGGCTTTGCGGTAATTGCTCGCAACCTGATCGGCGAGGAGCGGATTCTTGGCATACACCCTCAGGATCGCGCCGTGCGCGACGATGCAGTACAGGCAGTCGTTCGCGCCCGAGGTGGCCACCACGATCATCTCGCGCTCAGCCTTGGTGAGGCCTGAGTCGCGCAGCATCAGTGCGTCGTGGTAGGCGAAGAAGGCGCGGAACTCGTCGGGCCGATGGGCGAGGGTGAGGAAGACGTTAGGGATGAACCCGGCCTTCTCCTGCACCTCGAGCATTCGGGCGCGGATGTCCTGGGGCAGCTCTTCGAGCTTGGGGACGGGATAGCGGCTGATGGCGGTCGTCATGGCGACGAATCCGAGGTCGATGCGAGCTCGGCGGAGATCACTTCGGCTATCCGGCCGAGTCGCGGGCAGGGAACGAGGCATTCTACTGCTTCGGCACCGTTTTCGCGGCCGGATCGAGGGCGATCGGGGCGGAGAACGTGACGTCGTAGCTCCACTGCTGGCGGAATTCGTTTTGCGGGCCCTCTGTCCAGAAGCGGCCGGCGACGCGTTTCTCATCGTACGCCGAGGGCTTCCGGCGGATGAACGCGGCGGAAGACACGAAGGTCGTGAACGCCGGATGCAGCGGCTCCGCGCTCATGATCTTGGCGTCGGGATCGATTGGTACCACGAGAGCGACGAGCCCGTCCCTGCG
>DATJBM010000033.1:0-36856 GCA_035515295.1 Casimicrobiaceae bacterium | reverse complement strand
TTCGGCCAGACGGTGAACATCGCCTCGCGCGTGCAGGCGCTCGCGGTCTCACGGTCGATTCTCGCCACGAGTCCGGTGGTCGACCATCCCCAGGCGTCGCAACTGCTCGCCAAGGGCGGCATCAAGCCGACCTCGCGCCGGCTGCCCCTTCGCGGCATCGCCGACGATCTCGCGGTGTACGAGATTCCCTGAGACGCGAGCGGGCTGCGTGCTTTCACGATTTCCGTTCGCGACCGGCCCCTGCGCGATGCGCCGGGCACGCTTGGTCATGCATCCGCCTCGCGCCTCGTGGCGCCGCAACGCTCGCACAACTTGTCCGCGACAGCGACCTTGTCGCGAAGTCGGAAATCTTTACAGAAGCTGTCGTTTTCAATGTCAATACCCTGTTTCGAGATGATTTTTTTTCTGGCTCGCGGTTTGCTTACGGTTTCATCCGCCGAATTCGGTCGGCAAACGGGGAAGCAATGCGCATGGGATGGCCACGGTTGGTTGTGGGTATTGCGCTGCTCTCAGGGGCTACGGCGGCGTTCGGGAACGCCTTCTTCGGCGCCAATCCACAGCAGGGTAACCTGACATGGACCGGCTTCTCCAACGGTTGGGTCTCAGCCAACATCAGCGGACCGTACCCCAACGTTGAAGCAGGTCAATTCCAGGGTTACTTCGATCCGGTGGCAGAAGGCGACGGCGCGGGCTACGAGGCCGACGACTTCCTGCGCTTCTTCTGCATCGACATCAGCCATCTCGTGGGCGGCGGGGCGAATGTCTACACCCGCGACGGCCTGTCTCTGTCCGCAGGCCAGCAGGCCGAACTTACGCGCCTCTTCGATGAGTATTACCCGCACAAGACCGAAGGTACCTACTACTCGGGCGGGGCTCAAACACTGTTCGGAAGCTTCGACAACGCGAACGACTCCGCGGCGTTCCAGCTCGCAGTCTGGGAGATCGTCTTCGGCGACGGCACCGATCTCGCGAACGCGCCGTTTACCGCCACCTCGACGGCTGAGTCCACGGCGCAAGGGTGGTTGAACGCGGTCAACGGCGAATCGGGTACGCCGCCGGGCTGGACCTTCTATACCTTCACGAGCGACTCCCACACGTACCAGGAGTATCTCTCGGTCGAATACACGAACCCGCCGCAGCGGGAGCTTCCCGAGCCCGGCTCGCTTGTCCTTCTTTGCAGTGCGGTTGTGGCCGCAGGGGCCGCCGCATTGCGCCGCCGGCAGACAGCATAGACTCCTCTGCTCGCGTACTTCAGAGCCGCACCTCGTGTGCGGCTTTTTTTAGGACGAGAACGTCATCTCGGTTCCCGCGAAGCGCACGCGCGCGTATTCGATGTCGGAGCGCTTGGCGAAGAAGGCGATGAGCTCGGCGAGCGGCGTGGTGCGGAACGCGCATCCCGGCGTCGGGTCTTGGAGCTCGGCGATGAGCTTGCGATCGTAAAAGGCCGCGAGAAGGATGTCCTCGTCGGTCGCGCCCGCGCCGAGGTCGGCGCGCAGGCGCGGGATCCACGGCTCGATGTGGGCCGCCGGCGCCTCGGTGACGTACTCCTCGGGCCGGATGTTGGCGCGCTCGAGGAACTCGGCCGACGGCTGCGCGGCCAGCTTTCCGTAGTAGCCGCAGGCGTACTTGCGGATTTCGTCGGGGATGGTCTTGTAGCGCTCCCCCTGCACGACGTTGAGCGTGGCCTGGGTGACGATGTACTGGGCGAAGGGGCTCACCACGATCGGGAAGCCCAGGTCGCAGCGCACGCGCGCCGCCTCTTCCAGGATCTCCGGCATGCGGTCGGCGATGCCCATCGTCTCGAGTTGGTAGCGCAGATTGGAGATCATTCCGCCGGGGATCTGGTGCTCGTAGAGCGCCGGGTCGTAACGGGCGACGCGGCCGCGCGGCTTGCCCTCGCGCTCGCAGACCCAGGAAAAGTAGCCCGCCACCTCGGCGAGAGCGTCCGCATCGAGCGCGATCTCGCAGCCGAGCGCCCGCGCGCGCGCGCCGATGTCCTCGGTCGCCGGCAGCGAGGCGCCGTTGGCGAGCGGCGCGCTCGCCGTATAGCCGAAGCCGAAGCCGCTCTCGATCGCCACGCCGTAGACTTCGGGTGCGAGCCCCGACTGGCAGTGCGAGTGCAGCTGCACGGGAATGCCGGCGGCCGCCTGCACTACCGCCGGAAACAGCGTCCGTCCGCGCTGGGGCGTGAGGAGCCCGGTCGGATCCTTGATGCAGATGGAGTCGGGCGCGAGCGCCACGAGCTCGCGCGTCCGCTCGACGTAGTAGGCGTCGGTATGAACCGGCGAGAGCGTATACGTCATCCAGGCGCTGATCTTCATCCCGGCGGCCTTCCCGGCCCGCACCGAGGACTCGATGTTGCGGTTGTCGTTGAGCGCGTCGTAGACGGTGAGCACGGCCACGCCGCGCCGCGCCAGAGCCGCGGCGTTGAGCGCGACGATGTCGTCGGGGAAGAGCTCGAAGGTATAGAGGCTCTGGCCGCGGGTGAGGGCGTCGCACGGAGTCCCGAGCCTCTCGCACAGCAGTCCCACGCGCTGGTACGGATTCTCGTGCAGGTAGCGCACGCACACGTCGAACACCGCGCCGCCGAGGATGTTGACGTAGGCGTAGCCGGCGCGATCGATCGCCGGAAGAATGGGCGTCATCATCGCCGTGGTCATGCGGGTCGACCACAGGCACTGGTGCGCGTCGCGCAGCGTCACGTCGACGAAGTCGAATCGCTTCCGGATGGCGTTGGCGACCGTGTCGGCCGACGAATGCGGCAGATTGCGCTTGCTCATTGCGGCTCCAGTACGACCAGCGGCTGCCCGTACTCCACGGCCTGCGCATCCTCGGCGAGGATCTCGCGCACCACGCCGCGGGCGCCGGCGGGGATCGAATTCATGAGCTTCATGACCTCGATGATGCACACCGTCGCATCGGCCTCCACCGCCCGCCCGATCTCCACGAACGGCGCCGCGCCCGGGGCGGGCGCGCGGTAGAAGGTTCCGACCATCGGCGAGCGCACGACGAGCCAGTGCGCCGGCCAGGATTCCGCGACGTCCTTTCGCCTCGGTTGGGCCGGCACTTCGGCCGGTTCGTTCCCCTCGGGCGGCGCGACGACGGCGGGCGCCGAGGCCACCTCGCGCTTGCGCTTCAGATGCAGCTCGATCTCGCCGACCTTGAGCCGGAACTCGGAGAACTGCGGGGAAGACTTGACCAGCTCGACGATCCGGAGCAGGTCTTCGTAGGTCAGGTTGTCCTTGGCCACGTTTGCCAGACTAATGCCCGCGCGGTTCTTTCCGACCGCAGCGCAGCTCGCATTCTCGAGCCTGGCGGCCCGCACCGATGATTGCACAGCGGCGGAAAACATGGCAATAATGAAACATGGGATTTCGGCCAGCGAAATCGGTCGGGCACCTCCCGCAGCCGGTCGCAGCGCCAAACCGGCCGCATTCCACGACGCTGCGCGCGTTCGGCCTGCTGGAGCTCATCGCTTCGGCCGAAGAGCCGCCTTCGCTGGAGGAGCTCACGCGCGGAAGCGGACTTCCGAAACCGACCGTCTATCGTATCCTGCAGCTCCTGATCCGCGGCGAGCTGGTCGAGCGTGAAATCTCGGCCAAGCGCTACGCCGCCGGCCGCCGCCTCGGCGAGCTCTCGTTCGCCCTGCAGATGCATTCGCCATCGCGGCGCGAGCGCCACGGCATTCTCGCGCGCCTGGTCGACGAGATCGGCGAGACGTGCAATTTCACGATGCTCGACGGCAACGAAGTGGTCTACGTCGATCGCGTGGAGACGACGGCCGTCGTGCGCCTGCACATGCGCATCGGCTCCCGCGTCCCTCTTCATTGCACCGCGAGCGGAAAGCTCTTTCTCGCGCAGCTCCCGCCGGCGTCGGTGCGGCGGCTCGTCCGTGCCGCACCGCTCCGGCGCTACACCGAGCGCACCATCACCGAGCCCGAGGCGCTGGAACGCGAGCTTGGCAAGATCCGGCTGTCCGGCATCGGCACCGACGTCGGAGAGTTCCTCGAGGGCTCGGTGTGCCTCGCCGTGCCGGTCGCCGATCCGCGCGGACGCGTGTGCGCCGCGGTGGCCGTACATGGTCCCGCGCCGCGGATGAGCCTGCGCCGGGGATACACGTTCCTGCCGGCGATGCGGCGCGCGGCCGGCGCCATCGCGGCGACGCTCCTCTCGGCGGCGAAGCGCCCGGTCGAGCGGCCTCTGCGCCGAGTCGTCTGATCGAAGGTCGCCTCATGACCGAGCCCGTGATCATCACCGTCGCCATCACCGGCGCGCTGCCGCGCAAGAAGGACAACCCGGCCGTGCCGGTGACGCCGGAGCAGCAGATCGAGTCGACGCACGAAGCGTTCGAGGCCGGCGCATCGCTCGTCCACGTCCACGTGCGCAACCCCGACGAATCGCCCAGCTCGAACCCGGAGCTCTACGGCCGGGTGCAGGAAGGCGTGCGCAGGCACTGTCCCGGCATGATCGTACAGTTCTCCACCGGGGGCCGCGGCCGCGAGCAGTCGGAGCGCGGCGCGATGCTGCACCTCAAGCCCGACATGGCGTCGCTCGCCACCGGCTCGGTGAACTTTCCCAATCGCGTGTACGAGAATCCACCGGACTTCGTCGAATCGCTCGCTCAGACGATGCTCGATAACGGCATCAAGCCCGAGGTCGAGGTGTTCGACCTGGCGATGCTCTACAACGCGGCGAATCTCGTGAAGCGCGGGCTGATCGTCGATCCGCCACACATCCAGTTTGTCCTCGGCATCCCGAACGCGCTGCCGGCGCGCCGCTCGATCTTCGATTTCCTTCGCCGCGAGACCGCCGAGGTGCTGCCCCGGGCGACCTGGGTCGCCGCGGGCATCGGCCGCCACCAGTGGGACGTCAACCAGTGGTGCCTCGCCGAGGGCGGCCACTGCCGTACCGGCCTGGAGGACAACCTGCGCGCGACCGCCGACCGGCTCGCCGCGAGCAACGCGGAGCTCGTGAAGAAGATCGTCGACGAGTGCGGGCGCTTCGGCCGGCAGCCGGCCACGCCGGCGGAAGCACGACGGATTCTTGGGCTTCGGCCCGCAGCTTGACGCCAATACCAGAGCTCTTCCATAGAGGCCGAACCCAACCTGCAGCAAACAGGAGGAAACATGACCAGCGCCGCGAACCCGAAGCTGCTGTCCGACGCCGAGATCCGCAAAGTCGCATTCGCCAGCGCGATCGGCACGACCATCGAGTGGTACGACTTCTTCCTCTACAACACGTTCGCCGCGCTCGTTTTCAACAAGCTATTCTTCCCGTCGTTCGATCCGCTGGTCGGCACGATGCTCGCATTCACGACCGCGCTCGTCGGCTTCATCGCCCGTCCGGTCGCGGGCGTCATCTTCGGCCACTTCGGCGACCGGCTCGGCCGCAAGAAGATGCTTATCCTGACGCTGCTGATCATGGGCATCGGCACGTTCCTGATCGGACTGCTGCCGACCTACGACTCGATCGGGGTGTGGGCGCCGATCCTTCTGTTGCTGCTGCGCATCTGCCAGGGATTGGGCGTCGGCGGCGAATGGGGCGGCGCGGTGCTGATGGCCGTCGAGCATTCGCCGACCGGGCGCCGGGGCTACTACGGTAGCTGGCCGCAGATTGGCGTGCCGGCGGGGCTTGCGCTGGCGACGGGCATGGTGGCCCTTTTGACCCAGCTCACCGGCGACGCGTTCCTGCAGGGCTGGTGGCGCGTCGCGTTCCTGATCTCCATCGTGCTGGTCGTCATCGGCGTCTACATCCGCATGAAGATCATGGAAACGCCCGCCTTCCAGCAGGTGCAGGCCACCAGGACCGTCTCGGAGGTGCCGTTTCTCGACCTCATGCGCCACCACTGGAAGCAGGTGTTGCTCGGCATGGGCTGCCGCTACATCGAGGGCGTGACGTTCAACATGTACGGCGTGTTTGCGATCGCCTACATCGTGACCACGCTGAAGATGCCGCGCACCACCGCGCTGCTGGCCGTGACAGCGGCGTCGATCGTGATGATCTTCTTCATCCCGGTGTTCGGCCGGCTGTCCGATCAGCTCGGCCGGCGGCGCGTGTTCGGCTTCGCCGCCGCGATCACGGGGCTGCTCGCCTACCCCGCGTTCTGGGTCATGTCCACCGCGGCTGGCAACGGCCTCGTCGTCGCGCTGGCGATCATCATACCCTTCGGGATCGTCTACGCCGCCGTCTACGGACCCATTGCGGCGCTGTTCTCGGAGCTCTTCGACACGCGCGTTCGCTACAGCGGCATCTCGTTCGTCTACCAGTTCTCCGGGATCTTCGCGAGCGGGCTCACGCCGATCATTGCAACGGCGCTGCTCAAGGAAGGTGAGGGCCAACCGTGGCTCATCGCCGGCTACATGCTGATCGTGGGCGCTATCAGCACCTTGTGCGCCTACGCGCTCAAGGAGACGGCGCACAGCGAGATGATCGCCTCGGCGGCCGCGAGTCCGGGGGACTGATCGCGGAACGGCTCAGAGACGCGGAACCGTCGTCGCTCTCGACGTGCAGCGAGGTTGACCGGCGCGACCGCGCGCTCGGTAGACTCGCGCCTCAAGCGCATGGACCTCGGACTCGACGGCAGGATCGCTCTCGTGACCGGCGCCGGAAGCGGTATCGGCGCGGCCATCGCCGGCGCGCTCGCGAAGGAAGGCTGCGTCGTCTATTTCGGCGACATCGACGCTGCGGCCGCGACCCGCGCCGCGGCGTCGGCCAGCGGCCGGCCGCTTCGGCTCGATGTCGGCGACGCGGCCGGCCTCGCGCGCTGCGCGGAGCGCATCGTCGCCGAGCAGGGACGCATCGACATCCTGGTCAACAATGCGGGGATCCTCAAGACGGGGCCGATCATCGATGCGACGATCGCCGACTGGGACGAGGTGTGCCGCATCAATCTCTCCGGCGTCTATTACTGCTGCAAGGCCGTGCTGCCCCGTATGATCGAGCGCAAGTACGGCAAGATCGTCAACATCGCGTCGGTCTCCGCGGCGAAGGGCGGCGGTGCCTTCGGCAACGTGCTGTACGGCACCACCAAGGCCGGCGTGGTGGCGCTGACCAAGGGCCTGGCGCGAGAGCTGGCGGCGCATGGCATCAACGTCAACTGCATAGCGCCCGCGGTGACGGAGACCGGGATGACGCGGGCGCTTCTCACGCCCGAACGGCGCCAGGCGGTGCTGGCATCGATCCCCATGGGCCGGTTCGCCACCACCGACGACATCGCCAGCATGGTGCTGATCCTTGCCTCCGACGTCTCTTCCTATGTCACCGGCGAGACCATCGTGATCGACGGCGGCTACCTGACGCGTTAGGACCTGATACGGGACCAGAACCGTTTTCGTAACTCATCCTGCAAGGAACATGACGTGAAGCTCTTCTATTCGCCCAATTCTCCGTACGCCCGCAAGTGCCTGGTCGCAGCCTACGAGCTCGGCTTGCGCGAGCGCATCGAAACCGTCGCCGCCAACGCCATGCCGACCAAGCGCGATCCCGCCATCGCCGCAAACAATCCGCTCTCCAAGGTGCCAACTCTCATCGCCGACGACGGCACGGTGCTCTACGACAGTCCGGTGATCGCGGAATACCTCGACTCCCTGGGCGGCGGAAGGCTGATTCCCCGCGACGGACCGGCGCGCTGGAACGTGCTGGTCGAGCAGGCGCTCGCCGACGGCGTGCTGGACGCGGCGCTGCTCGCGCGCTACGAGACAGCGCTTCGGCCGGAGCCCCTGCGCTGGAGCGACTGGACCAGCGGTCAGCTCGAGAAGGTCGTCGGTGGCCTGGACGAGTTCGAGCGCCGAGCGGCGCACTTCGCCGATCGCGTCGATCTCGGCACCATCGCGTTCGCCTGCGCGCTCGGCTACATCGACTTTCGCTGGAGCTCGCTCGACTGGCGCAAGAGCCGGCCCGCCGCCGCGGCGTGGTACGAGCGGTTCGCCGCGCGCGACTCGATGGTCAAGACGCGGCCACCCGGCTGAGAGACGAGCGCGGCGCGCACGCCCGTTCCGGATCAGCTCCAGCGCGCGCGGACCCGGGCGGCGAGGTCGATCGACGGTTCGGGCTCGGCGACGCGAGAGGCGTCGTCCGTCTCGACGGCCTCCGCCCACACGGCGAATTCGAACCGATCGGCGATCTGATCCGGGATGAATCGGGTGCGCGACGCGTAGACGTGCCGGTCGCCCTGCGCGGCCTGGCCGTGGACGTAAAAGCGCTGCGGCACGACAAGGTCCAGATGGTCGCGGGCGCGGGTCATCGCCACATAGAGAAGCCTGCGCTCCTCCTCTATTTCCTCGCTCGTCTCGGTTGACATGTCCGACGGGATGCAGCCGTCGACCACGTTGAGCACGTGCACCGCTTTCCATTCCTGTCCCTTGGCCGAATGGATCGTGGACAGCACGAGGTAATCGTCGTCGCGCCCGGGAGCGTCGGCCTCGTCACTGGTCGCGGCGGGCGGATCGAGGGCGAGCTCGGTCAGGAACCGCTCGCGCGACGCATACGTGCGGGCGATCTGGGCGAGCTGCACCAGGTCGCGCCGGCGCACGAAGGCGTCCTCGTAGATGCGCTCGAGATGGGGCTCGTACCAGCGCGAAACCTGCTCGAGCTCCGCGGGCCAGCCGGACTCGCTCCGGTGCAGCGAGACAACGAGGCTCACGAGCCGGTCCCAATCGTCGGCGGCCACGGGGGCGACAGCGAAGCCGCGAAGCGCCGCGATGGGATCCGCGCTCGCGTCCATCGCATCGAGCAGCCGCGCCGCAGTCGCCGGTCCAATCCCCGGCACCAGGCGCGCCGCGCGAAAACCTGCGAGGCGCCCGCGCGGATTCTCGGCCCAGCGCAGCATGGCGAGGACGTCCTTCACGTGCGCGGCCTCGAGGAACCGCAAGCCTCCGTACTTCACGAAAGGAATGTCCCGGCGCGCGAGCTCCACCTCGAGCTGGGCGCTGTGATGCGAGCTGCGGAACAGCACCGCCTGCGCCTTGAGCCCGACGCCCGCCTCGCGGTGGGCCAGCACGCGTTCCGCCACGCAGCACGCCTGATCGACTTCGTCGCGGACCGCGACGAGGCGCGGCTTCGCTCCGCCGGCGCGAACGCCCCGCAACTCCTTGGCGTAGCGCTCGGTCGCGAGCCCGATCACGGCGTTGGCCGCATCCAGGATCGGTTGCGTGGAGCGGTAGTTGCGCTCCAGCGTGGCGACGTGCGCCCGCGCCGGAAACTGCGCGGGAAAATCGAGTATGTTGCGGACCGTGGCGGCGCGAAACGAGTAGATCGACTGGGCGTCGTCACCCACCACGGTGATACCCCGCCCGTCGGGCTTGAGCGCGAGCAGGATCTCCGCCTGCACGCGATTGGTGTCCTGATACTCGTCGACCAGAACGTGATCGAAGCGCTCGCCCACCTCGCGCGCCAGAGCGGCGTCGGCGAGCGCGTGCCACCAGTACAGGAGAAGGTCGTCATAGTCGAGCACGTTCTGCGCCTGCTTGGCCACGGTGTACGCCGCGAACAGGCGCTTGAGCTCCGCCTCCCAGTGCGCGCACCACGGGAAGGCTCGCGCCAGTACCTCGGCGAGCGCGCCGCTGCTGTTCACGACGCGCGAGTAGACCGCGAGACAGGTCGCTTTGCCGGGGAAGCGCGCCTTGGCCGCGTCGAGTCCCAGCTCGTGGCGGACGATCGCGATGAGGTCCTCGGCGTCGCCGCGATCGAGGATGGTGAACGATTCCGCCAGACCGATGCGGCGGGCGTATTCGCGAAGCAACCTCGCGCCGACGCTGTGAAACGTCCCCGACCATAGCAGTCGCGGCGTCTGGTTCGAGCGCAGCACGCGCTGCAGGATCCTTCCGGCGCGCCGCTCCATTTCGGCGGCGGCTCGCCGCGAGAAGGTGAGCAGCATGATGCGCCGCGGGTCCGCGCCGCGGCACACGAGATGCGCCACGCGGTGGGCGAGCGTGTTGGTCTTGCCCGAGCCCGCGCCGGCGATGATCAGCAGCGGCGAGGCGACTTCGATCCCATCGGTGGCGTGCTCGACCGCGCGCCGCTGCTCCGCGTTGAGCGCCGCGAGATAGTCATGGTCGGTCCCGACCGCAGGCGCGCCACCGTCATCGGGATGAAGCCGATCGTGAAGCATCGTGCCCTCGCCACCGCTCGAACGAACGTTCGACGGAGCTTAGCACGACTCGGCGGCTAGACGGTATGCGTTTCCGTGGCGGATGACGCTTCGGGCTCGCGAAGCCCTTGCACCGGATGTCCCGCCTCGATCCAGGCGTCGAGACCGCCGAGCAGCGGACGCACGCGCACGAAGCCGTGGTTCATGAGCAGCTTCGCGACCTGGGCCGCGGAGGCTTCGTTGGGACAGCTGCAGTAGAGGATGATCTCGCGATCGCGCGGCAGCTCGGCGATGTGCGTCTCGAAGCCGTGGAGCGGCAGGTGCAGCGCCCCGGGAATGTGCCGTGGCTCGAGCGAGCGCGCCGTCGGCGATCGCACGTCCACGACGAGCGGTGTCTCGCCGGCGTCCATGCGGCGATGCAGCTCGTCGACGCTGATCCGCGCCATGCGCAGCATCGCGAAGAAACGGTGCCTTTCCCACCATCTGAAGGCGATGTAACCGATCACCGCCAGCGCCACGATGGCGCCCGCCTGCGGCGCGTAGCGGCCGAGGTAGCCGAACAGCGCCTCGATCTGCGGTCCGAGCAGCATGCCGCCGCCCATGCCGGCGCCGACCCACAGGGCCGCGCCGGCCGTGTTGTAGGCGAGAAACGGCGACCAGCCGATCCGGGCTGCGCCGGCGAGCGGCGGGGCGAGCAGCGAGATGCCGGGAATGAACTTGGCCACGACGAGGGCTTTCACGCCCCAGCGCTCGAACCAGGCCTGCGTCTGGCTCACGCAGGAGTCGGGTGTGAGCGAGATCGCGCAGAGCATGCGCATCACCCGATTGCCGTAGCGCCGACCGGCCACATACCACGCGACGTCGGCAGCGAGGCAGCCGGCGAGCGCCACCGCGAACACCGCGATGAGCGAGAGCTTGCCGCCCAGCGCGAAGGCTCCCGCCACCATCAGCGTGGGGATCGCCGGGATCGGCGCCCCGATCTGCTCGACGAAGACGTTCGCGAACACGATCGGCAAGCCATACTGGCTGATAAGGGGAGACAGATCGTTCATCGAGGCTTGGCCGCACGACAGTCATCGGGAACATGGGGCCCGCGACCGACGAAGGCAAGAACGGCCCCTCGCCGCGCCGTACAATCGCCGGGGCAGCGTGGCGTCGAACCGTAAGCCCGCTCCGGTCGCCTAAGTACAGGAATTTGCGTTGCGTGGGTGGGTCGAAAGCGTGACGCGCCCGCACGGGATCGTTCCCGCCGATGAATCATTGGCTCGACCTACCGCGCCGCCGGCAGCAAATGGCCGGTCGTCGCACCTTTGCCGTCGCGCTTGGGCTGTCGTTGCTCGTGCACGCCATTGCGCTGTTCGCGGTACTGCCCGAGCCGTTGCGTCTGTCGCCGGACAAGGGACCCGACGCGATCAGCGAGCCTATCCGGGTGAGTCTCGTCGCCACGACACCGCCGACGTCACTCTCGATCCCGCCGTCGCCGCCGCGGATCGCTTCCGCCCCCGAGCCCCGGCCGTCACCTAGGGCGAAGCGCAAGCGCTCTCCGTCGCCGGTGACAGCGGCTGAGCCACCCCTTCCGCGACTGGAATCGGCGAGCCAGGGCAAGCCGTTGCCGCAATCGCCCGAGCCCGAGCAACTGCCCGCGGTCTCGGCCAGAGTTGAACCGCCCGTTCCGACGCCCCCGCAGGCACAAGCGCAGGAGCCCGATCTGTGGTCGTACATCCAGGCGAGGCGCCGCGAGCGCGGAGAGCCGACCATATCGGTCACCCCGAGCCTTGGAGCAGTCAGTCCAGAGAGTCTGGCGGCCAATCTTGCCGCCAACCTGCCGCGACCCGCCACGGGTGCCGCCAGCGAGGACATCAACCGCGGTGGCGGCATCTTCGAGATCAAGCGCATGACCTATGACGATGCGGCGTTCCTGTTCTTCGGCTGGAATCCGGAAATGGGCCGGCAGACGCCGCAGCTCATCACGGTGCGCATCGGCGACAACGCCAACATGCGCATAGCCGTCGTCCGCAGGATGATCGCCATCATCCACGAATACACGCAGCGAGACTTCGTCTGGCGATCGGTGCGGCTAGACCGGGATCTCGTGCTGTCGGCTCGGCCGGACGATAACGCCGGGCTGGAGGCCTTTCTGCTGCGCGAGTTCTTCGACGAGCGCGAGGCGCAGTAGCAGACCCAGCCCGTATCCACGCCAGCGGCGACCGCCGCTGAGACCAAGGCGATCGCGGGCCCGGTCGCAACCGAGCGCTTCGGGGCCCGAGCACCACGTCGCAACAGGACGTTACACTCCGGCCCTGCCGGAGCGGCTACCCGATGGAATCGCCCCCGCCTACAATCATGTTTACGGTTGCAGGAGGCGACGATGCTCAACGGCATACTCCGCGCTGCTTTGTACGGGACGCTGGCGCTGGCGTTCGCTCTTCCCGCGCGCGCCGACATCTACACCTGGGTCGATGCTTCCGGTAACACCAACGTGAGCAACCTGGCGCCGCCCGACGGCGTGAAGGTGACCAAGGTCCAGCGGGCGCTTCCGCCCGAGGTCGTCGCTCGCGAGGACGCCGCGCGCGAAGCGGCCCGGCAAGCGGAGACGCGTGCGCTCGCCGAACGCGTCCGCCAGCTCGAAAGCGACGCGGCGCGAGCACCGCCACCCGACTACAGGCCGCCCGTAGCGCCGCCGCCGGTGATCCAGTACATCGTCGAAGCGCCCCAGCCGCCGCTGCAGCAGAGCGTGGAAATCGCGCCACCCTCCTACGGCAGCTACGGCTACGGCGGCTACGGCTACGCCGGTTACGGGTGCGATCCGTCGTGGTTCGGCTGCTGGTGGCCCGGCTTCTATCCCGCGAGCGTCATCGTCGTCGGCCCGTCGAATCCGAGCCACAAGCATCCGCTCCAGCACGGCCGCAGCGTGACAGGGCCGCGCCTGCCGCCGCCCTTCGGGCCTCCGATCGTTCCCAACCTCGGTCCGCAGCCGAAGATGACGCTGCCGATGCAATCGCCGCTGCGGGCCGTGAACGCCCCGCTCGGTTTCCGGCGCGGCTGACGCTGCGCGCCCGTCTCGCGGAGGCGCGTTCTGAGCAAGCGGAGCGCGCCCGCGCGCGGTTCAACCGCGTCCGCGCTTGCGTTGCAGATAGGACTCGAAGGCGCGCAGCAGCGTATCGATGGCGAAGCCCACGATGCCGATCCCGATCATCCCCGACATGACGATCGACGTGCTGATGCTGGCCTGCCCCTTGACCAGCACGTAGCCGATGCCGCTCGAGGCGACGATCAACTCGGCGCCGACCAGCGACTGCCAGCCCAGTCCCGCGCTGACGCGTAACCCCGCGACAATCGACGGCACCGACGCCGGCAGCAGCACCTCGGTGATGATCTGCCAGTTGCGCGCGCCGAGCGTCTGCGCCGCCTCGACGAGGCGGCGGTCGACGTAGCGCGCCCCGCGGTGCGCGTTGATCAGGCAGGGCGGAAAGGCGCCGGTGAAGATGACCAGCACCGGCCCGCCGATTCCGGTTCCGAACCACAGCGCGGCGAACGGCACCCAGGCGATCGGCGCGACGAAGCGCAGCGCATCGAACAGCGGCGAGACGACTGCGTCGAGCCAGCGGAACCAGCCCAGCGCGAGCCCGAGCGGCACGCCGATCGCGACCGCCAGGCCGAAGCCCAGGCCAAAGCGCATGAACGACGAAGCGAGGTGTTGCTGCAGCGTGAAGCCCGAGAACGGCTCGCGCGTAAGCTCGACGAATTTCGCCGCCACCGACCACGGGGGAGGCAGGAACTGGCGCGACGCGAGTCCGGCGCTCGAGGCGAGTGTCCACACGGCAAAGAACGCCGCGAGGCCGATCAGACTCAGCGATGCGATCTCGCGCCGCGAGAGCGCGGCTCCGGCTTTCATCGCGCGTGCCACGGCATCGACCGCGCCTCGAGCCAGCCCAGCGCCGCGGTCATCGCGCCACCGCCGATGGCGACGAAGACCATGCCGACGACGATCATCGCTGGAAAGAGATCGAGACCCGCCTGATAGAGCACGTGGCCGAGTCCGACGATGGCGCCGATCAACTCACCGGCCACCAGCGTCGTCCAGCACGCCTGCAGCGACAGCCGCAAGCCGGTGAAGATGAGCGGCAGCGCGCCGGGAAAGAGTACTTCGCGCACGAGCATCGTGCGTGTCAATCCCAGCGAGCGCGCCGCTTCGATGAGATGCGGCTCGATCGAGCGCACGCCCGCATAGCTGTTGATCACTGCCGGCACGAAGGCCGCGAACCAGATCACCAACACCTTCGCTGCGTCCCCCAGTCCGAGCCACACGATCGCCAGCGGGATCCAGGCGAGCGGCGGGATGGGTCGCAGCAGCAGAAAGACCGGATTGACGAGCGCCTCAGCGCGGCGGCTCCAGCCCGTGAGCATCCCGAGCGGAACGCCGACGCCGACGGCGACCGCGAAACCCATCAGGACGAGATAGGAGCTGTGCAGGAAATGCTCGTGCAGGCGCCCGTCGGCGTAGCCCTGCACGGCGATCTGCTTCAACGCCTGCGCGACTTCCGTCGGCGTCGGAAAATAGACCGCCGGAACAGCGTGCGTGACCGAGGTCGCGACGTACCACAGAACGAGCACGGCGAGGAACGTCGCCGCGCCGATCCACAGGTGGGAGACCTGCGCCCGGTGACGCATCGCCAAGGCTATGGTCGACGCTCCGCCGCAAGGTCGGGGATCGCAGGCTCACCCGCGTGCCGATGAATTCGCACCGACGACCTCAAGTGCCAATGAATTCGCACCTACGCCCCAGCCTTCGCGCGGATGAAGTCGGGTCAGTCGGGTCAGTCGGCCCGGTTGGCGAAGGCCTTGAGCTTCGGATCGCGGTCGACCATCTTCATGTACTCGTCGGTGATGTAGCCGGACGCCGCCGGGACCTCGGCGATCGCGCCGGTGCTCTTCATGAACTCGCCGATCTGGGTCATCCACTTGTCGACGTCCGACTGTCCCTTCGAGCGGTCCATGATCCTGAGCTGGCCCGCGAGGTCGTACGTCGGACGCGTGTCGAACTCCTTCTTCATCGACGCCTCGCTGATGGTGACGCCGCCGATGTCGTAGAACTTCTTCATGAGCGCGATCGCCTCCGGCTGGTGCGCGTTCATCCATTTCCAGGTGCGCAGGTACACGGCGAGGAACTTGGCGACGTTCTGCGGCTGCTCCTTGGCGTAGTCGGCGCGCACGACCAGGGCGCCCGGGATCACCGTGCCCGTGTCCTTGCCCGAGCAGATCACCTTCGCCCCGGCCTTCTCCTCCATGGTGTAGATGTTCGGCGCCCACAGCCCGCCCAAGTCGGCGTTGTTGGACGACATCGCGGAGATGATCTCTGCCTGTCCCATGCTTTTGATCGTGACGTCGGATTTCTTCAGGCCCCACTTGGCGAGGCACGACTGCACGGCG
The DNA here is from genome assembly GCA_035515295.1 of Casimicrobiaceae bacterium. GTDB lineage: Bacteria > Pseudomonadota > Gammaproteobacteria > Burkholderiales > Casimicrobiaceae > PALSA-1003. Next base: position 21,339 of record DATJBM010000033.1, on the reverse strand, counting down.
TAGTCGCCCGTGGAGTTCGCCGTGAGCACGATCGTGTCGCCCCTGATCGACTGCGGATTCTTCATGAACAGGGCAGCCTTTGCGGCGGTCGCGAGCAGCGCGTTGCCGGCGGATTCGTCGTTGGTGAGCCCGATGGTAAGCAGGTTGTAACGGACCGCACCGAGCTCGGCCGGCACCGAGCCGGTGCCGCCGACGTCCCAGGACTTCGACGCGGAGGCAGCGATCTGCGGCACGCCCGCAGGGAAGGTGCTGAAGACGGGCTTGAGCCCCACCTCGGCCCACCACCCTTTCTGCTCCGCGACGTAGAACGGCAACGACCAGTAAAGCGCCGGCTGGTAGCTCACTTTGATCTCGGTGAGCTGCGCCTGCGCCGCGGTCGCGACAGCGGCGAGCGCGCCGGCCAGAATCCGAACGAAATATCGTGTCATGTCTCTTCCCCTCCTCGTGGTGAATCGGCTGTGCGAATGAATTCGCACCTACTCGTTTCGCGCCTGCTGCTCGCGCAGCAGACGCCAGATGTGGGTGCGCAGGTGCACGAACGACGCCTCGTCCATGACGTCCTCGATGCGCTCGTGCCGGTCCCAGCGCTCGGTCGTGCGCACGCTCGCGACGTCGACGATCTCGGCGATGCGCCCCGGACGCCGTGTCATGACGACCACCCGGTCGGCAAGATACACCGCCTCCTCCACCGCGTGGGTGATGAAGAGCACCGTGCGCGGGCTCACCCGCGCGAGCTTCACCAGCTCCTCCTGCATCACCACGCGGGTCTGCGCGTCGAGCGAGCCGAACGGCTCGTCCATGAGCAGCACGTCCGGATCGAGCGCGTAGCTGCGCGCGATCGCCACCCGCTGCTGCATGCCGCCCGAGAGCTGGTGCGGAAACGCACTCTCGTAGCCCTGCAGGCCCATGAGCTCGACGTAACGCGCGACGCGCGCGCGCCGCTCGGCCGTCTCCACACCCGTCGCCCGCAATCCGAAGTCGATGTTCTCGACCACGGTCTTCCACGGAAAGAGCGCGAACTGCTGGAACACCACCGAGCGGTCCGGGCCGGGCCCTGTGACCGGCCGACCGCCGACCGTCACCGATCCGGCGCTCGGGAACTCGAGTCCCGCCGCCATGCGCAGGCACGTGGTCTTGCCGCACCCGGAGGGACCGACGATGGCGACGAACTCGCGCGCACGCACTTCGAACGTGACCTCGTCGACCGCGGGAAGAATCTTGCCGTCCCGCTGGAAGTGCCGCGCCACGCTATCGAACACGATATTGCTCACGTTGAGTCGATTTGACTAGCCGGCGGAGAACCCGCCGTCGACGAAGATCGTCTGGCCGGTGACGTAGTCGGAGGCGCGGCTCGCCAGGAACAGCGCCGCGCCCCACAGGTCGGGGAGCTCGCCGTTGCGGCCGACGAAGGTTTGCGCGGCCATCGCCTCCCAGCGCGCCTTGTCGCGCGCCACCGGGGCGGTGAGCTCGGTGGCGAAGAAGCCCGGCGCGATGGCGTTGGCGTTGACCCCGTGCCGAGACCACGCTTGCGCTTGCGCGCGCGTGAGCTGGGCGATGGCGCCCTTGGATGCGCCGTACGGCGCACAGTCGGCGAAGGCGCGCACCGATTGCAGCGAGGCGATGTTGATGATGCGCCCGAATCCGCGCTCGATCATTGCCGGCGCGAGCCGCTGCGCGAGGAAGAAGGGCGCGTCGAGGTTGAGCCTGAGCGTCGCGTCCCAGTCCTCTTCGGTGACTTCGAGAATCGGCTTGCGGCGATTGACGCCGGCCGCGGACACCAGGATGTCGGGTGCGCCGAAGGGGTGCGACGCGAGAAGCGCGTACTCGCTGAGCATTGCGCGTTCCGACAAATCGCAGGCCAGGGTCGCGGCGCGGCCGCCGCTGGCGGCGATCTCGGCTCGCACCGTCTCCAGTCGCTCGACGCGGCGCGCGGCGAGCACCACCGCGGAGCCCGCCGCGGCGAAGGCGAGCGCGATGGTGCGGCCGATCCCGGAGCTCGCGCCCGTCACCAGCGCGACGCGGCCGGAGAGGTCGAAGAGATCGCCTCCCGCCATCGGCGCGTCAGCTCTGCACCGGCGCGCCGCGCTCGAAGCGCTCGCCCGGGAAATACTTCGCCAGCCGCTCGTCGGCGGTGCGCGCGTGCGCCTCCATCCCTTCGAGACGCGAGATGCGCGCCGTCACCTGCGCGATCTCGCGGTCGGCCTCGCGCGTCATGCGTTGCCAGGTGACCGTCTTCAGGAACTTGTGCACGGAGAGTCCGCCGGAGTAGCGCGCCGCACCCTTGGTCGGCAAGATGTGATTGGGACCCGAAGTCTTGTCGCCGAACGCGACCGTCGTCTCCTCGCCGAGGAACAACGATCCGTAGCAGGTCAGCCGGCCGAGCCACCAGTCGAGGTCGCGCGCATGCACCTCGAGGTGCTCCGGCGCGTAGCGGTCGGAGGTCTGTGCCAGTTCTTCGCGCGTGTCGGCGAGCACGACTTCACCGTAGTCGCGCCAGGCCGCGCCGGCGGCTTCGCGCGCGGTGGGCGGCAGCGCTTCGATGAGCCTCGGCACGCGCTCGATCACGGCCTCGGCAAGGGCGCGCGAGGTGGTCACTAGCCACGCCGGCGATTCGTGCCCGTGCTCGGCTTGGCCGACGAGATCCGAGGCGACAATCGCCGCGTCGGCGCTTTCGTCCGCGATCACGGCGACTTCCGAAGGTCCGGCGAAAACGTCGATGCCGACCTGACCGTAGAGCGCGCGCTTGGCCTCGGCGACGAACTTGTTGCCCGGCCCGACGATGATGTCCGCCGGCTTGCCGGTGAAGAGCCCGTAGGCCAGCGCCGCGATCGCCTGCACGCCGCCGAGAGTGAGAACGACATCCGCTCCGGCGACCTGCATCGCGTAGAGCACATGGGGGTGGACGCCCTCGCCGCGGTACGGCGTGGAGGCGGCTACGACGAACGGCACTCCGGCTGCCTTGGCGGTGGCGATCGCCATGTAGGCCGAGGCGATGTGGGCATAGCGTCCCGTCGGGACGTAGCACCCGGCGACGTTGACGGGAATGAGGCGCTGCCCCGCGACGAGGCCCGGCTGCACCTCCACGGCGAATTCGTGAGTCGATTCGCGTTGGGCAAGCGCGAACCGGCGCACGCGCTCGGTCGCGAACTCGATGTCGCGCCGCACCTCCGGAGCGACCGTCGCCGTGCGCCGCTCGATGTCCGCGGGCGTCATCACGATGGGGCCCGTCCAATGATCGAGCTTGGCCGCGTATTCGCGTACGGCTTCCTCACCTCGCTGCGCGATCTCGGTGAGCATCGCGTCGACCACCGACCGCGCGGTGGCGGTCTCGCTTTGCGGCGACTTCGCCGCCCGCTTCAGATATTGGATGGACACGTCGCGATCCCGAGGTTTCGATTCCGGGCGACCATAGCAAGGAGCGCAGGCCGCCGCAACCGGCGGGACGCGGGGTTTCACTGGGCGAAATCGGCAGCGTCGGCCTCGCGCTTCAGGAGCGCGTGCCCCGGCGCCTCGGCATCGCGCGCTTCTCTCGTACGCCGTCCGTAGAGGGAAGCTCCCGTCGCGAGCGCTCCAGCTCCTCGCGCAGCCAGCGCCGCAGCGCCGCGAGCGGCGCCCATTCGCGCAGTCCGGGCGGATAGACCAGATGGATCGGATGCGCGTCCTCGTAGGTGATCGCGAGCGCCGACAGTCGCATCAGACGCCCGTCGCGCAAGGCGTCGGCGGCGAGGACTTCGCGCGCGAGCGCGAGTCCGAGGCTCTGCTCGGCTGCCTGCAGCATCAGCCCCGCGTCGTTGAAATCCGCCACGGGAGTTACCTGTACGCGCAGCCCGGCGGCGGCGAACCAGCCCTCCCACATGTCCTTTTCGCCGAGCAGCGGCTCGCGCGCGAGCGCTTCCGGCTGAGCGCCCAGCAGGCGTCGCGCCGCCGACGGCGACCCGACGGCGATGAACGCGACCGGCGCGTCGAAGAGTCGATCCGACGCGAGCCCGGGCCACGGTCCCGTTCCCACGCGAATACCGGCGTGGAAGCCCTCGCGCTGCAGATCGACGAGCTGCTGCGAGGCGTCGATCTCCAGCGCGATCGCCGGATGCTGCTCGCGCCACCGGCTCATGCGCGGCAGCAGCCAGCGCTGCGCGAAGGACGGCAGCACCGTAACTCGCAACCGTTGCGCTGCGCCGCTCGCCGCCGCGGCCGCCGCCTGCACGCCGTCGTCGAGCTGTGCGAGCGCGCTCTTCACGCTGGCCAGCAGCACCCGCCCAGCCGGATTGAGCACGACGCGGCGGCCGCGCCGCTCGAACAGCGCGAATCCGAGCTGGTCCTCCAGACCGCGGATCTGCTGGCTCACCGCGCTGTGCGTGAGGTGCAGCACGTCCGCCGCCGCGCGCAGGTTCTGCAGCTCCGCCACGGCGCGGAACGCTGTCAGGGTGTTCAGGGGCAGGCGCATATTGGTAAGCCTAGACGACCAAAGCGGTCAAAACAAGTCGCTTCCTTGGGAATAGCTGGGCGATTACGCTTACCACGTCAAGAAATCGGAGGAAATCATGAACCGTCCACCCGCCCCATCCATCGTCGCGCGGTCGCGCCACGGCCGGGCCGAAGTCGTGGCCCCGAGGTTGTCCGCCATTCGGCTCATGCTCGCGCACGTGAGGGACACGATGCGAGCCGGCGCGGCGCCGGACCCCGACGATCTCGCAGGCACGAGCGCGCGCCTGCTGCGGGACATCGGCGCCGAGGCAAGGTACCGGCCCGCGCCCGCGTGGCAACTGGCCGTGCGTGGGTCCATCCCTCTGCTGATGGCGCTCGTGCTCGTCGCCGCCGTCAGCCCGGCATCGAGGCAACCGCCTTGCGTGGTCGCCAAGGCGCCGACGGATGCTACGCTCACGGCTCAGTTCACCGGTCGGTTCGAAGCCGGGACGCCGGTCTATCGGCTTGGCGGGATCAGCGTGACGGCGAGCCGGAAGGTGACCGCCGTCGAGGCCCCGATACGCAACGGCGACGCCATCGTGCGTCCCGTGCGCCGCGGTCCTCCGTCCTGAGCCGGCATCGGTGTCGCGAGGCGCTCACGTCTATTGGCTCCCCACCGCGACGTCGACGAGACCGATCCGGGCAATATAGCCGCGGCGTGAGTCGCGACGAAACAGCGGCGAGCGAACGACGCCGGCGGCAGACGATACCGCAGCGCACGGTGATGAGGTTTCGCACGCGTCGTCCCTAACGCCAGTCCCGCCAAGCAGGCAGCGGCCCGAGCGATTATCCTTACGGCACCGGAGCCCAATGGGCCATGATCCGAGGCAGATCCGCTGCGCTCGGGCCTGCCCGCTGCCATCGATGCCATGACCTCTGCCCTTTTCTCGCCGTTCGGACTGCGCGCGCTGACGCTCGCCAACCGCATCGTCGTCTCGCCGATGTGCCAGTACTCGGCGGTGGACGGCTGCGCGACCGACTGGCATTTCGCGCACTGGAGCCAGCTGCTGCAATCGGGCGCCGGGATGTTCACGATCGAAGCCACGCACGTCTCGGCGATCGGGCGCATCACCCGCGGATGCCTCGGCCTCTACAACGGCGCGTGCGAGGAAGCGATCGGCAAGCGTCTTCCAGTCGCTCGGCGCAATGCCCCGCCGATCCCGGTGGCGATCCAGCTCGCCCACGCCGGACGCAAGGGCTCGTCGAACGTGCCCTGGGAGGGCGGCCAGCTGATGCCTCCATCCGCGGGCGGCTGGACACCGGTCGCGCCCTCCGCGATCCCGCATCTTCCGGACGAGCCGGCGCCCACGGCGCTCGATGCGGCCGGGATCGCACAAGTCAAGCGCGAATTCGTGGCGGCCGCAGAGCGCGCGCTGCGGCTCGGGCTGGACGCGCTGGAGCTGCACTGTGCGCACGGCTACCTGCTGCACGAATTTCTCTCGCCGATTTCGAATCATCGTCACGATGCCTACGGCGGATCGTTCGAACACCGCATCCGCTTTCCCCTCGAGGTGTTCTCGGCGATCCGCGACGTATGGCCCGAGGCGAAGCCGATGGGGGCGCGCATCTCCGCCACCGACTGGATCGACGGAGGCTGGACGATCGAGGACTCGATCGCGCTCGCTCGCCGGCTGAAAGCCGCGGGCTGCGACTGGATCGACACCTCGAGCGGCGGCATCTCGCCCAAGCAGAAGATTCCACTTGGCCCGGGCTATCAGGTGCCGCTTTCGCGGCAGATCCGCCGCGCCGTGTCCATTCCGACGATCGCCGTGGGGCTCATCACCGAGCCGAAGCAGGCGGAAGCCATCGTCGCGTCGGGTGACGCCGATCTCGTCGCGCTCGCTCGGGCGATGCTCTGGGATCCGCGCTGGCCGTGGCACGCCGCAGCGGCGCTCGGAGCGCAGGTCGCCGCGCCGCCGCAGTACTGGCGCTCCGCCCCGCGCGAGGCGGCAAGCGCGCTCGCCAACGCGAAGCTCGGGATGCGGTAGGACGGACGCGAATCGGCGCCGCTGCCGCGTTCCGACGGTGAACCGGCATCGCGCTGTAGATCGTTTGTCTGATTCTTGGTATGGTAATTGCAACGATTGCCGGCACCAGGAGTTCTAAGCCGCTATGGGAGCCAACATTCCCCTCGCCGGTCTGCAGCCGATCTACTCCGTCGCCGACGTCGATCGCGCGTCGGAGGACAGTGCTGCCCAGCGCAACGAGGGCCTCAAAGGCTGGTACGACCGGATGCGCAAGCTCGGCGGCGAGCGCTACATCGTCAAGCCGTCGAGCCCGAACTCCGTCGACGATCTTTACCACGTGTCGCCGAACTTCGCCGAGGTGATCGACGACCTGAAGAAATACCTGGCGCTCGCGGTCTCGGGGAACGAGGCGGTGCATTTCACGCCGATGCTGCTGATCGGCGAGCCAGGCTTGGGCAAGACCTATTTCGCCAAGAAGCTCGCCGATGCGCTCGCTACCGGCTTCGAGTTCGTGTCGATGAACTCGCTCACCGCCGGATGGGTGCTGACCGGCGCTTCGGCCGGCTGGCACAACGCCCGCCCGGGCAAGGTAGCGCAGACGCTGATCGAAGGCGACTTCGCCAATCCGGTGATCGTCTTGGACGAGGTCGACAAGGCGGGTGGAGACCACCGCTACGACCCGATGGGCGCGCTCTACACGCTGCTCGAGCACGACACGGCCGCTCGCTTCAAGGACGAGTTCATCGACGTCGACATGGACGCCTCGCACATCCTGTGGGTCGCCACCGCGAACGACGAGGCGGCGATCCCCGAGCCGGTCCTCAACCGCATGAACGTCTACGTCATCGGCCGCGCCGAGGGCGAGGCCGCGCGCCGGATCGCGCTATCCGTCTACCGCGAGATCCTCGACCAGCACAGCTGGCCGTTTCCGCCGGAGCCTTCCGACGCATTGCTCGACCGCCTGATGACCATTCCGGCGCGCGACATGAGGAAGCTGCTGCTGGACGCCTTCGGCACAGCGCGGCTCGCTGGCCGCGACTTCCTCGTCCCCGAGGACATCGACGCGAAGAAGCTCTGCGGACGGAAGATACGCGTGGGATTCTGAAGCGGGTCCGCGCCGCGCTCGTCCTGCGCGTTGCTCCGTCGAGGGCCTCGGAGCCCTCCCCAAGCTGTCTCAGGCTCTGAGCTGATCCCCGATCGGCAGTCGCCGGATTCTCTTCCCCGTCGCCGCGAAAATCGCGTTGCACAGCGCCGGAGGAATCGGGGGCACGCCGGGCTCGCCCACGCCGCCCAGCGGCTTGGAATAGTCCCCGGGGATGATATACACGCGGATGTCGCGCGGCGAGGCCGGCATCCGCGTCACTTCGTACTGGTGGAAATTATCCTGCTGCGCGCGGCCGCCCTTAAAGCTGATTTCGCCCAGCGTGGCCGCCGCGATTCCCATCACTACCGCCCCCTGCATCTGCGCCCGGACGCGATCGGGGTTTACCGTGGCGCCGCAGTCGATGGCGATGTCGACCCGGGGAATGACGAGATCGCCTTTGTCGTCGACCTCCACTTCGACCACGCTTGCGATATAGCTCACGAAGCTGTAGTGCGCGGCGATGCCGAGGCCTTTGCCCTTCGACATGGCCTTACCCCAGCCCGACTCGCGCGCCACCGTTTCCGCTACCCGCCGCAAGCGGCCGGTGTCGACCGGATAGCGCTCGGGCGATTCGCCGTGATTCCACGTGTCGCCGAGCATCTTCGGCGATACGATGCGCGGCGGACCGATCACGTCGAGCAGATATTCCTTCGCATCGCGACCCGCCGCCGCAGCGCACTCGGCAACGAACGACTGGACCGCGAACGCGTGCGGTATGTTGGACACGGAGCGGAACCAGCCGATGCGCGTATGCGCGACCGCGTCGGGATTCTCGATGCGGATGTTGGGAATGGCGAACGGGACGTTGATGACGCCCATCCCCAGCTCCCAATCGGCCTCCTCCTTCGCATCCGGCACGAACGTCGACATGATCGTGGGCGCAGCGGAGCGATGCAGCCACCCGACCGGCATCCCCTTGGCGTCCACCGCGGCCTCGAGATGCTCGACCGAGACCGTGTGGAAATAGTCGTGGTGCAGATCGTCGTCGCGCGTCCACACGACCTTCACCGGCTTGCCGTCGACCGCCTTCGAAAGGACGGCCGCCTCGATGCCGTAGTCGGGCTTGGACTTGCGCCCGAAGCCTCCGCCGAGCAGCGTGACGTGCACCGTGACGTCGCTCACGGAGATGCCGAGGCGTTCCGCAACCAGCTCGCGCGCGGCCTGTGGCGACTGGAAGCAGCCCCAGATCTCGCAATGGCCGTCGCTGATGCGTGCGGCCGCCGCCGGCGGCTCCATCGACGCGTGCGCGAGATGCGGCAGATAATACTCCGCCACGACCTTTTTCGCCGCGCCGGCGGCGGCCACCGCATAGTCTCCGTCGTTGCGCACGACGCGGCCAGGCTTGCGCGCGGACTCCTCCAGCGAGGCCCGATACGCCGCGGAGTCGTAGCTGGCGTTGGGTCCGTCGTCCCATGTGATCGTGAGCGCGTTGCGACCCTGTATTGCGGCCCAAGTGTTGTTCGCGATCACGGCAACGCCGCCCAGCGGATTGAAGTTCGGCGGCGCGGGACGGGACTCGATCTCGACGACCTTCACCACGCCGGGCACCTTGAGCGCATCGGCCGCCTCAAAGCGCACGACCATCCCGCCGTATACCGGCGGTCGGGCCACCACTGCGTAGAGCATGCCAGGCAGGCGCGTGTCCATGCCGTACTGCGCTTTGCCCGTGACGATGTCCCCGGCGTCGACGAGCTTGAGGTTTCCCTTGCCGATGTAGCGAAACTGCGACGGATCCTTCAGTCGCAGACTATCTGGCGCGGGTATCGGCGTCGCTGCCGCTTCGTTGGCGAGCGCGCCGTAGCCCAGGCGGCGACCGCTCTTCGCGTGCACGACTTCGTGGTTCTTCGCCTGGACTTCCCTGACCGGCACGTTCCAGCGCGCGGCCGCCGCTGCTTCCAGCATCTGCCGCGCCGCGGCGCCGCAGCGGCGCATCGGCAGGAAGAAGTGCCGCGTGCTGCGCGAGCCGTCGGTGTCCTGGTTGCCGTACCGGCGTTCATCGCCGTCGGCTTGAGCGACGCGCACGCGCGACCAGTCGGCTTCCATCTCGTCGGCGACGATCATGGGCATGCCGGTGCGCACGCCCTGGCCCATCTCGGAGCGATGGCAGACGATGCTTACGATGCCGTCGGTGCCGATGGTCACGAATACCAGCGGGTTGTCGACCCAGCCGTGGGGCATGCCGTCGGCACCATATTTGGGCGGATCCTCGGCACGCGCAAGGCTCGGCAATCCCACTGCCAGCGTGAGCGCGCCGAAGGCGGACACGCCCTGAACGAAGCGACGACGGCTCACATTGGCGATCACGAAGGCGTCGCTCGATTCACGCCTGACTTTCCCGTCGACCGCAACGATGTCGAGTGGCGCGTTCATGCCGATGCTCCCGATTGACCTGCTGCCTGCTTGATGGCGGCGCGAATGCGGACATAGGTCCCGCAGCGGCAGATATTCCCCGCCATCGCATCGTCGATATCGGCATCCGTCGGATTCGGCTTCTTTTTGAGAAGCGCGGTCGCGGACATCACCTGCCCGGCCTGACAGTAACCGCATTGCGGCACGCCCAGATCGATCCACGCCGCCTGCACGGCACGCCCGACCTTGTCTGTCGCGAGGCCTTCGATCGTCGTGACCTTCTTCCCCGCGAGCGCGGAGATCGGCGTGACGCAGGCCCGACCGGGCTCGCCGTCGATGTGCACGGTACACGCGCCGCAGAGCGCCATGCCGCACCCGAATTTGGTCCCGGTAAGGCCGATCCGGTCGCGAAGCACCCACAGGAGCGGCGTCTCTCCCGGCAGATCGACGTCGTAGGGTTTCCCGTTTATGGTGAGCTTGGCCATGCGGGCACTCCTTTCGCGCGCTAGCGACGAGGCTCGAGCTGATATTGCCGATCGCGCACGCGCGCCGGGCAAACGATGTGCGAAGATTCTCCCGAGGCTAGGATGTTCCCCGCGCGCCGGCGCTGTCAAGACACCGGCGCGCTCGAGCTGCCAGGGGTTGCGCACCCACTGGCGTTACCATCGTTATTCGGCTGATCGCAATTCTTCCGGCAGAGCTCGCGGCGCAAATCTCTTGCATGACGAGCCTCAGCCATTGCGCCGCGATGGAAACGGGCACTCTGAAGGCGCTGTCCAGGCACGCGCCCGTATCGCTGCCATCCTCACTGCACGCGGGTGAACGAGCGATGTGCAGCGGGCGTCGAGGCGAACCAAGCGCTGGGCGCGTCACCCAACGATCGATCGATTGGACGTGCGGCCGAAGCTCGATCACGCCCGACGCTGCGAGCAAGGATCGCTTGGTTTCCGCCTCGCCACGACGGCATCCTACGACGCAGTCGATCAGACCGCCTGGGCTGACTTGAGGGCGTAGGCGTTTGGATCGGATCGGCAACTCGTCTTGCCAGCGCGGGCAGCCCATTTCCTTAGTCAAGTCAGTGTGCACTTACTCCTTAGCCCAGATCCGGCTCACTGCAGCGGCTTGACGCGCCCGTGTCGCGTCCCAGCCGTGACGCAGTGCAAGAAAAGGACTACAATGTTGCAATGCAGCATCGGGCCTTTGCCCGTCGGAGATCGCATGGAATTCGCCGATAAGGTTGCTCTCATCACCGGCGCCGCGAGCGGCATCGGCCGCGCCGTTGCCAACGATCTGGCGCGCCGCGGCGTGCGCGCGATGGCGCTGGTCGACTTGGGCGAAGCGGTCGGTAACGTGGCGGCCGATATCAACGCCAAGGCGCAGCGCCGCGTCGGCTATCCGTACCGGGGCGACGTCACCGACGAGGCCTTCCGCGTTTCGGTCTACGATGCGATCAGCAGCGAAGTGGGCACGGTCACGATCTGCGTGCCGGCGGCGGGCATCACGCGCGACGACCTCGCCGTGCGCATCGATCGCGAAACCGGCAAGGCGCGGGTCTATCCGGAAGAGACCTTCAAGCGCGTCATCGACGTGAATCTCATCGCGCCGGTGTACTGGGCGCTGGAGATGATCGGCCGCATCGCCGAGAACCGTTCGGCGGCCGGGCTCAAGCGCTGGCAACCCGCCGAAGGCATGCAGGGCGCGATCGTGTTCATCGGCTCGGTATCCTCGCAGGGCAACCGGGGGCAGATTTCCTACGCGAGCGCCAAGGCCGGCATCGAGGGGGCCGCGGCGACGATCATGAAGGAAGCCGTCTACCACGGCGTGCGCTGCGGCGTGATCCATCCCGGCTTCACCGATACGCCGATGGTGCGCGCGCTCGGCGACGACTACATCAGCAAGAACATCCTGCCGTTCACCCAGCTCAACCGTCTCATCCGACCGGAGGAGATCGCGGACGCGATCTGCTTCATGCTCGCCAACTCGGCGGTGAGCGGGCAGCTCTGGGCCGACGCCGGTTGGCACGCGCCAGCGTAGGCGTCTTGTGCGCATCGGGCCGGGCAATCCGTTGTAGGCGCGAATTCATTCGCGCGCGCCGATGGCCGGATGAACGCCCCTACGGTTGCCCTCGGCAATGACGCTTACGCCGGCACCAGCTCGCCGGCGAGCCTCCCCTTTCGTGGCGGCCGCTCGTCCATCAGCCACTGCAGCGTGAAGGCGGTGAGCCCGACCGCGATCAGCGCGCCCCACGCCACGTTGTAGTTGCCGAAGCGATCAAGGACCAGGCCGCCCATCCAGGCGCCGAAGAACGAGCCCACCTGGTGGCTCAGAAAAACGATGCCGTAGAGCGTGTTGAAGTGCGTGAGCCCGAACACGCGGCCGATGATGCCTGTGATGAGCGGCGCGACCCCGAGCCACAGGAAGCCCATCGCCGCCGCGAACATCAGCGTCGATGCCTCGCTGATAGGCGCCGCCAGGAAGACGATGATGATCAGCGTGCGGAAGAGGTAAATCAGCGCGAGCAGGTGCTTCTGGCTGTAGCGCGCGCCGAGCAGTCCGAACAAATACGTTCCTACCGCGTTGAACGCGCCGATCAGAGCCAGCGCGCTCGCCGCCACGCCCGGGGGCACGCCGCAGATCTGCAGGTAGCTCGCGAGGTGCGTCGTGATGAACACCAGCTGGAAGCCGCAGGCGAAGAACGCCAGGGTCATGAACAGGTATCCGCGGTGGCTGACCGCTTCGCGCACCGCCTCGCCGAGCCTCTGCTTCCGCGTCTCGATCGGATGCACCGGCGCCGATTCGCGAATCGCCAGCGAGAGGACGGCCATCGACGCGGCGATCGCCGCGAACGCGAACATCGCGCTCTTCCAGCCGAAGCCGTCGATGATCCATTGGCCGAGCGGCGCGAGCACCATCGTGCCGAGCGAGCCCGCGGCCGCCACGAGTCCCACGGTCTGGGTCCGGCGCTCGGGCGGCGTGACTCGCGACACCGTCCCGATCAGGACGCCGAAGCCCGTCCCCGCCGTGCCGATGCCCGCGAGGAAGCCGGCGAGCGAGAGCGCGCCCGGAAAAGCGTTGGCGAACACCATGAGCGCCAGTCCTGCGGCGTAGACGAGCGCCGTGGCAATCAATACCGGTCGCGCGCCGTGGCGGTCGGCGAGCGCGCCCACGAACGGCTGCGACAGACCCCAGACGATGTTCTGCAGCGCGATGGAGAAGCCGAAGGTCGCCGCCGAAAGGCCGAAGTCCAGCGTCATCGGACGCATGAAGATGCCCAGGCTCTGGCGCAGTCCGATGCAGAAGGAAATGATCACGCCGCTCAGCACGAGCAGCAGCAGCATGCCACGGCGGTCCAGAGTGTGGGTCATGTCGGTGGGCGGGAGACGAACGAAGTAAACCGATCCGTTTACATATCCTCAGGCGTAGTCTACACTCCTGTCAAGGGGTGTAATACACCGATCGGTGTAACCATGATACCAGGCAGGCGACCGGCCGCCCATCGCGCGCAGGGTCCGCGGGCCCGATCGCCCGCGGAGCGCATCCTCGAGGCGGCCGATAGGTTGTTTTATCTGCACGGCATCCGCGTCGTCGGCGTCGACGCGCTCGCCGAGGAAGCGCGCGTCAGCAAGCGCACGTTGTACAACCATTATCCGACCAAGGACGACTTGATCGCCGCCTATCTGGTCGGGCGCTTCAAGCACATCGCGCCGTCGGACGCGCCCGCGCGCGAGCAGATCCTCGCGTACTTCGACCGGCTGGAGCACGAGTTCCAAAGGTCCGACTTCCGCGGCTGCGCCTACGTCAACGCCGTGTGCGAGCTTTCCGACCCGAAGCATCCCGCCGCGGGCATCGCGCGCAGGTTCAAGGAGCAGCGCCGCCAGTGGTATAGCACGCTGCTGGAGCGTCTGGGCATTGCGAATCCCGATGCGCTCGCCAGGCAGCTTCAGCTTCTCGCCGAAGGCGCGCTCTCCGCGCATCTCGTATGGGGCGATCCCACGCTCGCCCGCACCGCGCGCGAAGCGGCGGAGGTCCTCATCGACACCGCGCTGAAGACAACGGCCGCAAAGCGGTCGCACTCGATGCGCCGCGCCAAGCGGCTCTCCGTGGCGGCGGTCTGAATCGAGCTGCTCGCCGCGATCGCGGTCCAATTCGCAGGAGGACGGCATGTCTAGCGAGAAGGGGCTGAGCCGACGCGGCTTCGCGATCGCGGCCGGCACGGCCGCCTGGCTGATCGCTGCATCGGCGCGCGTGGAAACGATCGTCGACGAGTGGTCGTCGGTGCAGGCACCGCGTCCGCCGGCGCCGAAAGTCGTAACCGTCGGCCGCCGCGCTGCTCATGCTCGACTTCAATCAGCAGACGTGCAACATGCGGCGGCGGCGCGCAGTGCGGCCCCGTGAAGCCTGTGCCTACGCGACGCGCTTCGCATGCAGCAGCGGAAGCTCGATGCGTGGCACAAAGCCGAGCGAGAGATACATCTCGATTGCGCGCCGGTTGGGGTTGTCGACGTGCAGGATCGGCGTCTCGCCCGCCCGCAGCATACGGTTGACCACTTGCCCCACGAGGGCCCGGGCAAGTCCGCGTCCCTGCGCGTCCGGATGCGTGCACACGGCGCTCACCTCCCGATGCTCGCCGATCCACATCCGCTCGCCCGCCAGCGCGACGAGGCGTCCATGCTGACGAATGCCGATGTAGCGGCCCAGCTCGATCGTTCGCGTTCGGAACGGGCCCGGCCGGGTGAGCTCCACCAGCGCCAGCATCTCGGGGACGTCGGGGTTTCCAAGCTTCGTTGCTTCGACGTCGCCTTCCGGAAGCGGTGACCGGTCGCGGCGGATCATCTGCGTCAGCCGCGACGCGTACAGCGTTTCCCAGTTCGCGCCCAGCCCCGGCGCGGGACCGATGAGCGCAACATCTTCTCCCACTTCGACCAGAGCTTCCAACGCCGCGACATGCGCCCGGCTCGCGTCGGAAACGGCGCCGATGGGCGAGATCGATTCCGCGTAGCGGCGCGCGGCTGCGCCGCCGCGAGCCAAATGCGCGTGCCGCGTCGTGAGGCAGGACCAGACGGGATGGTCGAGCCCGCGCTCCGCATCGAAGGGGTTCACCGCGCAAATTCTGGCATAGCGGCGAGGATGTCGCGCAACGCGGCGACCACGATCCCCCCAGCCTCGTCCGTTCCCGCGTGCCGCCCAGTGGATGGCGCTGATTGCTCCAGCTCGATCCCGCTGTAGCTCCGTTCGGAGAAGCGCGTGCCCAGATACGTCGTCAGCCGTCCCTTAGCTCGAGGCTCGACCAGCGCGTTGTCGGAGCGCACGGTGACGCTATGGCTGGCGGAAGTTCCGGTGAGCGGGCTGGAGCGCTGTGCTGCTATTGCGGATTCTCGGCGATGAAGACCAGCACCAGCCGGTCACCGCGACAGGGTGCGAAGTGGTAGTAGTTCGCGAATTTCCTGCCCTGCCCGTTCGCGCCTTCGATCCTGACGTAACCAGTGCCGGGCTTGCTGGAGAATTCCGGCGGTGCGGCGGCGTTCAGGAACCGCGCCGAATAGACCTCGAGGTCCGCCTCGATGCCGTCGAGACCGCGGATCGCTTCGACCTGCTTCAGATCGAAGCCTTGCGCGGCCAGGAGCGCCTTCAAGTCCTTCTTAACGGCCGCGTCGTGCACCGCCCGATAAGCCGCGGCCAACGCCTGCTGCGTCGGTTTGAGCGCGGTCTTGTCCCAGCGCGCGCCCTGAATCCATTCTCCCTGGCTCGCTTCGTTCACGAGCGGTTTGGACAAAGGCAGATCGAACTGGAAGCTCCCATGCTGCCTGTGCACCACCTGTCCCTCGATATGATCGCCCTCGTCCTTGACCCGGCTCTGCCAGTACCGCCCTCCGACCTCCTCTTCGCGGCTGCTGCCGCCGAACGATCTGCCGGCGGCGAAATACTTTGACGCGCCGTTGGCGAGCGTTACCTCGAGGTAGCTCAGGTCGCGCAACTGGGACAGCGCCCGCGCCTGGGTCATCGGACACGCGGAACCGGCAATCATCGGCGAGGCGATCGGCTTGCTCGTCACGTAGACGACCGTGCCCCGGCCATTCGGGTCGGGATAAGCCAGGCCGTCGACCACGTCGAACTCGCCGACGTTGGCTTCCTTGTAGTGGCCCTTGACCGGTGCGGGATAGGTGTACGGCGGCGCCATCTCCTCGACGACCTTCGGAGCTTTCCGGGGTTGCGCGCCGGCAGGAGTCTCCTCCTTGCCGCAACCGGACAGCGCGACCGCCGCGGCCCAGGCCGCGACGACGCAGCAGCGCAGATACGCCATCGACTGCCCTCCCTAAAGCTGCCCGAGTCGCTGATCGAACGCGCTATCGACTCACCAGGCAACTGCTGCCGTCGAGCCTGAATCGCTGCGTGAAGGTCGACGTGCTGCTGCCGTTCTTGTCCTTGGTCGTCTTCTTCACCGTCAGCGTCGCGCTCTGATCGTCGATGGCGAGCACGCCGTTGGACTTGATGTCGTTGGAGAAATCCTGCTCGGTCGCGGACATCTGCTTCATCATCCCGGACATCATCTCCCGGTCCTTCGCCGGCATCTTCTGCCACTGGTCCTGCATCTCCTTCGTGGACAGCCTGTTCGCCTCCTCCATCTTTCCGGCGTGAACGAGGCCCATCTGCTTGACCGCGGTCTTCCCGCAGGGATGACCGAGGATCGCCTCGCCCTTGAGCTCGGATCCCATCGCGGCGCCGCAAAGCAAGCCTCCGAGCGCGCAGCCGATCGCGCCCGCTATCAACCGCGGATTCATGTCGTTCTCCCTGAAGTTTGTCGGCGCCGCTTCGATCGCAGCGCTCGTGGCCGGAGTGTACACGAACAGCCGTGGCGGCCGCGGAGGGTCGCTGCGCCGCCCGACTCGCGGCGGTCAGTTCGTCTGCGAGCTCGCCTCCGCGGCGGTGCGCGCCAGCGGCGTGCAATTGAACTCGACCCACTCCTCGGAGCCGCCGAGCCTTTCCTTGAGCCGCCGATCCTGCCCCCGCCAGTGCGCGTCCAGGACGCCGAAGTCGCGTTGCAGCCGGGCCTCGGCCTCCATGCGAATGCACGCTTCGCGCTCCGACACAAACGCGTAGCCGGCGCAGCCGTGCGCCGCCGCGACGAGCCGCTCGAAGGGAACGCCGTCGCGCTGAAAAAGTCCAGACACGGCGCCGAGGAGGCTGCCCGACAGCGCGCAGGCGACCAGAGCGCCAGCAAGCTGGCTCAGGACAGGCGGACGGCCGAATTCGGGTCGAGCGTTCATGGCGATCTCCTCTTTGGCGGGCCCGTCGTACGACCGCGGCGAGCCATGGCAGACGTTGTACCATCCTAAACTTGCCATCCGATGTCAGGTATCTGTGATAGGGTCACGCCATGCGCGCGAGCCGGCTTCTTTCCATCCTGCTGAGCCTGCAGGCGCGCGGGCGGTTGACCGCTTCCGGCATGGCGGAGGAGCTCGAGGTCTCCGAGCGCACGATCTACCGCGACATCGACCAGCTGAGCGCGGCGGGCATCCCGGTGATCGCCGACCGCGGCCGTGCCGGCGGCTTCAAGCTCGCCGAAGGGTTCCGAACGCAGCTCACCGGATTCACGGAAGGCGAAGCCGAGGCGCTGTTCCTCACCGGCCTTCCCGGCCCCGCGGCGGAGCTCGGGCTCTCCGAGCTGATGGCGATGGCGCGAGCCAAGCTGCTCGCCGCGCTGCCCGCGGGCGCGCGAGCGGCGCGCGTGGCCGAGCGGTTCCACCTCGATCCAGCGGGATGGTTTCGATCGACCGAGCCGGTGACCGCACTGCCAGTGATCGCGCGCGCCGTGTGGAACGAGCGCTACCTGAGCTTTCGCTATGGACCGGCGGGCAAGGGACGCAAGGTCGGCCCCATCGGCGTGGTACTGAAGGCAGGCGTCTGGTATCTCGTCGCGCAGAAGGGCGGCGCCTTCCGGACCTATCGCGTCGGGCGGATGTCGGAGACCGAAGCGCTCGCGGAAGCCTACGTCCGGCCGAAGAGCTTCGATCTGGCGGCGTGGTGGGCGAACGCGTCGCGCGAATACGAAGTGGCGAGCTATCGCGGCAGCGCCGTCATCGGTCTCTC
Source organism: Casimicrobiaceae bacterium (assembly GCA_035515295.1). Classification (GTDB taxonomy): domain Bacteria; phylum Pseudomonadota; class Gammaproteobacteria; order Burkholderiales; family Casimicrobiaceae; genus PALSA-1003. The sequence goes on along the minus strand of DATJBM010000033.1, from coordinate 3,327 downwards.
GCCGCGCGGTCGCGCGCTCATCGACATGCTGGGACCCTACGTCGCGCAAGCCTGCGCTCAGACGGCCGGCGCGCCGGACGAGCACCGCTGGGTGCGATGCACGATCCCGATCGAGTCGCCGGAGTACGGAGTGCGCGAGCTGATGCGCCTCGGCGGCGACGTAGAGGTCGTCTCGCCGCCGGCGCTGCGCGCCCGCATGGCGCAAACGCTGCGCGAGGCGCTGCAGCGTTACTCAGCGCGCACGCGGCCCGTCTCGCGTTCCGGCGGCGCGAGCCGCCGCTGACCGCCTTTCAGGGCTGCGCCGGCGAAGCCGCGAGTCGCGCTTCGGCCTGCGCGAGCATCGCCTGGAACCGCGGATCGTGGCGCAGCGGATCGAGGTCGCTATCGACCTTCCACCAGTTGAGGCTCTGGACCTGAGCGGTCCGGAACACGGGTTCCAGCAGCTTCAGCGCCTCGTCCGTCTCACCGAGCTTGATCATGCCGCAGGCGAGGTTGTACATCAGGTTGTAGTTCTCCGGGTCGAGCAGCATCGCCCGGTTGGCCCACTCCTTGGCGCGGTCGTTCTCGCGCAGGATGGCGAGCGCAGTGACACCGAAGCTGAGCGCCACACCGTGATCGGGCTCCGCGACGATTGTCTTCTCCACTCGCGCGAGCGTTCGCCGGGCGGCATACATCGCGGCCTCCCGGTCGCCGAGCGCCTCGTGACACGAGATGCTCATGCCGAGAGCCCAGAAGTCGGTCTCGATCGCCGCTGCGGCCCTCTCCAGGCATTCGATCGCTTCGCGATAGCGGTGCAGGGCGATGAAGCAGCGCGCCGCCGCGTTGTTCACCTCGTAGGCGTCGGGATCGAGCCGGAGCGCGATGGTGTGCTCGGCGAGCGACTCCTCGTACCGGCCCTCGTCCCCGAGCACGCGCCCCTTGGCCGCGTGCGCCTCGGCGAGGTCAGGCGCGAGCGCCAGCGCGCGCTCGGCGGCCTCCAGGCCGCTCTCTCCCGCCAGCGCCAGCAGCGCCCGGTTCGACTGCGACACCGACAGCAGCGCCCAGGCGCGCGCGTAGTTGGGATCGATCTCTATCGCTCGCTTGCACAGGCGCACCGTGACTCCTCGGTGGCGCGAGTTCCCGGTGGCGTTGTACTGCCGGGCCATTAGATAGAGCTTGTAGGCCTCCGAGTTGGTGGTCGAGCGCCGCTCGATCGCTTGCCGCTCGCCGGGCAGCAGCGTGAGCTTGAGCGCCCGGACGATCGCCTCCGAGATCTCGTCCTGCAACGCGAAGATGTCGTCCATGTCGCGATCGTAGCGCTCGGCCCAGAGATGGCTGTCGGTGGCGGCCTCGATCAGCTGCGCCGTGATCCGCACCCGCTTGCCCGACTTGCGCACGCTGCCCTCGAGTACGTGCGTGACCTTGAGTGCCCGCGCGACCTGTCCGACGTCGACCGGCTTGCCCTTGAAGCTGAACGCGCTCACCCGGGAGACCACGTTCAGCGCCGAGACCTTGGAGAGATCCGTGATGATGTCCTCGGTAATGCCGTCGCTGAAGTATTCCTGCTCGGGATCGCCGCTCATGTTGGCGAACGGCAGCACGCAGATCGACAGGCGCTGCTTCGGCTCCTGCGCCGTCGTCGGCTCGCTCCGCGAAATAGGGCGCACGATGAAGACGTGCACCGGGCGGTCGATGTTCCTGACCGCGTGCTCGCCGAGATCGTCGAATTCGACGTCGAGCCGGCCCGCGGCCTGGTCGCGCACCGGACGCGAGACGGCGACACCGCCCGGCGGAGCGATCGCCTGGAGCCGCGCCGCCACGTTGACGCCGTCGCCGTAGATGTCGTCGTCGTCGACGATCACTTCGCCGAGCGTCACGCCGATGCGATAACGGATGCGCTCGGGGTCGGGCGCGCTACAGTCGGCTTCGGTGGCGTCCTGGATCTCGCGCACGCAGCGCACCGCGGACACGACGCTGCCGAATTCCACCAGCGCTCCGTCGCCCATCAGCTTGACGATCCGCCCGCCGTGCGCCGCCACGCGCGGATCGAAGATGGTCCGCCGATTCGCCTTGAGCCGCTCCAGCGTGCCCGCCTCGTCGCGCTCCATGAGGCCGCTGTAGCCGACGACATCGGCGGAGACGATGACGGTGAGCTTGTGCTGCATGGCGCTTGCGTGTACTGGGCCGGCTGGAGAACGAACGATCATACGACAACCGCACCTCGAGAAGCCGGACTTCGATACCGACGGCGCGCACGGCACCCCGGCTTCGTCCCATTCGGCCGCGGAGGCCGGATTGCTCATGTTGTGGAGGAGGCCGACGCGTGAAAGATGCGGAACGAGCTCGATCAGATCGATGGGCAGCCGACGTCGTCGTCGCGCTCCACGTCAGAATCCCCGCGGCGGCCGTTTCGTTCAAGAGCAGGCATTTGTCTCGGACAGGATTCGACGGATCGCCGTGGCAGTCGGTGCATTGGTATGTGGTAAAGCGTCGATCCCCGCGCGGGATCGCCGGTCTCGGCGTACGACGTTCCGGCCAGGACGAGGAGTAGCGCGGCGGCGCCAATGTCTTTCATCGGACCTCCCGTCGGATGAGCGGTGCCGGGCAATCTAGGGCACCCTGCGATCGCTTGGGCCGGAATCCGACGGATCGGCACTTCTCCGTCGTGAATTTGCCACGGCGAGGTGTGGGTTCCTGCTTGCCGCCTGGAGGCGACCGTTGCAGAACGACCCCCATGGGAGAATGCGAGCCAATGTCCGGAGAACCACCGTGCCGACCTGCGTCGGCTCGCGCCCTAAGTGAACCCGATGCATCCACCGAACAACCACAGATTCAACCTGCTGATCGTTGGCGTCACGGCCCTCGTGACGCTGGCGATCGCCGGCCTGATCGTCAATCTCACCGGTGGCGAGAAGATGGCCACGCGACCGCTGAGCCACCTCTACGCCATCGGCGATCCGCAATTCGAGCCGACGCTGGGCGTGCTCCTGGGGCCCGAGATCCTTTCGGGTAATCGCTACGACGTCTATGTCAACGGCGACGAGATCTTTCCGCCGATGCTGGCGGCGATCCGCGGCGCACGGAGGACGATCTCCTTCAAGACCTATATCTACTGGTCCGGAGAGATTGGCCAGGAATTCGCCGACGCGCTGTCGGAGCGCGCCCGCGCGGGAGTCAAGGTCCACGTGCTGCTCGACTGGAGGATCGGCAGCAGCAAGATGGACAAGCGGCTCCTCGACTCCATGGCCCAGGCCGGCGTCGAAGTGCGCAGATTCCACAGGCCTGCCTAGTGGACTGTAACACCCATTTATAGACTATAATGGTGTTCATGCCGAACACCATTACGCT
>DATJBM010000032.1:0-67576 GCA_035515295.1 Casimicrobiaceae bacterium | reverse complement strand
GCGCTCGACTACCAGTCCGGGTTCGCGAGCGAATGGGCGACCGAAGCGTTGGCGGGCGCGCTGCCGCAGGGCCAGAATTCGCCGCAGAACGTTCCGTACGGGCTCTACGCCGAGCAACTCTCGGGCACCGCGTTCACCGCGCCGCGCCATGCCAACCGGCGCTCGTGGCTGTACCGCCTGCAGCCTGCGGTCAAGCACGGCGCATTCCGTCCGCGCGAGGCGGGATTGTTGCGCAGCGCGCCGTTCGACGAAGTCCCGGCCCCACCCGATCAACTGCGCTGGGATCCGTTGCCGCTGCCGGCGGGCCCGACCGACTTCGTCGAAGGCCTGGTCACGTTCGCCGGCAACGGCGATGCTTCGCTGCAGTCCGGGATCGGCATCCATCTCTACGCCTGCAACCGGTCGATGCAGGGCCGTTTCTTCTACGACGCCGACGGCGAGCTGCTGATCGTACCGCAGCAGGGGGCGCTGCGCATCGCGACCGAGCTGGGGTCGCTCGACGTCCGCCCCGAAGAGATCGCGCTCGTTCCACGCGGCGTGCGCTTCGCGGTGGCGCTGTCGGATGCGACCGCGCGCGGGTACGTGTGCGAGAACTACGGGGCCATGCTGCGCCTGCCCGAGCTCGGGCCCATCGGCGCCAACGGGCTCGCCAACCCCCGCGACTTCCTGGCTCCCGTCGCCGCCTTCGAGGACCGCGCTGGAGACTTCGAGCTCGTCGCCAAGTTCGGCGGGCGCCTGTGGTCGGCGCCGGTCGATCACTCGCCGCTCGACGTCGTGGCCTGGCACGGGAACCTCGCGCCGTACAAGTACGATCTCGGCCGGTTCAACGCCATGAACACGGTGACCTTCGACCACGCCGATCCGTCGATCTTCACCGTGCTCACTTCTCCCTCCGAGACGGCTGGGACCGCCAATGTCGACTTCGTGATCTTTCCGCCGCGCTGGCTGGTCGCCGAGCACAGCTTCCGCCCGCCGTGGTTCCACCGCAACGTGATGAGCGAGTTCATGGGCCTCGTGCGCGGCGTCTACGACGCCAAGGCCGAGGGCTTCGCTGCGGGCGGCGCGAGCCTCCACAACTGCATGTCGGGACACGGGCCCGACGCCGCCACCTTCGAGCGGGCGGTGAACGCGACGCTCTCCCCCGAGAGGCTCGAAGGCACGCTCGCCTTCATGTTCGAGAGCCGCTACGTCATCCGGCCGACGCGCTTCGCGCTGCAGTCGCCGCTCCTGCAGGCGCGCTACCGCGACTGCTGGGCCGGGCTCGCGAAGCATTTCACCGGAAAGCCGTAGCGAGAGCGACCGGCGCAGCCAGCCGCGTCTCGAGCTCCATGCCCGTCATCGCTCCGTCGGCGCGCTCGTTCGTCGACGTCGCTCGCGATGCTCCCTTTTCCCTGCAGAACCTGCCCTACGGCATCTTCCGCACGCGCACCGCGCCACGCTGGCGCGCCGGGGTCGCGATCGGCGAGTTCGTGCTTGACCTAGCGGCGCTGGAGGCTGTGGGCCTGCTCGCGACGGGCGCGAGCGAGCGCGTGTTCGATCGCGCTTCGCTCAACGCGTTCATCGGCCTCGGCCGCTCCGCGTGGCGCCGGACGCGCGAGCGGATCGCGGCGCTGCTCTCGAGCGACGAGCGTTCGCTGCGTGACAACAGGGAGCTCCGCGCGCGCGCGCTTGTGCCGCTCGAGGAAGCGGAGCTCGCGCTGCCGGTCGAGGTCGCCGGATACACGGACTTCTATTCCTCGAAGGAGCACGCCAGCAACGTCGGCGCGATGTTTCGCGATCCGAAGAACGCGCTGCTTCCGAACTGGCTGCATCTGCCGGTGGCCTACAACGGCCGCGCCAGCTCCGTCGTGGTCAGCGGGACGCCGATCCGCCGCCCGATGGGTCAGACGAAGCCGGCCGATGTCGAGCGACCCGCCTTCGGGCCCTCGCGCAAGCTCGATTTCGAACTCGAGACGGCTTTCATCGTCGGCCAGGGCAACGCCCTGGGCGAGCCGATTCCCGCAGACGAGGCGGAAGCTCACATCTTCGGACTGGTGCTGCTCAACGACTGGAGCGCGCGCGACCTCCAGCAGTGGGAGTACATGCCGCTGGGACCGTTCAACAGCAAGAGCTTCGCGACCTCGATCTCGCCGTGGGTGGTCACGCTCGACGCGCTGGAGCCGTTTCGCGTCGCCGGCCCGGCGCAGGATCCCGAGCCGCTGCCTTATCTCGCGCAAAGCGGGGCGCATGCGTTCGACATTCATCTCGAGGTGGCACTGGCGCCGGCTGGCGCAGCGCCGACCACGATCTGCCGCACCAACGCGCGCCACCTCTACTGGAGCATGGCTCAGCAGCTCGCGCATCACACCGTGTCGGGCTGCAACACGCGGGTCGGCGACCTGATGGCGTCGGGCACGATCAGCGGGCCCGCGCCGGATTCGCGCGGAAGCCTGCTCGAGCTCGCCTGGAACGGCCAGAATCCGATCACGCTCGCGGCCGGCGAAACGCGATCGTTTCTCGAGGACGGCGACGAGGTCGCGATGACCGGCTGGTGCGAGGGCGAGGGCTACCGCGTCGGCTTCGGCGAAGTGCGGGGCGCGATTCTGCCCGCTCGCCGCTGAATCGAGGCGAGCCGGCCGCTCCAGCAGAAGCCGGGGGTCAGCGTCAGCGCAAAGAATGCGACGATCGACCCGAGCGAGCGTTTACCCACCGAGCATTTGGATAGTGGCGACATGGCTTTCATTCCCTGTCTCTGCCACAAGCTGTCGTGAACAACATGTAACAAAGTGCATCGCCCCGCCACGTACGCTCCCAAAAACAAACGGTTAGCCGGCGAGGCGTCCGCTCGATGTACGATGTAAAGCAATCCGACGCCGAGCCGAGCGTCGGGGGCTCCGGGCTCGGCGATCGGCGACCCGCGGGGGCCGGGATTCAGAGCCCGCCGAAGCGCCGACAGAAATACGGAGCCGCGGGGCGCAAGGGCTCATGCTCCGTTCCGAGCGTCGCCGCGAGATGCGCTTCGGCGGCGCGCGAGGTGACCCGATACAAGTCGCGGCACAGCGCATAGGCCTGCGGCGCGGGCCATCGCGGCGGCGACAATTCCGCGGGTAGCTGAGGATCGTGCAGCGTCACGCGCCGGAAGGCGTGGATCAGCAGCGTGCGTACGAGGAACGCCTGCTGTCGATCGAGCGCGCGGACCGCAAGAGCTTGCCGCGCGATGGCGCCGAAGCGCCGCAGGAAAGCCCGGTATTCGGCCGCGACCCTCGCGAGATCCCATGATGCGCGCGCGTAGGCGCGCAGCGCTTCCGCGCCGCGCCCGGTCGCGCCGCGCCCTTCGATCGTGACGACCTCGCGCTCGACGCCGAGCGCCGTGAGGATCCGGGCAAGGTCCGTTCCCGCGTGGTGGGACGGACGCACGAGCACCCCCGGAGCGATCGGGCCAAAGCCTTCCCATCGCAGCTGCTGCCTGAGCTCCCGCCGCTGCGACGCCGAGACCCGCGCCGCCGGCGCGAGCACGACTTCCCAGGTCCCGTCCCAGCCATCCGCAGGTGCAGCATAGATCCGGCGGTAGGCGTGCTCGAAGCGCTGCGCGCCCGCCGCGGTCAGGCGATAGAGACTGCGCCGTCCATCCTGTCGCGCCTCGAGCCAACCCAGTTGCGTCAGGCGATAGACGCTCGTGCGCACCAGGCGCTCGTTCAGGCCGAACGGCGCCAGGAGTCGGATCAGGCTGCCGAGCCAGACCGCGCCGCCGTGAGGCGCGATGGCGTCGCCCCAGACCGTGACCACGAGCGACTTGGCTCGCGGCGGCTCCCGCTCGAGCTCGCGCCGGATCCAGCGCGCGATGGCCGCCCTCGGGGGTGAGCGGCTCGGCAGCCCGGCGCCTGTCATCAACGTGATACGGAAATTGCGCGCATCATTGCAAAAGTGTATCGTTTTCGCTTCGGCCCCGCCAGGGTTCGGCCCCGCCGGGGCCGGAGGTGACGTTATGTACGCACAGATGGTCGACACGGGCGAGAAGCGGCTACGCTCGCTCGAGGAGCTCTCGCCCGAGGAGCAGGCGTTCCAGCGGCGCATCGACGCCGACGTGAAGATCGAGCCCAAGGAGTGGATGCCCGAAGGCTACCGACGGACGCTGATCCGCCAGATCTCGCAGCACGCGCACTCGGAGATCGTCGGCATGCTGCCCGAGGGCAACTGGATCACGCGCGCGCCCACCCTGAAGCGCAAGGCGATCCTCATGGCCAAGGTGCAGGACGAGGCGGGTCACGGGCTCTATCTCTACGCGGCCGCCGAGACGCTGGGCGTGTCGCGCGACCAGCTCGTCGGCGAGCTGCATTCCGGCAAGGCGAAGTACTCGAGCATCTTCAATTACCCGACGCTCACCTGGGCGGACATCGGCGCGATCGGCTGGCTGGTCGACGGCGCCGCGATCATGAACCAGATTCCGCTGTGCCGCTGCTCGTTTGGGCCCTACGCCCGGGCGATGATCCGCGTGTGCAAGGAGGAGAGCTTCCACCAGCGCCAGGGCTTCGACATCATGATGAAGCTCTGCGCCGGGACGGCCGAGCAGAAGGCCATGGCGCAGGATGCGCTCGACCGCTGGTGGTGGCCATCGCTGATGATGTTCGGCCCCCCGGACGCGGAGAGCGTGCACAGCGCGCAGTCTGCGGCCTGGCGCATCAAGATCCTGTCGAACGATGAGCTGCGGCAGCGCTTCCTCGACCAGACGGTGCCGCAGGCGGATTTCCTCGGCTTGAAGGTGCCCGATGCGGCGCTGAAATGGAATGACGAGCGCGGCCACTACGACTTCGGGCCGATAGACTGGCAGGAGTTCCACGAGGTGATCAAGGGCAACGGTCCGTGCAATCGCGACCGGCTGCGCACGCGCGTGACGGCGTGGGAGGACGGAGCGTGGGTTCGCGAGGCGGCCCTCGCCCATGCCGAAAAGCGCGCGGCGCGGGCGAAGCAGGCCGCGTAGGTGCGAATTCACTCGCACGATGACGCACCACGGAGGTGCGAATTCATTGGCACGATGAGGCAGGACATTTGGAGAACGCCATGAGCCGCAACGAATGGCCGCTGTGGGAAATCTTCATCCGCAGCCAGCACGGGCTTGCTCACAAGCACGTGGGGAGCCTGCACGCGCCCGACGCCGAGATGGCCGTCAAGAACGCGCGCGACGTCTACACCCGACGCAACGAGGGGGTGAGCATCTGGGTGGTGAAGTCGGAGGACATCACCGCGACTGCTCCGGGCGACAAGACGCCGCTGTTCGACCCGGCGGCGAGCAAGGTGTACCGGCACCCGACGTTCTTCCCCATGCCGGAAGGGGTTAAGCACCTGTGAACGACGCCGATCGACGCCGCTTCGAATTCCTGCTTCGGCTCGCCGACAGCGATCTGGTGCTGGCGCAGCGCCTCGGCGAATGGGTCGGCCATGGGCCGGTGCTCGAGGAGGACATCGCGCTCACCAACGTCGGGCTCGATCTCCTGGGCCAGGCCCGGCTGTGGTTCGCGTACGCCGGCGAAGTCGAAGCGCGGTTCGCGGACCGCGGGCGAACCGAAGACGAGCTCGCCTTCCTTCGCGATGGCGGCGAGTTCCGCAATCTGCTGCTGGCGGAGCAACCCAACGGCAGCTACGCCGATACGATGGCGCGGCAATTCCTGTTCGACGTATGGCACGGTCTGGTGCTCGGCAGCCTGATCCTCTCCGGCGACGAGCGCATCGCCGAGATCGCGGCCAAGGCGCGCAAGGAGGCCACCTACCACGTCGAGCGCAGCGCCGACTGGGTGATCCGGCTGGGCGACGGCACCGAGGAGAGCCATGCCAGGATGCAATCGGCGATCGACGATCTCTGGATGTATACGGGCGAGATGTTCGAGCCCGATGCGACCGATCGGGCACTCGCCGGCGAGGGAATCGGTTGCGATCTCGCCGCGCTCGCCGCGCCCTGGCGCGAGACAGTGGAGGCGGTGCTCCGCGAGGCGACGCTCGCCGTTCCGAAGACCTCCGCCGTGCAGCGCGGCGGCCGGCGTGGCGTCCATACCGAGCATCTCGGGCACATGCTGGCGACCATGCAGTGGCTGCAGCGCGCCTATCCGGGGGCGCAGTGGTGAGCGCCGATGCTCCGGTCGAGGAGCGCGACGCCGCGGTATGGCGCACGCTCTCGCGTGTCCCCGATCCGGAGATCCCGGTGGTCTCGGTGGTTGATCTCGGCATCGTGCGCGGTGTCGAATGGCGCGGCGATCAATTGGTCGTCACCCTGACGCCGACCTATTCGGGCTGCCCGGCGACGGAGATGATCGTCGCCGACGTTGGTCGGGCGCTTGCGGCGGCGGGATTTGCGCGGCATCGCCTGGAGATGAGGCTTTCACCGGCCTGGACCACCGACTGGATTGCGCCGGAGGCGCGCGCGCGACTCGCGCGCTACGGGATCGCGCCGCCACCCGGCCATGCGGAGCCGGTGGTGCGCATCGACGCCTCGGCACTGCGGGAGCGGCCGTCCCGCCGCGGCGTGCCGTGCCCGCGCTGCGGCTCGCCGCGGACGCGCGAGCTCTCGCGCTTCGGCTCCACGCCGTGCAAGGCGCAGTACGTCTGCGACGCCTGCCTCGAGCCCTTCGACTACTTCAAGCCGCTTTGAGCCGGTTCTACCCGCTGACCATCGCCCGGGTCGCGCGCGAGACGCGCGATGCGGTGGCGATCACCTTCGATGTGCCGCCGGCGCTGAAAGAGGCGTTCCGCTTCGTGCAGGGACAGCACCTGACGCTGCGCGCCGACGTCGGGGGCGAGGACCTGCGGCGCTCGTACTCGATCTGCTCCGCGGTCCAGGACGACAGCCTGCGCATCGCGGTGAAGAAGGCCCCCGGGGGCGCGTTCTCGACCTGGGTGAACGAGCGGCTCGACGCCGGCCAGACCGTCGAAGTCATGCCGCCGATGGGCCACTTCAACGTGCCGCTCGATCCGGCGAACCGCAAGCACTATCTCGGCTTCGCCGCCGGCAGCGGGATCACACCGTTGCTGTCGATCATCAAGACGACGCTCGTGACCGAGCCGCGCAGCCGGTTCACCCTCTTCTACGGCAACCGCTCCTCGGCCACCGTGATCTTCAGGGAAGAGCTCTCCGACCTGAAGGATCGGTTCCTGGCCCGGCTGAACATCGTCTACGTGATGAGTCGCGAGCCGCAGGACATTGCGCTCCTGAACGGTCGCATCGACAAGCAGAAGACCGATGCGCTGCTGGGGCACTGGGTCGACCTCGAGGACGTCGATACCGCATTCGTCTGCGGGCCGGACGGCATGATGCAGGCGGTCTCGATGTCCCTGCAGGGGCGCGGCTTTCCCAAGTCGAAGATCAAGATCGAGCTCTTTGCGGCCAGCATCCCGAAGCACGAGCACCGGACTGCGGCGGCGCCGGCGGCCGGCAGCGGCGAATGCGCGGTCACCGCGATCATCGACGGCGCGGCGCGGCAGTTCATCGTCGAGAAGACCAAGGAGAATGTGATCGACGCCGCGCTGCGCCAGGGCATCGAGCTGCCGTACTCGTGCAAGGGCGGCGTGTGCTCGACCTGTCGCGCCAAGCTCGTCGAAGGCGAGGTGGACATGGACGTCAACTTCGCGCTGGAGGACTACGAGCTGGCGCGCGGCTTCGTCCTGTGCTGCCAGAGCTATCCCGTGACTGACAACGTCGTAGTGGATTTCGACCAGACGGCGTAGTCGCCTCGGGTAGACTATCGCTCAGGATATCGCAACGTCGTCCGCGCAAGCGGGCTGTAGGCGCGAATTCATTCGCGCGAGATGGCCGGACGATCCGGCCCTGCAGGTTCCTGCTTCGGCGGTAACGACAGAAACCCGGGAGTTCCGCATGTCCCATCCATTGTTCGAACGCCACAAGCCTCTGCTGGAGCAGGCGCTGGACGCGATCGCCAAGCGCGGCTACTGGAGCGCGTTTCCGGAATCGCCCAGCCCGAAGGTGTACGGCGACGGCGCGGCCGAGGCCGGCAAGGCCGCATTCGATGCTTTGCTGAACAAGCCGTTTCCCATCAGCCTTCCCGCCGCAAAGGGCACGGTCGGCGCGGAGCGCTCGCCGTACGGATTCGCGCTGGGCGTCACCTATCCCAAGGTCGATCTGGACGGGCTGTTCGAGGCGATCGCCGAGGCGGAAGCAGCAGGCTGGCGCAAGGCCGGACCCGAAGCCTGGGTCGGCGTCTGCCTCGAGATTCTCGCGCGCATCAACAAGAAGAGCTTCGAGATCGCCAATGCCGTGATGCATACGACCGGCCAGGCGTTCGTGATGGCGTTTCAGGCCGCGGGCCCGCACGCCCAGGATCGCGGGCTCGAAGCGGTCGCCTATGCTTGGGACGAGATGCGACGCGTGCCGGCCAAGGCGTACTGGGAGAAGCCGCAGGGCAAGAACGAGCCGCTCAAGATGGAAAAGCACTACCGCGTCGTGCCGCGCGGCGTCGGGCTCGTCATCGGCTGCAACACCTTCCCGACCTGGAACGGCTACCCCGGACTGTTCGCGAGCCTCGCCACCGGCAACGCGGTCGTGGTCAAGCCGCATCCGAACGCGATTCTGCCGCTGGCGATCAGCGTGCAGATCGCGCGCGAGGTCCTGACGGAAGCGGGCTTCGATCCCAACGTGGTGACGCTGGTCGCGCACGAGACGGGTGACGACGTCGCGCAGCAGCTCGCGCTTCGTCCGGAGGTGAAGCTCATCGACTTCACCGGCAGCAGCGCCAACGGCGAGTGGCTGGAGAAGAACGCGCGCCAGGCGCAGGTCTACGCCGAGAAGGCGGGCGTCAATCAGATCGTCATCGATTCCGCCGAGGACATCAAGGCGGTGGCGCGCAACGTCGCGTTCTCGCTCGCGCTCTACACCGGCCAGATGTGCACCGCGCCGCAGAACATCTACGTGCCCCGCGGGGGGGTCGACACCGCGGCCGGCCATGTTTCCTTCGACGAGGTGGCGCGGGCGCTGGGCGAGTCGGTCCAGAAGCTCGTCGGCGATCCCGCGCGCGCAGTGGAGATTCTCGGCGCGGTGGTCAACGACGGCGTGGCGCAGCGCATCGATGCGGCGCGTTCGCTGGGGCCCATCGTCGCGGACAGTCAGCCGGTCGCCCACCCGCAGTTCAAGGAGGCGCGCATCCGCACGCCGCTGATCGTGAGGCTAGACGCCAAGGACGAGGGCAAGTACCTCAAGGAGTGGTTCGGTCCGATCGCGTTCGTGATCGCCACCAGCGATACCGCGCAGAGCCTCGACATCGCGCGGCGCGCGGTCCGGGATCACGGCGCACTCACGCTGTCGGTGTATTCGAAGAATCCGGCGGTCGTCGACCACGCGGTCGAAGTCGCGGAGGACGCGGGGGTGGCGCTGTCGATCAATCTCACGGGCGGCGTCTTCGTCAACCAGTCGGCGGCGTTCTCGGACTATCACGGCACCGGCGCCAACCCGGCGGCCAACGCGTCGCTCACCGACGCGGCGTTCGTGGCGAGCCGGTTTCGGGTGGTGCAGCATCGGATGCACGTGTAGATCGGGATCCATCCCCACCGGCGCGACGCTGGCGCAATGAATTGCGACCCACGATGACCTACGAGCACATCCTCTTTTCGAGCGAAGCCGGCGTCGCCCGCATCACCCTCAACCGGCCCGACCGGCTCAACAGCCTCAACGGCGCCATGCACGCCGAGGTGCGTGACGCGCTCGCGCAAGTGCGTGGCGAGCCGTCGTCGCGGGTGCTGCTCCTGACGGGCGCCGGACGCGGCTTCTGCGCCGGACAGGATCTGGCCGATCGCGCGGTCGCGCCCAGCGCCGAGGCCGTCGACCTCGGCGCCTCGATCGAGCGCAACTACAAGCCGCTCATTCTGGCGCTCCGCTCGCTGCCGCTGCCGGTGGTATGCGCCGTCAACGGCGTCGCGGCGGGCGCCGGCGCCAACATCGCGCTCGCCTGTGATCTCGTCATTGCGGCGAAATCGGCGAGCTTCATCCAGGCGTTCAGCAGGATCGGTCTCATCCCCGACTCCGGCGGCACTTACTTCCTGCCGCGCCTCGCTGGCACGGCGCGGGCGATGGGGCTCGCGCTTCTCGGCGACAAGCTCCCGGCGGAGCAGGCGGCACAGTGGGGTCTCATCTGGCGATGCGTCGAGGACGCCGAGCTCGGGCCGGCGGTCGAGAAGCTCCTGGCCGCGCTTGCCGTCGCGCCGACGGCGGGGCTGGCAGCGACCAAACGGGCGATCTACGCCTCCGCCGGCAACGGCCTCGAGGCGCAGCTCGACCTCGAGCGCGATTTGCAGCGCACGCTGGGCTACGGGGCGGACTACCGCGAGGGCGTCGCGGCATTCACCGAGAAGCGCCCACCGCGGTTCACGGGGCGGTAATGGGCGAGCACCATCCTCCGGCGACGCCCGCTCAGGCACAGTCCCTGGCCGAGCGTGTCGCCGCGGCAATGTACCGCCGCGACGCGGCCTCCCAGGCCATGGGCATGCGGATCTCCGGCATCGGCCCGGGCCATGCCGAGCTGACCATGACCGTGCGCGCCGACATGCTCAACGGTCACGCCATCTGTCACGGCGGCTTCATCTTCAGCCTCGCCGATAGCGCGTTCGCCTTTGCCTGCAACAGCTACAATCTCAATACCCTGGCGTCGGGGTGTGCGATCGATTTCGTCGCGCCGGCGCGAGAAGGCGACGTGCTGACCGCCTTCGCGCGGGAGCGCAGCGCGAGCGGGCGGACCGGCGTCTACGACATCGAAGTGAAGAACCAGCGAGGTGACCCGGTCGCATTCTTTCGCGGCAAGTCGTATCGCATAAAAGGTCACGTCATCGAAGACTAAGGAGGGGGGCATGCCGGCGAGGAAGCCCGCGCCTGGGGATCTCGAGGCCATCGAGACCGCGAGCCGCGACGAGCTGCAAGCGACACAACTCAAGCGCCTGCAATGGACGCTGCGCCACGCGTACGATCACGTTCCGCATTACCGGTCGGTGTTCGACGCCGCCGGATTCCATCCCAACGACCTCGCTTCGCTCGACGATCTCGCGCGGCTGCCGTTCACCACCAAGAAGGAGCTCAGGGAGAATTATCCCTTCGGGATGTTCGCCGTGCCGCGCGATCAGGTGCTGCGCATCCACGCGTCGTCGGGCACTACGGGCAAGCCCACGGTCGTCGGCTACACCCGCAACGACATCGAGGTGTGGGCGACGGTGATGGCTCGTTCCATCCGCGCCGCAGGCGGGCGCCCCGGCGACATCGTCCACGTCGCCTACGGCTACGGGCTCTTCACCGGCGGCCTCGGCGCCCACTACGGTGCGGAGAAGCTGGGCTGCACCGTGATCCCGGTGTCGGGGGGGATGACCGAGCGGCAGGTCCAGCTCATTGCCGATTTCAAGCCGGACATCATCATGGTGACGCCCTCGTACATGCTGGCGATCGCCGAGGAGATGGAGCGGCAGCACTACGATCCGCGCAAGTGCTCGCTCTCCATCGGCATCTTCGGCGCCGAGCCGTGGACGCCGACCATGCGCGAAGCGATCGAATCGAAGCTCGACATCGACGCGATCGACATCTACGGTCTCTCCGAGGTGATCGGCCCGGGGGTCGCGCAGGAGTGCATCGAGACTAAGGACGGGCTGACGGTGTGGGAGGACCACTTCTATCCCGAGATCGTCCACCCGGAGACGGGGAGGGTCCTTCCCGACGGCGAGAAGGGCGAGCTCGTGTTCACCTCGCTCACCAAGGAGGCGCTGCCCGTCATCCGCTACCGCACCCGCGACCTCACGCGCCTTCTGCCGCCAACCGCTCGCTCGATGCGCCGCATTGAGAAGATCACCGGCCGCTCCGACGACATGCTGATCATCCGCGGGGTAAACGTCTTTCCCACGCAGATCGAGGAGATGATCCTCAAGCTCGCGGCGCTGGCTCCGCACTATCAGCTCGAAGTCACGCGGCCGCGCAACCTGGACGAGCTCACCGTGCTGGTGGAGCGCGCCACGGGCATCGGCGCCGCTGCGGGTGAGGCCGCCGGCGCGCAGCTGGCGCAGAGGATCAAGAGCTCGATCGGTGTGACGGCCGAGGTGCGCGTCGTACAGGCGGGCGGGGTGGAGCGTTCCATCGGCAAAGCGAAGCGCGTGGTGGACAAGCGGCCGAAGGAATAGGCGACTTCGTTGCGCGGATCGCAATGACGATCCTTGCACTCGCCGCGCCGGTTCTCGCCTTCCTTCGGCTGGCGGCGCATTTCTTCCGCGCCGGCAATCTGCTCGCGCTTTGCATCTCGCTCCTCGCGATCGTCCTGATCTTCGTGCGCCGCCAATGGGCCGCAAGGGCCATGCAGGCCCTGCTGGCGCTCGGTGCGCTGGAGCGGCCTCGCACCGCGGTTACCCTCGTTTACGCGCGGAGCGTAGCGGGTCAATCCGTCACGCGGCTGGCGCTGATCCTGGGGGCGGTCTTTCTGCTGACCGCGGGCTCGGCGCTCGTCGTTCAGGCGAAGCGGTTCAAGACTCACTTCAACTTCCCGCCCCGCCGGCGACCGATGGCGACGAAAGCCACAGCGGCAAAATCCCGTCCTGACGTTATCGCCCGGTCATCCGTTCCCTGAGAGATGATGGCTCTCGGGGCGCTGGCCGCAGGCACTGGCAGCGACGCGACCCTGGAATGTGGCCCCCCGGCAGCAACGAAAGCCATTCTAGCCCGACGCTTGCGCGGGCCCGAGGTGCGCTACCATTGAAAAACAAGCTGGCTCGAAACCGCTCCCGCATGTCCGAAAAGCAATTCGCCTCCCAGGCCGACCTTGCCGAGAAGAAGGTCAGCTTCGACAAGCTCTCCGAGCACGCCTACGCCTACACCGCGGAAGGCGATCCCAACACCGGGATCGTGATCGGCGACGACGCCGTGATGGTGATCGACACCCAGGCCACTCCGGTGATGGCGCAGGACGTGATCCGGCGCATCCGCGGCGTCACCGACAAGCCGGTGAAGTACGTCGTGCTTTCGCACTACCACGCGGTGCGCGTGCTCGGCGCGACGGCCTACGGCCCCGAGCACGTCATCGCCAGCCGCGACACGTACGAGCTCATCGTCGAGCGTGGCGAGGCCGACATGAAGAGCGAGATCGAGCGCTTTCCGCGGCTCTTCCGCGCGGTCGAGTCGGTTCCGGGACTCACCTGGCCGACGCTCGTGTTCGAGCGGCGGCTCAGCCTCTGGCTGGGCAAGCTCGAGGTCGACATCCTGCAGCTCGGACGGGGGCACACCAAGGGCGACACGGTCGTGTGGCTGCCGCAGGAGAAGATCCTGTTCTCGGGCGATCTCGTCGAATACGGGGCGACGCCGTACACGGGCGACGCGTATCTCGCGGAGTGGCCGGCGACACTCGACGCCGTCGCCGCGCTGCAGCCCGCCAAGCTCGTTCCCGGCCGGGGGGCCTCGCTGCAGACGGCCGCGGAAGTCAAAGCGGGGCTGGACGGCACGCGCGCCTTCATCACCGAGCTGTTCGACGCGGTGAAGCGCGCCGCTTCCGCCGGCAAGGACCTGCGCACGGCGTATCGCGAAACGTACGCGGCGCTGAAGCCCAAGTACGGTGACTGGGTCATCTTCGACCACTGCCTGCCATTCGATGTCTCCCGCGCCTACGACGAGGCGACGCGTTATCGCGACCCGCGCATCTGGACGGCACAGCGCGACAAGGAGATGTGGGAGACGCTCGAGGGTTGAAGACCTACGCGCCGCCGGTCTACCCCTACCGCAAGCCTGCCGAGCTCGCCGGTTCGCCGAGACGCTGGCCGGTGATCGTCGTGGGTGCGGGGCCGGTCGGACTTGTCGCGGCCATCGACTTCGCGCAGCGCGGCGTCGACGTGCTGCTGCTCGACGAGGACGACACGGTGAGCGCGGGCTCGCGCGCGATCTGCTGGTCGAAGCGCACGCTCGAGATCCTCGATCGCCTGGGTTGCGGCGAGCGCCTCGTCGAGAAGGGCGTGGGGTGGAACGTCGGGCGCGTCTATTTCGGCGACGAGCAGGTGTTCCAGTTCGACCTGCTGCCCGAGTCCGGCCACAGGCGTCCGGCCTTCATCAACCTGCAGCAGTACTACGTCGAGCAGTTCCTCGTCGAGCGTGCCGAGGCCCTCGGCGTCGAGCTTCGCTGGCGGCACCGGGTGGTCGACGTGGAGCCGCGCGCCGACCGGGTCGAAGCGCGGGTCTCCACGCCCGACGGCGAGTACGTCGCGCACGCCGACTGGCTGATCGCGGCGGACGGCGCGCGGAGCCCGATCCGCACGCTGCTTGGCCTCGAGAGCGAGGGACAGGTCTTCCGCGACCGGTTCCTCATCGCCGACGTCCATATGCACTCCGAATTTCCCGCGGAGCGTCGCTTCTGGTTCGACCCTCCGTTCCACCGCCACCAGTCCGCGCTTCTCCATCGCCAGGCAGATCACGTGTGGCGATGCGACTTTCAGCTCGGGTGGGAGGCCGATCCCGAGGAAGAGAAGAAACCCGAGCGCGTACTGCCGCGCGTGCGCGCGATGCTCGGCGACGACGTGGAATTCGAGCTGGAGTGGGCAAGCGTGTACACCTTCCAGTGCCGCCGCATGCGCTCGTTCCGCCGTGGGCGGGTGCTGTTCGCCGGCGATGCGGCGCACCTCGTCTCGCCGTTCGGTGCACGCGGCGCCAACAGCGGCATGCAGGATGCCGACAACCTGGTGTGGAAGCTCACGCTCGTGCTGCGCGGGCTCGCCCCGGAGCGGCTCCTCGACAGCTACGACGCCGAGCGCTGTCCGGCAGCCGATGAGAACATCCGGCATTCCACCCGCAGCACCGACTTCATCACGCCCAAGAGCGCGGCGAGCCGCACGTTTCGCGACGCCGTGCTCGCACTCGCGAAGCGACATCCCTTCGCGCGCCGGCTGGTAAACAGCGGCCGGCTGTCGCTGCCGGCGATCCTTGTCGATTCGCCGCTCAACAGTCCCGACGACGAAGCGTTCGAGAGCCGGCTCGTGCCGGGGGCGCCGGCGATCGACGCGCCCGTGACAGGCGAACACGGTACGTGGCTGCTCGACTATCTTGCCGGCGGCTTCACGCTGCTCGTCTTCGACGACGGCTCTTCGGCGGGCGCCTTGCGCGAGTTGAGTGCGCTTGCGACCGATCCGATCGCCTGCGCGAGCGTTTTCGTCGGCGGTCGGGGGACCGAGCTTCCCCGGGGAGGGCGCCGGATCGAGGATCCGACGGGCGCCCTCGCGGAACGCCATGATGCGAAGCCCGGGACGGTCTATCTGTTCCGGCCGGACCAGCACGTTTGTGCCCGCTGGCGTGCATTCGATCCCGACCGAGTACGTGCGGCCATCGCGCGTGCGACGGGGCAGGTGCGCACCGAGGCTCTTCCATGCTTAACATCGAACCCAATATCGCCGCGCCAGACGACTTCTATCAGGAGCTGATCGACCTGCACCGAGGCTTGAGCGACGAGCAGAGCGCGCTCGTCAATGCCAAGCTCGTGCTGCTCCTCGCCAATCACATCGGTGATATCGCCGTCCTGCGGGAGGCGATGGCGGCGGCGCGGGAGGGTTACGCAGCTTCCTCGAGGAGTGCGCCGCCGGAGTCGTAGCGAATCTCCAGCACTGCCTCGCTCGCGTTCCCTTCCGTGGGCCGCAGCACGAAGGTCGCATCGCTGCCGTGCAGCGCCGAAAGCGGCGTTGGCGCGATACAGCTCTCGCACCCGAGCCAGTGTGTCGAACAGGAACTGCGGCTCGACGCGCTCCTGCATCGCCTGCAGCCGCGATTCGAGCGTGCGCTTGGCGGCATGCGCGTTCGAGCGTTTTTTTCGCGAACTCGATTCCACACAAGCTCCGAGCGTTGTCCGATCAGCGTCACGAGCGGTACGTAGATCCTCGCCGTGATCACGACTGTGACGGCGTACGCGGCCCGGCGGCGCGGGTAGTAGCCGGTTATGCGATCGGTGGCGACGAGAGCGAACAGCAGAATGAACGCGCCGAGCTGGTCCGTTAAGAATAGCCTGGTCAGCGAAAGGACGGGTTGTGAAAGCTGCGTGAATATCGCATTGGCAAACCACGATGAAGTGATATGCCCAAGGCGCACAACCGAACAGCAACGGCCTTGAAGTGCGCTCGCGTGATGCCGCGCCGGGCGTCTAACGCTGCGCGCACGATCCGTTTTGACCGGAGTCTGTGCGGAGCGTAATCGACGGAGGCTCACGCGGCAGCAGCAGCCATCGCGGTCGCCATGGCGCATGGCAAAGCGGATTGTCGCCGTAATGCCCCGCGGCTTGTTGAGGCCCGCGCGCAGTTGCGCACCCTGGCCGTATGTGCCTGATTGCGTTCTCGACGAGGGTTAGCAGCATCATCGGCGGAAGGCGGGCTTCGTGCAGGTCACCAGGCACTTCGATCGCGAAGCCGAGCCGGCGACCCATTCCGATCTGCTGGACGCTTAACTACGCTTCGGCGAGGGCAGTCTCCCGCCCGAGCGTGGAATCGTTCGCGCACATTTGCGGCAAGCCGGGCCGGCAGGGGCAGGTCGAACAACTCGACGATGTTGCGCCGCGACGAATGCAGAAGCGCGAGCGGCGCGATGAGCGCGAGCCCCTTCCGTGTCAGGCCGGCGAACAAAGCCCCGCCTCGTGGCCGCGGCGCCGCGCGAACTACTTGGCGGCGTTCAGACGGTGGTTGTCCGAACGGTTGACGCCCATTGGTCGGAAAGCCGGATGAGCCCGATGCGCTCCAAGGCAACGCCCGCTACTATACGGTGCTCGCCACCCACGTCACCGTCGCAGATTCGAACCCATGGACTATCAGAACATCCTGACCGAGACCCGCGGACGCGTCGGCGTCATCCGCCTCAACCGCCCGCAGCGCATGAACGCGCTCAACGATGCCCTCGCCTCGGAGCTCGCCGCCGCGCTGGCGGCATTCGACGCCGATGCCAGCATCGGCGCCATCGTCATCACCGGCAACGACAAGGCCTTCGCCGCTGGCGCCGACATCGGCGCGATGGCCGAGTGGAGCTATCAGAAGGTCTACGCCGACAATTACATCTCGAGCTGGGAGTCGGTGAAGCACACGCGCAAGCCGGTGATCGCCGCTGTCGCGGGCTATGCGTTGGGCGGCGGTTGCGAGCTGGCGATGATGTGCGATCTCATCCTCGCCGCCGACACCGCCAAGTTCGGTCAGCCGGAGATTACGATCGGCACCATGCCCGGCCTGGGCGGGACGCAGCGGCTGCCGCGGGCGGTGGGCAAGGCGAAGGCGATGGAGTGGTGCCTTACAGGGCGGATGATCGACGCCGCGGAAGCCGAGCGGTCCGGTCTGGTCGCCCGAGTCGTGCCGGCCGACAAGCTCCTCGACGAAGCGCTCGCCGTGGCGGCGAAGATCGCCAGTCATTCGCTTCCCGTGGTCCTAAAGGTCAAGGAAGCGATCAACCGCGCGTACGAATCACCGCTCTCGGAAGGGCTGCTCTTCGAGCGGCGCGAGTTCCACTCGACCTTCGCCCTCGACGACCAGAAGGAGGGTATGCGCGCCTTCGTCGCGAAGCGCAAGCCGGAGTTCAAGAACCGCTGATCGTCATCCCGGCGAAAGCCGCTGATCCTGTAGGTCGGGATTCATCCCCACGCTTCGCGCGAATGAATTCGCACCTACATGGGCGAGAGCCATTTCACCCCGTGCTCGATGTCAGATGCGCCACCAACGCCTCGAGCACCTCCATGCTGGCGTCCGACACGACCCAGCACTCCATGCCCCCGGCGCTGCCGTGGGCGACGTTGAATCCTCGGAGCGTCGTCGACTTCGGCATCAGTACCGGCTTGCCCGTTTCGACCGGCCGCATGAAGACGTCGATCGTGTGCTCGCGATACCTGTAGACCAGCGTCGCTACGGGGCGCCCGTCGAGATAATCGAGCCGGCCGCCGACGAGCGGCAGGCCGTCCGCGGTGAAGTCGCGCACCGGCGGCGAATAATCGAGTCGCGCCGAGAGCCACGGCTTGACCGTGTGCTGATCCGACGATGCCACATCGATCAGCCGATTGGAGAGCGTGGCCCGTGCGTGATTGGCCACGGCTTCCGCCGCGAGATCGGTGCCCACTCGCCAGTCGAGGATCGCGCTGCCTACGAACCAGGCGAAGACCGTGACCGCGCTGCCCGCCAGTGCACCCGAGGTGAGCCAGCGCCAGCGGCTCACCTTCAGCCTCGGCGGTACCGGCGCATCGGTCGCGCGCGCGATCGTCGCCCGGACCCGCTCGCGCAGCGCCGGCGTGGCGGCGTAGTAGGGTACCTCGTTACGGATGCGCGAGCGCAAGGTCGCGAGCTCGTCGCGGCGCGCGGCGCACTCGGCGCAGCCGAGCACATGCTTCTCGATCTCGGCGCTTTGCACCGCGTCGAGCTCGCCGTCGCTGTAGGTCGGCAGAAGGTTGAGCGCTTGATCGCAGTTCATGGCTTCGTCTCGTGGTGATCGTCCCTGGGCTCACAGCGCGGCGCGGTCGCGGATCGCGCGCAGGACGGGTGAGCGCTGCAGCAATCCGCGCGCCCGCGCGAGCCGCGACATCACGGTCCCGATCGGAATATCGACGACCCGGGCGATCTCCTTGTAGGGCAGCTCCTCCAGCTCGCGCAGGATGAGCACCTCGCGGTAGCCGAGGGGCAGCGCCGCAATCGCTTCGTTGAGCGCCACCGCCGAGGCGTTGCGGGCGACGACCTGCTCGGGTGTGCCCGCCGGATCGGGCGCCTCTTCGAGCGCGGGACCGTCTCCGGCAACGATCTCGGAGGGTCGATTGCGCTTCAGCCAGTCGTAGCAGGCGTGGCGCACGATGGTTAGAAACCAGGCCTTGGCGTCGCCGCCGCGAAACGCCGAGAAGTACTTCAGCGCCCGCTCGCACGCTTCCTGCACGACGTCTTCGGCGTCGGTGCCGTTGCGGGTGAGCCAGCGCGCGAGGTTGTACCCGGCGTCGAGCTGCGGCAGCACCGCTTCCTCGAACCGGGTCGCTGGCCGGCTGCGGTCCCCGGAGCCTCTCGCATTCATAGCCCATCATACTGCCCGCAAGAGGCCGTTATTCCCGGACAAGGGGCGGGGTCGGTGGGAGCCCTGTGCTACCATTTTTCGCGCCGGTCAATCCCATGGCCGCCGACCCGCGGATTCAGCGCTCGCGTGCCGCTCCGATGACCGTCACAAAACCGTCCGCCGCGCGCATCCTCGAACGCTGCGAGGCGCTCGCGCGCTGCTCCGAGCAACGCGACGGTCTGACCCGCGTCTATCTGTCCGCCGAGCAGCGGGCGGCGAACGGCCTGGTTCTGGGCTGGATGGAGCAAGCGGGCATGGCCGCTCGCCTCGATGCGGCAGGCAATGTGCTCGGCCGCTACGAGGGGCAACGTCCCGGGCTTCCTTGCCTGATGCTGGGCTCGCATCTCGACACCGTCCGCGATGCGGGCAAATACGACGGCATGCTCGGCGTGGTAGCGGCCATCGAATGCGTCGCCGCGCTTTCGGCGCGCCGCACTCGCCTGCCCTTCGCCGTGGAGGTGATTGGCTTCGCCGACGAGGAGGGCGTACGCTTCAACGCCACGCTGCTGGGCAGCCACGCGGTGGCGGGCACGCTGGATCGCGCGAGCTTCGACCGCGCGGATGCGAACGGCAAGACGTTGCGCGAAGCGTTCGTCGACTTCGGCCTCGATCCCGACGCGATCGCTGACGCGGCGCGGCGGCGCGAGGAGATTCTCGCCTACGCCGAGCTGCACATCGAACAGGGACCGGTGCTCGAAGCGGAAGGGCTGCCGGTCGGGGTGGTCACGGCGATCAACGGCGGCAACCGCCTGGCGGTCGAGCTCTCGGGCATGGCGGGACACGCGGGGACGGTGCCGATGTCACTGCGCCGTGACGCGCTCGCCGCGGCGGCGGAATGTGTGCTCGCCGTCGAGCGCGTCGCCGCCGCGGAGCCCGAGCTGGTGGGCACGGTGGGCAAGATCGAGGCGCTGCCCGGTGCGATCAACGTCATTCCGGGACGCGTGCGCTTCTCCGTCGACGTACGCGCGCCGACCGACGCGCAGCGCGAACGCGCGCTCGCGGCCGTGCGCACGGCGCTGGCGGAGATCGCCGAGCGCCGCCGCGTCGCGCTCGAGATCCGGCTGATGTGGGAGGCGAGGACTGCGACCTGCGCCGGCTGGCTGCAGGCGCAGCTCGGCGCCGCCGTCGAGGCCGAAGGCATTCGGCTGCGCCGGCTTCCGTCCGGCGCGGGGCACGACGGGATGGCGATGATCGCCATCGCCGACATCGGCATGCTGTTCGTGCGCTGCGAGGGCGGCATCAGCCACAACCCCGCGGAGGCGATCACGGAGGCCGACGCCGCGGTCGCCGCGGGCGTATTCCTGCGCTTCATCGAGGGCTTCCGGCCGCGGCCCGCCCGATGAGCGATCCGCGCGCCGCGATCCGCGATTTCCTCGCCGCGCATCGGCCGCACGCCGAGCGCTTTCTCCGCGCGCTCGTGCGCACGCCGTCCGACAATCCTCCCGGCGATTGCGCGCCGCACGCCATGCGCGCCGTCGAGTTGCTGGAAGGACTGGGCTATCGCGTGGAGTCTCATGCGGTCCCGCAGGACGAGGCTGCGGCCTGCGGCCTGCGAAGCTGCGTCAACCTCGTCGTGCGCGAGCGCTTCGGACCGGGGCCGGTCATCGCCTGCAACGCCCACGGCGATGTCGTGCCGCCGGGAGGCGGCTGGAGCGTCGATCCGTACGGTGCCGAAATACGCGACGGCCGGATGCTCGGCCGGGGCGTCGCGGTATCGAAATCCGACTTCGCCACCTACGCGTTCGCGCTGCTCGCGCTCAAGAGCGCAAGCGCGCACGGCGCGGGGCTGGCCGGATCGGTGGAGCTGCACTTCACCCACGACGAGGAAGCGGGCGGCACGCTCGGCCCCGCGTGGCTGCTTCGCCAAGGTCTCGTACGGCCGGACTACGCGATCTGCGCCGGGTTCGCGCACGGCGTGACCATCGCCCACAACGGCTGCCTGCATCTGGAGGTGGCGGTGCGCGGGCGGTCCGGCCACGCCGCGGAGCCGGAGCAGGGCGTGGACGCGCTCGAGGCCGCCACCACAATACTCGCCGGTCTGTACGAGCTGCGCCGCGACTACGCGACGACCCGCTCGCGCATCCCGGGCATCGGCTCGCCGACGCTCGTCGTCGGGCTGATCGACGGCGGCATCAACACCAACGTCGTTCCCGATCGCGTCGTGTTCCGGCTCGACCGGCGCATCATTCCCGAGGAACTGGCGAGCGAAGCGGAGGAGACGCTCACGCGGCGCATCGTCGGGCTGGGCGCGCGCTTTCCCGGCGTCGCCGTGACAGTCCGCCGGGTCCTGCTCGCGCTGCCGTTGCTGCCGCTGGCCGGACAGGAGAAGCTGGTCGAGGTCCTGCAGCGCAACGCCGGGACGGTACTCGGCGAGGAGATTCCCGTGCACGGCGTGCCGCTGTACACCGACGCCCGCCACTACAGCGCGGCCGGCATCCCGACCGTGCTCTACGGCGCCGGGCCGCCCACGCTCGCCGAGGCGAACGGCCACCGCGCCGACGAGAATCTGCGGCTCGCCGACCTGCACGCGGCCACCGAAGTCGTGGCGCTTTCGCTCTACGATCTGCTCGCGGCGCCGCGCGCCTGAGGCCTCAGCTCCCGCCGTTCCCGAGCTGGGACTGCTGGTAGTTCTCGATGCCGATCCGGTCGATCAGCTCGAGCTGGATCTCGAGCCAGTCGATGTGCTCCTCCTCCGAATCGAGGATCCGGCGAAACAGATCGCGTGTCACATAGTCGCCGGAGCTCTCGGCGCCCGCGATGCCGGACTTGAGGATGGGATGCGCCGCCATCTCGAGCTTCAGATCGCAGGCGAGCGCTTCCTGCACGTTCTCGCCGACCAGCAGCTTGTGCAGATCCTGCAGATTGGGCACGCCTTCGAGAAAGAGAATCCGCTCGATCAGCGCCTCGGCGTGCTTCATCTCGTCGATCGAGGCGTCGCGCTCCCGTTTCGCCAGGCGAGCGAGCCCCCAGTGCTCGAACATCTTGGCGTGCAGGAAGTACTGGTCGATCGCCGTCAGCTCGTTGGTGAGCACCTCGTTCAAGCGCTTGACGATCTTGAGGTCGCCCTTCATCGGTCCTCCTGCTCGAGGATGGGGTCTAAGCCCTACGCGGCGAGCTTGTCGGTGCCGAGCGTCGCCGCCGAAACCGCTTCGCGCAACACCGCTTCGGCGCACGCAACGCAGCGGCCGCAACCGAGGCCTACGCCGAGCCCCTGGGCGAGATCCTCCGGCGAACGCGCGCCGAGCTGCGCCGCCTGGGCGATCTGGCGATCGGTGATTCCGTTGCAAAGACAGACGTACATGGAGCGGCGACGGATAAATGAGAATGGTTCCCATTATAACAAGCGCCGACAGCACGGCAAGCGCCCGGGTTGACGTGCATCAAGTTCGCCTCACTTTCCGGCCGGCAGAAGCCCGCCCAAACCCCTTGCGGAAACGAATGAGAATCATTATTATTCATACAACGCTCACGAGGGGACCGAATGAGGCTTCGCAGCTCGATGGGTTTCGCGCTCGCCTTCGCGCTGGCGCTCGTGATGACGAATGTCCGCGCCGACGACGCCGAAGCGCGGCTCACCATCCGCAGCCACCGCTTCGAGCCGGCGGAGCTCACCGTTCCCGCAGACAAGAAGGTCAAGCTCACCATCGAGAACGAGGACTCGACCGCGGAAGAATTCGAAAGCTACGAGCTCAACCGCGAGAAGGTCGTGCCGGCCAAGGGGCGGGTCACGCTCTACGTCGGGCCGCTCAAGCCCGGCCGCTATCCGTTCTTCGGCGACTTCCACAAGGACACCGCGCAGGGCGTCCTGATCGCGCAATAGGAAGACGACGTGGCCGGGATCGCCGTTCTGGTTTTCCGCGAGGTGCTGGAAGCGGCGCTGGTCGTGAGCGTCGTCTTCGCCGCCACGCGCGGCGTGCCGGGACGCGCGCGCTGGATCGGCGCCGGGATCGCCGCCGGCGTGCTGGGCTCGATCGTGCTGGCTGTGTCCGCGGAGGCTGTCGCCGAGGCGGCGGCGGGCATGGGCCAGGAGCTCTTCAACGCGACCGTGCTGTTCGCGGCGGTGGCGATGATCGCGTGGCATGCGATCTGGATGGCGACCCACGGCCGGCAGATGGCGCTGCAGATGCAGGCGCTCGGCGCGGAGGTGTCGGTCGGTCGCAGGCCGCTCGCCGCGCTCGCCATCGTGGTCACCCTCGCAGTGCTGCGCGAAGGCTCCGAGATCGTCCTGTTCCTGCTCGCGCAGGCGGCGGGCGGCTCGGGAGCGTTCGACATCGCCGGCGGCATCGCGCTCGGCGTGGGCGGTGGCGCGGCTACCGGACTTGCGCTCTATCTGGGGCTCCTGCGCATCCCGATCCGACATTTCTTCACCGCGACCAACTGGCTGCTGCTTCTGCTCGCCGCCGGCATGGCCTCGCAGGGCGCGCGGTTTCTCGTCCAGGCGGACTTGATTCCATCGCTCGGCGCCCGGCTGTGGGACACCTCGGCCTTTCTCTCCGAGCGTTCGATCCTCGGCCAGACCCTGCACGCGCTGATCGGCTACGACGCCCGACCCGCCGGCGTGCAGATCGTCTTTTACCTCGTGACCGCAGTGTCGATCGCCATCGGAATGAAAGTATGGGGAAGACCGAGAAGAAAAATCACGCAAGCAGCCTGACCGGGCCGCTCGTCGTTGCAGCCGCGCTATTCGCTTCACAACCGCTCGTCGCCGTCGCCGATCCCGCCTCCAAGGTGCACCTGCCGGACGTCGTGCAGGGCGAGCTGGAGCTCGAGCTCCTCGGCGGCTACCAATGGTGGTCGGGGGCGGACGACGACCGCGAGCGCCAGTTCATCGGCGAGATCGAATACGGCTTCACCCCGTGGTGGAGAAGCGGGCTCGAAGTGGGCACCACCCGCGCGCCCGGCGAGTCGTATCGGCTCGACGAAGTCGAGTGGGAGAACACCTTCCTCCTCAGCGAGCCGGGCCGGTACTGGCTCGACCTCGGCCTCTTCGCCGAGCTCGCCTACGACTACCCCGTGCGCCGCAGCGCGATCGCCATCGGCCCGATGTTTCAGAAGGAGATCGGCGCCCTGCAGAGCAATCTCAACGTGATCTTCGAGCGCGAGCTCGGGAGCAGTGCGCAGCCCGGGGCCGAGATCAACTACGAGTGGCAGGTCAAGTGGCGCGGGAACCCGCGCTTCGAGCCCGGCCTGCAATCGATCGGAACGCTGGGGCGCACCAACGACTTCGGCCATCAGATGGAAGTGAACATCGGCCCCGCCTTCTTCGGCCAGATCTTCACGAGCCCGCGCAACAAGCTCAAGTACGACGCCGCGGTGCTCTTCGGCGTCAACCACAACAGCCCCGACACCACGGTTCGCTTCCAGATCGAATACGAGCTGTATTGACCTCGCTCTAGCGGGGCGTGGGCGCGTCGCCGGTGGACTCCTCGGCAGCGACGCCGCGTGAGGCGGTCGCGACGGCTGCTCGGCGAGCGGGCGCCCGTGCGCCGCGCCTGCGCCGCAGCCAGCGCCACACCAGCCACGGGATGCCGATCACGGACAGCACGGCCCAGAGGGCGATCGCGATGTCCGATCGCGGCCGCGGCGGCGGCAGCAGATCGGCGTCGCGCAGGGCATCCGGAAAGGGCCGCTCGGGCACCGGTATGATCTTCGCTTGGGCGGGATCGCGCGGGTAGCGCTTGCGGTACTCCCAGGCGCTCGTCACCGGAACGTCGCCCCAGGCGCGCGACGACGGAAGCTGCGGCACCGCCAGATAAACGATCGCCTCGACATCTTCGGCGAACGCGGACTCGAAAGCGCTCACAGCCGGCCGCGTTCCGCTTGCGAGCGCGAGCAGCCGCGCGCCGACCTGTTCGAAGGCGACGGCGGGCAGCAGCCGCGTCCGGTCCTCGGTCAGGTAGTCGAAGGTTTGCGCCGCCTTCGCCACGCTGCGAGCGTGCAGCGCGAAGTAGGGCAGCCCCAAGAGAGCCGCGGGCCAGCTCGTCGCGCCACGCGCCGGCACATCGAGTCCGAGGACGCGCAGCACGTCGACGCTGATGCTGGCGCAGTTCATCGTCGTGTGGCGGTAGGCGAGCTGATGGCGGTAGAACTGGTTGTAGACGCGCTCCAGCGCCCCCTGGACGCGCCTGGCGGTGCGCTCCCGCTCGAGCACGGCGACCAGGAGATACGACGGGCGGTACCAGGCCTGGCCGCTGTTGAGATCGGCGAGGTAGCTGTCGAGCGGCACCATCGCCGGCAGAATGCCCTTCTCGCTTTCGGCATCGAGCGTGTAGAAGTTGTTGGTGATCCAGTCGCCGATCGCGCCGTCGCGGCCGACGTATCCGGTGACGAGCGCGAAGTGCCCCGCGTGCGCCTCGTCGTCGTCGCCCTGCGCGCCGTTGAGCACGAGCGCGAGCACCGGCGCGCTCGTCCGGCGCCCCGCCGCGCCGGGCCGGCGCTGCCACAGCGTCGTGGCGGAGAAGGCGCTGCGCGCGCCGCCCTGCGGCTCGGCGCGAACCAGCGCGCGCAGCGCCGCCGGCGCGGGATCGATCGCGCGAACGGGCGCAGCGGGATCGAGTCGAAACGCCTCGGGCCAGAGCGTGCGGGCAACGAAGCTGCCGTCGTGCACGTGGCCGCGGGCCGCGATCGGACGGCCCGCGAAGTAGGCGGTCGACGTCCGGTCGTAGTACGCTCGGTTGAGCGCAATCTTCGGTACCCGCGCGAACGGCCATCGTGACTCGCCCGCGGCGATCGTGCGGCCATCGTCGGAGATCAGCGCGCCGCGCGCGATCTCCGGCGCACCGACCCAGACGAGCGGCGGGGCTTCGAGCTTGGCGTCGAGCGTATGAGTCGATGCCCACTGGCGCAGGTCGTCCCAGACGCTCACGCCGCGGGCGAATCCCGCCACCGCGACACCGGCTCGCGGCGTGGCGATCGTTTCGTCGGCGAAGTACCACAGCGCCGGCTGGATCGTCGCGCCGTCGCAGGTGCGTCCGGTCGACAGGCGCAGCTCGTCCATGCGGAAAAGCCCGAGCTGCGCTTCGAGCGCACCGCGCAGTAATCCGCGATCGGCATCAGGCACGGGATTTGCGGCCTTGCCGAATGGCAAAGTCATCCAGGTCCAAGTCCCCCGTCGTTTGGCCCGTGCGACCGGCACCGTACGCTCTCGGTTTGCGGAAAGACAAGCTGCGCATCCCGGCGCGCTCGGTCCGATGGCAATGTAAGTTTTTCAAAGCGCTGCCGACGTTTATGATACGACTTCAAGGGGAAAAGCGATGACGCATTGGGCAGCGATGCCGTGGCGGAGTCCCGAGGTCGCGCCGCGAGGCGCCTTTCGGTTGCACAATCGGCTCATCGGTGCCTGGCGGCAACCGGCTCGCACCGACCGCCCCGAGCTGATCGAAGGCCTCGTCGCGCAGCCGGCCCGAATCCCCCCGAAGTATCTTTACGATGCCGTGGGCAGCGCGCTGTTCGAGGCGATCTGCGAATTGCCGGAGTACTACCTCACGCGCACGGAGCGTGCCATTTTCGTCGCGCACCGCGACGCCATCGCCGCTGCGGCCGGCCGCCACCGGCAGTTCGTCGATCTAGGCGCCGGCGATTGCCGCAAAGGCGAATGGTGGGTGGACGCGCTGGCGCCCCGGCGCTTCATCGCCGTGGACATCTCCACCGCGGCCGTCGAGCCGGCGCTCGCGCGCATGGCGGCTGCCCATTCCGACATCGAGTTCATGGGTGTGATCACCGATTTCTCGCGCACGCTGGACCTCGCCGGCGACCTGGATTCCGGTCCGGTGACCTTCTTCTATCCGGGCTCCAGCATCGGCAACTTCACGCCCGACGAGGCCCTGGAGCTGCTGACGCAGATTCGGCGGCTGTGCGGGCGGCGCGGCGGACTGCTGATCGGCGTCGACGTGCCGAAGGATGAGCAGCGTCTGGCGGCAGCGTACGACGACGCCGTCGGCGTCACCGCCGCGTTCAATCGCAACGTGCTCAATCACGTGAATGCGCTCGTCGGCTGCGACTTCGACCCGGCGGCGTTTCGTCACGTCGCTTTCTACAACGCGCCGGCGAGCCGGGTCGAGATGCATCTGGAGGCGCTGCGCGCGCAATGCGTCGTGCTCGACGGGAGCGAGCGCGTATTCGCGCCGGGAGAGCGTATCCATACCGAGAATTCATACAAGTACGAGCCGCAGGCGTTCGCCGCCCTGCTGCGCCGCGCGGGCTTCGCCCGCATCGCCGTGTGGCGGGACGAGGCGGGAGACTTCGCGGTTTACTATGCCGAATAGCGGTCGCCCGACCGCTACGCCGGCTTGCCTTCGACGATCCCGACCAGGATCTCCGCCGCGCGGGCGCATTGCTCGCGGGTGACATCGAGGTGAGTGACCGCGCGCACGGTGCGCGGACCGAAGGCGAAGATGAGCACCCCGCGCTCCTTGGCGCGCGCGACCACGGCCGCCGCATCGGGCGCCTCGGGCGCCAGCTCGAACACGAGAATGTTGGTCTCGGCGCGCGCGAGATCGATGCGGATCCGCGGGCAGCGAGCCAGCCGCTGCGCGATGAGCCGCGCGTTGGCGTGATCTTCGGCGAGGCGCTCGAGATGGTGATCGAGCGCGTAGAGCCCGGCCGCGGCGAAGATGCCGACCTGGCGCATGGCGCCGCCGGCCATGCGCCTGTAGCGCAGCGCGCGCTCGATCAGCGAACGCGAACCCGCCAGCAGCGATCCGCCCGGCGCGCCGAGTCCTTTGGAGAGCGCCACGGCGGCGAGGTCGAACGGCGCCGCCAGATCGGCGAGCGATCGCCGCGCGGCGATCGCGACGTTCCACAGGCGCGCGCCGTCCATGAACGTCGCCACCTCGCGCTCGCGCGCGGCGGCGCAGACGCGCTCGATCTCGGCTAGGGGAAAGATCACGCCGCCGGAGCGATTGTGGGTGTTCTCGATCTCCACCAGCGTCGTCGGCGGATAGACGACGTGGCCGCGCGGCTTGCACGCAGCCACGAACTCCTCGGCGGTGAACACGCCGCGCTCGCCGATCTCGGTGAACTGCACGCCGGCGTTGGCGGCGCCCGCGCCGGTCTCGTGCCATACCGCGTGGCTCTCCCGGCTGACGATGACGTCGTCGCCCGGGCGCGTGAGCGTACGCAGGGCAACCTGGTTGGCCATCGTGCCCGACGGCAGCCAGAGCGCGGCCTGCTTGCCCAAGAGCTTCGCCACCCGCTCCTGCAGCGCGTTGCTCGTGGGATCCTCGCCGTACTGATCGTCGCCCACCGGCGCTGCGGCCATCGCCTCGCGCATTCCGGGCGTGGGGCGCGTGACCGTGTCGGAGCGCAGGTCGATGGCGGCGGATACGGGACTCATTCGATCGCCGAGACGGACGGAAGGGCGCCAGTGTACCGTTTAGGCGCGCGAGCGGCGAAGCGGCCGTGCGCCTTTCAGGCCACGCCCAGCGCCAGCGGCAGCTCCTCGCCTTCGCCGTTGGACGGCGCCCGGGCCACCTGCAGCGCTTCGCGCCATTCGATGTGCGCGTCGGCGGAGGTCCAAACTTCCGCGTGCAGTGCGGCGAGCGCGTCGGGCTCGTCGATGAGGCGCATCTTCTGCGCGTCGGTGAGCGCGCTCGGGCCCGCGGCGAGAGCGATGCGCACCAGCCTGCGGCGCTCGTCGCCGACGGCTTCGGAGCGATGGGCGCGCGGCGTGCCGGTCGCGCAGGTCAGCGCGTTCACCGCCGGGTCCACGACAGCTTCGACGAACCCGGGCGTCGGCGCACCGCGGTCGATCGTCATCACCGCCGCCTTGATCTCGGGTGGCGGATGCAACTCCTCCGGGATCACGAACAGACCCGCGCGTCGCAGCCGCCGGCCGAGCGAGACGCGGCTGGTGTAGACGGACACGGGCATCGAGACGATGAGCGCGCCGGCGACCGGGAGCAGCCACCACAGGAAAGAAGCGTTCAGCCAGTAGACGCCGCCGGCCCACAGTACGCCGAGCAGGGTCTGGGGCCCATGGCGCATGACCGATTCGTGCCAGGTGGTCTCGGCATCGAGCCGCGGCGGCGATTTCCAGTGCAGCTTGAGGCCCAGGAAGGCGAGCACGACGAAGCGGCTGTGGAACAGCATCCGGATGGGCGCCAGCAGCGCCGAGAGCAGCATCTCGCCCAGCATGCTTAAGAAAAGGCGCACCGCGCCGCCGAAGCCATCGGCGCCCCGCACCCATACGACGAGCATGGCGAGTACCTTGGGCAGGAACAGCAGCGCCGCGGTGGCGCCGAACAGCGACAGAGCCCATTCGGGGTGCCACTCGGGCCACAGGGGAAAGAGCTGGTAGGGTTGCAGGAAATACTTCGGCGCGGACAGCGTGTGTATCGCCAGCAGCGCCGTCGAAAGCAGCAGGAACGCAAACCAAAGCAACGCGGAGACGTAGGCCATCACCCCGCTCATGAACACGGCGCGGTGCGCGACGTGCAGCCCCTTCATCATGAACAGGCGGAAGTTCATGAGATTGCCCTGGCACCAGCGGCGGTCGCGCTGCAGCTCGTCGACGAGGTTCGGAGGCATCTCCTCGTAGCTGCCGCCGAGATCGTAGGCGATCCACACCGCCCAGCCCGCACGGCGCATGAGCGCGGCCTCCACGAAGTCGTGGGACAGGATCTCGCCGGACAGGCTGCCTCGCCCCGGAAGGCGGCGCAGGCCGCAGTAGCGCATGAACGGTGCGACACGAATGATCGCGTTGTGTCCCCAATAGTGCGATTCGCCGAGCTGCCAGAAGTGCAGGCCCGCGGTGAACAGCGGTCCATACACGCGATTCGCGAACTGCTGTACGCGCGCGTACATCGTCGCCCGGCCGGCGGCGCGCGGCGCGGTCTGGATGATGCCCGCTCCGGGATTGGCTTCCATCAGCCGGACCAGCCGCGCCAGGCAGCCGCCGCTCATCACGCTGTCGGCATCGAGCACGACCATGTACCGGTAATTTCTTCCCCAGCGCCGGCAAAAGTCGGCAATGTTGCCGCTCTTGCGCTTGATGTGATGGCGCCGCCAGCGGTAGAACACGTGCTCGAATCCGACCGCGAGGCACATGGCGTGCCAGGCCGCGAGCTCCGCGACGCGCGCGTTCGGGTCGTTCGAATCCGAGAGAACGAAGAAGTCGAACCGATCGAGCGCTCCCGTGCGGGCGAGCGAATCGTAGGTGGCCCGCAGACCCGCGAACACGCGCGGCACGCTTTCGTTGCGAATGGGCATCACGATGGCGGTGCGGCCAGCGCCGTCCAGCGGCGTCGCGTCCGTCGCGGTGCGCGAAATCGCGAATCGATCTCCGCCGAGGAGCTGCAGCACGAAGCCGGCGATGGCCGTCCAGAATCCGCCCGATACCCAGGCGAAGAGGATGCAGAATAGCGCCAGCATCACGAGCTCGAGCGGCTGGCGGCCGTGGTAAGGCAGCACCGCGACCATGAAGTTGGTGGCGATGTAGGTCTGGGCGACGACGAGCCCGAGGAGCACGATGCGGCGGAACGTGCCGACCGCGTGCCAGTGTCCCTGCGGATCGGGCGAGCCGGCGGCGGTGGGGAGCGCGACGTCCGGGCCGGAACGTTCGCGCAGCGCCCGCACGCGCGCGAGCACGCCGCGCGACCAGAGCCGCGGCACCATCGAGCTGCGGGCCAGCGGCGGCGCGGTCGGTAGCCGGACGCGGCCATGCGCATCGTGGATGACCGGAACATCCGCCCCGGCGCCCGCCAGGCGGCGCCGAATCGAGGCGCTGGCCGCATCGTCGCTGTCGACTGTGCGGCCGGCCAGCACGCGGTGCAGCGCCAGGAAGCGCTCGCGCGGATCACCGTCGCCGTCGGCCACGCTGGCGAGCAGCTGCCCGCGCTCCAAGCTGGACAGCGACAGCCGATCGAGGTAGGAGAGATACGCCTCGGGCCGCGGACCTTCGCGGCCCGATAGGCTACGCTTGCTCACGTGCTTGCCTGAACGTTCTGTCGCCGCTAGTCCGGCGGCAGAACGTAGCTCCAAGTCTCCGACAGTGTACCCGTTCGAGTGCGCAAGTACGCGCGCAGTTCGAGCGGCTTGGCGGCGTCGACGCGGGCGAAGCGCAGCACGAGTCGCCAGCCCCCGGTGACGTCGTTGCGCTGGGTGAGCACTTCGCGGACCTTGGCGTTGGCGTCCACGGTGACATCACCCTCGACCGTTGTGTCAGCGGGAAGCTTACGCAATGCGGGACCTTCGAAGTCGACTACCATGCCGATGCTGCCGTCGTCGTTGCGCGTGTAACCGCGGCCGCGTCGAGTCTGCGACACCCAGGCCGATGGCGGACGCGTCATGTTCTCGCCTTGCCAAAGCAAGCGGTATTCCAGATCGAGCGGCACGCCCGGCGCGGGCGAGACCTCGGGTACCCAGTAGGCGACGATGTTGTCGTTGGTCTCGTCGGGACTGGGAATCTCGACCAGCTCGACCCTTCCCGCTCCCCACTTGCCCTTGGGCTGGACCCAGGCGCTCGGCCTCAGGTCGTAGCGCGCCTCGAGGTCCTCGTAGTGCTCGAAGTCGCGGTCTCGCTGCATCAGACCGAAGCCGACCGGATTGGTGAGGGCGAAGGAGGTCACGAGCAGCCGCTTCGGGTTCACCAGCGGCCGCCAGATCCATTCGCCCGTGCCGGAGTGGATCGAAAGCCCGTCGGAGTCGTGGACCTCGGGCCGGTAATCGTCACGCTTCGACGGCTGGTTCTCGCCGAAGAAGTACATCGTGGTGAGCGGAGCGATCCCCAGGCGGCTCACGTTCTCGCGCAGGAACAGCCGCTCCCTGATGTCCATTGCCGTTTCGGTGCCGGGACGCAGCACGAAGCGATAGGCGCCGCTCGCCCGCCGCGAGTCGAGCAGCGCATAGATCGTGAGCTCGCTCGCGTTGGCGGCGGGGCGCTCCAGCCAGAATTCGACGAAGCGCGGGAATTCCTCGCCCGAGGCGAGCCCCGTGTCGATCGCCAGACCGCGGGCCGAGATGCCGTACACCTGCCCCTTGCCGAGCGCGCGGAAGTAGCTCGCACCGAGGAAGACCAGGACCTCGTCCTTGTACTTGGGGGTGTTGAGGGCATAGTGCACGCGGAAGCCGGCGAAGCCGAGTCCGCTCATTCGCTGCGGGTCGAAACGATTGGATCCGTAGTCGAACATCGACGGGTCGAACCGAACCTGCCGCACGGTGTTGCCGTCGATCTCGTTGACGCGCACCGGCTGGTCGAAGTACAGCCCCATGTGGAAGAAGGCGATCTCGAACGGCAGCTTGGCGTCGCGCCAGAGCATCCGGTCCGGGCGAAAACGGATGTCCCGGTAATGGTCGTAGTCGATCCCCTGCAACTCCTTGGGCAGCTCCACCTTCTGCGGGCGGTACGGCTGCGCGGCAAGCTGCTGCGCCCGGTGCGCCACCTCCTCGAAATCGAAGGCGTGCGCGGCGGCAGGTATGATAGCCAGCAGGGCGAAGCCGGCGACGCCTACCCGGCGCGGCAGCAGGCGCGTTCGTGTCACGCGTCGCGCGCGAGCCGGAAACCGCTGAACTGCCAGCGGGCGGCGGCGGGAAAGAAGTTCCGGTACGTGGGGCGCATGTGCGAGCGCGGCGTCGCGCACGAGCCTCCACGCAGCACGTACTGGTTGCACATGAACTTGCCGTTGTATTCGCCCACCGCTCCCGGCGCGGGACGGAATCCCGGATACGGCGCGTACGCGCTCCGGGTCCATTCCCACACGTCGCCGAAGAGCTGCCCGAGCCGGCCGTTCGCCTGCGCGGGCTGGGGATCGAACACACCATCCTCCGCGAAATGCCCTTCGACGGTTGCATCTCGAGCGGCGTGCTCCCATTCGGCTTCGGTGGGAAGGCGGGCGCCGGCCCAGCGGGCGTACGCGTCGGCCTCGAAGAGGCTCACGTGGCACACCGGCGCGGCCGGATCGAGAGGCCGAACGCCGTGGAGGCCGAAGGCGCGGCTGCCGGCGGCGTCTTCCCAGTAGAGCGGGGCTGTCACGCCATTGGCGCAGCGCCAGTCCCAGCCCTCGGACAGCCACAGCTCCGGCCGGCGATACCCGCGATCGGCGATGAACGCCGCGAATTCGCCGTTGGTCACGAGCCGGCTCGCGAGCGCGTACCGGTTGAGATACTCGCGGTGGCGCGGCGTTTCGTTGTCGAAGGAGAACGCCGGGCCCTCGTGACCGATCTCCACGAGACCTTCGTCGAATCCGATCCATCGCAGCGGCGAGGGCCCCGCGCCGTCGTTGCGGCCGCCGATCGCGTACGCGGGCTTGAGCGGATTGCACCACAGCAGGTGCTTGACGTCGGTGAGCATGAGCTCCTGGTGCTGCTGCTCGTGGTTGAGACCCAGCTCGATGAGCGCAGCGAGCGGCGCGGCGCGCCCGGCATCGGCGAGCAGCTCCGCCATGTGCCCGTCGATCCGCGCCCGGTAGGCCCGCACCGCCTCGAGCGCTGGCCGCGACAGCAGCCCGCGCTGCGGCCGCGGGTGCTGGTCGCCCACCGCGTTGTAGTACGAGTTGAACAGCACGCGAAAGGCGGGATCGTGGAGCCGATAGCCGGCGACGTTCGGATCGAGGACGAATGTTTCGAAGAACCAGCTCGTGTGTCCGAGGTGCCACTTGACCGGGCTCGCGTCGGGCATGGACTGGATGGCACAGTCCTCGGCCGACAGCGGCGCGGCGAGCGCTTCGGTGCGCGAGCGCACGGTGCGATAGCGCTCGAGCAGCGACAAGGTGCCACCCATCCTGCTTGGCAGCGTGGCGTCGTTCATCGCCGAAGCACCGTGGGGCGGAAGGCGTTCATGGTCGGCAGCCTTGCTTTGCGCTCATCCGTCGCCAGGCGCCGCAGCGACGGCCGGAGCTGCAAGTGTAGTGTACGTTCGGCTCCCCAACCACACCGCAAAGGCCCTGCGGCTAGTGGTTGAATGCAAAGCTCTTTTCAGGCAGGCGCCGAAAGCGTAGGATGGCGCCACTTTTTCGGATGCGGCATCGGTTCGACGCCTCGAGGACGGCGAGGGAACGCAAGGCGGCGAATAGAGACAAAGGGACCGGGCATCCGCTGCGGAGGTGCGTTGAGACAGACCGATATCTCGGATCCCGCCTACTTTCACAAGGTCGTCGATTGCCAATGGGCGTGCCCCGCCCATACCCCCGTCCCTGAGTACATCCGGTTGATCGCTGCCGGGCGTTACGCCGACGCCTACATGATCAACTGGAAGTCGAACGTATTTCCCGGAATCCTCGGGCGGACGTGCGATCGGCCGTGCGAGCCCGCCTGCCGGCGGGGCCGCGTGGAAGCCGGCGCGCCCGCGGACAGCGCCGCGGCGAAGCGGCCCGAGCCGGTCGCGATCTGCCGCCTGAAGCGCGTCGCGGCGGACTACAAGGGCGACATCCGACATCGGCTGCCCAAGCCCGCGGGGCGCAGGAACGGCAAGCGCGTCGCGCTGGTCGGCGCCGGACCGGCCTCGCTCACCGTCGCGCGCGACCTCGCCCCGCTCGGCTACGAATGCGTGGTCTTCGACGGCGATGCCCAGTCGGGGGGCATGATCCGCAGCCAGATCCCGAAGTTCCGGCTGCCCGAGTCGGTGATCGACGAGGAGGTCGGCTACATCCTCGGCCTGGGCGTCGAGTTCCGCGGCGGCACGCGCATCGACAGCCTCAAGTCGCTGCTCGACGGCGACGGCAGGCCCTTCGACGCCATCTTCGTGGGCTGCGGCGCGCCGCGCGGACGCGATCTGGACATCCCGGGACGCAGGGAGGCGGCGAAAAACATTCATATCGGCATCGACTGGCTCGCGAGCGTTTCGTTCGGCCACACGAGCGCCATCGGCAAGCGGGTGATCGTGCTCGGCGGCGGCAACACCGCGATGGACTGCTGCCGCAGCTCCCGGCGGCTCGGCGGCGAGGACGTGAAGGTCATCGTGCGCTCGGGGTTCGAGGAGATGAAAGCCTCGCCCTGGGAGAAGGAAGACGCCATGCACGAGGGCATCCCGATCATCAACTACCACGTGCCCAAGGCGTTCATCCACGAGTACGGCAAGCTCACCGGGATGCTCTTCGAGAAGGTGCGCGCGGAGTACGACGCACAAGGCCGGCGCAGCCTCGTGTCGACCGGCGAGCCGGATGTGCACTTCGCCTGCGACGACGTGCTGATCGCGGTCGGTCAGGAGAACGCGTTTCCGTGGATCGAGCGCGATGGCGGCGTCGAGTTCGACCGCCAGGGGCTGCCGGTTCTCGATCCGGCGACGTTCCAGTCGACGCACCCGAAGGTGTTCTTCGGCGGCGACGCGGCGTTCGGCCCGAAGAACATCATCTGGGCTGTGGCGCACGGCCACGAGGCGGCCATCTCGATCGACGCGCTGTGCCGCGGCGAGGAGCTAAAGCGCCGCCCGCCGCCGCTCGCCCATCTGCTGTCGCAGAAGATGGGCATTCACGAGTGGAGCTACGACAACGACGTGTCGCCCGACGCGCGCTTGCGCGTTCCGCTCAAGGACAAGGTGATCGCGCTCAAGAACATCAAGCTCGAGGTCGAGCTGGGCTTCGACCCGGCGCAGGCCTACGCCGAAGCCGAGCGGTGCTTGAACTGCGACGTCCAGACCGTGTTCGCCCCGAAGCTGTGCATCGAGTGCGACGCTTGCGTGGACATCTGCCCGATGGACTGCATCACCTTCACCGGGGACGGGGACGAGCAGGAGCTGCGCGGGCGGTTGACGGCGCCGGCCCGCAACCCGACCCAGGACCTCTACGTCGGCGCGGGCCTCAAGACCGGCCGCATCATGGTCAAGGACGAGGACGTGTGCCTGCACTGCGGGCTTTGTGCGGAGCGCTGTCCGACCGGCGCCTGGGACATGCAGAAGTTCTTCTTCGAGCCGGCGCAGGCGAAGGATTGCCATCGCCCGCACGGTCGGTCGGAATTCATTCCGACTCCATCGGGAGTGATGGCAGCCGCCTCGGCGCGGGCGGATGAATCCGCACCTACGGGGGCCCGGCGATGAAGCCTGGCGTGGCAGCGATCGAGCGGGTCAACGACTTCGTGGTGAAGTTCGCCAACGTCAACGGCTCCGGCTCCGCGTCGGCGAACCTGCTCTTCGCCAAGGCCGTCCTGCGCATGGGCGTGCCGGTGGCGCCGCGCAATATCTTTCCGTCGAACATCCAGGGGTTGCCTACCTGGTTCGAGGTGCGAGTGAACGAAGCGGGCTGGCGCGGCCGGCGCGGCGGCGTCGATCTCATGGTGGCGATGAACCCGCAGACCTGGGACCAGGACGTGCGCGAGATCGAGCCCGGCGGGTATCTGTTCTACGACTCGACCAAGCCCCTGCCGGCGTCGAGGTTCCGCGACGACGTCACCGTGATCGGCATGCCGCTCACCGAGATCTGCAATCGCGAGTACAGCGACCCGCGGCAGCGCCAGCTCTTCAAGAACATCATCTACGTCGGAGCGCTGTCGGCGCTGCTCGAGATCGAGCCCGAGGTGATCGCGGAGCTGATCGGCGAGCAGTACCGCGGCAAGGAAGCGCTCCTGAAGCCGAACGTGCAGGCGATGCACATGGGCCGCACCTACGCGATGAACAACCTCGACTGGCCGCTCGGGATCCGCGTGAAGCGGGCCAACGCGGTCGGCGACCGGATCTTCATCGAGGGCAACAGCGCCGCGGCGCTCGGCTGCGTCTATGGCGGCGCCACGGTAGCGGCCTGGTATCCGATCACGCCGTCGTCCTCGCTCGCCGAAGCATTCGCCCGCCACTGTAAGCGCTACCGCACGGAAGCCGAGACGGGCAAAGCCCGCTACGCCATCATCCAGGCCGAGGACGAGCTCGCCTCGATCGGCATCGTTATCGGCGCCGGCTGGAACGGCGCGCGGGCGTTCACCTGCACGTCGGGGCCGGGCATCTCGCTGATGCAGGAGTTCATCGGCCTCGCGTACTTCGCCGAGATCCCCGCCGTGATCTTCGACATCCAGCGCGGCAGCCCGTCGACCGGCATGCCGACGCGCACTCAGCAGGCCGATCTCGTCTCCTGCGCCTACGCCTCGCACGGCGACACCAAGCACGTGCTGGTCTTCCCCGAAGATCCGAAGGAGGCCTTCGAGTTCGCCGCGAGCGCCTTCGACCTCGCCGATCGCCTGCAGACGCCCATTTTCGTGATGCTGGACCTCGACATCGGCATGCAGGACTGGCTGTGCGAGCCGCTGTCGTGGGACGACAAGCGCCGGCTCGATCGCGGCAAGGTGATGGGCTACGCCGATCTCGAAGCGGGGAAGGAGTTCGGCCGCTACCTCGACGTCGACGGCGACGGCATCCCCTATCGCACCTATCCCGGCACGCATCCCAAGCGCGGTTCGTACTTCACCCGCGGCTCGACCAAGGACCGCTACGCGCGCTACACCGAGGACGGTCCAACCTACGTCGACAACGTGCAGCGGCTGCTGCGCAAGTTCGAGACCGCCAAGCAGTATCTGCCGAGGCCGGTGCGGCGCAACGCTCCGCAGCCGACCCGCTTCGGCGCCATTTACTACGGGTCCACCGGCCCCGCGATGGAGGAGGCGCTCGCCGCGCTCGCCGGGCAGGGCGTGCATCTCGACACGCTGCGCGTGCGCGCGTTTCCGTTCCACGACGAGGTCGCCGATTTCGTCGCCGACCACGAGCAGGTGTTCATGGTCGAGCAGAATCGGGACGCGCAGCTCAAGATGCTGCTGGTCAACGAGACGCCGGTCGATCCCGCGAAGCTCCTGCCGGTGCTGCACTACGACGGCACGCCGATCACCGCGCGCTTCATCCTGCGCGAGATCGGCGAGAAGCTCGCCCGGTTCAACGTGACGCCGCTGCGCAAGCAGCGCGACGCGGCGGCGTAAACGCAACTGAGCGCAACTGAGCGCAACTGAGCGCACCCGAGTCGCCATGACCTACCTCGCCAAGCCGAAGCTTCACCACCCCGAGCTGCCCAGGAACAAGCTCGGCTTCACCCACCGCGACTACGAGGGCACCGTTTCGACGCTGTGCGCCGGCTGCGGCCACGACTCGATCTCGGCGGCCATCATCCAGGCCTTCTTCGAGCTCGACATTCCGCCGCACCGGGTGGCGAAGCTCTCGGGCATCGGCTGCTCGTCGAAGACGCCGACCTACTTCCTCGGCAATTCGCACGGTTTCAACAGCGTCCACGGACGGATGCCGTCGGTGCTGACCGGCGCCAATCTCGCCAACCGGGAGCTCATCTACCTCGGCGTGTCGGGCGACGGCGACTCGGCCTCGATCGGTCTGGGTCAGTTCGCGCACGTCATGCGCCGGGGCGTCAACATGGTGTACGTCGTCGAGAACAACGGCGTCTACGGGCTCACCAAGGGCCAGTTCTCGGCCACCGCCGACAAGGGCTCGAAAGCGAAGCGGGGCGCGGTAAACAACGAGGAATCGATCGATCTCGTCATGCTGGCGCTCGAGCTCGGCGCAAGTTACGTCGCGCGCGGCTTCTCCGGCGACAAGGCGCAGCTCGTGCCTCTGATCCGCGCCGCGGTGGCCCACCAGGGGGCCGCGTTCATCGACGTACTGAGCCCCTGCGTGGCGTTCAACAACCACCCGGGCTCGACCAAGAGCTACGACTTCGTGCGCGAGCACAACGAGGCGGTGAACCGCCTCGACTTCATGCCCTCGCGGGCGGAGATCACGGCCGACTACGCTCCCGGGACGGTGCGCGAAGTGGTGCAGCACGACGGCTCGGTGCTGAAGCTGCGCAAGCTGCACGACGCCTTCGACCCCACGGACCGGCTCGCGGTGACCAGCTACCTGCAGCAGCGCAAGGCCGCGGGCGAGATCGTCACCGGCCTGCTCTACGTCCGCCCCGAGGCCGACGATCTGCACCGGCTGCTCAACACCGTGGCCGCGCCGCTCAACGCCCTGGGCGAGAAGGAGCTCGTCCCCGGCGCGGCTGCCCTCGAAAAGTTCAACGCGTCGCTGCGCTAGGCGCGAATTCAGTCGCGCGCAGCCGGCCGGATAATTCCGGCCCGACGTAGGCGCGAATTCAGTCGCGCGCGGCGCTGGCCGGATAATCCGGCCCTACAGCCTGCCGGCGGCGGTTCGTCCACGCGACAAAGCGTTAGAATCGCTGCATGCGGATCTTCTGGCGCACCCTCGCGGTGCTGGGCGGCATCGTCGTGCTGCTGCTCATCGCCGTGGCGATCGCGGTGCGCACGGTCGACGTCAAGGAGTTCGTCGGTCCCATCGAGCAGCGCGTCAAGGACGCGACCGGACGCGATCTGGCCGTGCGCGGCGGGATCGAGCTCAAGCTCGGTCTCGAGCCGAAGCTCGTGCTAGACGACGTCACGCTGTCCAACGCGCCATGGGGCAAGGAGGCGCAGATGCTCGCGGCGAAACACATCGAGGCGCAGATCGCGCTCCTGCCGCTGATGCGCAAGCGTTTCGAGGTGACGAGCTTCAAGCTGATCGAGCCCACGATCGCGCTGGAGACCGATGCCAGTGGGCGAGCCAACTGGGAGTTCCCTTCGGCCGCTTCGGCGGCGAAGGCCACCGATCACGCCCCTTCCGGGGGAACGCTCGGCGGATTCGTCGTTGGCGATGTGGCGATCAACGACGGCGCCATCACCTACCGCGATGGCAAGACCGGCGAGGTGACCCGGATCGGCGTGCAGAGCCTGACCGTGCACGCCCGCGACGCGCAATCGCCGATCAGCGGCCGCTTCCGCGGAACCATCAACGACACCGCCGTCGCGGTGGAGGGCGACTTCGGACCGCTCGAGCAGCTCGTGCGCCAGAAGTGGCCGTACCCGGTCACCGTTCAGGGCGACATCAACGGGAAGAAAGCCTCCGTCGACACGCAGGTGTCGGTGCAGAACGACGTCGTCAACCTCGACAACCTCAAGGTCGGCTCGGGCGCGAGCCAGCTCACCGGCAAGATGGCGGTCGTCACCGGCACGGCGCGGCCGAAGTTCACGTTCAAGCTCGACGCGCCGGTGCTCTCTCTCGCCGACTTCAGCTTCCCGGTCGCGGCGGCGGCTGCGGCAGCGGGCGCGCAACCAGCGGCCAAGTCGAAATACGTGTTCAGCGACGCGCCGATCGACGTCGCCGCGCTGCGCGACTTCGACGCCGAAGGCGAGCTGACGGCGGGCGTGCTCACTCTGCCGGACGGCCGGCGCCTCGACCAGGTTCACGTGCAAGTGCTCCTCGCCAACGGCAAGCTGGAGGTGCCGGTGCTGCAAGCGACGATGTTCGGCGGCAGCCTGCTCGCGAAGGCGCAGGTCGACGCGAGCCGCGGGGCCGAGGCCGCGCTGGACCTGCACATCCAGGCGAAGAATCTCGACGCGGCGGCGATCATGGCCGCCGCGGGCGTGCAACGCGACGT
Organism: Casimicrobiaceae bacterium; assembly: GCA_035515295.1. GTDB lineage: Bacteria > Pseudomonadota > Gammaproteobacteria > Burkholderiales > Casimicrobiaceae > PALSA-1003. The sequence continues at coordinate 27,238 of DATJBM010000032.1, read as the reverse complement.
GCACGGCGGCAAGACCGAGGTGAAGATTGACCTCGCCGCCCGCGGCGCGTCGTTACACCAATGGATGAGCACGGCGAGCGGGAGCATCGTCGCGGTGGTGGGACCCGCGACCGTCGCCGGCGGCAAGGCTACGCAGGGTTCCTCGCTCGATCGCCTCGCCGGCGCCGTGAACGCGTTCCGGGAGACCGACACCACCACCGATCTGAAATGCGTCGTCCTGCGCCTGCCACTCAAGAACGGCGTCGCGTCGATCGATCGCAGCATCGCCGCGGAGACCAGCAAGATCGGCGCCAGCGCGAGCGGCACGCTCGATTTCCGCGACGAGATGCTCGACCTCTCCTTTCACCCGCAGGTACGCGAAGGCGTGCGCATCGAGATCCCGCAGGTCGCGCAGCTCGTGCGGCTGCGCGGTCCGTTCGCCTCACCTTCGGTAGGCATCGACGCCACCGCCACCGCCGCGACGGTGGCGAGGCTCGGCGCGGCGGTCTACACGGGCGGTCTGTCGATCCTCGGCGAATCGCTCCTCGCCGAAGCGAAGGCGGATCCGGGCGCGCCGTGCCAGATCGCGCTCGGGCGCGGCGGCGCCGCGGCGAAGAGCGCGCCCAACGCGAGTCCCGCCGCCACGACCGCCCAGGACGTCGGCAAGGCCCTGGGCAAGCTTCTCGGGCGCTGACGAAGCGTGGCTTGACGCAGATCAACGTGCCCCAGCCGCGCGGCAGGCAGGCTTGCAGCCGTATCGGTTCCTCGGGAGCGGTCCACCGTGCGTGCGTCGCGCCGTTGTGCGCATCAACTCGCTGTCGCGGCACGGTGACCATCCGGCGGCGCCGCCGCGCGCCCGCATTGCCTCGCCGCCGCTCCTGATGTTCAGCCGCCTCCTGATCTAAAGCTCCGGATCCCCTGCATCCGGTGCGGATGCAGGCCGCGCCGGCCTTTCGCGTTCAACCGGAGATCACATGAACCAGAGATGGGCCGCACGAACGGCCCTGAAGAGCAGCGCCGCATGCCTCGCGGCATGGATGCTGGGCGCGTCGCTCGCCACAGCTGCCGAACCGCCGTTGTCCCTGGCCGAAGCGCAGCGCCGGGCGATCGAGCGTTCGACCGCCGTCATCGTGGCGGGGCTGCTGCCCATCATGTGGGGCAGCGCGACGGGCTCCGGAGTGATGCGCCGGATTGCCGCGCCCATGATCGGCGGAATGATCACCGCGCCGCTGCTGTCGATGTTCGTGATCCCCGCCGCCTACCTGCTGGTGCGGCGCTCGAACGGCTGGCGCCGGCGCAGCCTGAACCGCGAGCCCAAGCCGGCAATGACGTGACATGAACGCGACCGATCGGTCCCGGGCCACCGGGTGGTACCCTGTTGCGGCCGTGCACCTTCGCCCCGACATCAACGGATACTGCCTTCTGGATCGGGAGTGCGTATGAGACATCCTGTGTCAACCCCCGGCTGCGTTGAGAGCGAACGCGGCGCGGTGGCGCGCGGGATCGTAGGGGCGACGATCGACCCACATGCGCCACAGAACTCGGGTCCAAGCACGCGCCAGGATGCGAATGGGGTATGGGTGATCGCATCCGCGGGCGCGGGCAGCGGTGTATACACGGGCGGCCCATGGCGAAGCGTGACGCGAATTGTTGGCGAAGCAAGTGAGGGCGTCGCTCTTGGCGCCGTGGCTACGATAGCGCGGGCGGGTGGCCTTGACGAGGTTGGAATGAATGGGCCCCAGGCGCAAGCCAGCGTCGATCAGCGCGTCGACGACGAGGCCCGACGGACGTTCAATCGCAACGGGCAGTGGCGTCGGCGCGGGCACCCAGCGGCGCAAGCGGGCGAGCAGCTCGCGCAAACCGGCAGCGTCGTGGGTAACGGCGAAGCCATCAAGTATCGCGCCGCTATCGTCGATGACGCACACTGCGTGATCGTGCGATGCTCAGTCCAGTCCTACGAAACAATTCATGGACAACCTCCGGCCAGTTGGAGTAAGACTTGCACTGCCGCAAGCCCATGCGGGTCGCTCATTGATCGGCGCGCCGGCTCGCACACCTTGGCGCTACATCCTGTAGCCCGTCTGGGTCTTGCGGCACCTCGTGCGCTGCGGGTCTCATACGGGCCTTCGCGAGGCGAGCGAAGCAGGCAGTCGACACGAGGGCGCGCAAGCCGGGCCACCACAGCAACACCTCGGTGTGGTCGCGTCAACCTACAGGTTACCCAATGAGCGAACAGTCCGCGCATCATCGCGACACCGGCAACCACACCTCCCCGGCGCCTCACGCGATCGATCCCGTCTGCGGGATGCGGGTCGGGCCGGAGACCAAGCACCGGTACACGTTCGAGGGCCAGGAGTACCTCTTCTGCTGCGCGGGCTGTCGTGCGCGCTTCGTCGCCGCGCCCCGAGACTATCTCGACCGGCCCGCAGGATCGTCCGGACAGATCTCGCGCGTCGGCATCGCCAGCATCGGGAAGGGCCGTCCGACGGCGAGCCTCGCAGGTTCGAGCGCCCATGCACATCACGGCGCCGCCCATGCGGCACGTGTGAGCGTAGGCAGTATCGGCAGGGGGCGTCCCGCCTCGATACCGGCGCCGGGAGCTCGACCAGCCGCCGGCGTGGCGCTCTACACCTGCCCGATGCACCCGGAGATCCGCCAGCCCGGACCAGGCACGTGCCCGATTTGCGGGATGGCGCTGGAGCCCGAGATGCCGACGCTCGAGGAGGAGAGGAATCCCGAGCTGGTGGACTTCGGGCGCCGGTTCTGGTGGACGCTGCCGCTTTCCGCGATCGCGGTCATTCTGGCCATGGGCGCGCACCGCCTCGTGCCGGTCGCGCCCGACTTCATGTCATGGATCGAGCTGGCGATCGCCACGCCCGTGGTGCTGTGGGCGGGATGGCCGTTCTTCGTGCGCTGCGTCCAGTCGATGCGCAACCGCAGCCCGAACATGTGGACGCTGATCGGCATCGGGGTGGCCGCCGCGTACGTCTACAGCGTGCTGGCGACGCTCGCTCCCGGCCTCTTTCCCGACGCCTTCCGCAAGGACGGCCGCGTCTCGGTGTACTTCGAAGCCGCGGCCGTGATCGTGTCGCTCACGCTGCTCGGGCAGCTGCTCGAGCTTCGCGCCCGGTCGCGCACCTCCGCGGCCATCCGCGCGCTGCTGGGCCTGCAGCCGAAGATCGCGCGGCGGATCGCGCCCGACGGCAGCGAGCAGGACGTTCCGCTTGCCGACGTGCAGATCGGCGACACGCTGCGCGTGCGGCCCGGCGAGAAGGTGCCGGTGGACGGCGTCGTCGTCGAGGGACGCTCGAGCGTCGACGAATCGATGCTGACCGGGGAACCCGTGCCTGTGGAGAAAACCGCCGGCGCGCGGGTTATCGGCGCGACCATCAACGGCAGCGGCGGCTTCGTCATGCACGCCGAGAAGGTCGGCGCGCAGACCGTGCTCGCGCAGATCGTGCAGATGGTGGCGCAGGCGCAGCGCAGCCGCGCGCCGATGCAGCGGCTGGCCGACAGGGTGGCCAACTGGTTCGTGTTGATCGTCATCGGCGTTGCCGTGCTGACAGCCATCGTCTGGTGGCTCGTCGGTCCGGAGCCGCGGGGCGTGTACGCGGTGCTCAACGCGGTGGCCGTGCTGATCATCGCCTGTCCGTGCGCGCTCGGGCTCGCGACGCCGATGTCCATCATGGTGGCGAGCGGACGGGCCGCGGGAAGCGGCATCCTGTTCCGCGACGCGCAGGCGCTCGAGACGTTACGCCGGATCGATACGCTGATCGTCGACAAGACCGGGACGCTCACCCTCGGCCGGCCGGTGCTCGACAAGGTGCTCGCCGTGTCGCCTTTCGCCGAGGTCGACGTGCTGCGCATCGCCGCCAGCGTCGAGCAGGGCAGCGAGCATCCGCTTGCCGGGGCGATCGTCGAGGCGGCGCGAGGCCGCAACCTGCAACTCGCGAAAGCGGAGTCCTTCGAAGTGGCGACTGGCAGCGGCGTGCGGGGCGTCGTCGAGACGCGCCGAATCGTGCTGGGCAGCACGGCGCTGCTGCGCGAAGCCGGTGCGGACGCTTCCAGGCTATCCGCGGAAGCCGAGCACCTGCGCGTTGAAGGGGCGAGCGTGGTCTATCTCGCCGTCGACGGCGCGCTGGCCGGTCTCATCGCCGTGCACGATCCGATCAAGGAGTCGACGCCCGGTGCGATCGAGGCACTGCACAAAGCGGGGATCCGGATCGTGATGGCCACCGGAGACGGGCCGACGACCGCGAAGGCGGTCGCGCAGCGGCTCGGCATCGACGAGTTCCACGGCGAGGTCCGGCCGCAGGACAAGGCCGAGCTGGTCGCGCGTCTGCAGCGCGAAGGCCGCCGTGTCGCAATGGCCGGCGACGGCATCAACGACGCGCCGGCGCTCGCGCGGGCGGACGTCGGCATCGCCATGGGCACGGGCACGGACGTGGCGATGCATACGGCGCAAGTGACGCTCGTCAAGGGCGATCTTCGGGGCATCGCGCGGGCGCGGCAACTCTCCGAGGCCACCGTGCGAAACATGGTGCAGAACCTGGTCTTTGCGCTGATCTACAACACGGTCGGCGTGCCGGTCGCAGCGGGGATCCTCTATCCGTTCTTCGGGATCCTGCTCTCGCCGCTCATCGCCGCGGCGGCGATGTCGTTCAGCTCGGTGTCGGTGGTGAGCAACGCGCTGCGGCTGCGCTCGGCTTGAGCGCCGCGCTCAAGCTTCGATCGTCGCCTGTAGCCGGAACCAGGCGATGCGCTCGATCTGCTGCAGCGCCTCCTCCAGCTCGGTCGCGCGGTCGCGCTCGAGCCGCGCCGCGAGTCGCTCCATGATCGCCGCGCGGTCGAGCCCGTGCACCGCGATCACGAACGGGAATCCGAACTTCGTCCGGTAAGCCCGATTGAGATCGCGCAGACGCGCGAGCTCTTTCGGCGGGCAGCGGTCGAGACCGGCGCCGGCCTGCTCGGCGCGCGAATCGATCGTGAGCGCGTCCGCGGGAGCCGCCCTGCCGGAGAGCTCCGGGTGCGCGCCGATGAGCGCGAGCTGCGCCTCGGGACCCGCGCCGCGCATCGCGTCGACCAGCGCGCGATACAGCGCCTCGAAGCTCTCGAACGGGCGGCGCTGCCACGCCGCCTCGGGCACCCACGGCGAATGCTCGAAGATTCGCTCCAGCGCGAGTACGAAGCCGCGATGGTCGCGGGCGTTGAGTTCGTCCAGCGTCATGCCGCGGGCGCGTGGGGATGCGTGGCGATCCAGTGTCGGGCGATGTCGATGCGCCGCGCCATCCAGACACCCTGGCGCTCGAGGACGTGGTCGAGGAAGCCCGCGACCGCCGCGAACCTTCCGGGCCGCCCGGCAAGGCGGCAGTGCAGGCCGAGCGAGAGCATCTTCGGCGCGTCGAGTCCGGCGGGATCGCCTTCGGCGTAGAGCACGTCGAACGCATCGCGCAGGTAGGCGTAGAACTGCTCGCCGCTGTTGAAGCCCTGCGCGGTGGCGAAGCGCATGTCGTTGGTGTCGAGCGCATAGGGGACGACGAGATGCGGCTTGACGCCGTTCGAGGTATCGACGTCGACCCAGTAGGGCAGGTCGTCGGCGTACGAGTCGGCGTCGTAGGCGAATCCGCCGTGCTCGACGACCAGCCGCCGGGTATTGGGACTGTCGCGCCCGGTGTACCAGCCCTCGGGGGCCTTGCCGGTGAGGCGGCGCAGCGTATCGACCGCGCGCGCGATGTGCTCGCGCTCGGTGTCTACGTCGATCTGCTGATAGCTCAACCACCGCCAGCCGTGACTCGCGATCTCGTGGCCGTCGGCGAGGATCGCCTCGACCGCGGCCGGGTTCCGCTCGAGCGCCATGGCGGTGGCGAAAATCGTCACCGGCACACGCCGCTCGCGGAACAGCCGAAGCAGGCGCCACAGGCCGGCGCGCGAGCCGTACTCGTAGATGGACTCCATGCTCATGTGCCGCGCGGCGAAAGCGCGGGCATCGGTGATCTCGGAGAGGAACGTCTCCGAACCCGGGTCTCCGTGCAGCACCGAGGACTCCCCGCCTTCCTCATAATTGAGCACGATCTGCAGCGCGATGCGCGCGCCGCCCGGCCAACGCGGATGCGGCGGCCGCGCGCCGTAGCCGATCATGTCGCGCGGGTAACGATCGGGGATTCGCATGCTCGGTCTCGTGGTCGCGGGCGCTGGCATAGAATACCGCAGGGGAGGACTTGAGCTCGTGGGGCGACTGACCACGCACGTACTGGATATCGCGCACGGCACGCCGGCTGCCGGGATGACGGTCGCGCTGTACCGATGCGAGGGGCAGCGCCCGGAAGCGCTGCGCTCGGCGACCACCAACGCCGACGGTCGCCTGGACGAGCCGCTTCTCCAGGGAGCCGATCTCGCGCCGGGACGCTATCGCCTGGTGTTCGCCGCCGGCGCGTATTTTCGCCGTCGCGGCGTCGCGCTCGCCGATCCACCGTTCATCGACGACGTCGTGATCGACTTCGGCGTGGCCGACGCCGCCGCCGGCTATCACGTGCCGCTGCTCGTCTCGCCGTGGAGCTACTCCACGTACCGCGGCAGCTGAAGCTCTCGGTGCGGCGATGGAAGCCTATGCCGTCGACTGGCTGCAACTGATCCTGCGCTGGGTCCATCTCATCACCGGTATCGCCTGGATCGGCGCCTCGTTTTATTTCATCTGGCTCGACAACAGTCTGCAGCCGCCGCTGGAGCGCGCCGATGCCGACAAGGGCGTCGGCGGCGAGCTGTGGGCCGTGCACGGCGGCGGGTTCTACGTCGTGCGCAAGTTCCGCATCGCGCCCGAAGCGCTGCCGGCGACCCTGCACTGGTTCAAGTGGGAAGCCTACTGGACATGGCTCTCCGGCTTCGCGCTGCTGGTCGTGATGTACTACCTGCAGGCGCGGACCTATCTCATCGACCCCGGCGTAGCCGATATCGCCCCGTGGCAGGCCATCGCCTCGAGCGTGGCGTTGATCGCGGCGGGGTGGATTTTCTACGATCAGCTCTGCAAGCGAGTCGGGCTGGAGCGCGAGACCTGGATCGGAGGGGCGATGGTGGGCTTCGTCGCGCTCACGGCCTGGGCGCTGTCGCATCTGTACAGCGGGCGCGGACTCTACATGCAGATCGGCGCCATGCTGGGCACGATCATGGTGGCCAACGTCGCCCACGTCATCATCCCGGGGCAGCGGCGGCTGGTCGAGGCGAAACGGCGTGGCGTCGCACCCGATCCGCTCGACGGCGCCCGCGGTAAGCAGCGCTCGGTCCACAACAACTACTTCACGCTGCCGGTGCTCTTCGTCATGATCAGCAACCACTACCCGATGACCTACGGGCATCGCCACGGCTGGCTGGTGCTGATCGCCATTCTGCTTCTCGCAGCGTACGCGCGCCACTTCTTCAATCTGCGCCACAAGGGCCGCACGGTGTGGGCGATTCCGGTGTCGGCAGCCGCCGGCGCGGCCGCCGTCGCCATCGCCATCGCCCCTGCCCCGCTGCCGACCGCGCACCAGGTGAGCTTCGCCGAAGTGCAGTCGATCGTCGCGCGGCGCTGCGCCACCTGCCATGCGGAGCATCCCACTCAGCCGGGATTCGCGACGGCGCCGAAGGACGTGAAGCTCGATACGCCGGAGCGCATCGTCGCCAGCGCGCCCAGGATCTACGAGCAGGCCGTGCTCACTCGGGCGATGCCGATCGGCAATCTCACCGCCATGACCGACGCCGAGCGCACGACGATCGCGTCATGGGTCGCATCGGGGGCCGGGCGGTGAGCGGTTCGGCGCGAGTCCGCAAGCGGGTCGCGTGGTCAGGACGAGCGGGCCGGCGCGGGGCTCGCGCCTTCCAGCAGCCGGATCGCCGTTCTCGCGACTTGCACCGTGTCGAAGTAGGCATATCCCGCGACCGCGGCGGCGCCGAGCACCGGCACCCAGCGGCTCGCGGTCGTGCCGGCCACGCGCTGCGTCACCGAGATGCCGATGCCGGTGAGCACGCTCTTCAGCGCGCCTCCCGAAAGCTGCCGGACGACGAAACGCTCGCCGGCCCGCACGACGACGTCGCGCGCGACCTGGCTCGAAGCGTGGCGGAACAGGCAGTACAGCATGTGGCTGCGCGTGAGCTGCATTTCCTTGCCGTAGAGGCCCGCGACATCGGAGACCATCTGCGCCTGGATACGCCAGATCGCGACCAGATCGGGCACGACGGTCAAGAGCCCGAACACCCCGGGCGGCAACGCCAGCGCTCCGGAGAGCGCTGCCGCTCGCGAGGCAGCCTTGCGGGCAATGCCTTGCGCCGCCGCGGACGGCGCATCGGCGCTGTGCTCGCGGCTGGGCGGCACGCGCGCGATCAGACCTTCGAGCGCCTCGACGACGCTGTCGACAACCGGTTGCACGGCCAGGGAGTAGGTGGATGCCATGGGGTCGCCGACCGCGGACCGGTCGTCGCGAGTATACGGGTTACAATCGCGCCAACAAGGCCATTGGGGGGACGATGGATACACGGCAACGCTCGTGCGTGCCCGCCACGTAGAGCGTGGACACGCGCATGAAGGCGAGGGCGCCGATCCTGCCGTACTCGAATTCCGGCGCCGCCTACGTTTCCTACGATCGCGCGGCGATCGACGTTGCCGCGACGGTGGGCGCGCTCATCGAGAAGGCGGCCCCGTGGGCGAAAGTCGAGCACATCGGCAGCACGGCCATCCCGGGCTGCGCCGGCAAGGGGATCGTGGACGTCATGGTGATGTATCCGGCACATCGGCTGGAAGCCACGCGCAGCGCGATCGACGCGCTCGGCTTCCAGCCGCAGAAGACGGGGCATATCTTTCCGGATGAGCGCCCGATGCGCGTGGGCGCCATCGACCACGGCGGCAGGCGGTATCGGCTGCACGCCCATGTGATCGCCATGACCAGTCCGGAGGTCGCGACGCTACGCCGGTTCCGCGATCTGTTGCGCGCCGACGCCGCGCTGCGCGATGCGTACCAGGACAAGAAGCGGGCGATTCTGCAGTCCGGCGTGCGCGAGCCGAGCGCCTATACGCAAGCGAAGGGCGAGTTCATTACTTCCGTGATCGGCGACTCGGCGCGCCGCTAGGGGCTTCGCGTGCGCGTGCTCGGCTTTGCTGGCTGGTCCGGTAGCGGCAAGACGACGCTGATCGAGCAACTCATCCCGCGCTTCGTCGCGGGGGGCCTGGCCGTATCGCTGGTGAAGCACGCCCACCACGAGTTCGATCTCGATCAGCCGGGCAAGGACTCGTTCCGCCACCGCGAGGCGGGGTGCCGGGAAGTCCTGGTGACCTCGGCGGTGCGCTGGGCGCTGCAGCATGAGCTGCGCGGCCGCCCGGAACTCACCCTCGACGAGGCGCTCCAACGGCTGTCGCCGTGCGACCTCGCCCTGGTGGAAGGATTCAAGGCAGCGGCCATCCCCAAGCTCGAGGTCTACCGGGCCAGCGTGGGCAAGCCCTTGCTGCACCCGCACGACCCGAACATCGTTGCCGTGGCGACGGACGGGCCGCTGGCCACGGTCCTGCCCGTGCTGCCGTTGGGGGACCCTGACAAGGTTGCAACATTCGTCCTGAGGACCCTGGGCCTGTGAGGTGCTGTCCGTTGACTTGGAGCCGCCCGTGAGCGTATGGTGGATTGTGGATACGGCGGTGGGTCCGGTGTGGAGTGGCAGTGGACCGACGGGGCTAAAGTCGTGCGAAATCAACCACTTGCGCAGTTGGCGTTCGGGGCGCTGACAATCGGCTTGGCCGCGGCCGCGAGCGCGAACGGCGGCTTCTACGGCGGCGTCTCGATGCGAGACAACGGCGCCGAGTCCAAAGGCCTCACACTCGCGGCGCCCGCGGGCGGGCAGACGTTGATCTGGAACCGGTTCGCGCCTCCGGCCGTCGACGAGAGCACGCAGCGCTCGCTCGTCTACGGCGGATACCGCTGGAAGAACGATGTGGCCGTCGAGGCCACCTTCAACAGCAGCGACAAGTACGCCCTGCGTCCGGCGCCATCGAGCCTCAGCATCGGTCCGGGGCTCGGCCTCTCTCTGGGCGATGTCAGCGCGCACGCCTGGAACGCCGACGTCTATACGAGCTGGGAGTTCCTGCGCAGCCTCTCGCTCTACGGTCGCCTCGGTTATGCGCAGAGCGAAGCCCGGCCGCTGTTCGCCGGCGCCTCGCTCGTTCCCGGCGACCCGCGCCGCCAGCGCGACGGCGTGAACTACGGCGTCGGCCTGCGCTACGACGTCACGCATTCGCTCGGACTGCGCGTCGAATACGCGCGCTTCGGCCGCTTCGCCGGCGAGCTCATCGGCAATGGCATGCCGGACTCGGATCAGGTTTCCATCGGAGTGCAATACCGGTTCTAGCTGCATCTTCAGCTCGAATGCGCCGGCGGGTAGGTACTGCCGGCGTTTTTGTTTCACGCCGTGCGCCGTCGTCGGCGGCGCATGGTTCGTGGACGCGGTAAGATGTACTGATGATCACGCTCGTCTATCTCGCCCGGCTTCGCGAGTCGCTGGGCTTGCGTTCGGAGGTCGTGGAGCTGCCGCCGCAGATTCGCAACGTCGCCGGGCTCCTGTCGTGGCTGCGCGGGCGGGGCGACACGTGGGCCGCGGAGCTCGCGCCCGGCCGGGCGGTCCGTGTCGCGGTGAACCTCGACATGGCGAAGGCCGACACGCCGGTGCGGGCCGGCGACGAGATCGCCTTTTTCCCGCCCGTGACGGGAGGGTGAGCGTGACCGTGCGCGTGCAGGCCGAGGATTTCGACGTGGCGCGCGAGATCGCCGCGCTGCGCGGGCGCGACGCACGGGTCGGCGCGGTAGCCGCGTTCATCGGACTGGTGCGCGACATGAACGAAGCCACCGCGGTCGCCACGCTCGAGCTGGAGCACTACCCGGGCATGACCGAGAAGGCGCTCTCCGGCATCGTCGAGGAGGCCCGGTCGCGCTGGCGCATCTACGACGCGACGGTCATCCATCGCATCGGCGAGCTGAAGCCGACCGACCAGATCGTGCTCGTCGCGGTGTCGAGCGCGCATCGCGGCGAGGCTTTCGCGGCCTGCGAGTTCATCATGGACTACCTGAAGACGCGTGCGCCGTTCTGGAAGAAGGAGCGCACACCGGCGGGAGAGCGCTGGGTGGAAGCGCGCGCGAGCGACGACGAAGCCGCGTCGCGGTGGTAGGTGCATCCGCGCTGATCGCGATCGACTGGGGAACGAGCCGCGCGCGCGCCTACTGGCTCGACGCGCACGGCCAGGTGCAGCACGAGAAGAGCGCGCCGCTCGGCGTGCTCAGCGTTCCGCCCGGCGGGTTCGCCGCGGCACTCGCCGAGCTGCTCGCCGGCGGGCCCGGCGACCGCGCCCCGATGCTCGCCTGCGGCATGGTCGGCAGCCGTCAGGGCTGGATCGAGGCCCCGTATCGCGAGTGTCCCGCCGACGCCGATGCGATCGCCTCGGCGCTGAGCCCCGTTCCCGGAACGCGGCTCGCCATCGTTCCGGGCCTCATTTGTCGCGATTCCGACGGCGCTCCCGATGTGATGCGCGGCGAGGAGACGCAAGTTCTCGGTGCGCTGGAGGCCGGCGCGCACGCCGCGACGGCCCGGGTCGTCGTCCTCCCGGGAACGCACAGCAAATGGACGGTGGTGCGCGAAGAGCGCATCGAAACCTTCGCCACGTTCCTGACCGGCGAGATGTACGCGGTGCTGCGCGAGCATTCGATCCTCGGACGCCTGGCCTCGGCGGGCGACGATCCGGTCGCTCTCGAGGCGGGCGTGCGCCGCAGCCTCGCGACGAATGCCGAGCTGAGCCACGATCTGTTCTCCGCCCGTACGTTCGCCTTGACTGGCGAGCTTGCGCCGGGCGCCGTCGGCGACTACCTTTCGGGTTTGCTGCTCGGGGCCGAGCTCGCGGCCGGGCGGCGGTGGCTCCATCGACAACGAGCGCTGGGGGAGAGCGTGCTGCTGATCGGCGATCCGGAACTTTGCGAGCGCTATCGTCGCGGGTTCGCGATCGCCGGGCTCGAAGCGACCGTCGGCTCGCCGCACGCCGCAGCGCGCGGCCTGTGGCGGCTCGCACGGTGCGCTCGCATCGTCGATCCGGTCCTGCCATGACCGCGGTCGCGCTCAAGGGCTACCTCGATCCCGTGCCGCTGGTCGCGGTGCTGCGCGGCATCACGCCGTCGGAAGCGGAAGCGATCGGCGCGGCGCTCACCGAGCACGGCTTTCGCATCCTCGAAGTCCCGCTCAATTCGCCGGACCCGTTCGAGAGCATCCGCCGACTCGCCCAGGCACATCGCGACCGCTGCCTGGTCGGCGCCGGCACGGTGATCGACCTCGCCGACGTCGAGCGCGTGGCGAGCGTCGGCGGCCGGCTGATCGTCATGCCGCACGCCGACGTCGCGGTGATCCGCGAAGCGAAGAGCCTCGGATTGATTTGTCTTCCCGGCGTGGCCACGCCCACCGAGGCGTTCGCCGCGCTCGCCGCCGGCGCCGACGGACTGAAGATGTTCCCGGCGGAACTGCTCGCGCCCGCTGTCCTCAAGGCGTGGCGAGCGGTGCTGCCGAAGGAAACGCTCATTCTTCCCGTCGGCGGCATCCGGCCCGACAACATGGCGCCGTACTGGGCGGTCGGCGCGAACGGCTTTGGCACCGGCTCGAATCTCTATCAGCCCGGAGCTTCCCCCGAGCGCGTGCGCGCGATCGCCGCCCGGTTTGCCGCGGCCTGCGCCGGGCTGAGCGCGAAGGCGTGATGGCGGCTCGCTTCGATCTGGTCGCGCTCGGCGAGCCGCTGATCGAGTTCAATCAGACTCGCGGCGCGAGCGCAAGCTATCTCCACGGCTTCGGCGGCGATACGTCGAACTGCGCGATTGCCGCGGCGCGGCTGGGCGCCCGCGCGGCGTATGTCACGCGCGTCGGCGACGACGTCTTCGGACGGCAGTTCCTGGAGCTGTGGCGCAAGGAAGGCGTGGACGCCGCCGGCGTCGCGATCGATGCTGACGCGCCCACCGGCATCTACTTCGTCGCGCATGGTCCGGCCGGGCACGAGTTCAGCTACGTTCGGGCCGGATCCGCGGCGAGCCGGCTTCGCGTCGCTGACCTGCCGCTCGAGGTCGTGCGCGCGGCCAAGGTGCTGCACCTGTCGGGCATCAGCCAGGCAATCTCGGCCTCGGCGTGCGATGCGTGCTTCGCCGCGATGGACGCGGCGAAGCACTCCGGCGCGCGGGTTTCCTACGACACCAATCTGCGCCTCAAGCTCTGGCCGCTCGCGCGCGCCCGGGCGATCATCCGGGCCAGCCTCGCGCTCGCGGATTGGGCACTGCCGAGTCTCGACGACGCCACGCTCCTCTACGGTCGCGATGAACCGGATGCGATTCTCGACGCCTGCCACGCCGACGGCGCACCATGGGTGGTGCTGCGCTGCGGCTCACAGGGCTGTTTCGTATCCGACGGACGTCGCCGCGAGCGCGTCGCCGGCCATCACGTGAATGCCATAGATGCCACCGGCGCCGGCGATTGCTTCGACGGCGCATTCGCCGCGCGCCTCGTCGCCGGCGACGATCCCTTCGCCGCCGCCCGCTACGCCAACGCCGCGGCGGCGCTGGCGACGACGGGCTACGGTGCGGTGGCGCCGCTGCCGCGCCATGCCGACGTGACCGCGCTTCTCGGCGAGGCGTCGGTCGAGTGATCGCGGCCACGTTCCGCGACGGTTCATTCCGGCACAAGGCGGTGCTGGTCTCCGGCGGAACGAGCGGGATCGGCGCGGCGATCGGCGAGGCCTTCTATGCGCTCGGCGCGCGCGTCACGGTCACCGGGGCCACGGAGGTGGAAGCAGCGGCGGCGCGCGAGCGCGCCGGCGGCAGGCTGGAGCGCGCGCTGGCGCTCGACGTGCGCGATGGCGCGGCGATCGCCGCATTCGTCGGCGCGTTGTCCCGGCTCGACGTGCTGGTCAACTGCGCCGGCATCATCCGCCGCGGAGAGGAGCACGATCCCGAGGTATTCGATGCGGTGCTCGACGTCAATCTCAGCGGGACGATGCGCCTGTGCGCGGCGACGCGCAGCCTCCTCGCCGAGACGAGCGGCTGCATCGTCAACACCGCCTCGATGCTCTCCTTCTTCGGCGGTGCACTGGTGCCCGGGTACAGCGCGAGCAAGGGTGGCGTGGCCCAGCTTACCAAGTCGCTCGCTTGCGCGTATGCTGCCGACGGCATCCGCGTCAACGCGATCGCACCGGGCTGGATCGCGACCGCGCTGACGCGCCCGCTGCAGGACGACTCCATGCGCACGCAGACGATCCTCTCGCGCACGCCGCTCGGCCGGTGGGGCAGACCCGAGGATGTCGCGGGCGCCGCCGTTTTCCTGTGCTCGCCGGCGGCGGCATTCATTACCGGCGCGATCCTTCCCGTCGACGGCGGTTATCTGGCCGCATGAAACCATGGCGCTCAATACCGCAATCCGCTACCTGAAGAAGGGCGATTGGCAGAAGGCGCATGAAATCGCCCAGCAGGACGAATCGAAGCTCGGCTGCTGGGCGCACGGGATCGTGCACCTGGTGGAGGGCGACCTCGGCAACGCGCGCTACTGGTACCGGCGCGCCGGGCGGCCGTTTCCCAAGGATCGCGACGTCGATCGCGAAGTCTCCGAGCTCACGCGCGCGCTCAAGTCCGAGCAGTGAGCGAGCCGCGGGTCGTTCCGTCGACCGGGATCGTGCCGGAGCTCGCGCTGGCCGCGGTGCCCGACGACGAGCGCGTATGGGTGCCCCAGGCGCCCGACGTATGGTTCCGGCCCCTCTTGCTCAACACCGTCACCGGCGGCTGGTGCAACCTGCTGCGCGTGCGCAAGTCCGGAGTGCTGCATCGGCACCGCCATCCGATGGCCGTCGTCGGCTACGTGATCAAGGGGCGCTGGCGTTACCTCGAGCACGACTGGGTCGCCGACGAGGGCAGCTTCGTCTACGAGCCGCCGGGCGAGATCCACACGCTGGTTGTTCCCGACGACTGCCCAGAGATGATCACCTTCTTCAACATCGGGGGCGCGATGATCTACCTCGACGCAGCCGGACGGCAGACCGGCTACGAGGACGTGTTCACCAAGATCGAGATGTGCCGCGCCCATTACGCCGACTGCGGACTCGGCGCCGGCTACGTCGACCGGTTCATTCGCTGATCCACGCGCGCTCTTGCCGCGCGCGAACGGCGCGGAATCGGCGATAATTCGTCGATGAGCCGCAGCGCCAGTTTCCATCCCGCGGTCGAAGCCTGGTTCCGCAAGACGTTCGCGGCGCCGACGCCGGCGCAGGCGCGCGCCTGGCCAGAGATCCAGGCCGGGCGCAACGTCCTGGTGGCGGCGCCGACGGGATCCGGGAAGACGCTCGCCGCCTTTCTCGCCGCGATCGACGCGCTCGTGCGCCGCGGGACGGAAGCGCCGTTGCCCGACGAGACGTTCGTCGTCTACGTCTCTCCGCTCAAGGCGCTGTCCAACGACATCCGCAAGAATCTCGAGGCGCCTCTGGCCGGCATTCGCGCCGAGCTTGCGGCCGGCGGCTGTCCCGACGTCGAGATCCGCACGCTGGTGCGCACCGGCGACACGCCACAGGCCGAGCGCGCCGGCATGCGCAGGCGTCCGCCGCACATCGTCGTTACGACACCCGAATCGCTCTACATCCTGCTCGGCTCGGACTCGGGCCGCGCGATGCTTGCGACGACGCGCACGGTGATCGTCGACGAGATCCACGCCCTCGCGCCAGGCAAGCGCGGGAGCCATCTCGCGCTCTCGCTCGAGCGCCTCGCCGCGCTCACCTCCGCGCCGCCCGTCCGCGTCGGCCTCTCGGCGACGCAGAAACCGATCGACGCGGTGGCGCGCTTCCTCACGGGCACGACGCGCACGGAGTGCGCGATCGTCGACGCCGGCCACATCCGCGAGCGCGATCTCGCGCTCGAGCTGCCGCCCTCGCCGCTGGAAGCGGTCATGTCGGGCGAGGTGTGGGAGCAGGTGTACGCGCGGCTTGCCGAGCTGACGCGAGAGCATCGTACGACGCTGGTGTTCGTCACCACGCGCCGCATGGCCGAGCGCGCCGCCCGGCACCTCTCGGACCTCCTCGGCAAGGAGCGGGTCGCCGCCCACCACGGGAGCCTCGCGAAGGAGCGGCGCCTCGCGGCCGAGCAGCGGCTGAAGAACGGCGAGCTGTCCGTGCTCGTTGCGACGGCGTCGCTGGAGCTCGGCATCGACATCGGCGACGTCGAGCTCGTCTGTCAACTCGGCTCGACCCGTTCGATTGCCACCTTCCTGCAGCGCGCCGGACGCGCGAATCACAGCGTCGGCGGCGAGCCGAAAGCGCGACTCTTTCCGCTGTCGCGCGACGAACTGGTGGAATGCGCGGCGCTGCTCGATGCGGTCGGACGTGGTGAGCTCGACTCCGTGTCGATCCCCGCGAAGCCGCTCGACGTGCTGGCGCAGCAGATCGTCGCCGAGGTCGCGGCGCGCGAATGGAGAGAAGAGGAACTGTTCGAGCTATTCCGGCGCGCCGATCCGTACGCGCATCTCGAGCGCGAGGAATACGCCGCGGTCGTACGCATGCTCGCCGAAGGCTTCAGCACGCGGCGGGGGCATCGCGCCGCGTACGTGCATCGCGACGCGGTGAACGGTGTGCTGCGCGGCCGGCGCGGTGCGCGGCTCACCGCGCTCACCTCGGGTGGCGCGATCCCCGACACCGCGGACTACGAGGTGGTGCTCGAGCCCGCCGGGCAGCCCGTCGGAACGGTGAACGAGGACTTCGCCATCGAGAGCCTGGCGGGCGACATCTTCCAGCTCGGCAACGCCTCCTATCGAATCCTGCGCGTGGAAGCGGGCCGCGTACGCGTCGAGGATGCGAAAGGGCAGCCGCCGACCATCCCGTTCTGGCTGGGAGAGGCCCCGGGAAGGACCGACGAGCTGTCGCAGGCCGTATCGCGACTTCGCGACGAGGTCGTCGCGCGCATCGATCGGGGCGCGAGCGCGGAGGCCGTCGCTCAGGTGTTGCCGTTCGGTCCCTCCGCGTCGGCCCAGCTCGTCGACTATCTCGCCGCGGCGCGGGCCGCGCTCGGGGTCATGCCGTCGCGGCGCACGATCGTGCTCGAGCGCTTCTTCGACGAATCCGGCGGCATGCAGCTTGTTATCCATTCGCCCTTCGGCAGCCGCATCAACCGGGCATGGGGTCTGGCACTGCGCAAGCGCTTCTGCCGCAAGTTCAACTTCGAGCTGCAGGCGGCGGCGACCGAGGATGCGATCGTGCTTTCCCTGTCGACCAGCCACAGCTTTCCGCTCGACGAGGTCGCACGCTATCTCCACTCGAACAGCGTCCGCCCGCTGCTCGTCCAGGCGCTGCTCGATGCGCCGATGTTCACCGCCCGCTGGCGCTGGGCGGCGGCGACCTCGCTCGCGCTGCCGCGCTTCCGCGGCGGGAAGAAAGTGCCGCCGCAGCTGCAGCGCATGGCCTCCGAGGATCTGCTCGCTGCGGTGTTCCCGGATCAGATCGCCTGCGCCGAGAATATCGTCGGCGAGCGCGAGATCCCCGATCATCCGCTGGTGAACCAGACGCTGCACGACTGCCTCTACGACGCGATGGACGTCGAAGGCCTGGAGCGCGTGTTGCGGGCGATCGAATCGGGCGAGATCGCGGTGGCGCACCGCGATCTGACCGAGCCGTCTCCGCTCGCGCTCGAGATCCTGAGCGCGCGGCCCTACGCCTTCCTCGACGACGCGCCGCTGGAGGAGCGCCGCGCCCACGCGGTGATGAGCCGGCGCTGGCTCGACGAGGAGACCGCGGCGGGCCTGGGAAGACTCGATCCGGAGGCTATCGAACGGGTGCAGGTGGAGGCATGGCCGACGGCGGCGAATGGCGACGAGCTGCATGACGCGCTGCTCGGACTCGGCTTCCTCACTGCGCAAGATATCGCGCGCAATCCGGGCTGGCAGACGCTGCTCGAGGAGCTAGCCCACGGGCGGCGCGCGGCGCGGATGAGCGTCGGCGGCGTACCCGATGCGGGCGCGCAGCTCTGGGTTGCCGCCGAGCGCCTGCCGCAGCTCGCGGCCGTCTACGGCCCGGCGAAGCTGGAGCCGCCGATCGAAGCGCCGGCTGAATTCGCGCGCCACGCTTGGTCGCGCGAGGATGCGCTCGCCGAGATCGTGCGCGGCCGGCTGGAAGCCCTGGGACCGGTCACCGCTCACGCGCTGGCCGATTGCCTGTCGGTCTCGCGTGCGGACATCGACGCGGCGTTGGCGAAGCTCGCCGCGGAGGGCTGCGCCATGCAGGGCGCGTTCACCGCGGCCGGCGACATGGAGTGGTGCGAGCGGGCGTTGCTGGCGCGCATCCATCGCTACACGGTGAAGCGGCTGCGAGCCGAGATCGAGCCGGTGTCGGCGCAGGACTTCATGCGTTTCCTGAGCCGCTGGCAGCATGTCGTTCCCGCCGAGCGGCGCGAAGGTCCCGACGCGCTCGCCGCGCTGCTGACGCAGCTCGAAGGCTTCGAGGCGCCGGCCGCGGCGTGGGAAGCCGAGGTCCTTCCCGCGCGCCTGGACAACTACGATTTCACCTGGCTCGACGATCTGTGCCTCGCCGGGCGTGCGGCGTGGACGCGCCTCACCGTGCCCACATCGCGCTCGGCCGGAGCGCACGCGGGTCCCATCCGCACGACGCCCGTGACGCTCGTGCCGCGGCGCAATCTCGCGCTGTGGCACCGCGCCGTGCCGGTTGCGGTCGACGTCTCCTCGGCAAGCGCGCGGGGACAGCGCGTCGCCGAGTATCTGAAGGACCACGGCGCGTGCTTCTACGACGAGATCGTCGAGGGCACGGGAATGCTGCGCACGCAGGTCGAGGATGCGCTCGCCGAGCTGGTCGTGCTGGGTCTCGTGCACTCAGACAGCTTCGCCGGATTGCGCGCGCTGCTCACGCCGTCGGATCGCCGCAAGCCGCTCGGCGAAGGCCGGCGGAAGCGACGCACCGCGCTCTTCGGCATCGAGGATGCGGGTCGCTGGGCGCTGGTGCGTCGACCCGCGCCGCGCCACGCGTCGATCGGCGGCGTGCACGACGCCGAAGCCGACGTCGTGGAGCACGTCGCGCGGACGCTGCTCCGCCGCTACGGCGTGGTGTTCTGGCGGCTGCTCGAGCGCGAGGCCGCCTGGCTGCCGCCGTGGCGCGACCTGCTGCGCGTGCTGCGCCGCTTCGAGGCGCGCGGCGAGATCCGCGGCGGACGTTTCATCGCCGGCATGACCGGCGAGCAGTTCGCGCTGCCCGAGGCCGTCGCGGCCCTGCGCGAGACGCGGCGCGCGGGCGTCACGGGCGCGTGGGTTTCGCTGTCGGCGGCCGATCCGCTCAATCTCGTGGGCTCGATCGTGCCCGGCCCGAAGGTTCCCGCGCTCACCCACAACCGCGTGCTGTATCGCGACGGCATCGCCATCGCCGCGCTCGCCGGCGCCGAGGTGGAGTGGATCGTCGAGCTCGAACCACGCGAGGCGCGTGAAGCCGAGAACGCGCTCATCAGGCGCCAGGCCGGCTCGCCGCTGCTGTCGTACCTTTCGCGCTGATCGAGATCCCGCGTGATCGATCCTCGGTGTTGCACCGTTGCACGGGCGCGCGCCGCGTTGCGATCGCAGCGCGTGCAGACCTTGCGTCGGCTTCGCGGATTGGCTTAGACTAACAAGGCATTCAGGAGATGGCCGTCCTCCTCTAACCGCCGCAATGGCTGATGACGCCTACGTTTGTCATGTCATGGTGGCAAGCGTGGGCGAGCGTCTGACGGTTCTGTAAGTCGCTCCGCTTGACCGTGCCGTAACGAGCAGGGCCGTGCCCTGAGCGGATGCCAGAGGCTGTCTGCGATGCGATCCCGCGAGTACCTCTTGCCGCCTGCGCGCCGAAAACCGGCGCGGCCGCACGCGGACGCATGCGCTTTCGCCGTTTCTCGGCGCGCGCCGAGGCGCTGAACTCACGGGACCATGGCCGAGCGCATCGCCTTCAACGTGCTGCAGGTCCTCGTGGTGATGGCCTTCGCGCCGCTCGCCGCGGGCGTGCTCGCGCGAATGAAGGAGATCGTGCAGTCCAAGCGCGGCCCCAGCGTCTTCCAGCCGTATCGCGACCTGTGGAAGCTCTTCCACAAGGACGAGGTCGTGTCCGAAGACAGCTCGTGGATCTTCCGCTTCACGCCCTACATCGTCTTCGTCACGCCGATCTTCGTCGCGCTGCTGATCCCGGTGCTCACCAGCTATCCGCTGTTCTTCGCCTTCATGGGCGACATGCTGGGCGGCGGCTTCGTGCTGGCCCTGGGCGGGTTCTTCGCCACGCTTGCCGCCGTGGACACGGCCAATCCCTACGGACCGATCGGCGCCAGCCGCACGCGCATGGTGGGATTCCTCGCCGAGCCGGTGTTCATGATCGTGTTCTTCACCGTTTCCTTCGTCGCCGGCTCGACCATTCCCTACATCGTGCAGCAGAAGTGGGTGACGCCGCTCGCGAACTTCTTCGCGCCGTCGCACGTGCTGCTCATGCTCGCCTTCCTCATGCTGATTCTGGCCGAGGGCGGCCGCATTCCCGTCGACAATCCGACCGGTCACTTCGAGCTGGCGATGATCGACGAATCGAAGTCGCTCGAATACTCGGGGCGCGGGTTCGCGCTGGTGAAGTGGGGCGGACAGATGAAGTTCTTCGTCCTGATGTGCATCTACTTGAACGTGCTGGTGATGCCCTGGGGGCTCGCGAGCGAGCAGACGCCGGGAGCCGTCCTGCTCGCCATACCCATGGTGCTGTTCAAGATCTTCTGCCTGCTGCTGGTGCTGGTCGTGATCGAGTCCTCGCTCGCCAAGCTGCGTCTGTTCCGCATCGTCGAGTTCCTCGGCGCCGCATTCGTCACCTCGGTGGCGGCGATGATCGCCCAGGTGTTCGCGTTCTGAACCCATGAGCGACGCGACCAAGGAGCTGCTCGAGAACCTGAACGCGCTCGCCTGCGGGCTGTTCCTGCTCACCGCGTTCGGCATCGTGGCGATGCGCCAGGCGCGCGGCTGCCTGATGCTGTTCATCGTCCAGTCGCTGCTGCTCGCCGCCTCAGCCGCGCTCCTCGGCTTGCGCTACGGGTCGGGGCACCTCTACGGCGTGGCGCTGGTGAACCTCGTCAGCAAGCCGATCATCGTCCCGTGGCTGCTGCGCAAGACCTCGCCGGCGGAGGTCTACACGCGCCGCGAGATCGACCAGGCGCTCAACATCCCCGTAACGCTCACCATCGCGCTCGCACTGGCGGTATTCGCCTACTTTCTCGGCATCCCGCTCGCCAACGCGGTGGGGCCGGAGTTCCGCGGTCCCAACGTGCCGATCGGCGTCGCCGGCCTGCTGCTCGGCGCCTTCACGCTCACCGTGCGGCGCGAGGCGCTGCCGCTGCTGATCGGTATCCTGGCGATGGAGAACGGGGCCTTTCTCGCCGGCATCTCGATCGCCCGCGACCTCGCGATGCTGATCGAGCTCGCGATCGCGACCGACGGGCTCATCATCGTGTTCATCATGGGCGTGCTGGTGCGCGCCGTGCAGCGGCACGTCGGCACGACGGCGGTCGGGGAGCTGGCGAGCCTGCGGGAGAGAGGCGCAGGGGAACCCGAAGCCGAGGTTCAGCCGTGAGCGTCGTCGTCATCCTGGCGCTGCCGGTCATCGCGGCGCTGCTGGTGCTGATTCCTGCCGGCAGACGCTGGGTGCCAGGCGTCACGGTGGCGTTTTGCGTCGCGAACCTCGTCCTGGTGGCGCGTCTCGCCTGGCAGGTGGTAACCGTCGGTGCGCCGAAGGAGCTGGCGGACCCGGCGTGGTCGAACTGGATCGCGGTCGACGGACTGAGCGCGCTGATCCTGCTGCTGATCGCGCTCGTCGCGACCACCGCCGCCATCTACTCGGTCGGCTACATGGGGCACGAGAATCTGAGGCCGAAGAAGCTGCGGCTCTACTACGCCAACTACAACCTGTTCGTGTTCTCGATGCTGGCCATCCCGGCGCTCGCCGAGCCGACGCTGGTGTGGATCGTGGTCGAGCTGACCACGCTGTGCTCGGCGCTGCTCGTCTCGTTCGAGAACACCCGCGAGGCGCTGGAGGCGGCGTGGAAGTACGTCGTCCTCTCCCTCATGGGCGCCGGCGTGGCGCTGCTCGGCTTCCTCGTGCTCTTCGCGGCGATGCAGGCGGGCGGCGGCGGAACGTACACCTGGACGGGGCTCATCGCCGCTGCGCCGCGCATGCCGCCGATCCTCCTGCAGACGGCGTTCCTCCTGATCCTGATCGGGCTCGGGACGAAAGTGGGTCTCGTGCCGATGCATACCTGGCTGCCGGACGCCCACAGCCAGGCGCCCTCGCCGGTGTGCGCTCTGCTCTCCGGGGTCGAAACGACGGCGATCCTGTACGCTATCCTGCGACTGTTCCCGGTCATGGAAGCGGTGCCGGGCGCGCACGTCGAGGGCTGGGCGCTGGTGCTCGGACTGCTGTCGGTCGGCTTCGCCGCGTTCCTGCTGCTCCAGGTGCACGACTACAAGCGGCTGTTCGCCTTCTCCACCGTCGAGCACATGGGCATCATCCTCACCGCGATCGGGCTCGGCGCGTCGGCGGCGGACTACGGCGCGATGCAGCAGATCGTCAATCATTCGGTGACCAAGTCGTTCTGCTTCTTCGCGGCCGGCGCCGCGCTGCTCGCCGTTCGCACGCGCGACATCGCCAGCGTACGCGGGCTCATTCGCCGCTCGCCGGCGGCGGGGACGGCGCTGGTGCTTGGCGGACTCGCGATCACCGGCGCGCCGCCGCTTGCGGTTTTCTTAAGCGAGTTCGCGATCCTCAAGGCCGGGCTCGAGCAAGGCCAGTACTTGGCGACCGCGCTGCTCGCTCTGTTCATCGCCATCGCCTTCTTCGGCGTCATGGTGCACGTGAACCGCATGGTGTTCGGCGCGCCCGCCGATACGCCGGGCGAAGAGGAAGCCCCTTCGGCGCCGCACGCGCCGTTCCGTCTGCCGGCGAGCTGCGCTCTGGCGCTCGTCCTCGCGGCGGTGCCCGTGCTGGTGCTGGGCGTCTACGTGCCCGAGCCGCTGCACCGGCTGCTCACGCTGGCCGCCGCGGCGCTCGCGAGATGAGGCGCCCGTGAAGCCCGAGCAGCTCGAGACCGAGATCTCCCGCCGCTGGCCCGGACGCGCGCGGATGCGCTCCGACCGGCCGACGTCGACCACCGAGCTCGCTTGTGCGCGCGAGGTCCTGCCGGAGGCCTGCCGGCTGCTGTTCCAGGACTGGGGCTACGGCTTCGCCGGCATCATCGTCGAGGAAGGCCCCAGCGAGTGGCAGCTCCGCTACCTGTTCTACGCGAGCGGCGAGGGCGGCTGGGTCTACGTGCTCGTGAGCGCGCCGCTCGACGAGAGGGTCTTCCCCAGCGTGGTCGAATGGGTGCACGCCGCCGACTGGCACGAGCGGGTTGCCGAGGATCTCTACGGCGTGCATTTCCAAGGCCATCCGCGCCTGGGCGATTTCGTCCTTCACGACGACGTATGGCAGGAGAACGTGGAGCCGATGCGCCGGGGCTTCGACGCCGAGGCCGCCATGCGTCACCGAAGGCCGGCCGAGGACTGGCGGCCGCGACGCATCGTCGAGGAGGCGGGCGCCTTCGTCATGCCGATCGGACCGAAGTTCTCGGGCGTCACGGAATCGGTGCATTTCCTGCTCGAGACCGTGGGCGAGGACGTCATCCGCTCGTCGACGCGCCTCTACTACAAGTGGCGCGCGATCGAGAAGCTGGCCGAAGGCAGGACCGTCGACACTGCGCTGCTGCTGGCGGAGCGTTTCGCGGCGACCACGGCCTTCGCCCACGGACTGGCCTTCTGCCACGCCGTCGAGGCGATCTGCGGCAGCGAGGCGCCGCCGCGGGCGCGCGTCCTGCGCGTCTTCCTGGCCGAGCTCGAGCGCCTGCGGCAGCACGCCGGCGCGATCCAGGAGATTTGCGAATCCACGGCGCTCGTCGTGGCCAGCAGCCAGGCGGGGATCCTTGAGGAGGACCTGCTGCGCTTGTCGGCCGAGTTGACCGGCCATCGCTATCTCTTCGGCCTGCTTTCGGCCGGCGGATTGCTTTGCGATCTTCCGACCGACGCGTGCCGCCAGGCGCTGGGCCGGGCGCAGGAGATCCTCAAGGGACTCGATGCGCTCGAACGCGAGCTTCGCATCTCGTCGAGTTTCCTCGACCGGCTCGAGGAAGTCGGCGTGATCCGCCCCGAGACCGCCAGGGATTACAGCCTGGTGGGGCCCGTCGCGCGCGCGTCCGCGCTGTCGCGCGACCTCCGGCGGGTGCGTCCCTATGGCGGCTACGAAGCGTTCGCCTTCGACGTGCCGAGCGAAGAGGAGGGCGACGGCTACGCGCGCCTGCGCGTGCTCTTCGCCGAGGCGCGCCAGTCCGTACGGATCATGGACCAGGCCGTCCGCGCGCTGCCGAATGGCGCGGAGGTCCGGGTTGCCGTCGCGCCGCGCGCGGGTGCGGCGCTCGGCGCCGTCGAGGCGCCGCGCGGCGCCACGTTCCACTGGGTGCGACTCGACGAGCGCGGAACGATCGCGCGCTACCGGCCGATCACGCCGTCGTTCACCAACTGGCACTCGTTCCACCTCGCGGCGGAGAAGTTCGCGTTCCAGGACTTCCCGATCATCCTGTCGACGTTCGATCTGTCCGCCGCGGAAAACGATCTATGAGCCAATCGGTCGAGAAGCGTGCGTGAAGCGATGAGCACACGAGACACGACTTGGGCGAGTGCATGAGCGCCGCATGGCCGTCTCAAGGCGCGAATTGGGTCCCCGGTGGGGGCGGCGACGCGGCGCTCGCCGCGCGCGTGGGGGTCGCATGAGCCGATGGGTCGTCAAGGGCCTGCGCGCGGGCGTCAAGACCACCGCCTATCCCGACGGAGCGGAGCGGGCTCCCGGCGTGACGCCGGGCTTTCCCGCGGGAGGCGAGCTGGGCGCCGCAGCCGCGGCGCTGGCCGCACGTTGTCCCACGGGCGCGCTGCGCCACGTCGACGGAAGGATCGCGGTCGACCCCCGCCGCTGTATCCACGCCTACCGTTGCGCGCGCGGCCTCGCGCGACCGCTCGCCTGGGATTCGACCTACGAGTGGGCGTTCGAGACGCCGCACGCCGGAGCGGAACATCGGCTCGGCTCCGAGTTCCGCCGCTCGATCCACATCCTGGTGGTCGATGCCGGCGACTGCGGCGCGTGCCTGAACGAGGTCAAGCAGCTCAACAATCCGTACTACAACATGCATCGCCTGGGCTTCTTCATCACGCCCACGCCGCGTCACGCCGACGTGCTGCTCGTCGTCGGCCCGGTCACCGACCACATGCGCTTCGCGCTGCAGAAGATTCACGCCGCGATGCCGACGCCGAAGCGCGTGGTGGCGGTCGGCGCCTGCGCGCTTTCCGGCGGCGTTTTCGCCGACAGCTTCGTGTGCGCAAACGGTGTCGCCGAAGTGCTTCCGGTGGACGTGGAAGTGCCCGGGAACCCACCGCCGCCGCTCGCGATACTGCACGGTCTGCTCGTGGCCGTGGGGCGCAAGCCTGCGGCGTCCGCTGCCCCGGCCGCTCTGACCGCGGCCGACGCCAAGGAGAGCGCGTGACCGCGCAGACGCTCTTCGCCGCGTTCTTCGCCTTGTGCGCGCTCGGTGTGCTGCTCTCGCTCGCGGCGCCGGCCGCGCGCCAGGGTCCGGTGCTCGCCTGGACGGGCTCGCTCGCCGCGCTGGCGCTCGCGTGGGGCGGAGGGCGAGTCCTCGTGGCCGCGGATGCGTTCACGCTGGCGCTCTGGCCGGTGTCGAACCTGACGACGCTCGCGCTCACCTGCGACCGGCTCTCGGCGCTGTTCATCGCGGTGACCGGGCTCGTGCTCGCGCCGGCCTCGATCTTCGCGGCGCGGGAGCTTAACGCCGAGCGGCTGCGCGGCAACGAGCGGTCCTTCACGGTCATGCTGCTCGCGCTCTACGCCGCGATCGCGCTCATCTACCTCGCCGGCGACGCGCTCACCTTTCTGCTCGCCTGGGAGGTCATGTCGATCCTGTGCTACCTGCTCATCGCCGCAGCGCGCGGCGGCGAGAGCGGCCGCGCGGGCGCGGCTTATCTCCTGCTCGGGCTGGGCGAAGCGGGAACGGTGGCGGTCGCGCTGGGATTCCTCGTGATCGCGCTGGGCGCGAGCTCGCTCGGCTTCCCCGCGCTGCGCGCTGCGTCGCCGGCCATGAGCGCGCAGGCGCACTGGGCGGCGTTCCTGCTCACCTTCTTCGGCTTCGGCGTCAAGGCCGGACTGGTGCCCGTGAATTCGTGGCTTCCGCGCGCCTATACTGCGGCCTCCAGCGCCTTCGTTCCGGTGCTCGCGGGCGCGACGCTCAACCTCGGCCTGTACGGCATCCTGCGGGTCAACGCCGATCTCATGCCCGCCATCGGCGTCGAGCCCGGGCTGGTCGCGCTCGCCGTGGGCACGGCCTCCGCGCTGATCGGCATCCTCTATGCCACGACCGACAACGATCTCAAGGTGATGCTTGCGCACAGCTCGATCGAGAACGTCGGCATCGTCGTGGCCGGCTTCGGCGCCGGGATGGTGTTCGTCACCTCGGGTCATCCCGCGCTCGCGGCCATAGCTCTGACGGCGGCGCTGTATCACCTCGCCAACCATTCGCTGTACAAGACGCTGCTGTTCTTCGGCGTCGGCGTGATCGAAGGCGAGACGGGAACGCGCGACATCGATCGGCTCGGCGGGCTCATCCGCTCGATGCCGCTGACCGCGCTCGGCTTCCTCGCGGGAACGCTCTCGATCGCCGGGTTGCCTCCGTTCAACGGCTTCGCGAGCGAGTGGCTCACGCTGCAGACCATGCTGCGCTCCGCCGAGCTCGGCTCGATCGAGGCGAAGATCGTCTTCGCGCTCTGCGGCGCGGCGCTGGCGCTCACCGCGGCGCTCGCCGTGACCTGCTTCGTCAAGGCGTTCGCGATGGGCTTTCTCGGCATGCGGCGCATGGACGGAGGCCGCCGCCTGGTCGAGCCGACGCGCGGCGCGCTCGCTCCCATCGGCATTCTGGCGGTGCTCTGCCTCGCCTTCGGCGTGCTGCCGACGTACGTGATTGCGGCGCTCGACGGCGCGGTCTCGCCGCTGGCCGGGGCGAGCGCGAGCGAGGCGCTGGTGCCGCCGTTCTTCGCCGCGGCGCCGGGGCACGAAGCGCTGCCGCCGGCGTTCGTCGCGGAGTTCCACGATCTGGGGGCGCAGGTGGGCCAGGAGGCCGTGCCG
>DATJBM010000031.1:0-10615 GCA_035515295.1 Casimicrobiaceae bacterium | reverse complement strand
CGACGTCGCCCGTGGCGCCATCGCCGGGTCGGCGCCGATCTGGGGCGGCTATTCGCGGTTCGAGTTTCCCAATTGGGCGACCAAATTCCTCGCCGACGCGCTGATGATGGACCGGTCCGGGCGATCCGTGCCGCCGGTCCTCGCGCCGGCGGCTCGCGACGAGGCCATGACGCATGTCTAGCCTCTCGGTCATGATCCTCTGCGGGCGCTCGCCGCGACACCTGTACGTGGCCAACCGGCTGTGCGAGGGCGGCCGCGCGCTGGCCATCGTGCAGGAGACAGGGACACCGTGGAGTGTTGCCAAGGCGAAGCGCGTGCTCCGGCCCGCGCATCTTTGGCGCAAGGCCTGGCGCTGGCTCCGCGATCGGCGCCGCTACCGGGGCGAGGGCGAGGCGCGCTTCTTTTTCGGCGCCACCCCGCCGCGATTGACGCGGGAGGACCTGGCCGTCAATGTTCCGAGCGTCGACCATCGGGACGTCGTCGCCATGGCCGATCGCCTGCGTCCGGATGTGATCGCGGTCTTCGGGACGTCGCTGATCCGGGGTCCGCTGCTCACCCGCGGGCGACTCGGCATCTTCAACCTGCACGGAGGGCTCTCGCCGCACTATCGGGGCGCCGATTGCACCTTCTGGGCGCTCTACAACGGCGAGCCGGCGCAGGTCGGTTGCACGCTGCATCGGATCGACGCGGGCATCGATACGGGAACGCTGATCGCGCACGTCAGTCCCGAGGTGACCGAGCGCGACGACGAACTGACGCTCTTCTGGCGCGGCGTGCGGGACAGCGCCGAGGCCTATGTCGAGATGCTGGATCGACTCGAGCGCGGAGAAGCGCTCGGCCAGCGACAACCCGAGAGAGGACGACTGTACCAGGTCCGGCAGCGCGGCTGGCGCGAGGAGCGGGAGCTCGCGCGCCGCATGAGGAACGGGCTGCTCAAGGGACTCGCGCTGCCGCCGCGCGTGCGCTGGTATCCTGCGCCGGCTGCGGACATTGCCGGCCAGCAGCCGCGGGCGGACCTGACCGAGAGCCAGGCACGATGAGAGACATCGTTCTCACCGCGTTCATCTTCGGTACGCTGCCGTTCATCCTGTTCCGGCCGTACCTGGGCATCCTCGAATGGACCTGGATCAGCTTCATGAATCCGCATCGGCTCACGTGGTCGTTCGCCTACGAGATGCCTTTCGCGATGATCGTCGCGCTCACGACTCTGCTCGGTTTGCTCATGTCGCGCGAGCCGAAGAAAATTCCCTGGACCCGCGAGTCGGTCCTGCTCCTCCTCTTCATCACCTGGGTCTTCGCTACGAGCCTGCAAGCAATCTATCCGGCGCTGGCCTGGGAGAAGATGAACCAGTTCTGGAAGATCCTGCTCATGGTCTATGTGACCATGATGGTGATGCAGAGCAGGGAGAGATTGAACCTGCTGGTATGGGTCATCGCCCTGTCGATCGGCTTCTACGGCGTCAAGGGCGGAATCTTCACGATCGTCCACGGCGGCGTTTATCACGTACGCGGACCCGAGGGCAGCTTCATCGGCGGCGACAACGAGATGGGGCTCGCGCTCATCATGACGATCCCGCTGCTTCGCTACCTGCAGCTCGCGGCGCGGAGCTTCTGGATCCGCGGCGGCCTCGCCGCCGCGAGCTTGCTCTGCGCGGTTGCCACTGTCGGGAGCCAGTCCCGAGGCGCGCTGCTGGGGCTCGTGACGATGGGTACGTTCCTCTGGCTCAAGAGCCGCAACAAGATCTTCACGGCGCTGCTGGGCGGGCTCGCGGTGGGCCTGGTGCTGATGGTCATGCCGCAGGAATGGTACGACCGGATGGAGACGATCAGCACCTACCAGACCGACGCGTCCGCCATGGGGCGGATCAACGCCTGGAAGATGGCGTTCAACATGGCGAAGGACCGGCCGCTCGGCGGCGGCTTCGACTCGTTCCACGAATACACGTTCAAGCTGTACGCGCCGGATCCCGGCGACGTGCACGACTCGCACAGCATCTATTTCGAGGTGCTCGGCGACCACGGGTTCATCGGCCTTGCGATCTTCCTCCTGCTGGGCCTGATGACGTGGCGCACCGCGAGCTGGGTGATCAAGCGCGCGCGCCGCGACCGGGAGCGACGCTGGCTCGCGGACCTATCGGCCATGGTCCAGGTGAGCCTCGTGGGATACGCGAGCGCCGGCGCGTTCCTCGGGCTCGCGTACTTCGACTACTACTACACGCTGATCGCCCTAGTGGTCTTGTGTAAGACGGTGCTGATCACGGAGTCCTTCGGTCGTGTTGCGCAGCCCGTTTCGAGCAAAATGCAGCCGCACCCGATCGGTCAGCCGGCTTCGACCCCCGGATAGTAGGTTCCAAAGTCTTTCAGTGGAGTGTCTCGAGAACCAGACCAGTGCTGGGCCCGTCGCATCTGGCCCGCGAGAAGGGAGTAGCAGCGGACTGCGGTGAAAGGATCCTCGTGTTGAAGAAGCTTGTTAAGCGCGGGTTTCACGCTGTCGGTCTCAAGATCGAGCGCGTCGATCCGCTCGAAGAGACGATTCCCGCCGATTACAACCAATCGCCGTTTCTTCCTCGAATCTATCGGGGCAGTCTCTGGCGGTGCCTCTACTTTCTCGACCAGCTGACGAGAGTCCGGGATATCGAAGGAGACATTGTCGAATGCGGGGTGTCCGTCGGTCATGGAGCACTGCTCTTCCTGCTTCTGAGCGAGTACCTCGGGGTACAGCGCACGTACTACGGCTTCGACTCGTTCGAGGGTTTTCCGGACCCTGCACCCGAAGACGGAACGACTCCGATCACCGGGAAGGACTTCTGGGCCAACCCGCCCGAGACCGTACTGCGCGTACTGCGTGACGGGCGGATTTCCGAACAGACGATCCGAGACCGGGTACGGCTGGTGAAGGGTTTTTTCGACAAGACTCTGGCGTCCTACGACGGAAGGATCGCCCTGCTGCATCTGGACGGCGACCTTTACGAATCCTACAAGGTGTCGCTCGAGACGCTCTACGACAAGGTTGCCAAGGGCGGCATCATCATGTTCGACGAGTACGCAGATCCGCGCTGGACGGGCGCCCGCCGGGCGATCGACGAATTCTTCGCCGACAAGCGGGAGCCGGTCCTTCCCCACCACAAGTCCACCTGGAAATACTACGTGGTGAAGGACTGAACCGGCAGACGCCGAGCCGACTCTGACCGTCCGCTCGCCCACGCGGCCGGGCACCGCTCGGCTGGGCCGGCAACCTACTTCCTTGCGAGAGCCGAGTACAAGTCCTCGATCTGCCGCACAGGATCGACGGCGAGCGAGGCTCGGGCGAGGTAGCGGGCCGCTTCGCCCATGCGCTGCCTCAGTGCGCGATCACCAACCAGTTGCGCCACGAATTGCGACATGCCCGCCGCATCGTGCCGATCGACGAGAAAGCCGGTCTCTCCGTGTCGAAGGATTTCGGGCGTTCCGCCGGTGGCGGTCGCCACCACGGGCTTTCCCGCGGCCGCCGCTTCGAACAGCACCATCGCGCAAGGCTCATCCCACTGCGAGGGCATGACGACGACGTCGGCCGTCGCGTACAGATTCTCCACGTCGGTGCGATATCCGATGTAGCGGATCCGAGGGTCCCGCGCGACGAGCTCGTGCACCTCCGCCTCGGTGTAGGCGTCCTCCGTCCTCCGCAACGGGCCTGCCACGACGAATTTCGCGCGTTCGTCGGCGATGCGCGTTGCGATCTCTACAAACAACTCCAACCCCTTCACCTTGATCATCTGCCCTAGGAACGCGACGATCACGTCGTTCTCTGCGTATCCGAGCTCCCGCCGCAGGTCGACACCGCTGCCGAAACGGTCGACATCCGAGATGTTGTGTATCACATGCTTCGCGACGCCCAACGACTCGGAATGGTCGGCCACGTACCTGGACACCGCAACGACCGCGGAGGAGTAGCGGATGAAGGATGAAGGCCTGCCGAATGGCACGTGCAGGTGATTGATGACCGGAATCCGAAGCAGATGCGCGGCGAGCACTTCCGCCGGTTTCCAGCCGATGGTGCCGAGGTTGATATGCAGGATCTGCAGCGCATGTTCCTTGAAGAATCTTGTAGCTCGCCAGATATCGGCCGCGTAGCGGGCAAGATTGGATCCCCGGTCGTGCGTCCGCCAGACGAGCCAGTCGATGCGGTCGGCGTCCAGTTGATCCGCCAGTGCACCACTCTTGGTGAGGATGACGATCGGACGGAACCGTTGCCGGTCGATGCTCCGGACGAAGTTGAGCAGTGCGCGGCTGGCACCGCCCCAGTCCTCGTGAGTGCCGAGGAAATAACCGATTGTCAACAGCATAAAGGTTGCGAGTCCTTCTCGCTATAGTTGCCGCTCGGCGAGCCAGCATTCGAGCAGCGCGATCACCCAGATCATGATGCCGAAGTAGGTCGCGTGATCGGCCTGGTGCGAGTGGCGCACCGTATCGATGTAGGCGGGTCTCAGGATGCCGCGACGGCGGAAGGCATCGAGACTGCCGTACACGAGGTCGGCGAGTGGCGCGTGGGCGTTGAGCCACGGCCCGAACGGCATGCCGAAGCCGTGCTTGGTCTTGGCGATGGTTTCCGGCGCCAGCACGTCCTTAAGCGCTCGCTTGAAGAACCAGCGAAGCCTGAAGCCTTTCACCTTGAGAGCGGAGGGAATCTCGCCGGAGAGCTCGACCAGGTCGTCGTCGAGCATCGGATAGCGGACGTCGACGCCGGCGATATCGCACATGCGCGAGACCTTGCGCAGGTCGTTGTCGGCCAGCGTTATCTTCAGATCCAAGTGCATCATCCGGTTGACCGGCGAGGACGATGCCGTGCGTCGATAGACCTCGCGCAGCATCTCGAGCGGCTCGTCCGGATCGACGGCCGAGAGGAAATCCGGCTCGAATATATCGGCGAGCGGCGCACGGTTGAGGAAGTTGTAGGTTTCGAGCCGGTCGGGCAGGGGAACGGCCGCCTGGCGGATATAGCTCCCGAGCTTGCGAAGCGGCGTGATGCGCTCGTGCCCCGGAAGCGCGAACGCCAGCGGTTCGACGAGCC
Source organism: Casimicrobiaceae bacterium (assembly GCA_035515295.1). Lineage (GTDB taxonomy): Bacteria > Pseudomonadota > Gammaproteobacteria > Burkholderiales > Casimicrobiaceae > PALSA-1003. The sequence goes on along the minus strand of DATJBM010000031.1, from coordinate 5,568 downwards.
CCCGGCGGAGGGCGCCCGGAATGGCGCCGTAGGCCTCGAACAGCTTCTGCTTGGCGTAACGGGTATTGCCCCCGAAAATTTCGTCGCCGCCGTCCCCCGCCAGCAGAGTGTCGATCCCGTCGGCGCGCGCCATGCGAGCGCAGACGTACGTCGGCGCGGCGGAGTCGTTGCCGAACGGCTCGTCGTAGGCGCGGGCGATGACCGGTATCGCCTCGACGATGTCCTGTGGCGTGACGTAATACTCGCGGGCGCGCGCGCCGAGGTGCCGCGCAGTGATGCGCGCGTACTTCATCTCGTCGAATCCTTCCCAGGCGAAGCCGAGCGAGTACGTTCGGGGAGGCTCGCCGGTCAGCGCCGCGAACATCGCCGCGACCGTGGAGCTGTCGGTGCCGCCCGACAGGAACGCGCCTACGTTCGACGCTCCGTCGATCGCGCGCCCGACCGCGCCCTTCAGCGACGAGCGCAGCCGCTCTTCGAGCTCGTCGACCGCGACCTTGTCCTCGTCGTGGTAGTCGAGTCGCCAGTAGAAGCGGTTCTCGAACTTTCCGTCGCGAAGCGTCACGCATTCGCCAGGCTGGAGCTTCCGGACGGCGCTGTAGATCGTGCCCGGGCTGGGAATCACATGGCAGTAAAGGTAGTTGAAGATCGCCTGGCGGCTGAGCGAGCGCCCCACCGCGGGATGCGCGATCACGCTGGTCGCATTCGAGCCGAAGACGAGCGCTCCGCGGGAGTGCGCGTAGCAGAGCGTGCGCGTGCCGAGGCGGTCGATCGCGATGAGCCCGCTGGCGTCCTTCGTGTCGACGACCGCGGCAGCGAACGGCCCCGACATCTCGTCGAGACACGCCGCGCCGTAGCGGCGATACGCCTCGGCAAGCGCCACGCATGGACCCCGCTCCGCGGCAAGCATCGCCAGCTCGGCACGGCGCCAGCGCACGCGGCCCTCCAGCGCGCAAAGCAGGTCATCGCTCTGCTGGGCGAGCGATGGGCGGACACCGGCCTGCGCCGCCACGGCGGAGCCGCCGCGCACGATCGAAGCCGGAGCTTCGCCTTCGTGATCTCGCAGCGCCCGCTGCATGCGGTCGACGATGGCCGGCGCTTCGTCCTGATCCGAGGTGGCGCCTAACCAGCCGCAGATTCCGCTCATGCCTCGGTGCGGTCCTCGTGCTTGCCGCGATCCGGGAGCGCTGCGGGATCCGAGACCTCGGCGCGCAACGCTGCGGCGGGCATCACGCGGTCCGGCTCCGGGAAAGCGCGATCTCCAGGACGAGTCAGAACGTACGCCAGCCAAACCGGGAGCGCCACGCCGGTCGCCCAGGCCAGCTTGCGCAGCCGCGACACTTCGGCGAGGCGGCGGATGAGGAAGTGCAGCCGGGCACGCGGCCGCGGATCGATCAGCGGCGACCGCTCGCGGCATTGACGCGCCAGCTCTGCCGTGCTCATGAAGCGAAGCGAGGGGAAAGACGCCGTGACAGCGCGCAGCAGCTTCTCGAGCTCTTCGAGGGCCTTCTGTGTCTCCGTGGCGTCGCCGATGAAGTTCAGGCGATGCATCTCCAGGAGAGCGGGACGGGCCGCCATCGCCTTCGCGCGCAGCGCAGCGACGCCCTGTTCGTGGGTCTGCCCGAGTGACGGCTCGAAGTAGGCGTCGCGCACGACGTACGTCACGCCGTGCGGCCCGGTCTGCCCATTGAAGAAGGCCGGACCCGAGGCCACAACGCGTCCTTGCGCATCGCGGCTCTCGTTGCGCACTCCGGGCGTCACGATCACGCGCACTCCGGCGGCGGCCCACGCCGATTCGACGGCCTCGGTCCAGACGAACGTAGAAGGCACGACGACCTCCGGCGCCATGCCAAAGATGGCAGCGAACACGCGCGCTTCTTCCATGGCGGCGGCGGCCGCTTCGCTTGCGGGCAGGGACTTCGAAGGCAGAACGCTCGCGTCGATCCATCGGCTCTGCAGCGCAGGGGGGAGCTGCTCGGTTGCGGGGAACGGAGCACCGACAAGCCACTGCCGAACGCTCCCGTCGCTTGCGGCGGTGCGAATCACGCTGTCGGCCCGGAAATGCTCGAGGCCGTGAAACTGCAGCGAGAACACGCCGCGAGCAGCGCCGCGAACCATGGCATCCCGCACGGGGGCCAGGCGCGGATCGGTAATCGTCAGCCGCCGGTACTGCCGGCATCCTTCGACGCGCATGCGCTCGGTGTCCGGTCCAGCCAGCACGACGCCGAGCGTGACGAGCGGGTGCCGTCCGGTGCTGTCGCGGAAGCGTGCGAGCAGCTCCGCAATCCGGTCCAGCCGGTCGGCTTGTGACAACGGTCCGTAACCCCAATCGTCGCTTTCCAGGATCAGGACCGGCACGCGGAGGACGGGCTCGCGCCACGCGGCAAGAAGCACGCGACGATACGCTAGAGCGAGCAGCGCACCGCTCGCCACGAGCCACAGGACGACCGCCGCGATGGCCGCCATGGTCAGCCCGTCCCGATCCCTTTTCGGTGGAGCAGGAACTCCGTCATGGCGTCGATCGATCCGAGGTTGTCGATGTTGATCTCTTCCTGCTCGAGCGGAAGCTCATAAGTCGTTTCGTACCAGACCACCAGCTCCAGGATCGCGGTCGAGTCGAGATAGCCCGTGGCGGGGATGATATCGTCGTCGCGCAGTCTGCTCGCGTCGATGTTGAGGGCTCTCGCCAGCGCGATGACTTTGGCGCGGATCGCCTGCCTCACCGAATCGCGATCGAGTTGCATGGCGCCTCAGCTTCCGGATCCGCCACAGAGCGCAGCGGTTACCTTCTGCGGAGCCGCGGCCGAGCCGTCGTCGTTCGTCACGGCTCTCGTGGCGTCGCGGAAGCAGAATATGGTCTCGCCGGCGATGAGGTAGTCGAAATCGAAGCGGCTCACGCACGAAAAGAACGGGCGACTCGTGCCGGCCCAGGGCAGTTGCCAGTCGTCGAGCTCGAGCGCAATGAGCGACGTGCCGGCTACCCATTCGGTATTGGTCCGAAAGAGCTGCTTCTGGGCTCCTTCGATGTCGACCTTGACGATGAACGGGGCGCTTACGCCGGCCATGTCGCACACGTCGCGAACCGTGTAAGCGCTCAACCCTTCGCTGCCGGGGGCAGACGACGGTTCTACCCGGAACGCGGCCGAACCCGCACGGGGATTGGCGATCCGCAGCGTTTCGTGCTCGTCCCATATGCAGCCTCTGAGGACGACGACGCGATCTCGGAACGGCGACACATTGCGTTCCAGCAGCGCGACATTCTCCGCATCGGGTTCGATGGCATAGATCCGCGCCTCGGGGTACTGGTCGGCGAACCACACGGAGGCGAGGCCGATATTGGCGCCGCAGTCGACGATGAGCGGACGCTGCCCGCGGCTCAGGCGGTGTCGGTACTCCGCCGCCAGCCGCTCATGCTGAACGAAGCCCCGGGTGTCGTATTGGCAGCGAACGAGGCACTGCCAGAAGACCGCGTGGTCGCTGATGCTGTCGCGCAAATAGACCGGACCTGGGAGCGATGGAACCCTGAAGGACCGGATCGTCGAGCCGTGGGCCGGCAGGTGCCGCTCCACCCCGAGCAACAAACGCAGGCCGGCTGCAAGACCGAAGCGCTGTACGTAGTTCGGTGACTTCGCCAGAAGTCGGTAGAGACGGCTCATCGGCAGCCGGAAGCCCGCGGACGCTCAGGCCCGTCCGGGCGGCTGCGCCAGCGCGCGCAGCACGCCCACGGCATCGAAGCCCGTCAGCAACCGGTGATCGTAGCTCGCACCCAGGACGGCGCCGCCCGCGGCGCGGGGGGCGGCATGGGCGACGATCAGGCTCGTATGCGGCGGCAGAACGGGAATGTGCCGGATCACGTCCCAACGGGCCATGCTGGAGAACGCGAGCGTCGCTCCGGACGATTCGCCGGCGCGAAGCTTGTGCGCGACGGCATGGCGCTGCACCTCACCGAGCGCATCGATGAAGCGTTCGAGGCTCATCGAATGCGCTTCCCGCACCACCGCGAGGTACAACGTCGCGCCGGAGTGCACCGTGAAGCCGAGGTTGATCGCCTGGTACTGGTAGAGTTGATCGCCGACGATGGCGGCGTTGATGCGGGGCGTCGCCTTGGCGAGCTCGACCAGCCGGAAGGCCAGCAGCGCGAGCAGCGGCGGGAAGAGCTGCCTGTTGTCCGCGGCGTAGCGTGCCGCGCAGTCGTTCCACGGCCCAGGATCGTATTCGATCTCCACGTACCCGGGGACCGCCCGCTCGCGGTGCCAGCGCACCGTGGCGAGCATCGCGCTCTGCTCGATGGAGAGCTCCTGGACCTCGCCCGCGACCTCGGGCGTCCGCTCCGGCGAGCCGGCAACCTGAGGCGCGGCGGTGGAGGAGGGCGGGTGCTTTGCCAGCCACGCATCGATGTCGGCGACGGTGAGCCGCTCGCCGGAAGCCGGAATGCCGCTCGCGTCGAGCCCGAGCTCGCGCAGCCGCGCCAGGGCTTTCGCGGTCGGGCGGCTCGACTCCGTAGCTGCGCTCGCGGTCGAGGACACCGACGGCTCGTCCGGCGCGCGCTCGGTGGCGACGTCGCCGATCCAGAGCAGCACCGAGCCGACGCTCGCCGCATCGCCCATGCCGTGCATGATCTTGAGCACGTAGCCGTCGCGCTCCGCCGGCACGTCGAGCACCGCCTTGTCGGTCTCCACCGCGCCGACGATCTGGCCCTGCTTGACAAACTCGCCTTCCTTGACGCCGAGCGCGACGACGCGAACGGTGTCGTCGTTGTTGTTGACTCGAGGCACGTGCAGCGGGCTCGCCATGGTCCGCCGCAAATCAGATGACGCTGAGGACCTGCTCGACCACGCGCCCCTCGTCGGGCAGGAGGTCGCGCTCCAGGCTGCGCGCCGACGCGATCGGCAAGGGCGGAGCGCCGATGCGCAGCGCTCTGCCCCGGTAGCCGCGCTCGAGGAGGCAGGCGGCGATTTCGGCCGCGACGCCGTATTGATGATGCGATTCTTCGACCATGACGACTCGCTTGCGGGAGAGCAGGTGGCCGATCAGCGTCTCCCGCGGCAGCGGAGCGAGAAGCGCCGGAGCGACGATCTCCACGGCCAGCTCCTCGTCCTCGGCGAGGCGCCTCGCCGCCGCTTCCACGACCGGCACCATGCCTCCGTACGCGAGCAGCGTCACGTCGGGGTCGTCCGCGCCGCGACGCAGCGTCGGGAAAAGGTGAGCGGCGACGTCGCCGTCGGCGTGCGGCAGCGCCACGTAATCCGCCGCTTCCTGCTTCTCGGCATAGAGCAGCTTGTGCTCGAGGAAGAGCACCGGGAAGGGCCAGCGCAGCGTCGCGTCGATGAGAAGCCGGGCAACGTCGTGCCGATGGCTTCCGTAGACGACGGTGAGCCCGGGCACGGACGCGAACAGGTGCTCGGGGCTCTGGCTGTGCGTCGCCCCGTAGCCGCGCCGGCCGCCGCTGGGTGTCCGGATCACCAGCGGCACCGCCATGTCGCGAAACATGCCGGGAAACTTCACCGCGTGGTTGTAGATCTGGTCCATGCACAGGGTCAGGAAGTCCGCGAACATCACCTCGGTCACGGG
>DATJBM010000030.1:0-14911 GCA_035515295.1 Casimicrobiaceae bacterium | reverse complement strand
CCGCTCGAGACGCTCGCCGCGGTCTCGCGGCACCGCATCGCGGTGCTGATCGGCGACCAGGCGTTCAACGCTTCCGCCATCGTTCCGTCGCGCGGCGACATCGCCGTCCCAGCCACGCATGCCGGACAACCGGCCGCACTGCTCCAGCGGCGCCCCGATCTGCTGGCCGCGCAAGCGCAACTCGACGCCGCCAACGCGCGACGCCAGCAGGCGATGGCCGAATGGTTCCCGCGGCTCTTTCTCGGCGCCATGTTCGGCGGCGAAGGCCTCGATGTGAACGGCATGGCGCTCGGCGCGGCGCGGTTCACGAATGTCGCGGCGCTGCTCGCGATGCCCCTCTTCAACGCGGGACGCACGCAGGCGATCAACGACATCGCCGAGAGCCGCCAGAAGGAAGCGGTCCTCCATTACGAGGATGCCATCGTGCGCGCCCTCGAGGACGTCGAGAACAGCCTGGTCGCGCTCGACGATGAACGGCAGCGGGCGCAACTGCTGCAGAGCGCGTCGGCTTCGGCCGAGGCAGCCCTCGGCCGAGCGCAATCGCTCTACGACCGCGGGCAGATCGACCTTCTGCCGCTGCTCGACGCGCAGCGCACGCGCCTGGCGGTCCGGGTCGGCGCGAACGACAGCAACACGCAGACGCTGCTCGACAGCGTGCAACTCTACAAGGCTCTCGGCGGCGGCTGGGAACCGTTCGAGCCTGTCGCCGGGCCCGCTGCAGCGTCGACGCCAAATTCATGAAACCTGACTTACACGAGGAACTGTCGTGAAAAGCCCTCTCCCCATGTCGCTTCTCGCCCTATCGATCGGGGCGATCCTCTCCGCCTGCTCGCATGAGCCGCCACCCGAACCGTTGCGAGCCGTTCGCACCGTGGAGATCCGCTACGACAAGACGCAGTCAACAGACCGCTACTTCGGCTCGGTTCAATCGCGCTACGAGGTCGATCAGGCTTTCCGCGTGGGCGGCAAGGTCGTGAGCCGCAAGGTCGACGTGGGACAGAAGGTCCGGCAAGGCGAGGTCCTCGCGGTGCTCGACGAGACCGACTACAAGCTGGCCGTCGAGGCCGCGCAACAGCAGCTCGCGGCCGCGGAGGCGCAGGCACAGCAAGCGGAGTCGGACCGGAAGCGCCTCAACGCGCTGAAGGCGGACGGCTCGGTCAGTCCTTCCGACGACGAGAAGGCGCAGAGCAATGCGCAGACGACCCGCGCCGTCGCGGAAGCCGATGCGCGCAAGCTCGATCTCGCGCGCAACCGTCTCGAATACACGACGCTGCGCGCATCGCAGGACGGGGTGGTCACGAGCGTGAAGTTCGAGGTCGGCCAGGTCGTGGCCGAAGGGCAGCCGATCGTCTCGATCGCGAAGGAGGCCGAGCCGGAAATCGTGGTCAACGTGCCCGAAGACGCCCTCGCCGCATTCAAGACCTCGCGCTACAAGGCATGGCTCGCGAGCGCGCCCGACCAGGTGTTTGACGTCGTGTTGCGGGAACTCTCGCCGCAGGCGTCGCCGCAAACGAGGACTTTCCGCGCCCGCCTGAAGCCAGCGACGCCGAGGCCGCTGCCGCTCGGCGCAACCGCGACGCTGGTGGTCGAACGCCCGGCCGGCGAGAGCACCAGCGCGGCGATCCCGGCCGCGGCGATCACCCAGAACAAGGGTCAGCCCGCCGTCTGGGTCGTGGGTCGAGAAGGGACCGAGGCGGTCGGAACGGTCAAGCTACTTGCCGTCTCCGTGCACGGCTATCACAACGACGACGTGCTGGTTTCCGGGCCATCGGCCGGCGCGCTCGTCGTCACCGCGGGCGTGCAAAAGATGGCGCCGGGCCTGAAGGTGGCGCTACCAGGCGTCGCGTCCAACCTCGAATCGAAACGGGCCGCCCGATGAAGTCGTTCAACCTCACCGAATGGGCGCTGAGCCACCGCGCCATCGTGCTGTTCCTCATTCTCGCCATCATGATCGGCGGCGTGCTGGGCTTCGGGAAGCTGGGCCAGCTCGAAGACCCGAACTTCTCCGTGCCGTCGATGACGGCGCTCGTGATCTGGCCCGGCGCGACGGCGCAACAGATGCAGGACGAAGTGCTCAATCGAATGGAGAAGAAGTTCGAGCAGCTCGATCATTTCGAAAAAGTCGTGACCTATGCGCGCCAGGGCTACGGCGGCATGACGATCACGGTGAAGGGCGGTACCTCGCACGCGGACCAGCGCGAGGCGTGGTACCAGGCGCGCAAGAAGTTCAGCGACCTCAAGCTCGAGCTGCCCGCGGGCGTCATCGGTCCGATCTTCAACGACGAATACGGCGACGTGACCGGCCTGCTCTATGCCGTGAAGGGGGACGGCATCGATCAGTGGGAGCTTTCCGACATCGCCGAGGACATCAAGCGGCGGCTCCTCAAGGTGCCGATGGTCAAGAAGGTCGACATCTATGGCAAGCAGGCCAAGAAGGTCTACGTCGAGTTCTCCAACGAGCGGCTGGCCGCGCTCGGGATCACGCCGCTCATGATCGCCGAAAGCCTGCACAACCAGAACAGCGTGCTGGCAAGCGGCCAGATCGACACCAACACCGACCGTGTCATGGTGCGGGTCACTGGCCAGTTCAACAGCCTGGAGGACATCCGCAACGTTCCGATCGCCGCGGGCGGCCGCGTGATCAAGCTCGGCGACTTCACCACGATTACGCGCGGCTACGAGGATCCCCCCACCTACACGGTACGCCACAACGGCCAGCAGGTTCTCATGCTCGGCATCGTGATGACCGACGACGGCAACATCGTCCAGCTCGGCAAGGCGCTCGACTCCGCTGTCGCCAACGTGCAGTCGGAGCTTCCCTACGGCGTCGAGCTCGAGCGCGTGGCCGATCAACCGACGGTCGTCAGTGAATCCGTGTGGGAATTCGAGCGCTCGTTGCTGGAAGCGCTCACGATCGTGCTCATCGTCAGCCTGGTCAGCCTCGGCTGGCGCACGGGCATCGTCGTCGGTCTTTCGGTGCCCATCGTGCTCGGCGTCGTCGCGCTGGTCATGCTGGCGATGGGCTGGAACCTCGAGCGCGTCTCGCTCGGCTCGCTGATCATCGCCCTCGGCCTGCTCGTCGACGACGGCATCATCGCGGTCGAGATGATGGTGGTGAAGATGGAGGAGGGATGGGAGCGCGTGAAGGCCGCTGCGTTTTCCTATGCAGCGACCGCGATGCCGCGCTTGACCGGTGCCCTCATCACCACCGCGGCCTTCATGCCGATTGGTTTCTCCAAGTCGACCACCGGCGAGTACGCGGGCGGTATCTTCTGGATCGTCGGCACGGCGGTTGTCTTCTCGTGGTTCGTGTCGGGGATCATCACGCCGTATCTGGCGGTGAAGATGCTGCCGGACTTCAAGAAGCATGACCACGGCGGCGACCCCTACCAGACGCCGTTCTACCACAAGCTTCGCCGTTTGATCGACGGCGCCATCGAGCGGCGCTGGTGGATCATCGGTGCCACCGCCGCGGCATTCGCCCTGGCCATCGTGGGGAGCCGGCTCGTGCCGCAGCAGTTCTTCCCGAACAGCGATCGGCCCGAATTGATCGTCGAGCTGCGATTGAAGGAAGGCTCCTCCTTCGCGGCGACGACCGAGCAGGTCAAGAAGATGGAGGCCGTGCTCGCCAAGGACGAGGACGTCAAGTTCTACACCGCTTATACGGGTGCCGGGCAGCCGCGCTTCTATCTCGCCCTCAACCCGGAGCTGCCCAACCCCGGCTATGCGGTCTTCGTGGTCATGACGAAGGGCCTCGATGCGCGCGAACGCGTACGTTCCCGCCTCATGGCGAGCGTCAACGAGCAGTTTCCGGGGGTGTGGGTCCGCGTCACGCGCCTCGAGCTCGGTCCGCCGGTCGGTTTCCCGGTCCAGTTCCGCGTCGTCGGCCCCGACACGCAGAAGGTTCGCGAGATCGCGCGCCAGGTCGAGGCGGTAGTGGCGTCGAGCCCGAAGGTGCGCGATGTCCAGCTCGACTGGAACGACCCGGTGCGCACGCTCAGAGTGGACCTCGACCAGGAGAAGGCGCGTGCGCTCGGCCTCGCGCCGGCCGACGTGGCCTTCGTGACCCAGACGTTTATGAACGGCGCGGTCATGTCCCATCTGCGCGAGCACGAAGATCTGGTCGATATCGTCGCGCGGGCCGTGCCCTCGGAGCGTCTCAATCTCGACACGCTGAAGGACGTCAATCTCTACACCCGCGACGGAACCGTCGTGCCGCTGTCGCAGGTCGCGCGCGTGCGCGACGTTCTGGAAGAGCCGGTGCTGTGGCGGCGCAATCGCGACATGGCCATAACGGTGCGCGCCGACGTCAAGGACGGCGAGCAGGGCGTGTCGGCCACGCAGTCGATCGTGCCGCAGTTGAAGGACATCGAGGCGAAGCTGCCCTTCGGCTATCGCATCGACGTCGGCGGCGCAGTCGAGGAGAGCGACAAGGCGAACAAGGCGCTGGCGGCGGTGTTTCCGCTGATGCTCGTTACGATCCTGACCATCCTGATGCTGCAGCTGCAGAGCTTCTCCAAGATGTTCATGGTGCTCCTCACCGCGCCGCTCGGACTCATCGGGGTCGTCGCCGCGCTGCTGATCTTCCAGGCGCCGCTCGGGTTCGTCGCGATCCTCGGTGTCACGGCGTTGTCCGGCATGATCATGCGCAACTCGGTGATCCTCGTCGACCAGGTGCGCGAAGAGATGGAGCGCGGCCTCGATCCCTGGAGTGCCGTGCTGGAAGCCGCGGTCCATCGGACACGGCCCGTGATGCTGACCGCCGCGGCCACGGTGCTGGCCATGGTCCCGCTCGCGCGAAGCGTGTTCTGGGGCCCGATGGCCATCGCCATCATGGGTGGGCTCACCGTAGCTACCCTGCTGACGATCTTCTTCGTACCGGCCCTGTACGCGGCATGGTTCAAAGTGCAGCGCGCCGCTGCCGGAAATGCACCGGCCCAGGCAATACCGCCGGCCGCTCCGGCGCCCGCCGCGGCCGAGTGAAGTATGGATGTCACGAGGCGAGAAGATTGCGGAAAGACGATGCGTCTGTCGCTCCACGTGGGGAGATCGGCACCCGTTCCCAAAGGAGAGAATCCATGACCAACATGATGAAGGCTGCTGTAGTGCGCGAGTTCGGCAAGCCGCTCGCAATCGAGGAAGTAACCGTTCCGCAACCGAACGAGAATCAGATCCTCGTCCGCATCGCGGCGACCGGGATCTGCCACACCGACCTTCACGCCGCGCACGGCGACTGGCCGGTCAAGCCGAAACCGCCGTTCATCCCCGGCCATGAAGGCGTGGGCACCGTGGTTGCCCTCGGCCGTGCCGTGCGCAGCGTCAAGGAGGGCGATCGCGTCGGAATTCCGTGGCTGCATACCGCCTGCGGGTACTGCTCGTACTGCCGCACCGGTTGGGAGACGTTGTGCGCCTCTCAGCTGAACAGCGGCTACTCGGTGAACGGCAGCTTCGCCGAATACGCGCTCGCCGACCCAACGTACGTCGGTCGCTTGCCGGACGGTCTCGAATGGGGTCCTGCGGCGCCGATCCTGTGCGCCGGCGTGACCGTCTACAAGGGGCTCAAGGAGACGGAGGTGAAGCCGGGCGAATGGGTGGTGATCTCGGGGATCGGCGGCCTCGGCCACATGGCGGTCCAGTACGCCAAGGCGATGGGCATGCACGTCGCCGCAGTCGATGTGCATCCCGAGAAGCTCGAGCTCGCCAAGTCACTGGGTGCCGAGATCGCTCTCAACGCCCTCGCCTCGGACGCCGCGGGCGAGGTGCAAAGACTGATCCATGGCGCCCACGGCGCGCTCGTGACCGCAGTCTCACCCAAGGCATTCGAACAGACCTTCCACATGCTTCGGCCGCACGGCACTATGGCGCTGGTCGGCCTGCCGCCCGGAACGATGTCGCTGCCCATCTTCGACATGGTTCTCAAGCGCATCACCGTGCGCGGCTCCATCGTCGGCACGCGTCAGGATCTGGAAGAGGCGCTGGCGTTCGCCGGCAGCGGCGCCGTCGCCACCCACTTCTCCTGGGACAAGCTCGAGAACATCAACGCCATCTTCGCGCGCATGGAGGAGGGAAAGATCGATGGTCGCGTCGTCGTGAAGCTGCAATGACGCGCGCGAGGATGAGGCAGAGCTTCTTCCAGCCATGAACATCAAGCTGACCGCGGGATGGTTCTACGGCGCGCTGATCGTCGCCCTGTCCGTCTGGATCCTGCACAGCTTCCTCACGGCCCTGCTCGCCGCGTGCGTGACAGCGGTCGCGAGCTGGCCGCTCTACGCGCGCTTCGCGCGGCGTGTGCCGCGGCGCATGCGACGCAGCACCGTCTCTCTCGCCTTCACGGTGGCGATGGCCGTCTTCGTGCTGGCTCCATTGCTGTTCGCCTTCGGCGCGCTGCTCACCGAAGTCAACGCGATGATTCAGGAGCTTGCCGCGGCGGACAAGAGTGGAATAGGCGTTCCGCCGTGGCTGGAACACGTGCCACTGGCGGGACCCTGGATGGCTTCGCGCTGGCAGAGGGATCTTGCGCACGAGGGAGCCGTTTCCCTGTGGGCCCAGCGGACCGACGCGACTGCCTTGCTCGGCTGGGCGCAGTCGGTCGGCCAGTTCGTCGGTCGACACGCCTACATCATCCTGTTCGCGATCCTGGTGCTGTTCTTCCTCTACCAGGAAGGCGAATCGCTCGCGCGGAACTTCAGGCGACTGCTGCGTCACCATATCGGTGAGCGGGCGGAAGGTTACGTCGACCTGGCGACGCGCTCGTTGCGCGCATCGGTGAACAGCATGCTGGTGGTGGCGCTGTTCGACGGATTCGGGAGCGGCCTCGCTTACGCGATTGCCGGCGTTCCGCATGCGGCAGTGTGGGCAGCGATCACCGGCTTGTTCGCGCTCGTCCCGTTTCTCGGATACGTCGCCGTGACGGTCTTGAGCTTGCGGCTCGCGCTGCTCGGCGCGACGACGCCCGCCGTCGCGGCATTCGCGCTTGGCTGCCTGGTGCTCTTCAGTGGCGACAAGATCGTCCGCCCGATGATCGCGCGCAAGGGCGCCCGCTTGCACTTCGTCTGGGTCCTCATGGCATGCCTCGGCGGCTTCGAAGTGCTCGGCCTCGTCGGCCTGGTTATCGGGCCGGTCGCGCTCAGCCTGACCCGGGAGTTGTGGGAGCAGCGCGTTCGCGATCTCCCGCCCGCCGACGTTCCCGCCGTCCAAACCGTCCAGCTCGCCGTTGCTACGGCGGAGACGGCGTCTCCCGGCAGCGTCCCACGCGAAGAGCAGCCATGAACGTCCCGGACCTTGCAGCATTGGTTCCCATGCGAGCGTGATCCCATGGAGTCCTACGTTATGACACCGAAAGCCAGTGCTCCGGTTGCGACCGGCGGGCGAGGCTCCTTGCTCGATCAGTTGCGAACCCAATACGAAGCCGTGCGCGAACCGATCGAAGACGGCGGCGACGTCGAAAACTACCAGGCAATCGACAAACGCCTACGCGAGGCGTTCCGCTGGCTGGAACGCGCCATCACGTACGTCAACGGCATCAGGCCGCCGATCGATCACCGGTTCGACCTGGGCTACGGGTTCGCCTTCGATTCGCCGCGGTTCTCTCACGGGTCGGTGGGACAGCACGAGCGCCGCATCGTCGGCTTTCCGGTGCTCGAGGAGATCAACGTCTACTACGACATTTCCGCGTCCAAGCCGCTTTCGATCGAAGTCGTCCCTGGATGGGTGGCGTTCGCCGAGAAGACCCTCGACGCCTTCGGGCTGCAGTACGAACGCCGCCGCGTCGAGGAGCCTGACGGCACGCTGAGCAAGTGCGTCTTTTCGGTTCCGCCCGTGATCCCGGCGCGGGTGTCGTTTCGTGTCGATTATCGGACGGGGGTGGTGACCGCGTCGCTGGTCAATGTCGATCGGCTCGAGCGCGTGACGCTGGAATTCGCAAGCACGCAGATCGAAGAGCCCCTTCTCGAGGATCTTCTGCGGCTGATGCTCGGCCGCGACTCGACATTCCTCAGGCGCGCCGCACGGCTCTCCGGGCTGCACGGTCGAACTTCCGCCTAGCGTTCCTGGCCGTTTTCGATTGCCGAGCCTTCCTCCGCAGCGAAACGGATCCACCCGCTCGAGCGAGGTGCTCCCCGAGCTTTGGGTCGTCGTAGCCGTCTAGAAACCGCGAGTAAACCCTTGATTGTTCGGCGTCTCGCCGAATGCCGCCGAGGCAGCGGGGCCGGCGGCGCAATCGGAAGTGCCCCGCACCTGTGGCGCGGATGACGCCGGTCAAGACGCAGCGGTCCGTTCTCTGCTGAAATAAGCGGCCTGAGGAGCCGCGTGCGGGTTTGCGCACGGCGGTTGTTGAGGACGATTCGGGGATAATCTCGGTTCGCAATGGCAGAACGCACCGCCGCTCCGTCCTCGCCTGCGTCCGCTCCCGTCCGGGCCCGGTTCGACCGATTCGAGCTGGACGAGGCCAATGCGCGCCTGCTCCGCGAAGGGCGCGCCATCGCTCTCGCCCCCACGCCGTTTGCCGTGCTGTGCGCGCTCGTGCGGCATGCCGGGTCGTTGCTCACCAAGAACGCGCTGCTCGACGAGGTCTGGGGTCACCAGTTCGTGAGCGAATCGGTATTGAAAACCGTCATCAGCGAGCTCCGAACGGTCCTCCAGGACGACGCCCGGCAGCCCCGCTTCATCGAAACGGTGTCGCGGCGAGGGTACCGGTTCATCGCCCCCACGATTGCAGCCACGGCCGCCGCCTTCGAGAGCACTCCTCTATCCGGCTCGCCGCAGGCGGCGTCGTTCATCGGACGCGCCGACGCACTTTCTAGGCTTCGCGCGAACTGGGATCTTGCCTGCGCCGGCAAACGCAGGGTCGTCTGGGTTGCCGGCGAGCCGGGTATCGGCAAGACGACGCTGATCGAGCGATTCGTTGCGGGACTCGGCGATATCGTTTCCATCCGTGGTCAGTGCGTCGAGCAGTACGGTACGGGGGAGCCGTATCTGCCCGTCCTCGAAGCGCTCTCGGAGTTGTGCCGCCGAGACGGCGGCGCGGCGGCGCTGCTTCGGGCTGTCGCGCCGACCTGGCTCATGCAGCTGCCGTGGCTCAGCAGCGCAGAGGAGCGGGCCGCACTGCGTCAGGAGCTCGCCGGCGTCAGCCCGGAGCGCATGCTGCGCGAGATGGGCGAGATGCTCGATCGCTACACCGAGCGCACGCCGTTGCTGCTGGTGACCGAGGATCTGCACTGGAGCGACCGTGCGACGATCCACCTCGTCGACTCCATCGCTCGACGGCGCGACTCGGCGCGCCTCATGTGGCTGGCAAGCTTCCGCCTCGCCGAAGTCGTGGCGTCGGATCATCCGCTGAACGCTTTGCGCCACGAGCTGCGCCTGCACGGGCTGTGCGAGGAGATCGTCCTCGATCCATTCTCCGAGGCCGAAGTGGCCGAATACGTGGCGCAACGGTCCCCATCGATCGCCCGCGACGAAGCGTTGGTCCGCGCGCTGCACGAGCGTACCGACGGCGTACCTCTGTTCGTCGCCTCGGTGACGACCGATGTCGTGGCACGGGAGGCACAGGGCGGCGGTGACGACGGGGCTGCGGCGCAGCTCGCGAGGATGGCGGTCCCCGACAACCTGGCCGCCATCATCGATCATTACATCGCGAAGCTCGACAACGATCAGCGCTCGGTGCTGGAAGCCGCCGCGGTTTGCGGCGTCGCTTTCCAGGTCAGCACCGTCTCCGCCGCGCTAGACCGCGACGTCGCCTTGGTGGGACGTACCTGTGACGATCTCGCGCGTGAGCAGCTTTGGCTCGCCGCGCCGCGTGCCGAGGAGGGACGCGATGCGCAAGAGCCGCCCTATTCGTTCAAGCACGCTCTCTTCCGGCAAGTGCTGTACGACCGCACGGCGCCGGCGACTCGTCGGGAACTCCACAGCCGGGTCGGGACCGCCCTCGAGCGCCAACGCGCCGAGGGCGTGCCGGTGGCCGCGGCGGAGCTCGCCATGCACTTCGAGCGGGGCCGTGAGCCGCTGAAGGCGCTGAGCTGCTACGTGGAGGCTGCGGAAGCCGCGCTGCATCACTTCAGCCCCGCCGAATGCATGACGCTTACCGAGCGTGGGCTGGCCCTGCTTGAACACGCACCCGAAGGGGCCGAACGCGACGTACTGGAGATCGCGCTCGCGACGCTTCGCGGCGTATCGGCTTTTCAGGCGACCGGCGTCGGGCTGGAAGCCAAGTCCGCGCTCCAGCGTGCGTACGCGCTGCTCAGCGGTGTCCCGCGGCACCGCATGTCCGCGCTGCTGCTGCACGAGCTGGGGTTTGTCCTCTGTATGCGCGCCGACTATGCCGAGGCGCTTGCCGTGGCGAAACGAGCGGAGTCGCTGTCGTCGGACGCAACCGATCCTGTTCTCGCGTTCGCCGCGTGCACCGTGCACGGAGAGGTAGATCAGCTTCAGGGCCGTTCGGATGCGGCCCGTAGGGGCATCGAGCGCGGGCTCGCTGTCGCGGACGCGGGCGAGGTCGCACCCGGAGAATTGTTAGGGGCCGATCCACGCGTCACGCTGATGGCGCTGCTCGCGGTCCCGCTTCTTCAGCTTGGCCTCCTGAAGCAGGGGCGCGCCCGCCTGGAACAAGCGCACGCCCGCGCCCGTCAGCTGGCACAGCCCATGGCGCGGATGGTAGCCATCTGGTGCAATGCGCTCTTCGAGGTGCGCCTCGGGGATGCCGAGCGCGTCGCCGCTCTGGCCGACGAAATGCAGGCGCTCGTCGACAAGTTCGGCCTCGCGCATGGCCGGAATGCTTGCCGGTGGTTTCGTGGATGGGCTGACGCCCGCATGGGAAAACCGCGTGAAGGTCATGCGTTGATTCGAGAGGCTTACGAAGCCAATACGCGGCTCGGGATGCTGGCGGGCACGAGCGAGGTTCTGGGCTATGCCGCGGAGGCGCTCCTGCTCGCGGGCGATCTGGACCGGGCACGCGAGCAACTCGACGAAGCATTGCAAGTGGCCGACAAGCTCGCGGAGCGCGTCTATCTGCCGCAGCTGTATCTTATCGAGGCTGCCATCGCCCGTGCTCGCGGTGGGCTCTCTGTCGCCCATGCCTCGATACGACGCGCTATCGCAGAGGCCAGAAACCAGGGAGCACCGTGGATTGAACTCATCGCTCTACTCGAGCTCTGGGAACAAGACGGAGCAACGGCCCAAGACCGGCACGCGCTTGCAGCACTTGTCGACCGGCTCCCCGAAGCGACCGAGACGACTGCTGTCGCGAAAGCGCGCGCGCTGCTCGACAAGGCGAAGGCGGCCGGCAAGCAGAGGCGGGTTCGGCAATGATCTCGACAGGACGAAGGCGGCCAAGGCCAGCCGCGATCTAGCCGAGCCAACGCCGTATGCTGGTCGAGCCACGCCTTAAGCCGGCCTTACCCAAGCCCGACCGAAGGACGACGTTTCGCCAACGACTCCCCGAAGCGGGGCGACTAAGCTGAATTTCGTTCGAGGCATCGTGATTGCTGTAGGGCAACTTCGACAAAAAGGTTCATTTCACTTCAGCGAAAGGACATTCCCGATGACGTGTCCCGAAACGGTCGGCGTGATCGGCGCCGGTACCATGGGCGGCGGTATCGCGCAGGCATGCGCTGTCGCCGGGCTTGCAGTCACGATGATCGATGTGGACGACGCCGCGGTCGTTCGCGGGCGCAGCGCCGTATCCTCGAGCCTCGATCGCCTGGTCAAGAAGGAAAAGCTGTCCGCCGCGGACAAGGACGCCGCGCTCGCACGCATCAACGGCACGGCGGATTACGCAGCCCTCAAAGCATGCGACTTCGTCATCGAGGCGGCAACCGAGAACGAAGCGCTCAAGGTGAGGATCCTGAAACAGGTCGACGAGCTCGCGAAGCCCGATGCGGTCCTGGCGACGAACACATCTTCGATTTCCATCACGAAGCTCGCCGCGGGTACCAAGCGCCCGCAGCGTTTCATCGGCATGCATTTCTTCAATCCAGTGCCCATGATGGCGCTGGTCGAGCTCATCCGTGGCTTGCAGACCGACGACGCGACGGTGGATGTTGCGAGCGCATTCGCGAAGCGCCTCGGCAAGACGCCAATTGTGGTGAAGAATTCGCCGGGGTTCATCGTCAACCGCCTGCTGTGCCCGATGCTGAACGAAGCGGTGTTTGTGTATTCGGAGGGGCTTGCCAGTGCACAGGAGATCGACGATGGAATGAAGCTCGGCTGCAACCATCCCATCGGACCGCTCGCTCTGGCCGACCTGATCGGCCTCGATGTGCTCCTGGCGGTGATGGAGGTGTTCTATCACGACTTCAACGACCCGAAGTACCGGCCTGCGCCGCTCTTGAAGGAGATGGTTGCCGCCGGATATCTCGGTCGCAAGTCCGGCCGTGGCTTCTATGCGTACGGCTGACCTGGCTGTTGACGCGAGGCCGCGGTGTCGACGCTTCGCGCCTGCGAGAACATATCGCCCGTCGACTCGACGCAAGAGGATCGGCCAGCGAGCGGATAACGCGTAAATGCGTGATGGAACCTCTGGGAGCAGGCGCTCGACGTTCCACGTGCGGCGCCCCTAGCACGACAACCGGCGTAAGCGCGACTTCGGCCGCCCTGGCTTTGGTGGCCGCGCCGTCCTGGACGATGGGATTCGGGTTTGCCTCCGAGCGATCCGACCTGATGACAAGGAACGCCTGCGAATAGCCTTCGAGCGGCTCTCCCTAAAAGCGTTTATCAGCGCTTTTTCAACCCGATAACAGAGCTCACCTCGGGCGACCTTCGGAAGCTGGCCGAGCTGGATTTCCGCGATCGCGTCGGCCTGGTGCTGACAGTCGAAGAAGAAAAGGGTGAAAGGGCATTTGTGGATTTCGTCGTCAAGACAGGGCGTCGGGGCGTCGGCTCGTGGCGATCGAAATCAAGAGCGGGCGGACGCCACAGGCTCATCCCGGCATCGCTGCCTTCTCGGCGGCGTTCAGGCCTCGACGCACGCTCCTTGTGGGCGGTGATGGCGTCGCGATCGAAGAGTTTCTCGGGCAGCCCGTCGCCCATTGGCTGCGGGCATGACCGCCTTTACCGAATCCGTCGTCGAGCCACCCTCGATTGGCTAGCCGGCATCGGATCGGCGGTGAAAGGTGGGCCGGACATCGCGCAGGACAGGGGCGCGCAAAGGTGCTACGGCAGCCTTGCCTCTTGAGCCTTCTCCCAAGCTGCCGCACGCTATCATTTGGCGAGCAGCCTGCGCGAGCGCATGGACACCGTAGTAGACGGATGCTCTGCCGACCGGCAGAGTCGCCAAAACCTGTCATTGAGACGACGGGGGTCGACCCGTTGCAGTCACGCGTGCCTACCGAAAGCAGACCTTCGCCGAATGAGCAAGGCCTTGTCAGGCCGGTGGCGACTCGTTCGCGATGTCCACCACACAGCGCCACTCGCCATCGGGATCGCGCCGCCAGATTGATATCCCGCGCATGTGCACCGTCATGATCGCTCCGCTAGGCCCGGGCACCGTCATCTCGTCAACGCCCGGCATGTAGGCCATCTTCCCGTCCGGAGAGAACACGGGCTTTTCGGACACCCAGTGGATCTTGAAGCCGGGAGTCTTCAGACTGGCGATGACGTAGGCGCGAATCGCCGCCTTGCCTTCGTACACCGGCTGTCCCGGTTCGATCACCCGCGCATCGTCACTCCAATACGAGACGATCTTGTCGATATCCTTGCCGTCGGAGGCAGCCTGGGCCCATTCGGCGTCTCGTTGCAAGAGCTTGCGAGCTTCGGCAGCCGCGTCGAATGGAGGCGGGGAACACCCGCCAGCAAACAATACGCCCAGGAGAGGCAGGACAAGGTATAGGCGCGGCATATGGTATCGGTCTCCGCTGTCGAGACGCTGCAAAGAATGACCCGCCTGAGGAGTTGCGGGCGCAACCATACTACGCCTCCTCGTGCGGAACAGAACACGGCCTGTGGAGGACCGGTTCTGGCCGCAAGCGCTAGCTCGATCGACTGTTGGTAGTGCAGGCTCCAGCGACGCGGCAGATCGTGCTTGCCAGGACACGTTGACCCGGTTTCCTTGACGTGCATCAACGCAGGGGGCGCGCATACAGCGCATCATTGTTAGGGTCGAAACTTGCCGGCACCCACGAGGCCCGCCGCCCTCTTCCTTACGAGCCAACTCCTAAGCAGCGCCAGCTAACAAGGAGATGCAATGGCCGCCGCGAACAGCATAGCACCCCTTCGCACGCAGGAACCCTGGGGCCCTGTTCCGGACGCTGACACACCCGGCAGCTACCCTTTCAACGTCGTCAACTATATGTTGGTGCTCGCCGCACGGTCTCAGTTGCGGAACGCACTCGGCGTGCTCGATGGCTGCGAGACCAAAGACCTGCCGACCACCGCTATTCGCCTACTTCATCGCGCGCTCGAGGATCTCGACGTGCTGAAGACGCGAGTCGACCGCACTTAAGCAGGAAAGCACTGCGCTCCGAATCCGGCGGCGCTAGCCGATGCCCGCTCCTGGCCGAACTCAGCCAAGTCTGCCGTGGGTTACCACAGAGCGTCACCGTTGCCACGCAAGTACCGCGCTGGCGGCGAGCGGTCCGGTGCTGAAAATAAAAAGGCCTGGCTAAGAGGAAGAAAGCCAGGCCCAACTCCATGGTGCTCGATACGAAGCCTACGCTTGCATAAGCGCGCCCGGCCTTGACGTGGATCAAGGGAAATGAAGACGGGAGGTTCGTCCGGTGGGGTCTCACCTACTGTTGGCGTTGCTACGAGGCCGGAAGAATCATGACTGCGGGCAAATGCCTGTGCGCGTCAACGTCCGCATCTGGCGTGCGCCGTGATAAGGCGGCGCTTTTCCAGTGGGTGAGAATCCCACCCGGCAACCGCTCCAGCCGGAAGCACCGGAGCAGTCATGGAGGTAACGAAGTGGCTGAAGCCTTCG
>DATJBM010000029.1:0-227960 GCA_035515295.1 Casimicrobiaceae bacterium | reverse complement strand
CTTGGCAAACCACAGTTCGACTTGGTTCAGCCACGATGAGTAGGTTGGCGTGAAGTGCAGATGAACGTTCCGATGTTCGGCCAGAAAGTCATCGACGCGCTTGGTTTTGTGCGCCGAGAGATTGTCGGCGATGACGTGAATTTCCTTGCCACGCGGTTGGTTGACCACGATGTCGGTCAAAAAGGCGACAAACTCGGCCGAGGTATGCCGGGCGGCGGTCTTGCCGAACACTTCGCCGGTCTTGGTGTTGAAGGCGGCGTACAACGACAGCGAATCTTGAGCGCGGTGGCCGAACTGGTGCCGGCGATGGCGACCCGGCATGCGCTGCGCGCGCTGGGGGCCGCACACGCGACCTGGTATCGACGTCGTCGTGCCACGCGCCGGAGCGCCGTTGTGCGCTCGCGACCGTCGCCGCCGCTGGCGCTCTCCAGCAGCGAGCGGCAATTGGTCCTCGATACGCTCAACAGCGTGCGCTTCGCCGACTGCACCCCCTGCACGGCGTGGGCGCGCTTGCTCGACGAAGGCACCTACCTCGCCTCGGTGCGCACCTTCTATCGCGTGCTCGGCGCCAGCGGCCTGGTGCAAGAGCGGCGCGCTCGATCGCGATACCCTCACGCTGCACTCCGATCGCGGCAGTCCGATGCGGGCGAAGACCACCGCCGAGCTGCTGGTCGATCTGGGTGTGGCCGCTTCCTACTCGCGGCCACGGATGTCCAACGACAATCCGTTCTCGGAGGCGCAGTTCAAGACGCTCAAGTACCGGCCCGAGTTCCCCCAGCGCTTCGACGGCATCGAACACGCGCGTACCCACCTTCGTCGTTTCTTCGCTTGGTACAACGACGAACATCGTCATTCCGGCATCGGCTTCATGACGCCGGCGGCGCTGCACTTCGGCCATGCCACCGCTCTGCAACAACCGCGCGCCGCCGTGCTCGCCGCAGCCTATCGTGCGCATCCCGAGCGCTTCAAGGGCAAGCACCCGACACCGCCGGCACTGCCCGAGGTCGTCGGCATCAACTTGCCACCATCCCAACCCACGGAGCCCATTCATGACCTGACCACGACCCCCGCGTTGCACACTAATTTCTCAACCGAGGTGTCTCAAAGTCACTGACACATTCCGACCCGCTGTCCGCTGACGCTGTCTGCAACGTTCTGCATCACGCCCTAATCGGGGGTCGGGTCGCACCGTACCCGCGGTAACGGGTGTCATTCGTCGTCCGACAAGGATGCCCATGCTCTACGACCCGGACCGCCACGAGTCGCTGCACCCCGCAGATGTATATGGTTGGGACGAGACCCGCGCGCGCCCTGCATCGCTGACGTCGTGCGCGATACTGAGGCGCAGTTCAGCCCGGAGCGCGGCTGGCCCACGGACCCGCTGGATGCCGAATCCGGGGATAACCAGCAGGCCGGCAACCCGTCGCTGTACTTCGGAACCTACGGTGTGCTCTGGGCGCTGCACCACCTGCGCTCGATGGGTGCGGCCGAGTTGCAGCGTAGCTGCGCCGTAGTCCCAGCCTCGAACTTGATGCGTTGCTGCTCGCCGCCGGCGAGACCACATGGGCCGCCGGGCCGCTGAAGAAGGGCTCGAACCTGTGCCACGGCACCGGTCGCAACGGCTACGCCTTCCTGAAGCTGTGGAAGCGCACAGGTGATGCGCGTTGGCCGCAGCGGGCGCGCGCCTTTGCAATGCACGGCATCCGCCAGACCGAGGCACATGCCGCGCAACACGGCCGTCTGCGCTACTCGCTTTGGACCGGCGACCCGGGCTTTGCCGTGTACCTATGGGATTGCATCCGCGGGGAGGGAGCGTTTCCGACGCTGGACGTGTTCTGAAGGAGCGCAGCAGTGATGCAGTGAAGCGGCCCTTCGCCGAGGACCGCTCAGGGTCGATCTCGGCCCGGCGGCGCACTCAGCTCTAAGCACTCGGACCGGCGCCCGCGTTCGAATCCCTCGCGCCAAGTGCGTCGCTTGAAGTCCGGAGTACAAGGCGCCTGGCACGGAGCACCTGGACTTATCCCTCGAGCGCGGTGCTGTCGCCGTACGATGAGTACAGGTACGCCTCAGAGCCCGGCGCCTGCGATCTCGGCCGGCCTCCTACTCCTCGGGGGAGCGGGCCTTGCGCAACCTGCCTATCGCGACTTCTTGCCGCCGCGCTTCGTCGGCCGGGTCTGCGGCGTCTTATCGTCTCCCACCCTGGGTTTGTAATCACCAATAACGCTCTTCAAGGGACAGACTGCGAAGATCGGGCACTTCTTGCAACCGACGGCAAGCGCGACGGGACAGAGTGTCATGGTGAGCCTCGGAAGTCGGAAAGGACTTGGGCGTCCATTTTGCGCCTATTGGCCGGCGGCCGAGTGACTGGCACGGGGTCGGACTCGGCCGAACGCCAACGCCTCAGGTCGGCCCAAAAGCCGGCCTTGCCGGTTACATTTCAATTTAGGATTTGCGCTACTGTGCATATCCGTCTCCTGCCATCCCTATCAGCGACAAAGCTGGGCACCTAGCCGGCGAGCGAGATCAACCATCGGGCCATGCCGTGCCAAAGCGCGCTTGCGCTGAACGGAATTTTCAACAGCTGCATTGCCAGCGCGAGGCCCCCCGCCCAAAGATATGCAGGATGCACTTTGCCGCGGGTCCGCCAGTCATAGATCATACCGGCAACAATGAAGAGGTCACCGATGAGTGTCGGCGGCAGAACCCCGACCACCGGCGGCGGCGGACCTGGCAGTCCGGCGAATCCCACGGTACCCTCGAATGGCGGCAGACGCCCGCCCATCACGATGTAGGCGATGAAAGGACGTGCGATGGGCGCGCCAAGGAGGACGGCCGTCGCCGAGATCATAAGGCGCTTGTGCCAATCGGAGCGACGCATATTGACGATCGCCGCAATCACGAGGACCGCGAACGAGAGCATGTCCGTCATCGGCACTATCATGAAGGCCTCGCCGGCGTCGGCAAAATTTGCCGCGATCGCCCGTTGGGCTGCATTGATCGCTGCTAACATGCCGAAGATCGTCATCGCGGTTGCCAGCGACACGCCTATCAAGCCGACATCGCGATGGCGTGCGACGTTCCCCGATGCGGCCAGCCAGGTTTGACAGATCAGGAGCAGTGTCCAGCCGAAGAAGAGCAGGGCGTGGATCGCGAGCACCCCGATCCGTTCTGGTATGCCCTGAGCCAACGGGACCCAGAAGGTGGGGACAAAGCCAAGGAACGCGGTGGCCGTCATCGCGAGAGCCATCCAAAGATAGAAACGCGGCCGATGCGCTGCTCTGTCGAGTAGCGTTGCATCAGTGATCGTTGCCGCCATGGGCCCCTCCCGCATTCCGCTACGCGAGCAGTCTACTCCTCGCGCGTGGCGCCCGCTGGCGGTCTAGGTGCGCGTATGCCGATCATGGGCGACTGGGCCCGCGCAAATGAATTCGCGCCCACGAAGTACCTTCAGCCCGCGGCTCGCGCGAACAAATTCAACCCAGCTCGTCGATCGAGCGCGGCCAGCTCGATTTGAGAAGCCGCGAGAGCGCCCGGTCAGCGAGGATCGTTCCGCCGGTCTGGCAGCGCGCGCAATAGTTGGTTTCGTTCTCGGCGTAGACAATGCGCTGCACCGGGGCGCCGCACACCGGACAGGGCTGACGGTACTTGCCGTGCACCGCCATCTCGGGACGGAACGCCGTGACGCCCGTCGGAATACGGCCGGCCGCCTCGGCACGCAGCCGCGCCGTCCACTCGGCGAGTACTTCGCGCGCCGCGCGATGGAGCCGTTCGATCTCATCGGGCTTGAGCTTCGCCGTCATCGCGATCGGCGAGAGACGCGCCCGGTGGAGGATCTCGTCGCTGTAGGCGTTGCCGATTCCGCTGAAAAGCCGTGGGTCCGTAAGGGCTCTTTTCAGCGTGTGGTTGGCCGAAACGAGACGCTCGCGGAACGCGTCGAGCCGTGAGTCGGCGAGCTCCAGCCCGCCGAGATCGAATTCGCGCAACGCAGCCTCTCCCTGCACGACGTGGAACGATGCGCGCTTCTTCGTGCCGGCTTCGGTGAAGGCAAGCGAGCCGCGCGGGAAGTCGAGCAGCGCCAGCGTGATCCGCGCGGGCGGCTTCTCGCCGGTCTCCAGCCAGCGCAGCCTGCCGGCGATCATCAGGTGCAGCACCAGGAACAGCTCGCCCTCGAGCGCGAGCACGATCCGCTTGCCGAGGCGCCGCACCGCGGTCACCGTTCGGCCTTCGGCGGCGGAGAGCGGCGGCACCGCGGTGCGCAGCACGAAGGGGCTCACGAGCCGCACGCACTCCAGCTTCGAGCCCACGATGCGTGCGGCGAGGCCCTCGACATAGACGACGACGTCTGGCAGCTCCGGCATGGCTGGAAGATCGCGGCGCGCGCGTCAGACCAGCCCGAACGAACCGAGCAGCGCCGCCGCGCCGAGCATCCACAGCGGGTGCAGCGTCGTGCGCAGCACCAGGAGCAGCGTCGCGCCAGTCACCGCGTACGCGCCCCACGTATGGTCGGCGGTGCGCGTCAGCACGTAGCCGGAAGCGAGGATCAGCCCGACGGTGACGGGCGCGATCGCTCGCTGCATGGCGATCCGCCATGGCGCGTCGCGGAAGCGCTCCCAGGCGTGCGCGACGGCGTAGGTGAGCATCGACGACGGTCCGGACATCGCGATCATCGCCAGCACTCCGCCGAGCACGCCGGCGACCTTCCACCCGACGAGGCTGACGATCAGCACGTTGGGACCGGGCGCCGCCTGCGACAACGCGAAGAGCTGCGCGAAATCGGCATTGCTCATCCAGTGCTTGGTCTCGACCACGCGGAGCTGGATTTCCGGGATGACCGCGTTGGCTCCCCCGATCGAAAGCAGCGACAGCACGAAGAACTGGCCGGCGAGCTCCCACAGAACCGGAGAGCTCATCGGCGCGTCCGCCAGGCGAGCGCGAAGGACAGCGGACAGGCGACGAGCAGCACCCAGAGCAGCGACACGCGGCCGAGCGCGATCGCAGCGAACACCGCGGCGCAGATCGCGATCTGCCACGTCGAGCCGCGGATGGGGCGCGCCAGCTTGATCGCCGTGGCCACGATCAGGCCCGAGGCGGACGCCGACATCCCGACCAGAGCGTTGCGCACGGCCAGGATCTGGGCGTACTCCGCGTAGACGGTGGCGAGCAGCAGGACGATCACCAGGGGCATGAGCATCAGCCCGGCCGTGGCCGCGACCGACCCGGCGGGACCGCGAAAGCGGCGGCCGATGATCACCGACACGTTGACGATGTTTGGGCCGGGCAGGAACTGCGACAGCGACAGCACGTCGAGGAACTCGGCTTCGGTGAGCCAGCGCCGCTCTTCGACGATCATCCGCCGGGCGAACGGCATCACGCCGCCGAAGCCGGAGAGGCCGACCTTGAGGAAGCCGACGAACAGTGCGCCGATGCTCAGGCGAGCGAGCGGCGGCGTGGCGGTGGACTCGGGACTCGGTTCGGTCATCGCAGCTTCGCGCCTTCACCGGTGCTGACGCACGTCGCCCTCGGTCCGCACGGTCACTTTCGCAGCAGCCAGAGAATCAGGCTCAGCACCGCGGAGACGATGAGCCCGGAGGTCAGCGGAAAGTAGAAGGTGAACCCGTCGCGCTCGAAGCGAAAGTCGCCCGGCAGGCGGCCCAGGCCAAGCTTGGCGATCCACGGCCAGGCGAGGCCGACGACCACCAATATGATGCCGAGCGTGACCAGCAGGCGTGCCATCGAAGCTTTCGATGCCGAACGTTGCCGGCGCCTCAGGCGTTGCGCCGGCGCGCGAGCAGCGCCTCCCGCCGCTCGAGGCTCTCCTTCGGCCAGTATTTCTCGCGGTCGTAGTACTCGGCGACCGCCGGCGTCCCGGGAGGGAGCACGACCCACGGCTGCTTCGACGAGGTGAAGATGTGGATGTCCGGCGGCAGGCGGTCGGGGTTCTCGAGCGTTCCCACGCGGACGAAGCGCACGGCGTCGCCCGCGCCCGCGTAGTTGCTCCACACGGCCACCTTGCACGTCGGACAGCGGGCGATCTTCTGACCCTTGCCGCTGTTGGACGGCGTGAGCACGAGCTCCGGCTCCTCGCCGAGGTGGACGACCCGCTCGGCCTCGACCATCGCGTTGAGCGCGAACGCCGCGCCCGTCTCGCGCTGGCACCAGCGGCAGTGGCAGCAGTGAACGAACAGCGGCCGGCTGGTCATGCGGTAGCGCACCCGGCCGCACGTGCAGTGTCCCTCCAGGGACAACACTTTGGCTGCCATCGTGACTTCTCCTCCCGTCTTCAGGCAACGACGGGCGAGCGCGCCAGCGCCGGCCGCCGGTAGATGAACGCGGCGACGAGCGCCAGGATGAGCGTGAGGATGGTGTCGAACACGATCTGCCTCGCGACCGTGGCGCCCGGCATGGGCTGGACCACGTAGTAGATCAGGTAGGTCGGAACGACGGTGAGCAGTGCCACCGCGACCCCAAAGCGCAGCCCCTGGCCGGGCCAGGGCTTCGCCGCGGCGCCGCGGGCATAGATCCAGACAAACGCCCCGGACAGCAGTACATGGGCGAGGATCATCAGCGGGAAGAACGCCTGCGCTTCCGCCTCCGAGCGGAACAGATTCGCGAGACGGGCGTAGTCGTCGTGGAGCAGGACGCCGTGCACGACGAAGCTCCCGGCGAACCAGACCACGAACACCGCGATCCAGGCGATGATGAACGTCTTCATGGTTCCCTCCTCGAGTTTTGCTGTTGTCGAATGCTCGCCATGGCGTGCGCGAATGAATTCGCGCCTACTTCGGTGCGCGACCCTCCGAGTATTGCTTCTCCCACTCCCGCCCGTCGAAGGGCTCGAGGTCGATCGCCTCCACGGTTCCGGGATCGAGGCAGCGGACGTTGACGCTGTAGCCGTCGGGATGCGAGCGCGGCACGTAGAACGACTTGATCCCGCAGGTCGAGCAGAAGAGGTGCTTCGCCACGCCGGTGTTGAACGTGTACGTCGTGAGAGCGTCCTCGCCCTGCAGGAGCCGAAAGCGGGATTTCGGCACGATGAGGTGCAGGTAACCCGATTTCGAGCAGATCGAGCAGTTGCATTCGAGGACCGGAAGCCGGCGCGGCGCGTCCACTTCGAACCGCACGCGTCCGCAATGGCAGCCGCCCCGATGCACGATCGCTTTTTCTTCCATCAGCAGCGGTTCGCCCGAGCTAGCTCGGGGCGCGCGCGTTGACCAGCACGTTCACCGCGAAGACTCCGAGGCCGACGAGCACCACGATCGCCGAGCCGGCCACGACTGGCACCAGCGGCTCGCGGCCAAGAAGATACAGACCGAGCGTGAGCATGAAGGCCGGCAAGCCCAGATTGTGGAGCCAGAAGTGAGCCCGGGCAAGCCGCGTCGTCGCCGCGGCGGGGTAGAGATGATAGACCAGGCCCGCCAACGCGAGCGACGCCCAGCCGAGCAGCAGCAGATGCGCGTGCACGGGCACGAGTGCGAAATTCTGCGCGATGCCCATGCCGAGGGCGACGCCGACAAACAGATAGACGACGGCGATCTTGAGAAACGTCAATCCCATGGGAGAACTCCCTTGTCGAGGATCGGCCAACCGCCGGGCGCCGGCGGCCCGACCTCGCTCGCCGCAAAGCGGCGCGCGATCCGATGCGCCTTCAGGCCGCCGCCGGGCGCGGCTTCACCCCGCGGTTGTCCGCGCCGTACAGCGGGGCGTTGACGTCGGCGAACGCGAGCATCGCGCTCATGCGGCGATCGCCGCCGGCTTCGAATCCGCACTGGCCGCGAAACTCGGGCGGATTGCGGAACGTGCCGAGCAAGATATCCCACAGCGGAAGATCGGCGAAGTTGTAATAGTGAAATCCCAGCCGGTGGTGGACGCAATGCGACTCCGGGCGCTGCAGGATGTAGCCCACCCATTGCGGCGTGCGCACGTTCCAGTGCTGGAAGTAGCTGGCGAAGGCGACGAGGTAGCCCACTAGCGCGGCGGCGAGCGGATCGAGCCCGAGCACGATCACGGTCGCGAAGAGCTGCAACGCGACCTGCACCAGCATCTCCAGCGGATGGAACAGCACCGAGCCCGGAATGTCGACGCGGTTCGGCCTGTGGTGCAGCTGATGGAAGGCCCGCCACATGTAATCGATGCGGTGCGCGCTGCGATGGTAGGCGTAGATGATGCCTTCGAGCGCGACGAACCCGACGATCGTTCCGCCGAAGACGCCGAGCTTCGTGCCGTCGAGCCAGCGATGCGCTTCGAGCCAGTCACCCGGGATGAGCAGCGGAACGACGGTGGAAATCGTCCCGATGAGCGCCAGGAAGGCGATGCCTATCCACTGCCATCCACGGCGAGGCGGAAACTCTCGCGCCGGCCAGAGCTCTTCGGTGACGAGAAAGACGAAGTAGGTAGCGGGCGCGAGCAGCCCGATGACGTCGACCGTATCCATGCAAACCCCGTTTTGTTCTCGCCGTCCCGGGACGACGGCTGGACGGTAGTTTATCGGGGGAGCCGCGAGCGATCAATCGTGCGCGGGAGCAGCGGTCGAGCCGGCGCGAATGGCGACCCGGTACGCCGCGTGGCAGGCGACGCACTGACGCAGGACGTCGGAGAGCTGCATGTGGGTGTGTCGCGAATCGCCGCCGACGGCGGCGTCGGCGGCGATCGTGTCGAACTGCTGATGCACGCCGAGCGCCATCGACTTGAAGCCGAGCGGCAGCTTGCCCATCATCGCCGTGGGCACGTCGTGGGTTCTCGCCATGCCCATGCCGCGCGCCGCTGCAGCGACGGCGTGCATGTCGCCGTGCGCGAGGCGGTCCGCCATCGTCTGCACGCCGGCGAGGAAGTCCCGCATCTCGCGCAGCGTGAGGTCGCGCTCGCCGGGCTCGAGGACGATCGCGACGCGTCCATCGGGGGACTTCGCTGTCGATCCGGCGACGATGAACTTGTAGCTCGTTGCGGCGATGACGATCAGCAGCACGGCGATGATCGCCAGATAGGTTCGGTTCTTCGCGGAATGGCTCATCGTTTCTCTTCATGCCAGAGCGCGATCGCCGTACGGCGGTGCGCCGAGCGCTTCAGTTGCGGATTGCCTGGAAGCTGCGGACGACCTTGAGCAGATTGGCGCCGAGCAGTACGACGCTCGCGCCAAGAGCTTCGGCGGCCGGATACGAGCACGGTCGGACCCATCGCGGCGGCCGCGAGCAGCCCCAGCGCCGCGACGTGTGCCGTGAGCTGTCGGCGCTGCTCCGCCTCGCCGAGGATCCCTTTCATGTTTGGGACCGCGCGTCCCGCGCTGGTTACCGACTGGAGGTGAAACCAGGCGAGGAACGGCACGATCTTGTAGAGCATGCCGTTGATGATGGAGCCGGCGAAGCCGGGCAGTGCGAGAACGCCGATCAGCACGTCGATCGATGCAGGCATGCCCTGCGGCAAAGCGACGCGAACGATCCACAGAAGGCACGCGGCGAGAAGGCTCGCCATGCCGATCCGCCAGAAGGCCAACATTGCATCGCCCTCTCGTTGGCGGCGCCGCTGCTGCAGATGCAGCGTCACGGCGACGAACAGCGCGCGGCCGCGCCATCGGCGTGGCGGCCACGACCGCAAGCATCTGCATGAGCGCGCCGGTCATGACCATCGACATGAACGCGAGCGTGAAAAGATGCGTGACTGCGAGCGCGGAGGGAGACAGCCGCGACTGCAGGACTTCGGGGGCGCGCCAGAGTAGCGTCGCGGCGGCGACCAAAAGTAAGATCGGCGCGCTCAGGAAGAAGCGCAGCGGCACCCAGACCGGCGGCGCCTGTTCGAATCGCAGAGCGGTCTTAGCCATGCAATCGAGCGATGCACTGGAGCCGCCGGCCGACGCGGCCGCGAGGCGCTACGCGAGGAGCGCCTCGACCTTCTCCACGAGGCTGCGTGTCTTGTCGCCCAGCGACCGGTCGAGCATCGGGTAGAGGATGCCCTCTTCCCTCAGGTTGTGCTGCTGCAAGAGGGCGATCAGACCGGCGGACGCATCGCGGTACTTCGGCGCGTCCTGTACCGCGATGGCGGCGCGCATTTGCGCGAAGGCCTCGCGCATCCGCGCGTGCTCCATGCGCATCACGCCGGTGGGCCCTCGCGTCATTCCGGTCGCTTGCTCGAAGGCGGGAAACAGCACGTCTTCCTCGAGGTCGATGTGCCGCGCCATCTCGCGCAGGAACCGACCAGCTTCGCGCTCGACTGCGGCCCAGTCGGGACGCGCGAGAGCTTCATCGGCGCGCCGGAAGGCGCGGTCGCAGTCCCTGTGGTGCCGCGTCATGGTGTCGGTAATGAATCGCATCGGATCCGCTCCAGAAACCGAACGCGGCGCTCGAGAGTGCCCACTGCGCCGTTCGATCGCCTTCGCCTCACGACGGGCGGCGCCCAATCCACATTCGCCAAGTCCCCGGACCCTGTTCGAGGCATTGCCAATCGAACTGTCCCACCTCGGCTTGGAACTGGTAGTACAGCGGCTTCGGATCGTGGTCGTTCACCAGCACGAATCCCTGCCCGGGCGCCAGAGCCTCGAAGGTGCGGCAGATCAGCGGATGGCGCTCCCGCGGGATCAGCTTGCGGACGTCGAGCTCGGCCGGAGACACGGCTCCTCCTCCAGGAAAAGATGTTAAGATATATGCAATCTACATTTTTAAGCCTAGCACGCCTCGAGCTATAAAGCAATGCTCTCCGTACCTCTTTAACCGAAACGGACCCTCGGAGACGTCCATGCGCCTGACCAGCTTCTCGGACTACTCGCTGCGCGTGCTGATCTATCTCGGCACGACGCGGGAAAGGCTCGCCACAATCGACGAGATCGCGGCCGCGTATGGCATCTCAGGCAACCACCTCATGAAGGTGGTGCATCACCTCGGCCGGCACGGCTACGTCGAAACGGTGCGCGGAAAGGGCGGAGGCATGAGGCTGGCACGGGCGCCGGAGTCGATCAATGTCGGGCAGGTCACACGCACGACCGAGGACAGCTTCGCGCTGGTCGAATGCTTCGAGGGCGGCGAGCCGGACTGCCGCATCGCCCGCGTCTGCGTGCTGCGCCAGGCTCTCTCGCAGGCGCTTGAGGCCTTCCTCGCCGCGCTCGACCGCTACACGCTCGCCGATCTGCTGGCTCCCGAGCGGCCGCTCACGCGGATCCTGGCGCCACGCCCGCCCGCGCGCGATCGAGCCACGCACGCGGCGCCGCCGCGGCACTGAGCTTCCGCCGCTCCTGCCCGGACGCCGCGCGGGCCTTCCCCACAGAAGATGTATAGAACATATTGCTTTAGAAATAACCGAGTGCTAGATTGACGACGTGTGCTGCGCCGCTTCCGATCTCCTGCCCGACCTGTCGACGATGTACGCAACCTCACCGTCCGTCGCGGTACCGGAGCGCAGTGCAGCGGACGGCGCTCGCGCGAGGAGGCCGAAATCCACGCGGGAGACAATTCTCCGGCTCGCTTGGCTCGCGCCCGCGCTGCTTTCGCTGCGTGTGACGCGCGACCCCGCCTTCCGCTTCACGCCCGGGCACTACGCGCGTCTGGGCCTCGCCGGCCTCTCGGGCGATCCGGTTTTCCGACCTCTGTCGATCGCCTCAGTGCCGGCGGATCAGCATCTCGAATTCCTCTGCACGCTCGTACCGGGCGGGGACTTCTCGACTCGCCTTACGGCCTGTCGCGCCGGCGACGGCGTCGAAGTCGAAAGAGCGAGCTACGGCTTTCTCACGCTGGACGCGCTCGCGCCCGGCTCGGACCTGTGGCTGCTCGCCAGCGGCACGGGAGTGGCGCCGTATCTCTCGATGCTGCGCGATCCGCACGTGTGGAAGGCATTCGATCGGCTGGTCGTCGCGCACAGCGTCCGGCGCGCAGGCGAGCTGGCCTATGCCGACGAGCTGGACCGCCTCGCTCGGCGTGGGCCCGGCGGTGGAGCGCGGGCTCGGCTGCGCTACCTGCCGATCGTCACGCGCGAGCCCGGCGCCACGGCGCTGGCGGCGCGCATCCCCGCGCTCGTGTCGGACGGTCGCTTGGAAAGCGCCGCCGGCTTAGCCCTCGATCCCGCCCACTCGCGGGTCATGGCGTGCGGCAATCCTGACATGACGCGCCAGCTGCGGGCGCTCCTAGCCGAGCGCGGCTTCCGCACCGCACGTCGCGGCTCGCCGGGGCAGGTTGCTTTCGAGAAATACTGGTAGGAGAAAGCGATGACCTACGTCGTAACCGAAGCGTGCATTCGCTGCAAGTACACCGACTGCGTCGATATCTGCCCCACGGGTGCTTTCCGCGAAGGGCCTAACTTCCTGGTGATCGATCCCGACGAGTGCATCGACTGTACGCTCTGCGTGGCTGAATGTCCGGTGGACGCGATCTTCGCCGAGGACGACGTGCCGGCCGAGCAGCGCGATTTCGTGGCTCGTAACGCCGAGCTGGCCGCGCGCTGGAAGCCCATCGTCGAGAAGAAGTCGGCGCTGCCCGACGCCGACACATGGGCCATGACGAAGGACAAGCGCGGCGAGCTCCACCACGGATAGCGCGGCCGCCATCGGCCCCTCCCGAACCCACGAGCCAGCCGCAACCCGACTCTGTGCACGAGGAACTCCAACGATGCCTACGCACGCGCACGCCCATCTGCACCTTTCTCCCGATGCGATCTACGCCTTCGACGCGCGCGGCATCGCCAAGCGCTTTCGCCACGCGGCGATCTTCGGCGCGCTCGACGCGCTGCGCGCCGGCGAGACGATGCGCTTCGTCAACGATCACGACCCGCTGCCGCTGCTCGAGCAGCTGCGCGCTCGCTACGGCGAGGCTGTCGCAGTCGAATACAAGCAGCGCGGCGCCGACGGGGTGGTGATCGACTTCGTCAAGCGCTGAGGCGGCCGAATCAGGTGTCGCATCCGCACCCGGCCTCCCTGGCGGGCGATGTTGTCGGCCATGGCTACCTCCTGGGAAATGTTGAGTGGCGAAAATCGGCTCGCTCGGTCGGCGTCAGGGAGGCCTCTCGGCTTGCGGCCGATCCGGCGCGTTCGCGCCGGCGCTATCGGTTGCGGCCGCCAGGGCG
Organism: Casimicrobiaceae bacterium; assembly: GCA_035515295.1. GTDB lineage: Bacteria > Pseudomonadota > Gammaproteobacteria > Burkholderiales > Casimicrobiaceae > PALSA-1003. The sequence continues at coordinate 214,925 of DATJBM010000029.1, read as the reverse complement.
CGCCGCGCCTGATCCTGCGACCGAAGAGGACGCCCGTTTCGGTGTACCCATCCGGTCCTCGCAGTGACAGGCCCAGCAGGTAGACCGCGAACGGCGTGGCGACGGCCAGCACAACGCCCGTCACGCGATGGACAATGGACGTCAGCGCACCCACCGGCAATTGAATCTGGAGCAGATTGAAGAAGGTCGGCCTTGCGTCCGGGTGCGCTTTCGGCCGGTCGACGGCAGACGAGGACATGCCGACGTGCTCCTGCCTCAGGTTTCAGGCCGACCCGACTCCGCGGCGAATCCGCATCGCGCGGCCGATCCGCTCGAGCTCCGCCTCGCCGAGAAGACGCTCGGCCATCGGGAAGAGCTCCTGCTCCTCGCGGTCGGCGTGCCGCTCGTACAGGCGCACGAAGTCATCGATGGCCGCGTCGCCCGGCGGAGGGGCTTTGCCGCTCTGCACGGCGACCAGCCAGGGCCTGACCGCTCCCCACAGCTCTTCGAGGCGCCGATGATCCTCGGCCAGCGCACCCGTCAGCTCGCGAATGCAGACCGGGTCCGAGCCCGCCATCGATTCGAGCAGCGCCGGAAAGAGATCGCGTTCCTCGTCGTCGTGGTGATGACGCGCGGACGTATCGAAATAGCGGATCACGTTGCGGGCGGCGGTTCGCGCGCCGGCGTCGGCGCCCTGGGCCGCGACGTGCGATCGGATGCGCAGCAGCGTCGCGCACTGGCTGCGGATCCGACCGTGGCAGGCCGCGAGCATCTCCAGCGGCGCCTCGAAGCTCGCCGCCGGCGCGGAAAACCCCGGAATCTCAGAGCCCATGGCGAGCGGAGCGCTCCGACGACGAAGGCACCGGACGCTTGCCGACGCGTGCGATCCGCTTGCCGGGTGCGCGAGCCCCTTGCTTGGCGCTGAGGAAGCCGGTCGCTTGCGGTACGAAGAAGGCGTTCTGCAGCGAGCGAAGCTCGGCGCGATGGATGCGCGCCAGCCGTTCCAGGTGCCCCTCGCCCTTTCGCGTCAGCGTCACCTCCACCCGCCGCCGGTCGCTGCGGCCAGCGCTGCGCCGGACGAGACCCGCCGCCTCGCACCTCGAGATCAGCGACACGACGCCGTGTTGCTTGGCCTGGAGCCGCTCGGCGAGCTCCCCCACGGTCGCCCATTCCCGGCCTGGGAAGCCGCGGATCTGGAGCAGCAGCAGATACTGCAGCGGCGTTATTCCTTGCTTGCGGGTGACGTCTTCGCTGAATCTCAGGAAGCGGCGCAGCTGGTAGCGGAATTGCGCCAGCGCCTGGTAGTCGCTCTTCGTCAGACGCCCCACGGCGCTGACGCTCGTCGCCTTCATCGGCGAGACTATATCACGGCGTGATATAGTTCTCTAGCGCAGTGAAGCGCCTGAAAACCATGAAGCTTCACGTACTGTCCGACGTGCATCTGAACGTTGGCGCCCTGGAGCCGCCGTCGACCGACGCCGACGCGGTCGTTGTGGCCGGCGACGTGGCTCGTCCGAACGAGGCGATCGCCTGGGTGGTGCGCTTCGCCAAGCCGGTATTCTACGTGGCGGGCAACCACGAGTTCTACGGGGGCAGCATCCCGGGCACGATAACGGAGCTCAAGCGCCTGTGCGCCGGGTCGAACGTGCGGGTGCTCGATAACGACGAGGCGTTTTTCCGCGGCGTGCGCTTTCTCGGCACGACGCTGTGGAGCGACTTCAGGCTGTTCGGGGCGGGGGAAAAGCGCGCCGCGGCGATCGGCGAGGCGCAGAGGCTCATCCGCGATTTCGACAGGATCCGTCTCAGGGACGACGACCAGAGGCTGTTCACGCCCGCCGACTCCACCGCGCTCTTCGACGACCAAGCCGGCTGGCTCGAGCGCAAGCTCGCCGAGCCGCACGCCGGACCCACCGTGGTGATCACCCATCACGCTCCCTCGCCCAGGAGCATCCATCCGCGCTTCGCCGACTCGCTGCTCAACCCCTGCTTCGTCTCCGACGCGGAGCGGCTTCTCGACGGCGGCCGTGCGGGCCTGTGGATCCACGGGCACACCCACGACAGCTTCGACTACGTCGTAAACGGAACGCGGGTGGTATGCAATCCGCGCGGCTACGCCAGGAACGGAGTCGACGAGAATTCTCGCTTCGATGCCCATCTCACGATCGATATCGACTAGCGTCCGATGGCACGCTCGGACGAGAAAGGAAAGCTCGCCATGGATCATCCCGTCTATCCCGACGCTGCGAAGGAGCTCGCGCAAAAGCGCCGCGAGCTCGCGCCCGAGATCTACGGGGCGTTCCGGACGTTCAGCCAGCGGGTGTTCGCCGACGGCGCGCTACCGGCGAAGACCAAGCAGCTCATCGCGGTGGCGGTGGCGCACGTCACCCAGTGCCCGTACTGCATCCGCGGCCACACCGGAGAGGCGCTGAAGCAGCCGGCGACCGAGCAGGAGCTGATGGAAGCGATCTGGGTCGCGTCCGAGATGCGGGCGGGCGCGGCCTACGCGCACTCGATGCTCGCGCTCGATACGATGAGCCGCGAAGCGCGCTAAAGCCCGCAAGCCCCGCGGCGCTCAGCCGCGCCGGCTCATCCGCAACAGCTCGTCGCGCAGCAGGACCGCCTGGTTGTGCTCCGGGTCCTTGGCGCGCCGTACACCAGTGTGAGCGGCGCTTTGCCCGCGGCGCCCAGGAGCTCCTGCATGCGGGCGCGATGCTCGGGAGAGGAGAGTTCCTCGCGATAGCGTTGCTGGAAGCCCTTCCAGCGCGCCGGATCGTGGCCGAACCACCGCCGCAGGCTCGAGCTCGGCGCGAGGTCCTTCACCCATTCGCCGAGGAGGAGCGCTTCGCGGCGCCGTCCGCGCGGCCAGACGCCGTCGACCAGAGCGGCGTGGCGGGCGGCGGTATGGCGGTCCCGCTTCACCCCGACGCTGCTAAGCTAGCGCGGCCCCTCCCTTGCCCTGCACCATCCGTGCCCAGCTCCAAGATCCGCACCCAGTCGTTCCTCGCGGCGCTGCCGCTCTTCAAGGAGCTCGCTTCGGACGAGATCGACCGCATCGCCGCCGGCACCACCGAGTTGCACGTCCCGCGCGGGCAGATCCTGTTCCACAAGGGCGACCCGTGCGTCGGCTTCCATCTCGTGGTCTACGGGCAGGTGAAGCTCGCATTCACCTCGCCGCAAGGCTCGGAGAAGGTGGTCGAGATCGTGGGCCCGGGATTCTCCTTCGGCGAGGCGCTCATGTTCATGGATCGGCCCTACGTCGTCATGGCTCAGACCCTCGCCGATTCGCTGCTGCTTCACGTCTCGAAGCAGGTGGTCTTCGACGAGATCGGGCGCGATCAGGCATTCGCCCGCAAGATGCTCGCCGGCCTGTCGCGCCGACTGCACGGCCTGATCGCGGACATCGAGTCGTACTCGCTGGAGTCGGGGATCCAGCGCGTCATAGGGTACCTGCTGCGTCAGGACGAGGATTCGGCGACCGAGAGCCTCGCGTATACCGTGCGGCTGCCGACGTCCAAGGCGGTCGTCGCCTCGCGGCTCAATCTCACCCCGGAGCATTTTTCCCGCATCCTGCACGATCTCGCCGCCGCTGAGCTCGTCGAGATCGACGGCCGCGACGTGAAGATCGTGGATGCGACTAAGCTGCGCACCTATAGCGGCTAGGCGCGATGCCTCGCCGGAAAGCGATCGCCGCAGCGACCGCAGTTACGCACCGTCGGGTGCTCGAATGGTGATCTCGTAGAGCGACTCGCTGCCGGGTCGCTCATCGTAGAGGTAACCGTCCCGGTCCAGAATGCGGTAGAGCGGCACCGGCCGGCAGTCGATTTTGAGCAGGAGCGAGTCCCGCGCCGGCAGAGCCTCCAGCGCGGCGAGCACGCGTTCAAGCGGTTCCGGAGGCTCCAAGCCGCGGACGTCGAGCTCGACCGTTCGAGTCATACGGGGCCTGATGGCAGGACAACGCAGCGCATTGCATGGAATCCGAGCCGATTCTGTGAGGGAAGTGTTCCAGGCAAGCACGCAAGCGCGCCTTGATGTGAATCAAGCGCCGTTGATGTATCGGGCAGCGTTGCCGATTCCGCCTCTCCGCGATGCCCGGCCTCGCCGAGCCTGCCGGCTCTCGACCTCATCGCGATCCGCTGCGGGCCAACGACAGCGTCGGAGGACGCGCGAGCGTCTGGTAGACGACGCAGTAGCGCTCAGTGAGTCGCAGCAGCGTGTCGATCTGCTCCCGCGACGCGTCGGTGTCGAACGCGACGGACAGCCGGATGTCCCGGAATCCGACCGCAGCGTCCTTGGCGACCCCGAGCGTGCCGCGAAAATCGAGATCGCCCTCGGCGCGCAGCGAGGCATCGCGCAGTTCAATGCCGAGTGCGGTGGCCACCGCGTTCATCGTCACGCCGGCGCAGGCCACGAGCGCTTCGAGCAGCATGTCGCCCGAGCAAGCGGCGAGTCCGCTGCCGCCGGTCGCGGGATGAAGACCGGCGACCGAGAGCGCTTTGCCCGTCTCGAGCTTGCACGTCACGCCTTCTCCGAGCCGGCCCTCGGCGTGCAGCGTGACGAGCGCCGTCTCCGGCGCCTTGCGGTAGCGATCCTTCAGCGGCGCCTGCAGCGCGCGCAACTCGTCGGCGTTCATGGTCATGGTCGTGGAGCGGGGAAATGTTCGATAAAGGGAGCGCGCGTCCAACCCTGCGGTCTCGCTGGATGCGGATCGGGTTCGCCAACGCGTAGAATAGCGCACCGTCTTCGATTCGTCGGCCGTCGATGAGCCTCCGCAGCGCCCGCACGCGTCCGCGCTTCCGGCTCCTCGGCTGGATCGCGTTCGCGTTGACGTATGCGCTGCTGCGCGTCGTTGCAGCGCTGGAGCGCTTTCACTCACCCCACAGCCGGTACGCCGCCGAGCGCATCGCCGCGATGCGCGAGAAGCTCGAGCGCGGCGAGATCGTCTACGTGCTGGGCATCGGCCCCGGCGGCCACAACGCCGGCGTCGGACTGATCGAGGCGTCGAAGGCGCGCGGCATTCGGCTCCTCGCCAATCACGAGGAGGAGCGCTTCCGTGCGATCAAGCATTATCAGCGCTACCCGGGGAAGTCCGTCGATGTGCTGCTCAGCCAGATCAAGACGCTTGGCATGGACCCGGCGCGCATCCACGCGGTGTGCGCGAGCTGGGACTATCCGCGCTGGGCGGCCAAGGCGGTCGAAAGCGTCGCGCAGGAGCTGCCCGAGAGCTGGCGGCTGCTCGAGCGGGAGGCCTCGCCGCAGATGAACGCGCGCTGCGCGCTCGATGCCTTCAGCGCGCCGCGCCGGCTGGGCCGCAAGCTTCGGGCCGATGGCAAGCGCGTACCGGTGATCAACCTGCGCCACCACGACAACCATGCCTGGTTCTCGTGGGGCGTGTCCCCCTTCGCGCGCTGCGCCGAGCCGGTGATGGTGCTGGTCATCGACGGCGCCGGCGACGACGGCGCGATCTCGTCGTACGTCGCCCGGGCCGGCAACCTCGAGCTTCTGTCCAGCAACGACAACTTCTGGGACTCGCTGGGGATGATGTACGGCATGCTCAGCTCCTCGCAGGGCGGCTGGCCGCTGCTCTCGAGCGAAGGACGGTACATGGGCGCTGTCGCCTGGGGCGACCCGGACCGGACGACCAACCGCTATTACCCGCCACTGCGCGAGATCTTCGTGCTCGAAAGCGAAGGCCGCGTGCTGCTCAACCGCTCGCTCGCCAACTGGCACCGCGGCGGCTGCCTCGATCCGTACACCAAGGGCCTGTACGCGATCCTGGGCGAGCCGATCCTGCCGCGGGACATGTGGAATCCCGATGCCGTGCTCAGCGTCGAGGACATCCGGCACGCGCCGATCACCGCCGAGCGCGTGGACAAGGCCGCCGCCGTGCAGCTCGTGTTCGAGGACGCGCTGTTTCACGTCGTCGAGCACCTGATCCGCGTCACCCGCAGCACGCGCCTGGTGCTGACGGGGGGAACGGCGCTCAACTGCATGGCCAACATGCGGCTCCTCGACCGGTTCGACGCGGCCTGGTACGAGCGGAACCTGGACCTGAAGGACGCAAGGCTGCACCTCTGGGTTCCTCCGGTGCCGGGCGACGCGGGCGTGACCATCGGGGCGGCGTATCACTTCGCGTGCCTGGCGGGGGCGAAGCCGGACGAAGCGCTGGAACACGCGTTCTACTGCGGGACGGCGCCGACGCGGAGCGAGATCGAGGCCGCGCTCGCCAGCGTGCCCGAGATCGGCAATCGGCCTCTCGGGAACGTCTCGTCGCCCGGCGAGCGCGAGCGCGTCGCCGAGCTCATGGCCTACATCGTTTCGCGGGACGGCGTGATCGGCGTCTTTCAGGGGAAGGCCGAGACGGGCCCGCGCGCGCTGGGGCATCGCTCGATCCTGGCCAACCCCGCCAATCCGGACACGCTCGACACGCTCAACCGCCTGGTCAAGTTCCGCGAGCGAATCCGGCCGCTCGCGCCGATGGCAACGCTGCACGCGGCGAAGGCGTGGTTCGAGCTTTCGCCGGGCGCCGCCGACGACGATTACAACGCCTACAACTACATGGTGCTCACGTGCCGGGCGAAGCCGGCGGCGCGCGAGCAGCTGCCGGCGGTAGTCCATCACGACGGCACGTCGCGCGTCCAGATCGTGCGCGAGCACGTCGATCCGTTCATCCACGCCTATCTCCGCGCGATGGGGCGGCGCATCGGCGCCGAGGTGAGCGTCAATACGTCCCTCAACGTCGGGGCGCCGATCGCGCAGACGCCGATGCAGGCGCTCGAGACGCTCAAGAAGAGCAGGGGGATGCACGGGCTGTTCCTGATCGCGGAGGAAGGCGATGCGTACGTCGCCTGGCACGACGTTGAACAACCGCCCAAGGACGGCGGCAAGGCGCTGCGCGGATGGATGGAGGAATCGCTCTTCGGCGTCGGCAGCGCGGAATTCCCGGCCTAGACTGCGAAGAAGGCCGCGGGCGCTGGAATGTGCTAGGGTCGCGCACCGGGAAAAGACCGCGGTTTTAGGACCTTTGGGGGTATCCATGCGCAGGCGGCAGTTCATCGCCCTGCTCGGCGGCGCTGCGGCCGTGCCGTTCGCCGCAGGCGCGCGGCAGCCGGATCGGCCACGCAGGCTCGGCGTCGTCATGGCCGTGGGCAAGACGCCCGAGTACGTCGCCGCGCTCGAGGCATTCGAACGGACCCTGGCGTCCCTCGGATGGAAGCGGGACGAGAATCTTCGGATCGACGAACGCTGGTCGGCCGGAGGCGATACGCAGGCGCGCCTTGCCGCGAGCGAGATCGGCGCACTGCAGCCGGACGTCATCCTCGGACAATCGGCGCCCGTCGTCGAAGCCCTGTTGTCGACAGCCCGCAGGACGCCGGTCGTGTTCCTCCACGTCGCAGATCCCGTGGCGAGCGGTATCGTGTCGAACCTGGCGCGTCCCGAAGGCAACGTTACCGGCATCACCAACATCGAGCCGTCCATCGGCGGCAAGTGGCTGCAGCTCCTGAGGGAGATCGAGCCGACGCTGCGCCGGGCGGCGTTGCTCGTCAGGCCCGGCGCATACGCGGACCGGGGCGCACTCTTCCGCGATCCGTTCGAGGCGGCCGCGCGCGCTCTCGGCGTGGCATCGGTAAAAGTCGAAGTGGAAGATCTGCGCGCCGTCGAGGCGGTGATGGCGGGGCTCGCATCGGGCTCGAGCGGCGGTGTCGTCATCACTCCCGACGCGTTCTTCGCCAGCCATAGTGCCGAGATCATCGCCCTCGCCGAGCGCTTCCGACTGCCGGCGGCCTATCCCTACCGGTATTACGTCGCGGAGGGCGGTCTGCTGTCCTACGGAGTCAACAACGTCGATCTGTTCCGGCAAGCGGCGCCTTATATCGATCGGATCTTGCGAGGCGCGAAGCCTGCCGACCTGCCGGTTCAGCAACCGACCCGCTTCGAGCTGATCATCAACCTGAAGACGGCGAATGCGCTCGGCCTGGCGATCTCCCCATCGCTTAGGGTTCGCGCAGACGAGGTCGTGGAGTGATGGTTCGTGGGGAATTCCGACAGGCAGCGCTAGAACCTGTAGATCTTGCCCACGGCGCACGGAGCGACCGCTTCGCCGAACGCCGCCGCCAGCGCGTTGACCGCGCGCCAGCCGGTGCAGTGTGCCGCGGCGATCACCTCGAGGCCGAACGGACGCATGCCCTCGACGGTCTGCGGAATCACGCGCTCGGTGCTGCCGGACAGATGGAAGCCTCCCAGCACGCCGAACAGTGGCGCATCGGCGAAACGCGCCCGCGCATCCATCAGCACGTTGACCACGCCGGCGTGGGAACAGGCGGTAAAGACGACGATGCCCTTGTTCTTCACGCGGACGGCGACGTAGCGCTCGTCGAGCAGCAGCGGATCGGGCTCCCATTCGGAGTCTTGGCCGGTGCGACGGTATTGCTCCGGCATGCCGACCTCGAACGCGGTGACGCGCGGAATCTCGCCGCTTACGTAGAATGAATCGTCGAGGATCGTTTGCGGCTCCCGGGAGTGAACGACCCACGCGCCCTGGCTCTCCAGCATCGCCGGCGTCGGAACATCGGCGAAGGGCCGCATCGAACCGTCCGCGGCCCGCATGGCGCGGGTGTGGTACATCCCCGGATGCATGAAGGTGGGAACGGTGCGGCCGCCGTTGCGCAGCTGGATCATCTCCAGAGCGCGCAGCATGGCGCCGCAGTGGTCCCAGTGGCCGTGCGAGAGCACGATGCCATCGATGCTTCCCATGTCGAAGCTGAGTCGCTCGACGTTACGCTCGAACACCGAGGCGTCGGGTCCGGTGTCGAAAAGAAGCGTGCGCGACGCATCGCCGCGTGCGACCGTGATCGCGCAGGACAGGCCGTGCGCGGCGCAGCAGAGGCAGGCTCCCGACAATCGGCGAAGACCTCGCTTCCACAGGCGCGGCAGCTCGTTCTCGACGTAGCCGGGCACGGACGAGAGGTTATCGGTGACGTTGTCCACGAGCACCATAACCTCGACTTTGTCTGCAGGAGCAAGTTGCGGCATGTCACTCCCCGATCATATCGATGCACAACGAGCAGCGTGTCGTCGTGAACGCCCGCGCTATGTTGCCATGGATGAGCAGTCCACGCGAGGCGCGGGTTCGGCGAGCATGGCAAGGCGACATCCGGCCCCGGCAAAGACGCGTTGCGTCAGCGCAGGGTGCGGAAGGTGATCGAATAGCGGAGCGCCGTCACCGCCGGGATGCTGTGCTCCCACGCCGTGCGCGCCGGCCCCCGAAGCAGGTACGCGGAGCGCGGTTCGGCGCTGAGCGAGTAGCGCTGCCACGCTGCGCCGGACTTGCGGCGGAAGCGCAGCACGCACGAGGCGTTGAGCGAAATGCCGACCACGTCGCCGAAGACCCGCCTGTCGCGATGCCAGCCGATGGCCGTGCCGGGACGGTACTCGTTGATCAGCGCCTGCACGAGCTTGCCCGGTTCGAGGCCGGCGAATGCCGCGGCCCGCTCGCGCACGGCCAGCAGAAACGCGGGCATCTCCTCGGCCGGATGCAGCGAGCCCTCGTCGTAGCTGTAGCGCCATCCGTACGAAACGACGCGCCGGTTCGCGAGATAGCCGTGAAAGTCGAACGCGGTCAGCGGGAGCTGGGCGACACGAGCGACGAGATCGCGCTCCTCGTCGCTCGTGAGCAAGTCAGCCTGATAGCGGAAGCCCTCGAGGGCGCGCGCGCTCCTTCCCGGAGACCCGCTATCCGCCGAGAGGAGACGAAGCTGCGTTGGCTGGCTCACATGACAGAAGAGCGGGTCAGGAGCGCAATCGTTCGCATCGCTTTATAAGACACGCCCAGGCCGGGCGTGGCAGCGCTAGAACCAGTAGTCGGCGACGCAGCGACCGTCTCGCGGCAAGTCTTCGAAGGTGTTCAATCCGTCGAAGTGATCGATAGGAATCCGTGCGACGGCGTCCGGCTCGGCGAGCCGCAGGTTCACCGCGATGCGTCGGCGCCCCTGTTCGTCCTTCCGCTGTGCGCGCCAGAAGGCCACGCACCCGCAGACGGGACAGAAATGGAATTCGATCGCTTTGCCACGGATGTAATGTCCAGTATCGCCAGACACCTCGATGCCTTCGCCCTCGTAGTCATAGGCCCAGAGGACTCCGTAGCGTCGGCATACCGTGCAGTTGCAGGCCGTCGCTCCGTCGGGTCGGCCCTTGAAGGTCCACCGTACGGCGCCGCAGTGACAGGATCCCTCGATCATGTCATTCGCCTTCACCCTGCCGGCGCGACATCCACCATGCCAGCAGGCCAAAGGCAATGGCAATGCCGCCCAGAAACGTCCAGAACCAGGCGAAGCCACGCGCATCGGATATGACCGCCGGATCCGTCAGGGTGCCTAGCGAAGTGAATCCGCTGATCGCGACGCTGAGACAGATAGCGGCGAAGATCGCTGAGGTGATCATGGTGGCTCGTAAGGAGAGCTTCATCGGCGCCGATCAGGCCAAACCCGATTCCCTATTCTGCTCCACGCTCCCACTCGGCGACCGGGCCGAGGACCACGCGAAACAGAGGGTGGGAATCGGGGGTGGCGATTCCAAGTTGTTCACGATAAATCGCCGGACTGCGCTGCCGCAACTTTCTGCGGAGCCAGGCCCATTCGTATTGCAGCTGGCCGTCCGTGACGGCGATGGTCGGCACCCGTCGATCCGGTCCGAGCTTCGACCGATCGAACCGGTAGCCGCGCGACTCTGCCTCGGCGTAAACGACGGAGAGGTAGCGGTTGACCGCCGAGCGGGGCGACTCGGACGAGCGGAAACGCCGCAGTTGAGGATGGGCGCGATAGCCCTGGGTCCGGCCGCGCAGCACCTCGCGGGCGAGCAGCGTCTCGCGCCAAAGCGCGACAAGCCCCGTTGCATCGAGGTACTTCGGATGGAGGCTCCATAGCCGCATGAAAAACGGCGTAGCGCAGGGGCAGGACGGAAGCCGAGACAATCCGACGCGCGAATCAGCCGCCGAAGAAGTCCACCACGCCGGAATGTAGGTTATACATCGCGCCGGCGATCTTGATCGCGCCACTCGACTCCATGCCGGCGAGCAGCGGACTATCCTTGCGGATGTTGCCGATCGTGAGCTCCACGTTCTTGCGCGCGACCGCGTCGACGAATGCGTAGTTCTTGGAGGCGATCCCGCTGAGCGTTCCCGTGCCGGCGACCGCCAAGGCCGTTACGGCGAACGAGGCGCCGAGGAAACGGCGGCGGCTTCCTGGAGTGTTGCAGCCTTCGCATTGCTGCATGAAGTCTCCCCCGTGCACGATGGGTTCGTCTTTGATCGGCGAGCGCGATGTAATGAGAGGCACCCAGATCGAGGCGGATCCCGTCGCCGCGCTCCCACTGTGAGGCGCCGTATCGTATGCCGATGGATGCTCCCCCTGCAACAAGGCGAGCTGCGCGCTACGCGGCCAGCAGTTCGAGATAGGCCATGCCCAGAACTCCACGATAGCCCCTGAAGTAGGCATTGCTCTGCGCCAGCATGCGGCCGCGAACCTCCGCCGCATCGGGATGCTCGGCCGCGTGCTCCGTGAGCCAGCGCGCGTAGCGGGCCGTATAGCCCGACTCGAAGCTGTCCCATTCGTCCAGCGTTGCCTGATGGACGCCGAACACGACGAATCCGCAGTCGCGGACCGTATCGAGCAGCTCCGGCAGGAAGACATACTCGTCCACACGGTTCGCGAGCGGCGCGATCGCCTCCGGCGTCGGATTCGCGGTCCAGATGGCTTCGCCGTACACCGCGGGCGAACCCGGGTCGAGCAGCGCACGAATGGCCCTGACCGCGCTGCGATAGTCGAGCGGCAGACGCGCTTCGACCGGAGGCCCCCAGATCTGGCTCGATCCGATGCACAGCACCGCGCCGGCTGCTTCGGGAAGGTGAGCCTTGACGTCTCCTGCGATCAACGAGATCCGGTCGGCGACGCCACGTTGCCGCGCCCGAGCCTGTCCATGCGCGACGGCATCGGCGTTGAGATCGATGCCCAGCCCCGTGGCGCTCGGGGCGCTCTCGAGGAGGCAAATCAGCAGTTCCGCCCATCCGCAGCCCGCGTCCACGATCGTCCCGCGGGCGTTTCCGGCGAGGAAGTCGCAGAGCCTTGCTGCACGCTCCTCGGAAAGCGGAGCCATGAACGTCAGATCGCGATAGGGGGGATCGAGCTCCGGTGGCATCACGCGACAGCGCTACCAATCGATGACGAACGGCGCGGCAAGGAGCGCTGCGCCCACCAGCGAGAGCCATATCCAGCCCTGGACGAAATAGGGATAGATGCAGAGAATGATTCCCGAGACAACGGGCACCAGCTTGGTCTGGCGCTTCCCATAGATCATGTATGCGAACCCGAGTGCTCCCGCGACGATACCGAAGAAAATTTGATCCATGAGCTCACGCACCCCAGGCATCGAGCTTGCGCCCGTTCGCCGCTGCGGACACGGCCGCAGCGAGGAAGCGATCGAGCTCCTTCACGACGGCGCCGTTTTCGTAGAGGGCCCCTTTCTTCGCGTGCAACTCGCTCCGCAGCGCCGTGCGCCACGCCGCATCGTTCGCGAGGCGTAGCGCGATCTCGACGTAATCGCTGCCATCTCTGGCCGCGAGGCCAGCGATCTGTATCTGCCGGTAGAGGGCGTGCGTGATGCGGCTGCGTGCGAAAGCTCCAGGCCAGGTCACGACGGGTGCGTCGACTGCGAACATTTCGAGGCTTGTGGTACCGCCGCTGAAGACCGGCGTGTCGAGGACTGCATCGACGTACTGAAGGAACCCGAGCAGCCTGTCGAGCTTCAGAAACGGCAGGAAGGCGATGCGGTCGGTAACGTCCGGTATCGTACGCCGGAACCGCTCGAGCAGCAGCGTTCCGAGTTGCGGCGCCCTGGCGCTGTTGATCAGCACGAGCAGGCCAAAGCGATCGCGGCGCAGAATCTCGCCCAGGACCGGATCGAAGTCCGGGTGGAATTTGATGAGGTTTTGCGCGCAGAAGTAGAGCCGCGCATCCTGCGGCAGGCTGAGCTCGGCCCGCATGGGTGGCGTCGCGGAAACAGCAGGCAGGCGGAAGTACGTCGGCACGGCGGCGAGAGGGATCAGCGTCTCGGTGTAGTGAGCGCGCGAGTCCGGCGTCTCCAGCTCCCGCCCCGACAGAAAATAATCGACGTTCGCGATGCCGGTGGTGACCGGGTGGCCGAAGGTCACGCACTGCACCGGAGCCAGCCGGGCGAAGGCCAGAAAATACGTCGTCGGATCCATGCCGATGTCGGTGTAGAAGAGGACGTCGAGCCGTGCGTCGGCAATGATGCGTCGCGCTCGATCGAGGTCGTCCGGCAGCACGATCGTGCGCGAGGCGCCGAACGAGGGATTGCCCTCGAGCGGGTCGAAGCGGAAGACGGAGACCTCGAAGCGGTTGCGGTCGAGGGTTTCGGCGACGCCCCCGAACAGCTTGGTCATCGGATGCTCGGGAAGGAGGAACTTCGAGATGAACCCGATCCTTATTCGATCTCCGGCCCCTGCGTAACCCTCGCAATGCGGCGCGCGCCATGCGAGATGCGGATGCGCGCCGAGGTAGAAATCCGCGAAGGCCTCGCGCAGCTCGCGATCGTTGCGGCCGTGGTAACCCGTGTAGAAGATGGCATTGCTCGCGCCGCGCAACGGATCCTCGAGCGCCACGCGTTGCGCGGCCAGTCGAGTCAGCCCGGTACGCAGCTGCTCTCGCGTCGCGTCGATCTCCGCGACCGACGCCGGTATCACCGGAGTGAGAAACGCCAGCTTTACCTCCGACACCGGGCCAGGCCAGCTTGCCTGCGCCTGCCGGTATGCGTTCGCCGCATCCGCCGTCCGGCCGATCTCCTGCAGGATGTTGCCCAGATGGACGAAAGCCTCGGACGCTTCCCTGTTGCGACCCTGCATCCGCAGCAGGTTCGCGAGGTTGTTGAACGCGGCGGCGTGATCGGGCCGCAGCTCGATGACACGCCGGTACGCCGCATCGGCGTCGGCGAACCGCTGCTGTTCGCGCAGGACGTTCGCGAGATTGAACCAGGCATCCGCGAATCGAGCATCGAGCGCCACTGCGCTTCGGAAAGCCGCCTCCGCGTCGTCGAGGCGCCGAAGCATCGTCAGCGCGTTGCCATAGTTGCTGCGCGCCGCGGGGTCGTCGCTCTTCACGGCGATCGATTCACCGATCAGGCGCGCGGCGGCGTCGTACTCCTGCCTCTGGTAGGCGAGCAGTCCGAGGTAGTGCAGCGCGTCGGGATGTCTCGCTTCCCGGGCGAGCAGCTGCCGGTAACGCGCCTCCGCTTCGGCCAGCTGCCCGGCCTGATGCAACTGCAGGCCTTCCTCGAGTATCGGATCGAGCATGCTGTTCGAAATCAGCGGCGCTGCGAGAGCTCAGGCCGCACGGACGCCCCGCGAGCCCGGCAGCCTGGCGCCGACGATGACGAGGGGGATCAGCGAGCCCAGGAATACGATGTGGTACCACGCCGGGAACCTGGCCCACAGGTTGGCGTGCACGGGTACGAACAAGGCCAGGAGCAGCACCGCGAACAGGTAGACGGCCACGCGAGCGCCGCGTCCGATGGCGACGCAGGCAGCACCCGCCGCGAGCGACGCGATGGCGCCGAGCACGAGGCGGGCGATCAGCATGTCCAAAGAGAAGTCCATGGCCTTCTCGACGTCGGCGTAGCCTGGAATGAGCCAGCGAATGGCCAGGTTGCCAACGGTAGCCACTGTGAACCAAACGAGGAAGCCGGCAGTGACCGCGAGAACGACTCGGAGCCAGGTGGGCATGATGGGATGGCGACGATCGAGTGCGACGCGAAGGGTGAGCTGAGCGATGCGGTAGATGGTAGTGCCTCCTGGCGAACCACGCCACTCGGCCGATAACGTGAACCACTAGGCGGCAGCCTGCAAGGCGGCGGGGCTGGCGAGCAATCTGGCAAGAGCGCGCAGCAGGGCCGCGCCACTGCCGCGCCCGGCGCTGTCGTGCATGACGGCGAGGACCTGGGGCTTTTCAGCGGCGAGGCGCTCGATGTTCGCGGCGGTCTCGTGGGCGTAGTAATCCATCGCTCCACGGAAAGCCTCGCTCGGACCGAGGATGCTCACCGGCCGCGAGCGATCCGGTCGGGCGAGCGCTCAGGCGCCGCGTTTGAGGAAGCGGACGCTCGGGATCCAGTTGCGCTTGCGCCTGGCCAGACGCGACGGCTCGTCTTCCGCGTCGAACGTGGCCGGGGCCAGCTTGAGAAGAGCACGGTCGACGCCTCGGAAGGCGTTGACGCTGACCACGGCATACGTCTTCCCTTCGATGTCACTCGTTACGACCGGCACAACCCCACAAGTGGTGCAGACATGGAACCTGGCTGTCTTCGTGCCAAAGGCATAGGGCGAGACGCGCGTTTGATCGGCGATCGTCACCCTGAGACTGCCGGTCGGGCAGGAAGTCCACACCCCGCCATGTTTGGCGCAGAACGAGCAGGTGCACGCGCGCGCCGGAATCTCGATCGGCTCGGGTTCCCAGAGCAACTCGAAGGCGATGTTCCCGCAGTGGCAGCTGCCGCAGATCAGCATTGGCGCTTTTCGAACCCGATGTTACAACGCCTGGATCGCCACGAGCGCCCGCCGCACTTCCTCGACGCCCTCGGGCGGCAGCGCCGCTTGCGGGGGCAACGGGTCGCCGACCGCGTAGCCTTGAAGCTGGAGGCCGCCCTTGATACATGCGGCGAGGTTGTACTTCGCGAAGGCTTGGTTCAGCTTCCATAGCGGCCGTTGACGCGCCATCGCCGTAGCCCAATCGCCACGTCGACAGAGCTCATACAGCTCGACGCTTTGCCGCGGCGCGACGCATGCAGGCCCCGCCATCCAGCCGGCGCCGCCGATCATCATCACACAGACTGGAATGTGCGCCGAGGACGAGAACACCGCCATTCGCCCTTCGACCAAGTTGATGATCGAGAGCAGCCGGCCCGTATTGGATGACGCATCCTTGATGTAACGGATGTTGGGGATGCGGCTCAGCCGCTCGATGACGGTCAGGCTCAAGTCCGATCGCTGAAAGTTCGGGTTCGTATACAGGACCACAGGGAGCGAGACCGCTTGGGCGATCGCCTTGAAGTAGGCGAGCACGCCTTCATCCGGGACTGGAAAGTAGGCCTCCAGAATGGCGAGAATACCGTCGCAGCCCAGACGCTCCAACTCGCGCGCTTGGAAGACGGCGTCAGCGATCGTGGTCGAACCTACGCCTGCGACCACCGGGACGCGACGACTCGCCGTTTGGACGACCACTTCGACAATCCGCCGCCTCTGCGCCCAGGAGAGGTAAGCGAACTCTCCCGTAGACCCCAAGGGCGTCAGGCCATGCACGCCGGCAGTGATGAGATCGTCAGACAGCCGTGCAAGGACGTCGGCGTCCACCTCGCCGGTCGTCCGGATCGGCGATACGAGATAAGGAAAGACGCCGCGGAAATCGGTTTCGATCATGCCGGAACCTCCTCCAGTCCGCTGTCGGCAAAGTTAGAACAGATCTTTGTCCGCCGCGGCGGCGCAGTTGTCGTTGTTGTCAGGCAAGAACTTCGGGAACTCACCAGTGTAGGTTCTGCCTTTCGCAGCGTTAAACAGTCGCGCAGCAAAGGCATGCCCCATCTTCTCAAAGCGAGCCGAATGGGAACCGCATCGACCGGCCACAGGGTCGACCATCAGTCGCTCCGACGCGATAGCTTGCGAACGTAGATTGCCGTGACAGCCAATGCTGCAACGACGGGCACGACCAGGGCAAGGACGCCAGGGAGCGAACGGCCCGACGCCAAGTCGGGGTTTGCGAGATAGAAGCACATGGCTACTGCGACGGCCACGATGAGTGCGCTGCCCGCAACGCGGTTTACACGGAACCAAACCTCCCGACTCGCCAGGGTCCGTGCTGTGCGAAAGCCGTAAACGCGATTGGGTGGAATCAGTCCCAATGCGAGCGGCAGCGAGAGAACGGCAATCAGCGCCGCTGGTACGTACATCGAGATAGGTCCAGCCATGACTTCCCGGACGGCTGACTGAATCCGGCCTAATTCAAATCCACCGCATGCCGCTTCAGATCCTCGAGCGACACCACCGCGAGCGCCTCCTCGTGCGTGGCCGAGAGCACCACCGGCGGCGCCGCACCGGCATCCAGAGCCTCGCGCCAGCGCCCGGCGCAGACGCACCAGCGGTCGCCCGGCTTCAGCCCCGGGAAGCCGAACTCCGGATGCGGAGTCGACAGATCGTTGCCGTGCGCCTTCGAAAACGCGAGGAACTTCGCCGTCATCCGGGCGCACACGACGTGCAGTCCGAGATCTTCCGGCCCGGTGTTGCAGCAGCCGTCGCGATAGAAGCCGGTGCGCGGCTCGTCGGAGCAGGGCTCGAGGCGCCCGCCCAGCACATTCGTCTCGTCCGGCGTCTTCACGGCTTGAGCGCGCGATAGAGGAACGGCAGGCTCACGTCCATGCGGTAATCGACGTCGGAGTGGTTGTCGTCGAATTCCTGGTACATGTGAGGGATCCGGGCCTCGGCCAGCCGCCGCGACAGGGTCCGCGTGCCGTAGTGGATGTGGTACTGGTCGCGCCAGCCGCAGTCGATGTAGATCCCCCGGAGCCGGCGCAGGTGGTCGCGGTAGCGATCGACGAGCAGGATCGGGTCGTGCTCGAGCCAGCGCTGCCAGCGCTTCTCGATCAGCTCGCCGGTCTCGAGGTTGAACGGCAGCCTGAACCCCAGCGGCGCGCGCGGATCGGGGTCGTAGGTGGCCGCCATGCACACGTTCATGATGCAGTGCGACTCCGCGTGCGATAGCTTCTCCTTCGCCCATACCGCATCGAGGAAGCGCTTCACCCGCCCGTCGTCGAGCCCCTCGTCCAGCCCCTTGCGCCGAGCGGCAGCGAGCACGTCGTAGCGCCCCGGCTTGCGCCTCGGCTGACGATGCTTCGAGAGTTCGTTGAGCGTGTTCGGCCAGTCGTGCCAGTAGACGAAATCGAAGTACGAATCGCCCGAGTGGTCGCCGATGGCTCCCCAGTGCTGCGCGTACTTCATGCCGTGGATAATCGCGCCGTAGCCGCCCGAGGACTTGCCGAAGCAGCCGCGATGCTCGCGGCTCGCGAGCGTGCGGAACTCGCGGTCGACGAAGGGGATGAGCTCGCGCGTGAGGTAGTCGGCGTAGTTGCCGAGCGCCGAGGAATTGATGTACTGGTTTCCGCCGAGCGCGGTGAAACAGTCGGGAAAGACGAAGATCGCCGGGCCCATTTTGCGCTCGTGCATGAGCCGCGCGACGCGATCCGGCACGTTGTCGCCGAACGGACGCCAGCCGGTGTGGCCGAGACCCGAGCCGGTGAAGCCGACCAGATCGAAGAGCACGGGGAAGCGCCGGCCGCGCCCGCGACCCGCGCCTTCGTCGTATCCGGGCGGCAGCCAGACGCCGAGCTTGCGCACGTGCGGATCGCCCAGCGAATTGCCCTTCAGGACCTTCGACGTGTGCTCGAGGACGACCAGCGTGCCGGTCTTCCCCGCGAAGCGCTTGATGGTCATGGATTCCCCCTGGAAGCGCCATTGTAGCGCGGCGATTCGCGAGGCTTTCTTCGCTCTTGACAACCCAACCTCGCGTTGCTACGGTCAGCGCGGCTGCAGAAGCGCGAACGGTGTCGGGTCCGGGTGTAACAGCGTGTAACAAGAGCGCGCTGCACGAAGCACGCTTCGCTTTTGTTCTCGCTGGAGCTCGACCGTGCGGCGGCGCCGCGTTTGTGCACGACGCGCATCAGGCATCTCCCCGCCCGCAGGCACAGGGAGTCGCACGTGACGACGGTTGCCCGCTCCGGCGTCGGCGGCCGCCCGACAAGCGGCGAGCTGGCTTGGCCATCGCTCATCGAGACGGCGCTGACGCTCGTCGCGATCGCCGTCATCTTGCCGCTGTTCCAGCGCCTGGCCGTGGACGATCACGGGCGAGGCGGGCGCTTTGCCGCGATCGCGATCTCGGTGAGCGGCGTTCCCGATCGCGTGCTTCCGGCGCTGTGCAATGGCTATGGCGCGCGGGCCGAGCCCGCCGTGCGCGATCGGCTGTGCCGCTCCGGCGCCGGCTCGTCGGGACGCACCGACGCGATGCCCGCCGTGCTCGTCGGCGCCTTCGCTCAGGCCGCGCGCGCGTTCCGGCGTCCGCTGGCCGCCGCCGAGCAGCGCCGGGGCGAGCTGCGCCTGCAGCAGCGCGAAGGATTGGGTGATCTTCTCGCGCTCGATCAGGCGATCGATGCGATCGATGCCGAGCTGCAGCCTTACATCGATCGCTACGCGCTGGTGCGCGACCGCGGCGGGCCGCTGCCGCTGGCCTGCGCCTTCGCCATGGTGAACGCGGCACTCGCGGGGCCGCCCGAGCGCGGCGAAGTCGCCGACGCCAATGCGCTGCTCCTGCTGGGCGGAGCGCTCGACGGCCAAAGCGCGACCCAGCCGCTCTCCGCAGCGGCGCTGCTGCCGGCCGCGCGCGCGGCTTCCGAGCCCGGCTGCGCGGACATGACATTGCCCGAGGCGCTGTCTTCGTCCGCCGCGTTGATGGCCGAAGCACGGCAGGCGCGCGTGATCGTCGCCAAGAACGAAGCGATGCGCGGCCTCCTGCATACCGCCGGATGGCAGTGGGCGGCGTGGATGCTCTTCGGCCTGGTACTGGTGAAGGCGAGCCGCTGGCGCAACGTCGCGCTGCTGGGTGCGGGCCTTGCGCTCGCGATCTGGGCGCTGGCTGCGTGGATCGGTCGCGTGCCGTGGCCGTTCGGCGGCGATCGCGCATTCGAAGCGGCGAGCTTCGCGAGCGGTCTTCTCGCGCCGCCGCCGGGCTTCGTGCTCGGCCTGCTCGCGACGGCCGCGATCGCGCTCGTCGCCGCGGTGGCGCTCCCGAAGCGGCTGCCTTCGCCGCCGCAGGCGCTGGCATCGCGGATCGGCTATCCGGGCCTCGTCGCCGCCACCGGCGTGGGCTGGCTCGTGCTGCTCGACCTCTCGGCCAACGGCAGCTTCGGCAACCGCTATCTCGCGCTCTATCACCAGGGGCACCTGTGGCTCGGCATGCTGATCCTGACCGTGGTCGCGTTCCTGCGCCCGTCGCTCGGCCGCGCGCTCGCGTGGACCTTGTCCCGATTCGATGCGGCCACCGCCGCCCTGCGGCGCCGCGCCGGTGCAATGGCGATGACGGTCGCTGCGATTGCGCTCGCCCTGGTGCTGGTCGGCGGCGTCGGCGCGGCGCTTTCCAGCGTGCCGCAGATCACCTCCGAGCTCGGGCGCCTGTGGCTCATCGTCGGCGCCTCCTGGTTCTTCTTCCTGCGCGGCGATCCGCTGCTCGCGCGGCTGGCGCGAAGCGGCGGGTCGCTGGCTTCGCTCCTGCGCTACGTGGGGCCGCTCCTCTTCGTCGTGCTGGTTCTCGTCGGCATCCAGGTCGTCACCCGCGACATGGGGCCGCTCTTGATCGCCTGCTACGCCGCTGGCGCCTTCGTCGCCGCCGCGATCGCGATGTGGTGGCACGAGCGCCGCGGGGCGTATCGCGGCGCGTTCATCCTGACGACCGTCGTGTTCGTCGCCTGGATCGTGGCCGTGACTTTCGCGCTGTTCGAACTGGGTCCGCTCAACGACGTCACCGCGGCGCGCCTCGAGAATCTCGCCGCGCCGCTCGCCTCGGCCAACGACCAGCTCGCGCTCGTGACCTGGTTCCAGCGCGCGGCGCCGCCGGATGGCTTCGGCGTCGGCGCGGTGCCGTGGTGCGGGCACGCGAGCGCGCTCGGCTGCCCCGGCGTACCGGCGCAGATCCAGAGCGACTACACGCTGACCGCGCTGGTCGGCGAGTTCGGCTGGTCGATCGCGTGGACGATCACGCTCGGCGCGGCGATCTGGCTCCACCGGCTCATCCGCCATCACGGCCGGGCGACGCGCGGCGAGCCGCGGCTCGTGGCCGCATCGGGCCGCATGGTGAGCGACGACCAGGCATTGCTTTCGTGGCTGGGCGTGACGTGGGTGGTGCTCACGCTGTGCCAGCTCGCGGTCACGGTCGCCGGCAATCTCGCCGTGCTGCCGCTCACCGGCGTCACCTTTCCGTTCGTGAGCTTCGGGATGACCTCGCTGCTCGCCAACCTGGCGATGCTGGGTCTGGTGATCAACGTGAGCCTTCCGGAGCGCGCTCTCCATGGCTGAGCGGCGAGCCAGGACGCTGCTCGATTTCGCCATCGCGGCGAGCGTGGCGGTGCTGCCCGTGCTCACCGGCGTGCTGCTGGCGGTCGCGGTCGTGCGTCCGCTCGATCCTTCCGCGGCCACGAGCGACGCCGACCGGTACGTGAGCGCGCGCGCGCTCGCCGCGCTCAAGACGTTCGAGCGCGCGATTGTGCGCCGCGACACGGTGGCGGTCGGTCCGCCGACGGCGATATTGATCCTCGATCGCGTCCCGCAGTGCCGCCGCGACTGGGACGGACGCGGCGGGTGGCTCGCCCGGGTGCGCGCCGCGCTTGCGCGGGGCGCCCCCGCGCCGTCGCCGGCGGAGAAGATGGCGGCGCAGCTCTCCGACCTCGACCAGGAGCTCTTGCGCTTCAGCACCGGCGCGAACCGGCGCGTGTCGGAAGCGGTCGGCTTCGATTCGCTGCGCTGGTTCGACGCGGTGCGCCGGGCGCTCGAGCTGCCCATCGAGGCGCCGGAGTATCCGGGCCGCAAGTTCACCGTCCAGTGCAGCGACGTCGCCAACGCGCTCGCCGCGCTCTCGCGCTCGGGCGGACGCATGCTCGGCGCGCTTTCGTGGCGCGGCACCGAAGTCTCGCGCGTGCTCGCGCGCTGGCGTCCCGATCAGTTCGTCGAGGTCTCCACCCGCGACGTCGCGCGCGGCAACCCCTGGCGAGGCCTGCCCGGTTGCGTTTTCATGGGCGATTCGGCGCCGGCCGGCGAAGCGTCCGTGCCGAAATATTTCGTGACCGAATCGCGCCTGCCCGAAGCGTCGCTGTGCACGCGTCGGGAGCTGTACGCCGGCGCTCCGGTTCACGGCGAACCGCCGCCGATCGGCATCGCCGGGGGGCCCACGCCCGATCTCGCGGTCGACGATCCGCGCTGGAAGGTCCCGCCGTCGCTGGAGGCGATGCTGCAGTCGCTCTCGACGCTGCGTCGTCCTTCGGGCGCGCTGTATCGGCTCTACACCGATCCGGGCGCGGAGGCCGATCTCACGCCCGCGAGTTATCGCTACGGGCCGAACCGCGTCGAGGTCCGCGGCACGCCGGTCGACGTGGGCTTCTCGGTCGATCTCACCATCGATCCTTCGCTGCAGGCGCTGGCGCAGAGGACCGCCGCCTGCTACACCGGCCGCCAGGACGTCTGCCGCGCGCTCGGCATGTCGCGGGCCGAGGACGCGGGCCATCCGCTGGGGCACAAGCTGCTCGAGCAGGCGATGGTGCGCATGGCGGCGATCGCGGTCCTCGACGTCGAGAGCGGCCGCATCGAGGCGCTCGCGGGCGCGCTCAGCCCGTGCACGCGCGAGGAGTACGACGGTCCGGGACGGAGCACGCGCTGCGATAAGCGCCTGCCGTACGTCCCGCGCTACCGTCCCGACGCGCTCCTCAACCCGGCGGTCTTCTTCGACGCGATGCCGGCGAGCGTCATCAAGCCGATCATGGCCGAGGCGTTCCTTACCGACCCCGCGGTCGGCGCGCGCTGGCTGGCCGCGGAGCGCGCGAAGATGCGCGCCACGGGAACGCCCGCGTTCGACAGCCTGCGCGGCGAGCTGATGCGCTCGGCCTCGGCGCGCTTCCTCGATCGGATGTTCTGCGCCGACAAGGACTTCGCATCAGCCTGCGCTCGGCCGTGGGAGGTGCAGGCGATGGCGGCCTCCTTTGGCTGGAACGGCGGTTGCGCGACGCCGAACGAGGACTGCGGCAAGCGCGATCTTTTGTTCGGTCGCGGGGTCGATGCCGGCGCCGGGGACGGCAAGGTTGCGCCCCTCGCGACCATCGTTCCGTTCGGGCGGCTGCTGGCCGAGCCGCTGGGCGGGAGGATGGACGCGCCGTTCCGGCTCCGGCCCGCGATCGCGCTCGATCCCGAGCGGGTGCGCAACTGCGCCGCCGCGAAATGGGAGAAGTGCAGGGGCGGCGTGGTCGTCGACGTGGTCGCGGAAGGCTGGGGGCAGGGACACGCGCGCGCGAGCGCGCTCGGCGTGGCCGGCATGCTGCAGGCGCTCGCCGCCGCGGCCAACGGAGATGCGAGCTATCGCGAGCCGCATCTGGTCTCCGGCATCCGCGGGGTCGGCGGGAACGGATCGGCGCGGCTCGAATCGGCGATCGAGCGCTTCGGCCTCACCGACCCGCAGGCCACGCGGCTTTCGCACGACGCCGCCGAAGTGATCATGAGCGGGCTCTCCTACAGCCACCGCGCCGGCACCGCACGCCTCGCCTGCGAGGAGGTGTTCGACGCGAAGACGTGCAAAGGCATCGACTGGCTCGCCGGGAAGACGGGCACGCCGACCTTTCCGAACGACGACCGCTCGCTCGACGAGCTGTGGCGCCTGTGCGGGCGCGGCATGGCGCGAACCAAAGCCGAAGTGGCGGCATGCGGACCGCTTCGCCCCTACAAGTGGTACGTCGCCGCCTATCGGCTGCCGCGCGACGCTCCGCGCTGGACCAAGGTGATCGCCGTGCTCACCGAGCGCAACTGGCTGCGCGACACGGGGCGCATCCACGGCGCCGGCGATCACGGTCCGAATCCCGCCGCCGAGATCGCGCTGCAGATCGCCGGCCGCGAAGTCGGCGCTCTGCCGGTGACCGCGCCATGAGACGCGCAGGGCCGTCCCCAGCGTCGAATCGCATCCCCGCGGGGGCCGGCGCCGCGGCGAGGCCACAAGCATGGGGGGATCAGACAAGTCGCCCGACGACGACGAAGCGCGTCACTGTACGCGAGCGTGAGAGCGCGCGCGGTCCGCTCGTCTGGACGTTCGACGGCGCCTTCGCTACCTGTCTCGCGGACCTCGAGGACACGTTCCGCCGCGCGCTGGTCCAGGCCGGCGACGTGGCTCGCATCGTGGTGATGATCGAGCTTTGCCTGCCCGCGCTCGCGGCGCGCCTCCAGCGCGGGGAGGCGATCCAGCCGGCGTGGTCGCGCTTCCTCGAGGCGATCACCGCCCGCTACGGCCTGCCGGCCGCGCCGCGCATCCGCTATCTCAAGACACCCGCGCCGCTCGCGACGCTGGTGATCGCCTATCGGAGCTGACCCAACATGTCGATCAAGAACTGGATCATGAGCAAGGTGAGCGGTGTTGCCGGGCGCGCGGACTTGCCGCGCAGCCCGGTGCTGACGATGCCGGGCGAGCCGCCGTCGGTGCTGCGGCGCGGCTCGCGGCGACGCGAGCCCTCGGACACGCTCGCCGCTCCGCTACAGCATCTGGGACCGTACGCGCCGCTCATCGGCGCGATTCGCGAAGAGCTGGAGCAGTTCGTGCTCAGTTATCTCGGCCTGCATCTCGTCATCGCCGAGCGCGACCGGTATCTCCTCACCTCCATTGAGGTGCATGCGACCGCGGCGGACGATGCCGAGCTGCTGCGGCGGTTCGTGCGCGAATTCAAGCCCGAGCAGATCAAGCGCTATCTCGCCAAGGAAGTGATCGCGGGGCTGCCCAACGCGAGCGCACTCGATCTGTCGCAGTTCGCCGGACTCGATGCGGGCGTCGTCGACGACACCGACGAAGACGACGCCCACGACTACTCGGAGTTGCTGGCGGAGCTCAAGAGCGCCGAGCCGGCCGCCAGCGTGAAACCGTTCGAGGTGAGGCTCGTCGGCCGCTGGTCGGAAATGGGCGCCGCTGCGCCGATCGCCGCGTATGCGCGCGGCGACGTTGCGCGCACGCCGCTCGCCGGCGTAGCGCTCACGATCGACGACGCCGACGGGACGCATCAGTTGAGCCTCGCCTCGCCGGTCCCCGGGCTGCGCTACGCGATCGGCAAGGACGCGGGCTGCGACGTCGTCGTCAACGGCCGCTACGTGAGCCGGCGGCACTGCGAGATCTGGCTCGACCGCGGCGCGTGGTGGATCGCCGACGCGGGATCGACCAACGGCGTGCGGGTCGAGCGCGGCGCGAGCGTGCTGGGCCGCAGCGGCGGCGACGGGGCCGGCGCGGCGCCGACAGCGCTCGAGCTCACTCCCGGCGTGTGCATCGTGCTCTCGGCGCACGCCGAAGGAGGCCCTGCGCAGTATCCGCGCCTCGTGCTCGAGGCGAAGCGCGACGCGTCGGGCGAGCGCACGCCGATCGCCCCCGGCGCGCTGCGCGCCACCCCGGCGACGCCCATATTGGGCGCGCGAGAGACTGCGTTCACGCTCAACGCCCGGATGGCGGGCGGGCAGCACGTGGTCGAGGTTCGCGGCGCTGGCCTGCCGGTTTCAGTTGGGCGCTCGCGCAGCCAGACGCTGGTCGTCGACTGGGCGCACGAAGGTGTCTCGGGACGCCATCTCGCCATCAGCGCGATCGACGAGCACGGCGTCACGGTGGAGGTCTACGGCGACAACGGCGTGAGCGTCGCGGGGAAGACGTACCCGCAGGGGGCGCAGTTGCGGTGGAAGCCGGGCGAGCCGATGACGCTGGGTCGCACGATCGGCAACGAGCCCGAGTGTCAGCTCACGCTCGAGCGGCTGCGTTAAAGCAGGCGATGCCCGACGACCGCGAAGCTTCGACGCCCGTGCCCGCGAACGGCGCGACGCCGCACGATCCGATCGCGGTACGCCGGCACTCGAGCGTCGAATCGCTGGCCGAGCACGCTGTTCGCTCGACGCCCTGGGTGCGGCTCGAGGCTGCCGTCGCGAGCGCGCGCGGCCAGCGTCGCCGCACCAACGAAGACTGGCACAGCCCGCTCGGCGGCCGGCTGCCGCTGTTCGTCGTCGCCGACGGGGTGGGCGGCGGCGCGATGGCCGCGCGCGCGAGCCGCGAGCTGGTGGCGCAGGTGCACGCCGCGCTCGAGCATCGGCGGATCGATGCGGAGGCAATTCGCGGCGCGCTGCTCGACGCCGATCGCGAAGTCGGCCGCAGCATCGCCCATCACACGCAAGCTTCGGGCGCCGCCACGGTGGCCCTGTGCGCCGGTCTCGGCCGCTCGCTCGAGCGCTGGCTCATCGGCTGGGTGGGCGACTGTCGCGTGTACCGGATCGGCGTCGCGTTCGACGCGTCGGCCGAGCTCCTCACCGTCGACGATACCTATCGAGCGCTGCGCGAAGTCCCGCCGCCGGGCGGATCGTCCGACGACCCGGCACGCATGGTCGGCAACGGCGCGGTACTCGACCCGAACGTGAAGGCGATCGCACTCGGCCGCGGCGAGATGCTGGCGCTGTGCAGCGACGGGGTGCACAAGCACGTCGGCCCGGAGGAGCTCGCGCGCGTGCTCCGCGGTTCGGCGCCGCTCGCGCGGCGCTGCTGGCGCGTCGTCGCGCTCGCCCGCGCCCGCGGCAGCACCGACGACGCCACCGTTCTGGTGGTGCATCGCGCGCGCCGGCCGCCGCTTTTCGCGAGCGTCGCGCTCGGACTGCTCGCATTCGCAGGAGCGATCGCCGCGCTGGCGGCGGCGCTGATGGTGATGCAATGACTCCAGAACAGATCGATCGCGTTTTCGGCCGCGGCCGCCTCAAGATGGTGACCGGCGAGCATGTCGAGGTGTTTCGCGAGGCGGTGGCGCCCGGCGAGCGGCGGCGCTACACCAAGCGCTTCCTCAACACGCGCGAGGGCGACTTCGGCCAGTGGACCGAGCGCGAATGGCGCATCCTCGCCCGGTTGATCGGCCACGGGATCACCTGTGTGCCCGAGGTCGTGCAGTTCGACCGCGGCCGCATCGGCGGCATGCGCATCGTCCAGACCTACGACGCCGGCGTGACCGTGGACCAGTGGGCCACGCTGCTGCCGGTGATCCGCGACGATCGCGTGCACCGCCACGTGTTCGAGGATTGCGCGCACTGGTGGGCCCTCGCGCACCATTGCCTGCGCGCGCTCGACGAGATCCATCGGCTCGAGCTCGTGCACCTCGACGTCAAGGGCGACAACGTCTGCATTCCGTACGCGCCGGCGAATTTCGACCCCGAGACGCCGGATCCGGAGCTCAAGCCGGTGTTCGCGCATTTCGCGCTGATCGACTTCGCGTTCGCGCTGGTGTCGAAAGAGAGCCTCACCACACCGCTGCCGATCGGCTGGCAGAAGGAATACGACTACCAGTCGCCGCGGCTCCTGGCGGCGCTCGAGCGCGGGCGCGAGGGCGATCTGCAGCCGACCCGCGAGCTCGACTGGCGCTGCGACATGTACAGCCTCGCGGCGATGCTCAAGCGCTATCTGCCCGACGCGGTCGAGCCGGTCGCGCGCGGGGCAGGGTGGACCGCCGAGCGCTACGACGCCGCGAAGAGCCTCATCCTGCGCATTCGCGAAGCACACGACACCGATCCGGCGCTGCCACGGCCCCACGCGGAGCTCATCGAAGCGACGGGTGCGCGGCTCGATGAAGGCGAGCTCTCGAGCTCGCTCGAGCGCGGCTGGAGCCTCGCGCGCGAGCTCAACGGCTCGGCGGCGTACGGCGCGCCGCTCACGCCGGTCACGCAGGTCGCGCCGGTCACGCGCATCGCCACGCCGATCCAGGTGACGCGCTCCGGCCGTACGGCGGTCACGGTGATCGCGCCGCCGGTGATCGCATCGCCCGTGATCGCCGAGGCGCCTCGGATCGTTGCCGCCACACAGCCTGCGGGGCGGGTCGCGCCGCCGCGCCGAGCGCGCGCGCTCGTCGCGGCATTCCCGGTCGGCGCGCTGGTCGCGATCGGCGCGACCCTGTGGTATGCGAACGAGGACGCTTCCAAGGATGCGGTCGAAAAGTTGGTTGCGCCGGTGCGCGGCGCGACGGAGAGTGCCATCGACACCGCGACCCGTCTCGCGCATCGCGACGCTCGTCGAGTCGCCGCTGCCGACGAGCGTTCGGCAAGTCCGGTTCCGGTGGCGCAAGCGTCGGCGGCACCGCCACGGCAAGCGAACGCGAGCGCGACGCAGAACGCAGCCGCGGAGTCGGCTCGCCGCGATGCGCGACAAGATCGCGCGACGGCGCCATCGCATGTATTGCCCGACTCATCGGCGCTCAGCACGGCCGCTCCGTTGGTGCCCGCGCCAACCGTGCCGGCGCAGGAACGCGCTGCCGCTCGTCCGCCGTCGTATCGTGGGTCGATGAAGTCGCCGGAGAAGCCGCTGAAATCGAATCCACGCATGTCGGCGAGCGCGACAAGCGCTCGCGTTGCAGCAAGCGTGCAACCGGCGCCGCGGCCGCACGCCCCGTGGGCGAGCTTGCAGCCGCCGTCGTGGGTAACCTCGCGCGCGCATTCACCAGGCTACCCGCCCGGCTACAAGGCCCCGGAGCACGAAGCGCCGATCGCGATGCCATCGCTCGCGAGCAAGGAGACCCTTTCCGAGCCGCAGGCGGCGACGCAGATCGCCCCCGCGGCTGCGGCGCCGATCGTCCGCGCGGCTGCGCAAGTCGCGGCGGCCGAGCCTGCAACGGAGCCGACACACAAGACACAACCGGCGTCCCAGATCTCCGCAAACGAGGAGCGGCGGCCCGATCCACTGTCTCTGTTCGATCGATCGTGGCTCGCCTCGCGTTCGGCGGCGCCGGTGGAGGATCGCAGTGTCCTTCCCGGTCGGCCAGCCGAGGCCTCCGTACGTTCTTCGGCGGATCCGCCTCCAGGCGACCGAACCGCCGAGGCGCAGCGCATGCTCTCGGACGCGGTGCCCCGCGTCGCTCGACAGGGCGAAACGGAAGTCTCCCGCGTGCTGCTGATCGCAGCCAGCGCCTACCGTCCGGCGCAGGACAAGAGCCTCGCCGACGCGGCGCGGCTCGCCCGTATCCGCGACGAGACCGTTCTGTCGAGTCGCTCGAGCGCGCCGGAGGAGGCGCGCCGCCTCCACGGCCAGGCGCGCTCCGCGCTGGCGTCGAACCGCAACGTGCGCCGCGCGCTAGACCTCGAGCTGCGCGCGTTCGCCGCCGATCCGCGCGATCCGGAAATCGCCGGCGGGCTCGCGGCTTTGTATCTCAAGGACACGCCGTCGCAGCCCGAGCGAGCGCGACAGCTCGCGCTGGTCGCCCTCACCGCGCGCTCGCCGACGTTCGCGACGACGCGGCTCGAGGACTGGCAGACCTTCGCGGTGGCGAGTGCGCTGTCGGGCCACGAGGCCGACGCGCGCAACGCGCTCTACGTGACGCTCGCCCTGTCGGCGAACATCGAGCGCATCTGCGTGTACGGGTGGGACACGCTATCGAGCTACGGCGAGCCGATGCGCCGGCCGGTCGAGGCGCTGCTGTACCGGGTGCACATGCGCGGCCGCAGCGTCGATTCGCCGTGGTGTGCGTGGCCGCCGGACTGGTCGGCGCCGCCGCGTCTCGCGGGAGAGCTGCACTAGCCTGCTACTCGAGCGGCTTCAGCCCGCTGAGGAGGGTAGGGATCAGCTCGGCCACCGTCGGGTGGATGTGCATCGCTCGCTGGATCACCGTGTAGCGTGCGCCGGCGTACATGGCGTCGAGCAGGGTATGCACGATCTCGTCGCCCTCGATGCCAAGGAGCGCCGCGCCGAGGATGCGCTCGGTCTGTGCGTCCACCAGGACCTTCATGAAGCCCTGGGTCTCGCCGCGCTCGCGAGCGCGACCGACGCGCTTCATCGGCATCGTCGCGACCAGCGCCTTGCGACCTGCGGCGCGCACCTCGCGCTCGGTCAGACCCGCGCGGCCAAGGGGCGGATCGATGAACAGCGCGTAGGTGGGGATGCGGTCGGTGACTTTGCGCTTCTCGCCGTCGAGGAGATTCGCGGCGACGATCTCGTAGTCGTTGTAGGAGGTGTGCGTGAAGGCGCCGCGGCCGTTGGCGTCGCCCAGCGCCCAGATGTGCGGGACCTCGGTGCGCAGCTCGTCGTCGACCTGGACGAAGCCGCGCTTGTCGGTCGTTACGCCGGCCTTGTCAAGCCCGAGGTCGGACGTGTTGGGAACCCGGCCGACTGCGAGCAGGACATGGGAGCCTGCAATTTCGCGCGGCTCTTCGTCGCACGAGACCTTCATCTCGACGCCGCCGCCGCGGCGCGCGAGCGCGACGCACTCGGCGTTGAGCCGGAAGGCGATGCCTTCGACCTCGAGGATCTCCTGGATCGCTTTCGAGACCTCGTCGTCCTCGCGGCCGATGAGCCGAGGTCCCATCTCGACCACGGTCACCCGGCTGCCGAAGCGGCGGTACATCTGCGCGAATTCGAGTCCGATGTAGCTGCCCCCGACGACCAGCAGGTGCTCGGGCAGGAAGTCGACGCCCATCATGCTCGAATTGTCGAGGTAAGGCACGTCGTGGATGCCCGGCATGTCGGGAATCGAGGCGCGTCCGCCGACATTGAGGAAGAACTGCTCGGCTTCGAGCAACCGCTCGCCGACGCGCACCGTGCGCGGGCTCTCGAAGCGCGCATGGCCTTCGATGTAGGCAAGGCCCCGCGTGCCGCCGAGCCAGCGCGTGAGACTATCGACGGAAGCCTTCACGACGCCGTCCTTGCGCGCCTTGACCGCCGCCATGTCGACGCGGACCGCCGAGTCGATGCGCACGCCGTAGTCGCCGCCGCGCCGGGCGACGTGCGCCGCGCGTGCGCTCGCGATCAGCGTCTTGGTCGGGATGCAGCCGTTGTTGACGCAGGTGCCGCCGATGCGCGTGCGCTCGATAACCGCCGTCTTCCGGCCGGACTGCGCGAGACGCACGGCGAGCGACGGGCCCGCCTGGCCGGCGCCGATGACGATCGCGTCGAAGCGCTCGGTCATGCCGCGGCGTCGCGGCGCGGCTCGGGCGAGCGGGGCGGACTCGTAGGCGCAATGATGCGCCCGAGCTCGAGCACCAGCCGCGGCACGTCCGACTGACCGTTCAGGAACAGGTTGGCGGCGCTCCCCTCGTCGTGCTCGACGCGCACCGACAGGATCGCCGGCGAGCGCAGGCGGAACACCCGCTCGTCGGAGGCATCGTCGCCGACGTAGAGCGCGCGCTTGCAATGCGTCGCGGCGAGCAGCGCGGTGAGCGCCTCGCCCTTGTCGGGCGCGGTCGGCGGCAGCAGGTTGAGCACCTTCTTGCCGTTGACCAGCTTCGGCAGCGGCAGCAGCGTCGCGGTGCGGGCGACCAGCACGCGCAGCGCCGCGCCGTGGTCGCGCGCATGGCGGAAATGGAACGTGAGCGAGTACGTCTTGTCCTCGAGGACGATGCCTTCCACGTCGCGCCACGATTCGCTCCCCGAGGAGAGCTCGTCGACCCAGGCGCGGCACACCCGCGCGCATTCCTCGGAGACGTGCTCCTGTCCCGGCACGCCCTCCGCGCCATGATTGCCGATGAGATAGCGCGGCGCGAACCCCAGCATCGGCCGCGCGTCCTCCATCGCGCGCCCGGTGAGGATCGCGACCGGAGCGTGGGCGGCGATTGCCGCCATGCCGCGCTGCACCTCGGGCGGCACGCGGGCCTCCCAGGGGCGATCGACGATGGGCGCGAGCGTGCCGTCGATGTCGAAGGCGATCAGCGTATCGCGCGAGAGAAACGCGCGCAGGCGGGAGAGTCCGGCTGTGGATAGGGCGTACTTCACTTCACCTCGACGTCGGCGGTGCGCTGGTGCGCGTAGATGCGCTCGGTGACGCGCTGACGCTGGCGCAGCCGCGCCGCGTCGAGCAGCATCGCTCCCGCCCACCGGTAGACGTTGAATTCCTGCACCAGCCTGCGCATGCTCCGCATGCGCACCCGCTGCTCGTCCGCGGGCATGGTCAGCGCGCGGTACAGGGCGTGCGCGCATTGCTCGTTATGATAAGGGTTGACCAGCAACGCGTCGTGCAGTTCACGCGCCGCGCCCGTGAACTGGGAGAGGACGAGCACCCCCTGCTCGTCGTCGCGGGCGGCGATGAACTCCTTCGCCACCAGGTTCATGCCGTCGTGCAGGCTCGTGACCACGCACACGTCGGCCGCGCGGTAGTATTCGTTGACTACCGGCGGCTCGTGGTGCTCGACCTTGAGCCGGATCGGCTCCCAGCCGCCGCGGCCGAAGCGGGCGTTGACCCGACCGGCGAGCGCGCGCACCCGGCCTTCGAAGTTCTGGTA
Organism: Casimicrobiaceae bacterium; assembly: GCA_035515295.1. Classification (GTDB taxonomy): domain Bacteria; phylum Pseudomonadota; class Gammaproteobacteria; order Burkholderiales; family Casimicrobiaceae; genus PALSA-1003. The sequence continues at coordinate 182,848 of DATJBM010000029.1, read as the reverse complement.
TTCGTCGAGCGAGGAGCGCGACGGCGCCGCGATCTGGATGAACACGAAGCGGCCGATGTATTCCGGATGCAGCTCCAGCATGCGCTCCACGGCGACGAAGCGCTCGAGGATGCCCTTGGTGTAGTCCATCCGATCCACGCCGACGCCCAGGAGCATGTCGTCCTTGAGCTGTTCGACCCGCAGCACCTTGGCGCGGCACAGCGGCACCGAGAGCTGCGTCTCGGCCCATTCCGGCGGCCACTGAATCGAGATGGGATAGGTCTCGACCTGGGTGAGCAGTCCGCCGTGCGAGATGGTGTTGGATTCGCGCTCGATGCGCGCCTCGAGGTAGCGATCGACCGTTTCGACGAAGTTCTGGGAATGGAAGCGGGTGTGGAAGCCCAATATCGTGCTGCCCAGGAGCCCGTCGAGGATTTCCTCGCGCCACGGGCAGATCCCGAATGACTCGGGATTCGGCCACGGGATGTGCCAGAAGGTAATGATGGTGGCCTTGGGCAGCCGCTCGCGCACCAGCCGGGGCAGCAGCGCGAAGTGGTAGTCCTGGACCAGCACGACCGGGTCATCGGTGCGCGCCTCGGCCTTCACCGCGTCGGCGAAGCGCCGGTTCACGCGCACGTACTGATCCCAGTCGGGCGTGCGGAATACCGGTCGCACGTGGGCGATGTGGCACAGGGGCCACAGTCCCTCGTTGGCGAAGCCGAAGTAGTAGCCTTGCTCCTCCTCCCTGGTGAGCCACACCCGGCGCAACGTATAGCTCGGCCGCTCCGGAGGCACCCGCACGCGATCGCGCCCGTCGACCGTCTCGCGGTCGGCGCTGCCGCTGCCGTGCGCGATCCACGTGCCGGAGCAGGCGCGCATCACCGGCTCGAGCGCGGTAACGAGCCCGCTCGCTGGCCGCTGCACGACGATGCCCTCCTCGGTGCGCACGTGCAGGAACGGCTCGCGGTTCGAGACCACCAGGATCTCATCGCCCAGCAGCTTCTCGCGCAACACGCCGCGCAGCATCTCCGGGCTCCAGATGGCGCTGCGGTCCGGATTGCGGCGCGCGAGCTCCAGGTCGTGAAGCAGCGCGCGCAGGTCGCTCGCGAGCGGGTGCAGCTCGTCGCGCGCCGGCTGCTGGGCGAACGGCTGCAGGATCCCTTCGCCGCGCAGGAGCGCGCGCGTGCCCGCGACCCAGCCGCGCCACGACAGGTGAGCGATGAACACTGTGACCAGCGAAACCACGAAGCCGAGCACGACGAAGAGCGCGATCAGGTACTGGCGCGTATCGGCGCTGCGCCGCTCGACGAAGCTCATGTCGTGCACCAGCACCAGTGAGCCCACGCGGTCGTTGCCCTGGTAGACCGGGTGCTCCACCACGTGCACCGGCCCCTGCGGCAGCCGCACGACCGCGCCGTGGCCGTCATCGGCGCCGACCGGCGGCTTGCAGTCGAGGGAGGCTGGAAACGAGGCGGTGCGATAGCGCAGTTTGTCGCCTTCGTCGCAGAAGGCGAGCGCGTACAGGCGCTGATCCTGTAACGCGCGCGTGAACAACGCGTGGATCTTCGAGGTCGACCCTTGCGTGACCAGGTTGGCGAGCTGCTCGTCCATGTTGTTGGCGATCAGCTGCGAGCGGATGTCGAGGTCGTTCACCCACCAGCGCAGGGTGAGCCGGTCGACGAGCGGAACCAGCGCGTAGCCCAGGATCGCGAGCGCGATCACCAGCGGCGCGATGAAGCGCAGGCTCAGGCGGATGGAGCGGAGTCGGTCCTGGGCGCTCATCGGTTCGATTTTCGTCGGCCCGCCACGGGCCTCCAGGGACAGAGGGCGCGGCGCTTGCGTAACCGACCGGTAAATTCTACAAGCTCAGGCGGCTCGCCGACAGGCCGAGGGAGTGCTTTCTTTGCGCCGGCACGACGGAAAACAGGCGCCTTCTCCTCGACCTAAGTCCGTCCAGCAGCCGATGACGCAATGTTCGTGCCGGTTAGCGTTCGAGGATGGCCGTCACGCCCATGCCGCCCGCAGTGCAGATCGAGATCAACCCGCGACCCGAGCCTCGCGAGTGCAGCTCCTTGGCGAGCGTGCCGACGATGCGCGCGCCGGTGGCGGCGAAAGGATGGCCCAGCGCGACGCTGCCGCCGCGCGGATTCAACTTAGTCCGATCGATCGAGCCGAGCGGCGGGCGCGTGAGCCGTCCCCGGCAATAATCCTCCGATTCCCACGCCTTGAGCGTGCACAACACCTGCGCGGCGAACGCCTCGTGGATCTCGTAGACGTCGAAATCCTGCAGGGTGATACGGGCACGATCGAGCATCGCCGGAACCGCGTACGTCGGTGCCATGAGCAGGCCTTCGCGCGGCCCCTTGATCCCCGCGTAATCCACCGCCGCCACCGCGGAGTGCGTGACGTACGCCTGGACGGGAAGATTGCGGCTCTTTGCCCATTCCTCCGAGGCGAGCAGCACGCACGCGGCGCCGTCGGTGAGCGGCGTGCTGTTCCCGGCGGTGAGCGTGCCTGAGCCGCTTCGGTCGTAGACGGGCTTGAGCGCCGCGAGCTTCTCCCGGCTCGTGTCGGCGCGCACGTTGTTGTCGCTCGCGAGCCCGGCGAACGGCGTCACGAGATCGGAATAGAAGCCTTCGCGCCAGGCCGCCGCGGCCTTCATGTGACTTGCGTGCGCCAGCGCGTCCTGGTCCTCGCGCGCGATCCTCCATTCCTTCGCCATCGACTCGCAGTGCTCGCCCATCGACAGCCCGGTCCGGGGCTCGGTGACCGCGGGCGCGGCGGGCTTGAGATCGTGGGCCTTAAGCCGCAGCCAAGGCGCCAGCCGCCCGCCGAAGGACTTGGCGCGCGCGCTGTCGAGCACGATGCGGCGCAGCTTCCCACCGTAGACGATGGGCGCGTCGCTCACCGTATCCACGCCGCCCGCGATGCCGGCGTCGATTTCTCCGCGAGCGATGCGCTGCGCGATCTGGATCGTCGTGGTGAGACTCGTCCCGCACGCGCGCTGGACATCGTAGGCGGGCGTGTGCGGATCGAGCCCCGCACCCTGAGCCGCCTCCCGCGTGAGGTTCCAGTCGCGCGAATGCTTGATGACCGCGCCGGCGGCGACCTCGCCGAGGGTCTCGCCGCGCAGTGCGAACTTGTCGACGAGCGCCGTCAACGCCGCGGTGAGCATGTCCTGATTGCTCGCATCGACGTAGGCGCCGTTGGCGCGGGCAAACGGGATGCGCGCGCTGCCGATGACGGCGACGGGGCGGATAGCATCCAACATGGGAATATCGATATTGTAGGGCCGGATTCATCCGGCCGGCGGCGCGTGCGAATGAATTCGCACCTACAGCTCCTGCTCTGGGACGAACGGCGCGAGCAGCATGTTCTGGAACCGCATCAGCGGCGTCACATCCGGCTCCTCGGTGAGCACGATCTCACGATCCTCGTCCATCGCCAGCCACTCGAGGGTGTGTCCGTCGGGACCGAAGCGCAGTCGATACGCGCTCTGCAGCTTGCTGATGTGGATCACGCGCGCGACTTCCTTCGCGAGCTGCGGCGCCTCGACGATAATCCCCAGCTCGGTGTTCTTGCTCGCCGAGCGCGGATCGAGATTCATCGAGCCGATGAACACCGTCGAGCGGTCGATCACCGCGGTCTTGGCGTGCAGCCGTCCCAGGGACATGCCGGGGAACATCAGCCGCTTCGCCCGGTGGATGCGCGTCGGACTCAGCTCGTAGAGGTCGACGCCGTCCTTGAGCAGCTCCGATCGATAGCGCGCGTACCCGGTGTGCACCAGCGGCTCGTCGTTGGAGGCGAGCGAGTTGGTGAGGATCGTCACCTTGACGTGGCGCTCGGTGAGCTCGCCGAAGGCGTGCACACCCATGGGGCCGGGAATGAAGTAGGGCGATGAGAGGATCACCTCGCTCTTGGACTTCATCACCAGATCCATCACGTTCATCGACACGCTCATCGAGCGCGCGGCCTCGTCGGTCATGGCGGTGACCTTGGCGGGCGAATCGGCGAACGCGGTAGCTTTCCCCCAGACGAGGCCCAGGCGCCCGGCGTCGAGGTCCTCGCGGATGGGGCCGTAGCCGAGGATGTCCACCGGAGGCAGGCTGAGCGACATCATCTGCTCGCCTTCGTCGACCCGCCGGTCGAAGTCGCGCTGCTGCGCCGCGCGGTCGAGACCCGAATGGATGATCTGCTCGACCGGATAGACCTGCGGGCTGTTCCAGTAGCGGTCGAAGATCGCCTGGAGCTGCGGCACGACCGCGCCGACGATGAAGGCGTCCATGTCGACGAAGTTGTCGGTCATGCTGCGCATGAAGTACTCGTCGCCGATGTTGCGGCCGCCCGCGACCACCATCGCCCCGTCGGCGATGAACAACTTGTTGTGCATGCGGTGGTTGAGCCGGCCGAAGTCGACGAGCGAGGTCGTGTATTTCCCGAGCAGGCTCTCCCGGCCGCAACAGAACGGATTGAACAGGCGCACCTCGACGTTGGGAAAGGACCCGAGGCCGATGAACAGCGGATCGCCGCCGGTGGTGTAGAGATCGTCGACGAGAAGGCGCACGCGCACGCCGCGGCGGGCGGCATCGCGCAGATTGCGCAGGAACAGCCGCCCCGTGTCGTCGTTGTTGAGCTGGTAGTACTGGGCGTCGATCGAGTGCCGCGCGCGCTGCGCGAGCTGGATGCGGGCGTCGAGTGCGTACACGCCGATCGGCATGAGGCGGAAGCCGGAGAGATCCGGGGAGGGGACGGAGGCCTGCGCGATGCGCACGAGCGTACTGTCGGGCGCGGGCGCGAGCGCCGCGGAGTAGGGCGTGTCGGCCCGCTGCGGGAGCATGCCGCAACCGGCGAGCATTGTTGTCAGGAACGCCAGCGTTCCGGTTAGAATGCCCCGCAGCGTCGAACGGGAGGTGGTCATGCAGCGGCTCCTGGCCTTTGCGCTCATCGGTCTCGTCCTGTCCTTCCCGGCGCGCGCCGCGCTCGACATCGGCGAGCGTGCACCCGACTTCACCACGGAGGCCGCGCTGGGCGGCTCAGTGTACCGTTACTCGCTCGCCGATTCTCTTAGAAAAGGCCCGGTGGTGCTGTACTTCTTCCCGGCCGCCTTCTCCGAGGGCTGCTCGACCGAGGCGCATCTGTTCGCCGATGCCGTCGGCGAATTCAAGGCGCTCGGCGCCTCCGTCGTGGGCGTCTCCGGCGACGACATCGACACCCTGTCGAAATTCTCCAAGCAGGCCTGCCAGAGCAGGTTCCCCGTCGCTTCCGATCCTGACCAGTCGGTCATGAAATCGTTCGACGCCGTGCTGCAGACGCGGCCCGAATATGCCAACCGCATCACCTACGTCATCGCGCCCGACGGCAAGATCGTCTACGAGTACATGAGTCTCAACCCGGCCAAGCACGTCGAGAAGACGCTGCAGGCGCTCAAGACCTGGTCGGAGAGTCCTCGGTAGGACGGGAAGTAGTCGTCATCGCTCGATCCTCACATCATGTACCCGTCCTTCATGTTCTCGACCGGGAACAGATCCACGGAGATGAGTACCGCGGGCACGTTGCCCGTGTTCTGCCACCCGTGCGCGATGCCGGCCTTCTCCGGCGCGACGTCGCCCGCCTTGTGCCACGATCGGCACGCCGCAGTTGCTCGCGTACGCGACGATTTCGCCCGACACCATGTAGATCACGCCGGCCGGTTGCCATGACTGTGCCATGGCACGATGCCGCCCGGCTAGAGGTCGAGCTGCCGCAGCCGGAACTGGCGTCCGGGAATCGCGGCGGGCTCCTTGGATAGATCGGTCGTCGCGCGGAGGACGTCGGTCACGCCCTTCGCCGCGGCGGTACTCATCTTCTGCCCCTGGCCGTCGGAGACGCGCTTGTCGGCGGGACATTCGCCGGCGAAGCCGATCGCCGCCGTCAGAGACAGCGCGCCCGCGACCGCAGAAGCAAGCGCTGCGCGGCGGAAGCTCGATGGATGCTGGCTGATCGTGGTCCTCATGCTTCGCTCCTCTCCGTGTGGGTTCGAGAGGTTTGCGCCGAGGCTCGCCGCGGCTGACCATTCGTCGTGATGCTCGCGCCGTGCTTACAGCGTGATGCGACGCTTCAGCGCGTGCGACCGGAGAAGCCATCGACGCCAGCAGCCATCGTGCGGACGCCGCCCGCATCGTCGTGGATTACCACGCCTTCGATGGGATCGACTGCCGCGTTCCACGGCACCCGCCGGATCACGCGGCGCGTGGCCGCGTATCCGGCGTGGCGCCGGGCGCGGATGCCCGCGGCGGTGAAGTCGATGTCCTTGGTGTGATCCTCGCCGTCGATGCGCGGCGCGACCAGGCGCACGACGTGCATGGTCGTGCCGCAGCCCCAGGAGGTGAGCTCGCGCACCGCCGCAGACTCGCGTTTGCCGTCGGGCACGTGCTTGGCGAGCTCGCGGATGACGTGGCGCAGGTGGTGGATCTGCTTCTGCCGGGCGATGTGGCTGCGCGCGCGGCTCGCGTACTGGATCTCCTTGTGCCGTCCCAGCACCTGCCACAGCGTCTCCGGCTCGGGTCCCTCGGGGTTCCACATGTGCACCGCGAAGATGAGGGAGTCGCGCCGCGGCTTGTCGTCGAGCACGGCTTCGAGCGGCGTGTTCGAGTAGATGCCGCCGTCCCAGTACGGCTCGCCGCCGATGCGCACCGCGGGAAACGCCGGCGGCAGCGCGCCGGAGGCGAGCACGTGGTGCAGCGCGAGCGGCTCGTCCCGGCTGTCGAAATAGCGCATCTCGCCGGTGTTGACGTTCACCGCGCCGACGGTGAGCCGCGTGCCGTGGCCGTTGACGTGCTCGAGGTCGATCAGCGGCCCGAGGGTCTCGGCCAGCGGCGCGGTGCTGTAGTAGGCGGCGCTCTCGATGCCGAGCGGGATGTGCGGACCGAGCCACGACGCCGGATTGGGCGTGAAGAACGGCGCGATGCCGTGCGCGAGCGTGGTCAGGTTCGCGAACGCGCTGGCGAAGCCTGCCGCCGCGCGAGGCAGCTCGACCAGCCCGCGATGCTCCACCGCGCTCCAGAAGCGCTCCAGACGCGACAGGCGGTCCTGGGGCCGGTTGCCGGCGATGATCGCGCCGTTGATAGCGCCGATCGAAGTGCCGATCACCCAGTCGGGCTCGATGCCCGCCTCGTGCAGCGCCTCGTAGACGCCCACCTGATACGCGCCGAGCGCGCCGCCGCCCTGCAGCACGAGAACGACCTGCCCGGGCAGCGCGCCCTTGCCCCTTGCCGCTGGACGGCTTTTCGCCGCGGAACCGCCTGAGGTCTTGTCCGATCGCCGCTTCGCCATCGCGCTCCTCCCTCTCCGGTCTTCGCGTCAATGCGCGGTCCAGCCGCCTTCGATGGGCAGCACGGCGCCGGTGATCGACGCTGCGCCGTCGCTCGCGAGGAAAGCCGCGAAGGCGGCGACCTCGTCCACTTGCACGAACTTCTTGGTGGGTTGCGCCGCGAGCAGAACGTCCTTGATGACCTGCTCCTCGGTCAATCCGCGCGCTTTCGCCGTGTCGGGAATCTGCTTCTCGACCAGCGGCGTCCACACGTATCCCGGGCAGATCGCGTTGACCGTGATGCCGGCTTCCGCCACCTCGGGTCGTAGCGCGCCTCGACCCGGTGCTCGGAGGCGAGCGAGCGGCGCAGCGCCTCGACCTCGCGGGCCTCGCCGAAGCCGTTCAGCACCACGTTCGCGCCCAGCCCGGCGAAGGTGCGCGCAATGCCCAGTCCGATGCCGCTGGTCGATCCGGTGACCAGCGCGGTCTTGCCTTTCAACATGGTTCGACTCCTCGATGTGCCGGCGTCCGATCGCAGCGTTAGTCACGAACGCGCCCGGAGGCCTTACACGTCTCTGGACGCGCAAGGACGGAGCGCTCCGGACGACGAAGGGAGGGTCCGAGAGCCGGAGCTCTCGCGGCAGCGGCGCTAGGAATCGAGGCGCCGGATCAAGGCATCGATCACGTCGGCTCCGTCCGGGGACTTGATCCGGTGCACGCGCAGGATGCGCGCGAGCGCGGGGCTGGCGATCGCGTTGTAATCGGAGCGGATAAGCACGCCCGCGACGGCCCGCTGCAGATCGATCGAGGTGGCGCGCGCGAACAGCTCCGTGAGCGACTGCAGCGTGTCGCGGTCGGAGAAGCGGTAGCCCGCGAGCGCTTCGAGCGCATGCACCTGTGCCGTCGAGACCGGCATTCGCAGCACCGCGGTGGCGACGTCGCGCAGCTCGACCTCGGTCTCGATGGGACGCTGACGCAGATACGCCTGAGCCGCGAGCACGTCGCTCGGCGCCGCGCTCGCGAGCCCCCGCAGCACGCGCGCCCGGGCGGCTGCGCCGCCGAGGCAGGCGAGGACCGCGTCGCGGGCGACGGCATGGGCTCGGGACGTTTCGAGGAGCGCGGAGGGCTCGAGGTCGAGCGCGTGGTCGCGGTTGAGCGTGCAGGCGAGGTCGACATCTTCCTCGCCGAGATCGGACGCGGACAGGCGCGCCGTGAACATCTGCTCGAGCTCCGCGCGCTCCTCCCCGGCGGAGAGCCAGCCCAGCGCGCGCGCGAGCGCCGTCATGCGGGCGCGAGTGGCAGCCCGGTCCGCGTCGCGCGCGAAGGTGAGGAAGCGATCGCGCGCGCCGGCGTCGCGGTCGATGGCGTCGAGCGCGGCGGCAACATCCGGCGTCGCGCGATCCGCCGCCGAGAGCGAAGCGACGTAGCCTTCGATGCGGTCGAGCAGCATGCGCACCTCGGCCATCTCGCGGCCGAGAAGCCGATGCACGAACGCGAGCTTCTGCGCGGCGGCGAGCCGGTCGTCGGCGAGCGTGCACACATCCCGCCGCACGCCGGCGTCGGCGTCGCTGTCGGTCAGGCCGCGGGTGAAGGTCATCGAAGCCGACGCGAGCGTGGACACGAGCTTCGGGCTGGGAATGCCGGTCCCGAAGCGGCCGTCGGCGCCGGAGCGGAAGTAGCGCTCCAGCGCCGGTCCTGCCGATGCGCCGAGCGGCGCCTTGGCGGAGAACCCGTAGATGACGGGGACGTCCTTGAACACGCGCCGCATGCGGTCGCGATTGCTTTCCCCGTAGCGTTCGCCGAATTCGCGCGCGCGCTGGTCGGCCTGGTCCGGCGAGTATCCCGAGCGCACGAGGCTGCGGCTCATCTCGGCGGTGGCGACCCTGAGCGGCGCGGGCTCCAGCGTGTTGCAGCCGAAGAGGTACACCTCCTTGAGGCGGGAGAACACCCCGGCGCAGGAGTCGCTGCACGCCGCGCGCTCCATGTCGGCAACGGGCCAGGCTTCGCGCGCACCGAGGTGGTCGGAATAGAACTCGGTGCCGTCGTCGAAGTGGCCCGAGACGATCAGCACGTCGCAGCGCACGGCGCTGCGGCACGCCGAGCCGAACCAGTCCGACTTTCCGGGCTGGACCAGCTCGACGAAACGGTATTGGTCCGCCGGCAGATTGCGCTGGAGCGTCTCCTTCTCGTCCGGGGAATTGATCGTGACGGTGCACACGGTCTTCGGATCGGCGTGCGCCGTGGGGATCGCGAGCGTCATGGCAAACGCGGCCAAGAGCGCCCACAGGCGGAAAGGAGACACGGGATTCGCAGCGGTAGCGCGCGGCAAGAGGCGCGCCAGTATCGCATGCTTCGCGCGCGGACAAGCAGCGGGCGGCTGTTCGGGCTTACCGGGCTTCCAGGCGGCGGATCAGCGCGTCCACGACCTCCGAACGGCCTTGCGGCTCGAGGCGGCTCTCGCGCAGGCTTTGCACCAGCTTCGGCGTCGCGATGCTCTCGTAGTCGGAGCGCAGCAGCACGCCGGCGATCGCAACCTGCACTCCGGGCGTCTGCGCCACGGGAAAGAGTCGCGCCAGCTCGTGGAGGCTCTCGGGGTCGGAGAGGTGCTGCCCGGCGAGCGCGCCGAGGGCCCGGATCTGCACGCGCGCGTCGTCGGCGTTGGCGATGTCTGCCGTGACTCCGCGCAGCTGCGCGTCGCTGAGCGGCCGATAACGAAGGTAGACGTCCGCCATCTCGAAGTCGGAATCGCGCACGGACAGCAGTGCCGGCACGACGCGGGCGCGCGCCTCGGTGCTCCCCAGGCAGGCGAGAATGGCCGCCTGGCTCACGGAGAGCGGTTGCCGGATCGAAGCCACCAGCGTCGGCAGCGCCGACTCGAGCTCATGGTCGTGGTCGAGCCGGCAGGCGAGGTCGACGTCGGCCGGGCTGAGGCTGCCCGCGAGGCGATCGCGGATCAGCGCCACGAGCTCGCTTCGCTCTGCGTCCGGAGAGAGCCAGCCGAGTGCGCGCGCGAGCTTCACCATCCGGGCGCGCGTCGACGGCTCGTCGGCGTCGCGGGCGAAGGCGAGGAAGCGCGAGCGCGCCGCGGCGTCGCTCGCGACCTCGTGGAGGACTTGCGTGACCTCAGGGCTGGCCCGGTCCGCTTCGGATAGCGCGCCGACCATTCTTTCGATGCGGTCGAGAAACGGGCGCACGTCGGCCATGTCGCGGTCGAGCAGCCGATGGACGAAGGCGAGCTTCTGTGCGGACGTGAGCGCGTCGTCGGCGAACTGGCACACGCTGGCCCGCAGCGCGGAGAGCGGCTCGGAGGGGCCGATCCCGCTCGATACCGCCATGGACGTCGGGGCGAAGGATGCGAGGAGCTTGCGGCTCACGCGTCCGCTGCCCACGTCTGCGCCGCCGCCCGAGTGGAAGTAGCTGGAAAGCATCGACGCGGCGACCGGGCCGAGCGGGGCCTTGGCCGAGAAGCCATAGATGACCGGCACGTGCTCGAAGATTAGCCGCACGCGGTCGCGGCTGCTGCCGCCGTTGAGCTGCGCGATCGAGCGGGCGAGCCGCTCCGCGTCCGCGGGCGATTGTCCCGCCCGCACGAGGCTGCGCGCCAACTCGCCAGAGTAGCGCTTCAGCGCGTCCGGGTTGAGCGTGTTGCAGCCGAAGAGATAGACCTCCTTCAACTGCGAGAACAGCCCCGAGCACGAGGCGCTGCACGAGGCGCGCTCCATCTCCTCCACGGGCAGGAAGTCGCTCACGCCCGGACGATCGGAATAGAACTCGCCGCGTCCGTCGTAGTGACCGGAAATGACGAGCACATCGCAGCGCACGTGCTGCTGGCAGGCGGTGGCGAGCCAGTCCGGCCGGCCGCGCTCCACGAGCTCGACGAAGCGGTACTTGTCCGCGGGCAGGCTGCGGCGAAACGCCTCCTTCTCGTCCGAGGAGTTGACCGTGATCGTGCACACCGTCTTGCTCGGCTGGTCGTGGAACCAGTCCTTCCTGGCGGCGTTCGCGTCTCGCAGCGCCGTCGCTGCGAGGAGCGACGCGATCAGCACGAGGAAACGGGGCGGCTTCGGCATCGAGGCAATGCGCTGGGCGACGACTGAGGATTCTCCTTGGAACGCTCGCGCGTCGCAGTCGGCACCGCTCCGAACCCGATGTCGGTCGATTCAACCTCGCGGTAGGACGCTATCCGAAGCCTCCTTAAGCCGCGCTGTCACGGCACGCGGCGCGATTACGCCGTCTTCTTCTTCCTCCGCGGCTTCAGTGACGGCCGTGGCTTGGACTTCGGCACCTTGCCGATCCGCGGATCGCGTGCGAGGACCAGCTCGCACGCGCGCAGCGCCGCCTCCTCGAAGTCGGGCGCGTCGGCGGGCAGCACCTGCCAGCCGGTGACCTTGCCGCCGAGCACGCCGATTGATCGCATGTGCGGGAACTCGCCCCGGAGGCTTTCGTGGTGCTCCTTCGTCGTCGCGAGCCACACGCCGTTGTCGGCCACGGATCCGGGCTTGTCGCGAAGCGCGAAGACGATCTTCTCTTCGACGTAGACTGCGACACAGCTGAACATCGGCCGCGCGCTGGGCGACAGGGACGTGATCGCGTCGAGCACGAACTCGTGGGGCAACGCCTTGCGCGGCTTCCCTGCGAACAGCGCATCGTTGCGCGAGTCGAGCGCGCGGCGGGCTTTGGGCATCGGGGACGATCCTCGGGCCGGAGCTTCGGTCAACGAATCGGGCGCACCCGCGCCTTGCGCGCTGCGCGCTACGGCAACGGTCCCATCAACGCGAGGGCGAGCGGGGTCGTTACGGCGGCGAGCGCGGTGGACAGCACCAGGCTCGAGGCCACGGGTCCGCCCAGGGTATCGAACTGCCGCGACATGAGGTAGACGTTGGCGCCCACCGGCAGCGCCGCGAGCAGCACGATCGCCTGCGTCTCGAGCGGCGGCAGCGCGAGCGCCCGGGCGATCAGCCACACCGCCAGCGGCTGCGCCGCGAGCTTGAGCGCCGTGATCGCGGCGCTCACCTGCCAGCCCTCGCGCACGCCGTATTGCGCGAGTCCCATGCCGAGCGCGATCAGCGACATCGGCATCGCCGCGTCGCTCATGAATCCGAGCGCGCGGTCGAGCACGTCCGGCAGGGGCAGCGCCACGAAGCCCCACAGCGTGCCGAGCATGATGCTGGCCACGATCGGATTGCGGAGCACGGCTGTCGCTGCGGCGACATAGCCCGACCACGACATGGCGCGGTGCCGCGCCCACTCCACCGAAACGGTCACCAGCGTCCAGAGCAGCAGGGTGTTGAACACCAGCACCAGCGAGATGGCGGGGAGCGAGCGTTCGCCCAGGGTCACCCGGGCGAGCGGAACGCCGAGCAGCACGTTGTTGGAGAAGATCCCTCCCAGCGCGAACACCGACTGGGCGACGCCGTCGAGCCGGAAGACGCGCGCGGAGATCAGCCGGCCGAGCGCGAACACGCCGATGCAGGCGCCGAAGTACGCTATGAGAAGCCGCGCATCCACCGGAGGTAGCCGCGAGAAGTCGCTCATCAGCCGGAACAGGAGCGCCGGCACCGCGACCTGGAATACGAATCGGGTCAGCGCGTCGGCCACGGCTACCGGCCAGCCGCCCCAGCGGGTGAGCGCGTAGCCCACGAGCACCAGCACGAACAGCGGGGCGGTCAGCGCGACGATGCGCGCGAAGTCCTGCATGGCAGGCGGAGCCGCGGGGCGGAGCGCTACGTGCGGCGCGGACCGATCAGGGCGAGGAACTCCTCGCGCGTGGCGACCGAGTCGCGGAAGGTGCCGAGCACCGAAGAGGTTACCATCACCGAATTCTGCTTCTCGACCCCGCGCATCATCATGCACAGGTGCTGCGCCTCGATCATCACGCCCACGCCGAGGGCGTCGATCGAGTGCATGATCTCCTCGGAGATCTGCTCGGTGAGCCGCTCCTGCAGCTGCAGCCGCCGCGCGTACATGTCCACGACGCGCGCCAGCTTGGAGAGGCCGAACACCCGTCCGCTCGGGATGTAGCCGATGTGGCAGCGGCCGAAGAACGGCAGCATGTGGTGCTCGCAGAGGCTGTAGATCTCGATGTTCTTGCAGATCACCATGCTGTTGGTGCGCTGCGTGAAGATCGCCCCGTTGATGAGCTTCTTCGCGTCGGTCCGATAGCCCGACGTGAGGAAGCGCAGCGCTTCCGCGACTCGCAGCGGGGTGCGCTCGAGCCCCTCGCGCGCGGGGTCTTCGCCGAGCTCTACGAGGATGCTGCGCACCAGCGACTCGAGCTTCTCGTTCTTCATGCCGGGCCTCCGCGCGACAGTGCCTCGAGGCATTATCCCATAGGCCCCCCAGCACGCCGGCCGGTGCATAATTGCGCGGTCGCGATCTTTCGACGGAGGAGCAGGCGATGGGCCAGTGGCTGCAGCTCGAGGCAGAAGACGGATTCCGACTGTCGGCGTACCGCGCCGATCCGGACGGGCAAAAGGCGCGCGGCGGGCTGGTCGTCGTGCAGGAGATCTTCGGCGTGAACAGCCACATCCGCAGCGTCTGCGAGGGATTTGCCGCCGAAGGCTACGCGGCCATCGCTCCCGCGCTCTTCGACCGCTACCAGCGCAATTTCGAGATCGGCTATTCGCCCGAGGACATCGCGCTCGGCCGCGAGTTCAAGGCCAAGGCGACGACCGAAGACGCGCTCAAGGACATCGCGGCGGCGCGTGACGCGGTCCGCGACGCCGGCCGCGTCGGCGTGGTGGGCTACTGCTGGGGCGGCTTCATCGCCTGGATGAGCGCCTGCCGGCTGTCCGGCTTCGCCTGCGCGGCGCCCTATTACGGCGGCGGGATCGTCGAGGCGGGGAAGGAGCAGCCGAAGTGCGCGGTCATGGCGCATTTCGGCGAGCGCGACGCCGCGATTCCGGTCGCCGGAGCGCGTGCCTTCGCCTCGGCGCATCCCGAGGCGCAGGTCTTCTTCTACGACGCCGAGCACGGCTTCAACTGCGACCAGCGCAAGAGCTACGACCCGGCTTCCGCGAAGCTCGCGCGCGAGCGCACGCTCGGGTTCTTCCACAAGCAAGTCGGCTGATCGCCATCCGGTAACGCCGCGGTTGGCGCCCCGGTCCGGGTCCCGCACCGATAGTTGACAGAAGCAACTGAAAGGTTGACATTGACAGGCAGTGAACCGGAAGCCGGCTGAAGCGAGGGATGGCGACGGGCTGGAGCAGCGCGTCGCGGCGGTGCGCGCCTTCAACCGCTTCTACACGCGGCGCATCGGCGTCTTGAGCGAGCATCTGCTCGGCAGCCCGCTCGCGCTGGCGGGGGTGCGGGTGCTCTACGAGCTCGCGCACTGGCCGGCGGGCGGGGCGGCGACGGCGAGCGTGCTGGCGGCGAAGCTGTCGCTCGACGAGGGATACCTGAGCCGGATCCTGCACGGCTTCGAGCAGCGCGGCTACCTCCGCAAGCAGCCCGCGCCCGGCGACGGACGCCGCAAGGCGCTCGCGCTCTCGCCGCGCGGCCGAAGCTACTTCGCCGGCCTGGACGAGCGTTCGCGGGACGAGATGGCGGCGATGCTCTCGGCGCTGCCGCTCGCCGAGCAGGCGCGCCTCATCGGCGCGATGCGGACCATCGCCGCGCTCCTCGACGGCCGGGACGCGCCGAACGCCGCTGCATTCTACCTGTTGCGGCCGCCGCTACCCGGCGACCTCGGCTGGGTAGTCCATCGCCACGGCGCGCTGTATGCGCAGGAATACGGCTACGACGAGCGCTTCGAGGCGCTGGTGGCCGAGATCGTCGCCCACTTCGTGCAGCGCTTCGACGCCAGGCGCGAGCGCTGCTGGATCGCGGAGCGGGACGGCGTGCCCGTGGGATCGGTGTTCCTCGTCAGCAAGAGCCCGACCGTGGCCAAGCTCCGGCTGCTGCTGGTCGAGCCGCAAGCCCGCGGCCTGGGCATCGGCCGGCGTCTGGTCGATGAATGCGTGCGCTTCGCGCGCGGCGCAGGCTATCGCAAGATCACCCTGTGGACGCAAGCCGAGCTGAGCGCCGCCCGCCGCCTGTACGCCGCGGCCGGCTTTCGCCGTGTCGGCGGCGAGCCGCACCGGAGCTTCGGCAAGCAGCTCGTCGCCGAGACGTGGGAGCTTGCCCTCGGGCCGGCTACCGCGGCCAAAGCCAGCCGAAGACGCCGGCAGTAAGCAGCGCGTAGACGATGCCGTCGATGGTAGAGCGCACCGTCGTTCCCCACTTGCGGCCGTACCAGATCGACGTCGGCCATATCGCCAGCGCGTAGCCGACGAAGGCCGTCGTGCCGACGACCTGGAACACCTTCGGATAGCCGGTCCCCGGCGGCAACGCCGCCCCCCCGACGTAGGCGGCGAAAAAGCTTACGACGATGCAGAAGAGGAACCACAGCGCCAGGGACTTCCCCATCGTCATTGGTCCGCTCGGCAGAACGGTCATGATCAGCACCGGGCCGCGCGTGCGCTTCTGCACGTATTCGGCCGACTTCATCTCCTGCATGCTTGCCGGCCGCGGCAGCGCATAGTCGCCCGGCGGAATGGCCAGCGGCCGCAGCGCATCCATCACCTGGTCCTCGTTCGCGAGCTTAGCGAAGTCGTCCTTGTGCCAGGCGGAGAGCACCATGTGGATGATGGTGCTGGCGACATAGACGATGACGGCGGCGAGCAGAATCGGAAGCCACAGCGTGTAGAGCGGGGTCATGGTCAGCTCCTCGAAGTGCGGCGCGACGGATTCTGACCAGCAACTCCGGCGCGCGTCAACGAGCGGCGCGGCACGCCCGGCACGGGCCGAGCTCAGGCCGCGGCGGCTGCGGGCTTGTGGGTGGCCAGCTCGTCGAGCGCCGAGCTCACCGCGCGGTCGAACAACGCGACCGGCTCGACGACGATCCGCGCCGTGCCCTCGGCGAGCTGCCAGGCGAGCTCTTCCGGCGCAACCACGATCGCGCGGCCGCGGGCGCGGGTCGTGAAGATGTATTTGCTGCGCATCGGGCTCACCCACGACAGTCGGGCATTGAGCGTCGCGCCGTCGCGGCGGAAGGCAACCCACGTGCCGACGACCATTTCGCCCACGAAATCGTGCACGTCGCCGACGTCGGGCAAGCCGGCGGACTCGGCGCCGGACGACGAACCGGTGATTGATGGCACCGCGATATCGACGGCCGCCGGCATGGCGGAAAGGCCGACGGCCGGAGCAGCAGCATGCGGGACAGCCTGTGTCGCCGCCCTTGCGACGGGAGCGGCTTTCGCGCTTGCGGCGGGGATGGCCTTCGCCTGCGGCGGCTTGATCGCGGCCATGTGCAGCTTGTAGATCGCCTCGAGGAACTGCTGCAGGCGGTCCGCACGCACTTCCACCGCCGCGCCGCCGGTGCGCAAGTCGCGGATCAGCCCAGGAACCATCTTCGTGAGCCGCGCCTTCTGGGCGTTGCGCTCCTTGGCGGTAATGCTCCAGAGCAGCTCGTCGAGCACGCGCACGGCATTGCTCCAGGCCGCGCTGTCCGCGCCGTCGCGCGCGCGAACCAGCGTCAGGTATTCGGCCCAGACCGTCTCGGCGAAGCCGCGAACCTCGAAAGGCACGCTGATGCCCGACAGCTTGTCGCGGATGAGCGCGCGCGCCGCGGTGCGATCGGCTTCGCTTTGCTCGGTCGTCAACGCCGCGGCGACATCGTGGTCGAGCCCGCGCGCGGCGTCGCGCTGCTCGGCCTCCACGAAGGCCTGCAGCTTCGCGTCGGCGGCGCCGAACACGGCGGCGTCGACCTTGAAATCGCGGCACACCTCGTCGATGACGTCGGTGGCCACCTGCTCCAAGCCGGCGCGGTACAGATCGTCCCCCGTGGCGCCGACGGCGGCGGCCGCGAGGTGATCGAGAAGCTTGCGCGCCGCGTGTTTCTTGTCCGAGAAGAACGTGCGGTCGAGAAGCGCTGCCTTGAGAATCGGCACTTCGAGACGGGCGAAAAGCTGGCGCAGGGCGTCCGGGATCGACGGATCGCGAAAGATGTAGTCGAAGAGCAGCGCGATCACGTCGAGCGTGATCTTGTCGGTCGGGTTGACGACCTGCGTGGCGACCGCAGAGCGGATCCACGGAATGCGATTGAGCGGAAGGACCTGCGCCATCGGTATCCCGTCGTCGGCGCCGCCCGCGGTCGCCAAGGCGGGATCGCGCAGCTGCCAGCGATCGAGCGCGGCGACGACCGAGGACAGCGTCCCGAGCGCGAGCATCGGATCGAGCTGTGGAAGGCCCGCCGGAGAAGCCGGCGCGGCGGGCGCGGCCGGCTCGGCGCGAGCGAGCGCCGCGACGTAGGGATTCGCCTCGGGCGCCGGTGCGGCGACGACCGCAGCCACCGCGCTCGATGCGGCAGGCGACGAAGGCGCGACGTCGGCAGGCGACGCGCCCTCCGCCGTCAGCGCGTCCGGGACGGCTACGTCGACGTCCAATTGCGGGGGCGCAACGTCCTTGATCAGGCGCATGAACAGCGGCAGCAGGTCGCCGTCGTCCGGCGGGCGCAATTCGCTGCGGGCGCGGAGCTCGGCCTTGATCTCCGGCAGCACGTGGCGCTCGGCGAGCAGCCGGTTCAGCCGGATGTAGAGCTTGGTCGCCGTCGGCGTGAGGTCGGAGAGCAATCGCTCCATCAGCGGGCGCCACACGCGCGGATTGGGCAGCAGCGCGCGCGACGTCATCCCGATCGCATCCAGCACGTGATCGGGTGCGAACGGATTGTCGATCTCGCGCGTGAGCTTCTCTCCCAGCAGCACGCCCACGCGCAGATCCAGCGCATCGACCTCGCGCTTGGTGAGCCGCCGCAGGAAGTCGGCCGCGCTGATCAGCGACGCCTGCTTTTCCTGATCGAATGCATTGAGCACGCGCAACGAAGCAACCGAGCGGTCGGCATCGGGCCTGCGCCCGCGCCGCCGGTGGCCCGAGAGCCGCCGGTCGAACTGCTCCCGATAGGCTTGCGCGAAGCGCTGCAGCCATTGGCCGCGCTTGCCGCGGAAGTCGAGGACCTCGTCGTCCTTGACGTACTCGTTCTGTTCGAACAGGTCGCCGGTGTTCTCGAGCGAATTGCCGAATGCCTCGCAGAGCCCGGACTGGAACTGAGCGTGGCACTCGCGCAACAGCGACCGCGCCTCCTCGGCGCTGAGCAACAGCTTCCCGTCGGCGTCGGTCGCCGGTCGGGGTTGCAGAGTGGCAGGTCCGGTTGTATCGGACATGAGATCACCTCCCGCGCTCACTGCAAGTACAGTGCCAAGACCAGGGGCCCATGACGCGGCGTGCACCGGGTGGGCAGCGAAGAGGCGGCGTGGGCCGGCGCCATTCGGCCGACGCCCCGGGGTGACAGTCGGAGGACGATCGGGCGATAATAGCCCGCGCTCCGCGAAGCACGGCGGCCGCAACGCAATCGTGCACCGTCGCCGGCGCGGGCTTCCGCCCGGAGGCCCTGCTGAAAAATCCCTAGGAGGACGCGTCGATGAAGTGCGCCGCCTGTGGCAACGAGAATCAAGCCACCGCGAAGTTCTGCGTCCATTGCGGGGTGATGTTGAGTCCGGTTTCGATGCCGGCCGCGGCGACGCCCGGACCTTCGCCAGCGCCGCGCGCCGCCCCGCCGTCGCCGCCGCGGGCCGAACCCGTGCCGATCGCGGCCATAGCGGCGCTCGCATCCGGCGGCGCGGCGCCGGCCGCCGAGGCCCCTGCGCCGCCGGCCGCAGCCGCGCGCGTCGACTCGACGGTGGCCGAGAGCCCGGGCGCGGCCGTCTCCGGCCCGCCGTCTTCGTTGCGCACGCCGGTCATTCTCGGCGCAGTCGCAGTGCTGATCGTGATCGCCATCGGGTTCGTCGCCTATCGCGCGCTCTACGGCGCGGGCGGATCGCGGCCCGCCGCCACGGAGCCGACCAAATCCGCCGAGTCGAGTCCGGCCGCGCAACCGACCGCTATGCAAGCCGCGCCCGAGCCGGCGAAGGAAACGACTGGGCCCGCCGCCGCGGCGCCGTCGGAGCCGGCGTCGGTCACGCCAGCCGAAACCCCTGTCAAGGCGGACGCTACCCCCACGACCGCGCCGGTCGCGATGCCGGGTACGGTACCTACCAAGGCTCCGCGCGTCGGGCAACCCAAGGCCGCGTCGAAGCTGGAAGCCTCGCCAGCCGAAACGGCACCACCGCCAGCGCCCAGGCCGGCGGCGAAGGCGCCACAGGTCGCCGCCACGCCCGCGCTACCCGCGCAGCCCGATCGCTGGCAGATGTACGCCGACGCGATGGGCCGCTGTGCGCGCGAGGATTTCTTCAAGCGCTTCGCGTGCGAGCAGCGGACGCGGTTGCAATACTGCGAAGGCTACTGGGGCCAGGTCCCGCAGTGCCCGGGGGCGCCCGTCCGCGAGCGGGGCCAGTAGCGAGGCCCGGGCGCGGCATCGGTCCCGCGCGGCACACCGTTTGCTTCGGCGGGGTGCTAAGGCAGTGTATCGCCTCCTGCGGTTGCCCGCGTTATGACGTTAACATGACGATGGGCCGAGAAATCAAGCACCTGACCGGCACGCGATCGGGACGAGAAGGGATCCGATGAAGTGCAGGATCTGCGGGCGCGACTGCCCGCCCGGGGCAAAGATCTGCCGCGATTGCGCCGCAGCGCGCAAGCGCGCGTTCGCCCGGACCGTGACCCAGCCGCTGCTGGCCGCCGTCGGCGCGCCGAGTGTCGCCGAGCCGCGTTTCGCCCCGCGCCCGGCCCGCAACCGCGCCGCCAGCGGTCCCGGAGTCGCGGCCGATGCGGCGCGCGCGGAGCCAGCGGCTCTGCCGCTCACAGCGGTGCCGCGCAAGCTCGGCATGGTATGGCTCGCGGTGTCTATCGCGGTCGTTGGCGCGATCGCGGTCGTGTGGCTGCGCACGCGCGACGGCGGCCGCGTGATCGAGGAGCCCACGCGCGTAGAGGCTCCGCCGCCACCGGCCGTCACGGTTGCCCCCGCGGCGCCCCCGGTTATCCAGCAAAGCGCGCCGGAACCGCTAGTCACCGAAGCTCCCCACATGAAGCTGCCCGTTGCCAGACCGAGGAAGGTGATGCCTCGTCCCGAGACGCCCGCGCCGGCGATCGCGGCGCCTGCGCCGGCACCGGACCCCGTCCCGGTCGTGCGCGCCGTCGCCCCGCCGCCACGGCCGATCGAGACGCCGCGTCCCGATCCGTGGCAGGCGCTCAACGAAGGGCTTGCGCAGTGCGCGCGCCAAGCGCTGTTCGACCGCATCGGCTGCGAGCAGCGGCTGCGCGTGCAGTACTGCGGCAATTCGTGGGGGCTCGTGCCGCAGTGTCCGATCGGACCCGCGACCGACCACGGCCAGTAGGTGCAAATTCATTCGCACGACCGAACGGCCATCACGAATGAATTCGCGCACGGCTTCTTAAGGACCGGCTCGTAAGCTTCCGCGCTGAGCGCCGTCCGCTGCCGCCACTCGCTTTACGCTCGACCCCACGGCGCTGACGCGCGCGGCTCCCGTCTCGCTGCTCGGGCTACCCCCGTCCCACGAACGGCATCTTGGTCGCCATCACGGTGAGGAACTGCACGTTCGTCTCGAGCGGCAGGCTGGCCATGTAGCACAGCGCCCGTGCGACGTGCTGGACGTCCATGAGCGGTTCGACCGCGACCGTGCCGTTGGCCTGGGGCACGCCGTGCGCCATGCGCGCCGCGAGCTCGGTGTGCGCATTGCCTATGTCGATCTGCCCGCAGGCGATGTCGTACTTGCGCCCGTCGAGCGAGGTCGACTTGGTCAAGCCCGTGATAGCGTGCTTGGTGGCCGTGTAGGGCGCGGAATTCGGCCGCGGTGCGTGGGCGGAGATCGAGCCGTTGTTGATGATGCGTCCGCCGCGCGGCATCTGGTCCTTCATCATGCGGATCGCTTCCTGCGTGCACAGGAACGCACCGGTGAGATTGATGTCAACGACCTTCTTCCACTGCTCGAGGGTCAGATCCTCCAGGTTGATGCCGGGGGCGCCAACGCCGGCGTTGTTGAAGAGCAAATCGAGCCGGCCGAAGGCTTCTTTCGTTTTCGCGAACAGCGCCTTGACCGCCGCCGGATCGCTCACGTCGGTCGGCACCGCGAGGGCACGCTCGCGATGCGGACCCGCTTCCGCGATCGCGGCCTCCAGCGGCTCCCTGCGCCGTCCCGCGAACACCACGCTGAAGCCATCGCCCAAGAGCGCCAGCGCGCAGGCTTTGCCTATGCCGGTGCCGGCCCCTGTAACGATCGCCGTCTTGTTGTGCGTCGCCATCGCGTCCTCCGCGCCTTGTCAACCGATGAGTAGCCCCAGCCGGGCCAAATTGTCGCACATAGCGATCGATCTGCTCCCCTCGGGCGAAGCGTTGCTCGCCGGGACGGACGCGCGGCCGGCCGTCACTTCGCGAGCCGGAACGCCTCCGGCAGCAGCTCCGACAGCGCGTAGCGCCGCTCGGCGTTCTCCGCGTCGCAGCAGCAGACGATCAGCGCGTCGGGGCCGAATTCGTGAATCACCTGGCGACAGGCGCCGCACGGCGTGGATGCGGCCGCGGTGGGCGTGTAGAGACACACCGCCCGTATCTTTCGCTCGCCCTCGGCGATGGCGCGGAAGATCGCGCTGCGCTCCGCGCACATCGACAGCCCGTAAGAGGCGTTCTCGACGTTCGCCCCGACGTGGATGGTGCCGCTCTCGCCGAGCACGGCCGCGCCGACCGGGAAAGCGCTGTACGGCGCGTGCGCGCGTTCCGCCGCGTCGCGCGCGAGCCGCTTCATCGCCGCCAGGGTCGAGCTCGAAAGCTCCAGGGGACTCAGCATGGTTGGATTGTACCGGCGCCCGGCTTGCGCTTCCCGCGCCTGTCGGATGTCCGCCGACCGCCTTGTCGGAGAGCGTCCCTTTTTGCGGGCCGGCCGGACGTCAAGGACGAACCCGGGCGAGGCTTGCCCAGTCCATCGTGGGTGGCGTCCCGAGGCGCTGGCGGTGGTGATTGCGCGCAGCGCCGAGGTGCCTCATTTTCAGGAGGTCTTACATGAACGTTCGCAAAGCGCTCATCGGCACCTTGCTCGTGCTGAGCGCGGGCAGCATGGCAGGCTTCGTGCAGGCGCGGAGCTACATCGACATCCAAGTGGGGCCGCCGCCCGATCGCGTGGAGCAGGTGCCGCCGCCGCGCCCGGGCTACGTGTGGGCGCCCGGCTACTGGCGATGGGATCATGGGCATCACGTGTGGGCAGAGGGCCACTGGATGCACGATCGGCCGGGCCACCACTGGCAGCGCGATCGCTGGGTACACAACGGCGATCACTGGCGCTTCGAAGCGGGCCACTGGGACTAGAAAAACAGCCTATTCGATCCAACGTAACGATTCGAGCCGCTGCTGCCTTCGGGCCGGCGGCTTTTCTTCGTGCGTTCGAAGCCGTCGGCGGTCGACCGTCGCGCTTCACGCCACGCGCGCAGGGTATTTCGGGCACGTCACGAGGTGATCGTTCACGAGTCCGGTCGCCTGCATGAAGGCATAGCAGATCGTCGAGCCGACGAAGCGAAAGCCGCGTCGCTTGAGCGCCGCGGACAGCGCGTCAGACTCGCGCGTGCGGGTCGGCACGCTTGCGAGCGAGCGCCAGCGGTTGACCCTGGGCTCGCCGCCCACGAAGCTCCATACGAAGCGGTCCAGGCCGCCGGCCTCCCGCTGCAGTGCGAGCGTGGCGCGGGCGTTGCCGACCGCGGCCTCGATCTTCAGCCGGTTGCGCACGATGCCGGGGTTGGCAAGGAGCCGCTCGATGCGGCGCGCGTCGAAGCGCGCCACCCTGGTCGGGTCGAAGCCCGCGAAGGCCTCGCGGTAGGCGTCGCGCTTGTTGAGGATCGTCTGCCAGGACAGGCCCGCCTGCGCGCCTTCGAGAATCAGAAACTCGAACAACAGGCGCTCGTCGTGCACCGGGACGCCCCATTCCTCGTCGTGATACGCCATCATCCGCGGATCACTGCCCGCCCAGCCACAGCGGCGAAGCTCGGTCATCGACAGGCCTCCCTGGAGCGCATTATCGCGTGGCGACGCGCTTCTTGTCGTTCTCCGCTGCGGGATCCCGCCAGAGTCGCCTTGAAGCCTTGGCGCGGGAACGGCAAAATTCCCGTGTGGTTCCGTGGCTTCGCACAAGCTCGCTGTTCCCGCCCATCGATGCCGCGCTCGACGACCCTAACGGGCTGCTCGCGGCAGGCGGCGATCTTTCGCCCGATCGGCTGATCGATGCTTATCGCCACGGAATCTTTCCCTGGTACAACGGCGGGCAGCCGATCCTGTGGTGGAGCCCAAACCCGAGGATGGTACTGTTCGTCGACGAGTTCAAGCTGCCGCGGTCGCTGCGCAAGGTGGTGCGCCAGCGCCGTTTCGAAATCCGCGTCGACACGGCGTTCCGGCGCGTGATGATGGGCTGCTCGGAGCCGCGGGCCGGCCAAAGCGGCACGTGGATCACGCCGCAGGTGGTCGAGGCCTATACGGCGCTGCACAAGCTCGGTTACGCGCATTCCATCGAGGCGTGGCGTGACGGCAAGCTGGTGGGTGGACTCTACGGTGTCGCAATCGGGCGGATGTTCTACGGCGAGTCGATGTTCGCACGGGAGAGCGATGCATCCAAAGTGGCGCTGGTGAAGCTCGTGGCGATGCTCAAGCGCCTGGACATGCCGCTCATTGATTGCCAGCAGGAGACCGAGCATCTTGCGCGCTTCGGCGGGCGGCCGATAAGCCGACGCGTCTTTGCCGGCTGGCTCGCGCGATTGGTACACTCCCCCAAGCCGAGCGAAACCTGGGCGCGGGCCGCCGCGGCCGCGCTCGACGAGCCATGACCAAGCTCAACGACATGCCGCTGGCGGTGTTGCAGTTCTACGCCACCGCGCCTTATCCGTGCAGCTATCTGCCGGATCGAGCCGCGCGCTCCCAGGTCGCCACGCCGAGCCATCTCATCGATACCCGGGTATACGGCGAGCTCGTGCGTCTGGGCTTCCGCCGCAGCGGCGCGTTCACTTACCGGCCGTACTGCGACCACTGCCGCGAATGCGTACCGGTGCGGGTGCCGGTCGGATACTTCTCACCAACGCGCACGCAGCGGCGCTCGCTGCGCAAACACGGCTCTCTCACCACCGCGCAGCGCGACCTTGCCTTCGACATCGAGCACTACGCGCTGTACCTGAAGTACCAGCGCCACCGCCATCCTGGCGGCGGCATGGACCAGGACAGTCGCGAGCAGTATCAGCACTTCCTTCTCCACAGCAACGTCGCGACTGATCTGTTCGAGTTCCGCGAGGAGGGAAGGCTGCGCATGGTGAGTCTCGTCGACCGCCTGCACGACGGGCTCTCGTCGGTATATACGTTCTACGATCCAGCCGTCGAAGGCGCGAGCTACGGCACGTACAACGTGCTGTGGCAGATCCAGCGCTGCCTGCAGCTTCGTCTTCCCTATCTCTATCTCGGCTATTGGATCGCCGAGAGCCGCAAGATGGCTTACAAAGCGAGCTTCCGGCCTATAGAGGGGCTGGTGGAGGGGGTGTGGAGGAGGTTGTAGGGCGAGCGGCCGCGCCTACGGTAGCTGCGAAATAGCCTGGCGCAGACTTAATTTGGCCGGCGTGCTCCGCTTCTAACATCGCTTGGTTCTGGAAGATCGATAAGGTGTCGCTGTACTTCGTGCACCTCTTGCCGTGTCGCGACAGTGAGCTTCGTACGTATCGAGTCGTTCGCGGGTGATGCCAAGCTTGTCCGCAATATCATGTCCAACCTCTGGCCTGCCTATGTGAGGCACCGTATTCCCTATGGCCAGCAGGGCATCTACAAATTGCAACGGCAATTCCGGGACGGACGATTTGGCATGCCCGTAGATTGACGCCAGCCTGATGCTTGTCAGTTCACCGAGTCACTCTGATCAATCTCTGATTCACCGCCCTTGCGATCGCTTCGTTACGGGTAGCCACAGCAAGCTTCGTTCGGATTGAATCGAAGTGAAATTGTGCCGTTCGTGGTTTAATTCCTAGGCGCTCGGCAATATCTTCGGTCGTCAATCCGCTCGCAGCGAGCGTTAAGCATTCTTTTTCTCTGCGACTAAGTGGCGCACCCTCCAATACTGAAGGCATACCCGCGTCCACGACTTTACGCATGAATAGTTCGTGGAAATAGCGACCGAACGTGAGCATCGTACCAAAACTGGCTACAAGCATTTGACGGCGTTGTTCGTTTACCCTTGGCATCGATGAATTCAAAGCGAGCATAACTGATGCACGGCGGCTGTCTGGGAGAATGAATGAGACACCGCTGCGTATTCCATGGGTGGCTGCATCATCGATGAACTTGTCTAACCGCTCTGACTTTCCGCGTTCGATTGATTGATCCCAAACGTACGGGAGGGTAGAACTAAGGACAGCTTCTACTCGAGGGTCAACTTCTATGTATGCCTCTTGCTGGTAACGCTTCACCCACTGTTGCGACACAGTTGTGAAGAAATATATGTAGCTATCATGACCCGGCCGGACTTCGGTGCTTAACCCGTACATAACTGTGTCAAAGCCTAACGCGGTCACGATCTTGGTTACCGCACTCACCAAATCGCCGCCGCACGCGGCTGCGTCCATAAGAGGTGAGATGATGGCTGGACTCAGGGGAGGATCTGCGACGCGCACGCTCTTGATGTTTAGCTCATGAAAGCTCATTGGAGGTACCCAAGCCGCAACGTGCCGGTAGTCAGCGTAGCATCGTCCGTTGGCTATGCAATAGGGCCGCGGTCGACCCTAGTTGGGCTGCAGGATGCCGTTTTTCGCGCATATATGGCATTTGAAAGGATTTCGTAGCATGATAGGAACCTCCTAAATACCAATGGGTTAGCGCGACGAGCTCTTCGGGGCATATTAGTTGCTTCTTAATTGTGCATAACAGAGCGAAACGCCCAAGTCCAATAGCAATGGAAGGACTGTTCCAAGTAGTTCGAGCGTTGCGTGACCGGCTCAAAGCTCGGCCCGATAGCGAGCACGAGCAGGCGGTTCTGCGCGTCGTAATCGTGTCGCTCGTCCTCGCATACATGGGGTTCGCTTACTCGCCAGATAGGGCTAGTTGGCGTCACGCAGAACCGCTGCTTGTGGGTGGGTTGGTCTGCGACTTAGTCCTTGCCGTTGCGTTGTTCGCAGCAATTTGCGCTTGGCCAGCGCCGAGCATTCCACGTCGGGTGACCGGCATGCTTGCTGATGCCGGTGCAGCGACGTTTTGCGTGTTCCTGGCTGGAGAATCCGGCGTATCGATGATTGGCGTCTATCTCTTTATTACATTTGGAAATGGTTTCCGCTATGGGCGCCCGTACTTGTTCGCTTGCCAAGCGCTCTGTCTGCTAGGTTTCGCAGCCACACTGACTTATGCGCCATATTGGGCGATGCATCGTGTTGCCGGTTGGTCCTTGATGATTGCTCTGGTGGTCCTGCCCTTATACGTTTCGACATTGCTCAAGCGGATCGAGATCGCCCGCGCTAAAGCTGAGGAGGCAAATCGAGCGAAGAGTTCGTTCCTGGCGAATATGAGCCACGAAATGCGAACTCCGCTGAATGGGATCGTGGGTGTTGCGGACTTGCTCCAGACGACCAGGCTCGATTTACAGCAGTCTGAGCTGATGCGCCTATTGCGGCACTCGGTGATGTTGCTCCGGTCATTAGTAGATGACGTCCTGGATATATCAAAGATCGAGGCTGGAAGGCTGACTATAGAGGTAGCCGAATTTGACCTTCACGCCACGTTAAATGGATTGGTTAGGCTGCTGCGACCGCATGCGCAAGCTAAGGGATTAGCTCTTCACGCGATGGTGGATCCCGCGATCGACTATCGGCTTCGTGGAGATTCGCACCATCTGCGGCAAGTCCTACTGAATCTGTTATCGAACGCGATCAAATTTACAGAACAAGGCCAGATTAACATCGACGTCTCGCTACTCGCCGAAACTGAAGAAGGTCTGAAGGTACGTTTTGAAGTGCGCGATACTGGTATAGGTATCGACGAAGACGTTCTAAAGAAAATTTTCGAGCGTTTCGTACAGGCAGACGATTCGACGACACGGCGATACGGAGGCACAGGCCTCGGTACCACGATCGCAAAGCAATTGGTTGAATTGATGGGTGGAGCGATAGGCGTTAAGAGCACGGTTGGAATTGGCAGCACGTTTTGGTTCGAGCTTCCGCTTCTAAAAGTCCCCTCTGGAGCGCAGTCCTCCGCCGTTGCCCTGGCCGAAGAGCAACGGAAGGGTACGTCGGCCGGTGTGGTTATCGCAGACGAGCGGATTTGTAGTCGAGTGTTGTCTCTCGTGGAAGCTGCATGCGGCTACGCGGAATTGGCTACTTCCGTTGATTCTGCACTGATGCAGGTAATGAAGCTTCAAGAGAAGAACATCAGCGCGATTGCATGCGTTGTAGCCGGCGACGTTGATTTAGCGTGCAATTTGTTCAGTCAGTTGTCAAAGGACCGGAACGACGCGCCGGTAGCTATGATTTACATGTCACACGGATCGCCGACGAGCCTCGAGCTCTCGCGCCTTCGTCAGATAGAGGGTGTAGCGTGTCTCGATGCGAACTGCGCGGCTCGGGTGGTTCGCAACGCCATTCACGCTGCGACTACCCGCGGTATTTCGGATTCCGCCGAGATCATCGATCTGGGTCAGGTTCTACGTGAGCACCGGCAGCCGCTTCGCATTTTGGTTGCGGAAGATAACGTCACTAACCAAACGATCATCCGCAAGTTATTAGAAAGCGCCGGCCACTCAGTGCTCCTTGCTTCAGATGGCGAGGAGGCGCTGGACCTTTACGAGGAGGGGCAGCCAGAGCTTGCAATTCTAGATTTCAACATGCCCGAGCGAAATGGGCTTGAAGTCGTGACAGCGATACGGACCATGGAAGCAACAGGTGTTCGACTACCGGTGATTATTCTCTCGGCTTCGGTTACTACGGAAGCTCGGGAGCGCGCTCGGGCGGCCGGGGCCGACGAGTTCGTGGGTAAACCTTTCGAGGCGGCGGCGTTGTTGCAGGTGATAGACAGGCTGGCACGGCGCGCGACTCGTGGCAAGCAGCCCCGCCTTAAATCTTCCCCCACTCAGCCGGCGACGGTCGAACTGATCGACCACGCTAGGATGCAAGAGGTGCAACGCATATCTCGGGATGCTGATTTTATTGCGCAGCTTCTGAGCGGTTTCCGGGGCGATGTCGAGACGCTGTTAAAACGCCTTGACGCTGCCCTAATAGCAGAACAACGGTCAGCCCTAGCAGACATAACCCACGCCATCAAGGGCGCTGCCCTAGGAATTGGCGCCCAACAGCTCGCAGCCAGATGCGAAGGTATTGAGCAGCTAGCGACTAGTGCCCACTTGAATCAGCTGGGAACTCTAGTCTCTGAAATGCGGCGCTGCTTCAACGCAACGTCCGCTCAGCTCGATACGTATACCACCCATAGAGTCGCCACTTCCGAATAAGCATGTAGCTTCACCAGAATAAGAAGCTAAGCTTCAGCCGTTGCTGACAGCAGCCAGTTCGGTAGGCGCGAATAGCGCGTCGACAGCTTCGTCGCCTGCAGATTGCGTGAGCAACTTATCCTGCGCCTTTACGAGCCGTGCCATCATGCGCAAGTCTCTCGTGTCCAGCTGCAAAGCGGCCTGTACCCAAATATCGACGATGGCTTTGAGCTCGGAGAGTTGTACTGGCATATATTCCGCCTTCGCACGCTGAAGGGAACGATAAGCGTTCTGCCGGCGCCGCCGATTTTGGATAAACATCCTTGCGGCCACTAAGCCCAGACCGTCCTCTACGACCTCATCTATAACACCGAGGTCAAGCATCTCCTTCGCACTAAACACTTGGCCGCTAGTAATAATATGCTCCGCCTTCTTCAGTCCAATCTTTCGCCCTAAAAAGGTTAGCGCACCCATTCCTGGGAAGAGATTAAAGAGCATCTCCGGAAAGGAGGCAGTTGAACTCCGTTCTGCAACTATTACGTCGCACGCCAATGCCGCCTCGAATCCACCGCCCAGAGCCTTGCCCTGCAACAACGCAATCGTCGTTACGTTCGAGCCAAAACCCGTTGCGCGCCGATACTGGTTTTCAACGCAGAGATTCGCATAATGGGTTAGTGTTTCCCGATCCTTACGCATGATCGCTTGGATGAACATGCTTAGATCGCCACCAAGGTTGAAAACGCCCGGAACGCGGCTTGCGAAGACTACGTAGTCGACCCGATCCAATCGTCCCGAGTGATAGAAGTGACCTTGGTGGAATTCGAGGTTGTGCTCGAACCGCTGGATCTCTTCAAGTAGAGTTGGATTGAAGCACGGCCTTGGCGTCGGCTTCATCCACGAGAAAAGCGTGCTCAGCTCAGTATCGAATTCGACATCTAACTGAGTTAGGTTCTTCGGCGTAGCAAGAGTCGGAAATTCAACGACGGCGTTCATGGCACCTCCCCAAAGTGAACCTGGATCCCAAGACGACGAAAAGCACCCCGATAATATTGTGTCGCACAATAGGTACCGTTGCCTAGTGGTACCTCAGGTCGTTAAGCCGATGCCTTGCGCTAAGTCAAGAAATTGCCTCAAAGAATTGATAGATCGACACGAATTGTTGGGGTAAACAGGTACACTACAACAACCGCCCTAGGGACAAGATATTGACCGTTTGGCCGTTAACCAGTACTAGATTTAGCTCTTCCGCCTAGCGACCCGGAGGTCTGGTATCAGGTATCAGGCGTGAAGCCAAGAGAATCAGTAGGGAGAATCAGCAGGGATCATGCGTCGCTATACGTCGCATATATCTCCCTCACCCTATCCCCCCCAGCGGTGAACGCGTCGACGCAGTTGGCGTCGAAGTGCTTTCCCTTCTGCGAACTTAGGTAGGTGAAGCCGTCCTCGATGCTCCAGGGCTGCTTGTACGGCCGTGCCGTGACGAGCGCGTCGAACACGTCGGCTACCGCGACGATCCGTGCGACGATCGGGATGTCTTCCCCATGCAGGCCGGTTGGATAGCCTGATCCATCGTATTTCTCATGGTGGCCGAGCGCGATGATCGCGCCCATGGAGAGATACTTCGACGGGCTGCCCTTGAGGATGTCGTAGCCGATCCTCGGATGGCTCTTCATCACCGTCTCTTCCTCACCCGAGAGCGGACCGTCCTTGAGCAGGATCGCGTCCGGAATGCCGATCTTACCGATGTCGTGCATCGGCGCGGCGAACTCGAGCACGTGGATCGTCTCGGGCGCAAGCCCCAGATTGGTGCCGATAAGCGCCGAGTACTTCGCCATCCGCGCAAGGTGATTGCCGGTGGTGCGATCGCGAAACTCGCCGGCCTTGGCCAGCTTGGAGAGCGTCTCGAGCTCGCGCTCGTGGATCTCCGCCACCGACTTGTCGACCTGATACTGGAGCACCCGCGCCTGATCCGAGAGCACGATCTTGTGCCGGCGCAGCTCGAGCAGATTGGCGCACCGGGCCCGCGTTTCGTGCTCGTCGAGCGGCTTGATGAGGAAGTCCGTCGCGCCGGCTTCGAGCGCTTCGTAGCGAACCCGTCGGTCGTCGACGACCGTGATCACCACGATCGGCACGTCGATGCAGTGCGGCAGCGAGCGCAGCTGGCGAACGAGCTGAATGCCGTCGAACTCGGGAAGCTTGTAGTCGGTGAGGATCATGTCAACGCGGTTGCCGCGGCAGTACTCCAGTGCGCGGCTGGGCGTGTCGAAGAGCTCGAGGTTGAGCTTGCCGTCGATTTGCCGGACGATCTCCGCCAGTAGCAGCCGGCTGCTGAACAGGTCGTCGATGATCACGACGGTGTTGCGCTGGGCGCGAGCCAGAGCGAGTTCGGCGACGACGCCGGTCTTCTCGGCATGGCGATGGTGTGCGACGCTCATAAGAGCCCCTCCGTGCTGAACCCGGGCATCACCCGGACAGCGACATCCTTAACGTCCGCCGTTTTTGTTGTTCGCAGTGATCCGCGCCGCCGCGAGCCTGCTGCGCGCCCGGCACTTCGCCGATCGACAAAGACGGCTGTCGCCACGCATGCGACGGCCGCGCGATCGAGAGCGAGCGACTCGTCCGCTCGTTCGAGGAAAGTTCTTGGTCGGGGCGATGTGATTCGAACACACGACCCCCTGCACCCCATGCAGGTGCGCTACCAGGCTGCGCCACGCCCCGACGCGTCGTGTATTGTACTCGCACCATCAACCGTCCGGCTTGAGCAGCCGCCGGATCTCCTCGAGCTTCTCCCGGATCTCGGCCGGCGAGAGCGCGCCATCCTGGTCGTTCCAGCCGTTATGCGACTGTGCGCCCGTCCCTGTACGGGCCGCTGGCGCGCCCGTGGGGTGTCCATGCGAGGGCGCATCGGCTTCCAGTCGGTGGCGGGCGCCGTTGATCGTGAATCCCTGCTCGTAGAGCAGATCGCGGATGCGCCGGATCAGCAGAACCTCGTGATGCTGGTAGTAGCGTCGGTTGCCGCGCCGCTTGACCGGCTTGAGCTGCGTGAACTCCTGCTCCCAGTAGCGAAGCACATGGGGTTTGACCGCGCACAGATCGCTCACCTCGCCGATGGTGAAATAGCGCTTGGCCGGGATGGGCGGCAAGTCGGCCTTAATCTGCCTGGGCTCCAGCATGGCTTGCGGCTTCGACCATTGCCTTCAGTTTCTGGCTCGCGTGAAACGTGACGACGCGCCGCGCCGTGATCGGAATCTCCTCGCCGGTCTTCGGATTGCGTCCCGGGCGCTGCGGCTTTTCGCGCAGCTGAAAATTGCCGAAGCCGGAGAGCTTCACGCTGTCGCCGGCCTCCAGCGCGATCCGGATCTCCTCGAAGAATCGCTCCACCATGTCCTTGGCTTCGCGCTTGTTGAGTCCCAGCTGCTCGAACAGCAAATCAGCGAGTTCCGCTTTCGTCAGCGTCATCGGTGTCCCCGGCATCCCTAGCGGCGCAGTACCGCCTTGAATCGACTTTGAAGTTCACGCAGCAGCACCGTCACGGCGGCGTCGATTTCGGCGTCCGTTAAAGTACGTGCAGTATCTTGTATAAGCACCAGAATTGCAAGGCTTTTTTTGCCCGGACCTATTGACGGGCCTCGGTAGACGTCAAAAAGCGCCAGTCGATCGACGGACGGGTGCTTTAAGGCGACCAGCGCATCGAGCACCGCTTGAGCGGAAACCTCCTCGTCGACGACCACCGCCAGGTCCCGGCGGACGACCGGCAGCTTCGATACCGGCCGAGCCACGGGCGTCGGCTGGTGGACGAGCGCCACGACGTCGACTTCGAAAACCACGGGAGCCGAAGGCAGCTCGAACCGGCGGGCCAGCCTGGGGTGAAGCTCTCCCAGCCAGCCGGCGGCCTCACCCCCGATGTAAACCCGGGCCGACCGGCCGGGATGCAGGGCAGGGTGCTCCACTGCTTCCGTCGTGACGGTCAAGGGTGCCGCGACGGCTTCGAGATCCCCCTTGATATCGAAGAGGTCGACCGCACGGCGCTTCACGCCCCACTGTTCGGGCAGTGCCGGACCCCAGGCCAGCGCCCCAAGCCGCATCGGTTGCCCGTAACTCTCGCCGTCGCGGAAGAAGCAACGCCCGAGCTCGAAGATGCGCACCCGCTCCTGTCTGCGGTTGACGTTGGTACGCAGCGTGTCGATGAGGCCTC
Source organism: Casimicrobiaceae bacterium (assembly GCA_035515295.1). Taxonomy (GTDB): domain Bacteria; phylum Pseudomonadota; class Gammaproteobacteria; order Burkholderiales; family Casimicrobiaceae; genus PALSA-1003. The sequence continues at coordinate 149,979 of DATJBM010000029.1, read as the reverse complement.
CGAGCAGCGTGCTGCGCATCGCATCGAGGTCGCTGGCGATGGGATTGAGCACCTTGATCGGGTTCGGCTCGATGCCCAGCGCGCGTTCCCAGTCCGAGCTCACGAAGCTGAAGGTGATGACCTCCTGGTAGTCGCGATCGACCAGACGCCGCTCGAGCACACTCTCCGCACGTACCGCTTCGGGCTCGGGGAGCATGGCCTGCGGCTCGCACACCGGCGCGGCCGGAATGCGATCGTAGCCGTAGAGCCTCGCTACCTCTTCGACGAAATCCTCCTCGATGCCGAGATCGAAGCGGAACGACGGCGGCGTGCAAACGAAATCGCTGCCTTCGGTGCGGGGCTGAAGCCCGAGCCGCTCGAAGATCGCGGCGATGGTCGGCGCGGGGATGGCTAGGCCGAGCAGGCGGGCGACGCGCGAGGGGCGCACGCGCACCGGGTCGCGGCGCGGCAGCTCGCCGCGCACGTCGACCAGCGGACCGGCCGTGCCGCCGCACAGCTCGATGATCAGTTGCGTGGCGCGGTCGACCGCGGCTGGCGCATTGGCGAAGTCGACGCCGCGCTCGAAGCGGTAGCCGGCGTCGGTGACGAAGCCGAGCCGCCGGGCCTTGCCCTGGATCACCGACGGGTCCCAGAACGCCCCTTCCAGGAACACGTTGCGCGTCGCCGCGTCGATTCCACTGTGCTCGCCGCCCATGATCCCGGCGAGCCCCAGCGGCTTCGCCTCGTCGGCGACGAGCAGCAGGTCGGGATCGAGCGCGAGCGTCTGGCCGTTGAGCAGCGTCAGCTTCTCGCCGCGGCGGGGAAACCGCACGACGATGTCGCCTTCGAGCCGATCGTCGTCGTAGGCGTGCAGGGGCTGCCCCCACTTGAGCATCACGTAGTTGGTCACGTCGACCACCGCCGAGATCGAGCGGACGCCGGAGCGCTCCAGGCGCCGCTTCATCCACTCGGGGGTCGGCGCGGCCGGGTCGATGCCCTGGATGACGCGGCCACAGAAGCGGGGACAGGCCACCGAATCCTCGACGCGAACCTTGCGCACCGCATTGGTCTCTGCCTCGACGCGAGGCGACGGCGGCGGCTTGAGCGGTGCGCCGGTGATCGCCGCGACTTCCCTCGCGATGCCGAGCAGCGACAGGCAATCGGCGCGGTTGGGCGTGAGCTTGAGCGTGAACACGGAATCGTCGAGGTCGAGCGCCGCACGCAGGTCCGCGCCGGGCTCGAGCGCGGGATCGAGCAACAGCAGTCCAGAGGCGTCGTCGGAGAATCCGAGCTCGGCGGCGGAGCACAGCATGCCCTCGGACTCGACGCCGCGCATTGCGGTCTTGCGAATCGTGAGCCCGCCGGGAAGCGTCGCGCCCGGAAGCGCGCACGGAACCATTATGCCCGGAGCGGCGTTGGGCGCCCCGCACACGATCGATCGCGGCACGTCCCCGCCGGCGTCGACCGTGCACACGGTGAGCCGGTCCGCGTTGGGGTGCCGCACCACCTCGAGCACGCGGCCTACGACCACGCCGGTGAAGGGCGGGGCGGCGGTTGTCCGCTCCTCTACCTCGAGGCCCGCCATAGTGAGCCGCTCGGCGAGCCCCGCGCTGTCGATCGGCGGGTCGGCGAGCGTGCGCAGCCAGCGCTCGGAGAATTTCATCGGCGAGTCACCGTAGGGCCGGATTGGTCCGGCCCGCCACGTGCGAATGAATTCGCACCTCCGGTCCCGGGAATGGCGGCTCGGTCTTTCATGCGAATTGCCTGAGGAAGCGCAGGTCGTTTTCGTAGAACAGCCGCAGATCGTCCACCCCGTAGCGGAGCATGGCGAGGCGATCCGGGCCCATGCCGAACGCGAAGCCCTGGTAGCGCTCCGGATCGATCCCGACGGCGCGCAGCACGTTGGGATGGACCTGGCCCGCGCCGGAGATTTCGAGCCAGCCGTCGCCGAACCCCATGTCGATTTCGGCCGACGGCTCGGTGAACGGGAAAAACGACGGCCGGAAGCGCACTCGCAGGTCGTCGCGCTCGAAGAACCGGCGGAGGAAATCCGTGAACACCGCCTTCAGATCCGCGAAGCTCACGTTCTGGTCGATCCACAACCCCTCGACCTGGTGGAACATCGGCGAGTGCGTGGCGTCGCTGTCGACGCGATAGACGCGGCCCGGCGCGATGATCTTGATCGGCGGCGCGTGGGTTTCCATGTAGCGCACCTGGATGGGCGAGGTGTGGGTGCGCAGCACCATCCCGCCCTCGACGTAGAAGGTGTCGTGCATCGAGCGCGCGGGATGGTTCTCCGGAGTGTTGAGCGCGGTGAAGTTGTGGAAGTCGTCCTCGATCTCGGGACCTTCGGCGACCGCGAAGCCCATCGAGCGGAACAACGCCTCGATCCGCTGCAGCGTGCGGGTGACCGGATGCAATCCGCCGACGCCGATGCCCCTTCCGGGAAGCGACACGTCGAGCGCTTCGGCGGCGAGCTCTCCCGCGAGCTTCGCGTCGGCGAGCTCCGCGCGGCGCTTCTCCAGCGCGGCTTCCAGTGCGGCCTTGGCCTGGTTGATACGCGCGCCTGCCCCCGGCCGCTCGGCCGCCGGCAGCCGCCCGAGCGACTTGAGCCGTTCGGTCAGGCGCCCGGTCTTGCCGAGGTAACGCGCCTTGGCGTTCTCCAGCGCCGCGGCGTCGCCGCAGGCCGCGAACTCGGCCAGGGCTTCGGCAACCAGCGCGTGCGTTTCGTCCATCGTCGCCAAAAAAAAAGGGAGGCTTGATCGCCTCCCTCGTGTGTTGGCTCCCCTCAGGCCAGAGAGGCTTTGGCCTGCTCCGCGATCTTGCTAAACGCCGTCTTGTCGTGGACCGCGAGGTCGGCCAGCACTTTGCGGTCGATGTCGATCGAGGCTTTTTTCAGCCCGTTCATGAAAGCGCTGTAGGTCATTCCCAGCTCACGGGCCGCGGCGTTGATGCGCGCGATCCACAGCGCGCGGAATTCCCGCTTGCGGGCGCGTCGGTCGCGGTACTGGTACTGCCCGGCCTTCATGACCGCTTCCTTGGCCACGCGATAGACGTTGCCGCGCCGGCCGCGGTAGCCCTTCGACTGGGCGAGGATCTTCTTGTGCCGCGCCTTGGCGGTCACGCCGCGCTTGACTCGTGGCATGGCTCGCCTCCTTACGCGTAGGGCAGCATGGCCCTGACCGAGTCCGCGTTGGTGCTGTGGACGCCGGTCGAGCCGCGAAGCTGCCGCTTGTTCTTGGTCGACTTCTTGGTGAGGATGTGGCGCTTGTAGGCCATCGAGCGCTTGATGCTGCCGCTCCCGCGTACGCGAAAGCGCTTCTTCGCGCCGCTCTTGGTCTTCATCTTGGGCATGGTGCTTGAGCCTTCCTATTTGCTGCCCACCGCGGTGCTCTCCGGAGGAGAGGCTTTTTGCGCCTTGGCTTCCTTGCCTTGAGGCGCCTGACCGGCTTCGGGCTTGTTCGGGTGATGCGCTTTCGGTGCCGTCTTCTTCGGGGCCAGCAGCATCACCATTTGCCGGCCCTCGAGCTTGGGAAACTGTTCGACGATGCTGTAGGGCTCGAGATCGCCGCGGATTCGTTCCAGGAGGCGGATGCCGAATTCCTGGTGTGCCATCTCGCGGCCCCGGAAGCGCAATGTCACTTTCGCCTTGTCGCCCTCGCCGAGGAAGCGGATCAGGTTCCGGACCTTGATCTTGTAGTCGCCTTCGTCGGTGCCGGGTCGGAACTTCACTTCCTTGACCTGGATCTGCTTGAGCTTGAGCTTCGCTTCGTGCGCCCGCTTCGCCTCCCGGTACTTGAACTTGCCGAAATCCATGATCCGGCAGACCGGGGGCTTCGCCAGCGGTGCGATCTCGACCAGGTCCAGCTCCGCCGCTTCCGCCCGTGCCATCGCGTCCGCGATCGGCACGACACCGATTTGTTCACCGTCTGCACCTACCAAGCGAATCTCGGGGGCGGTGATCTCGCCGTTGATTCGCTGCGCTTTTTCCAGGGCTATTCGCGTTCTCCTGTCGTCAATGAAAGACCGGCCGTGCTTAAGCGTCCGTCTCTCCCTGCGCCGCCTTAGCGGCGCTGCTCGACCTCGGCATCGAGGCGGGAGATGAAGGCCTCCAGGGGCATGGCCCCGAGGTCTTCCCCGGTACGCGTACGCACGGCCACCTGTTTCGCCTGCAGCTCCTTGTCGCCCAGGATCAGCTGATATGGCAACTTTTGCAGGCTATGTTCACGAATCTTATAGTTAATCTTCTCGTTGCGCAAATCGGTCACGGCGCGATAGCCGCACTGCTTCAGCGCCGCCTGAACTTCGCGCGCGTAGCCCGTCTGCCGATCGGTGATGGTCAGGATCGCCATCTGCACCGGCGCGAGCCACAGCGGCAGCGCCCCCGCGTAGTGTTCGATCAGGACGCCGATGAAGCGTTCCAGCGAACCGACGATCGCGCGGTGGAGCATCACCGGGATCTTCCGCGTATTGTCTTCCGCGACGTACTCGGCGCCGAGCCGCTCCGGCATCGAGAAGTCGACCTGCATCGTTCCGCATTGCCATGATCGGCCAAGGGAATCGCGCAAGCTGTAGTCGATCTTGGGGCCGTAGAACGCGCCGTCTCCGGGAAGGTCGGTCCATTGTGCGCCGCAGGCTTCGAGCGCACCGCGCAGCGCCGCTTCGGCGCGGTCCCAGACCTCGTCCGTGCCGATGCGCTTCTCCGGGCGCAGAGACAGGCGGATGGCGATGTCCTCGAAGCCGAAATCCCTGTACACCGAGAGCGCCAGCCGGTTGAACGCGGTGACTTCCGACTCGATCTGCTCGGGCATGCAGAAGATGTGGCCGTCGTCCTGCACGAAGCCGCGCACGCGCATAAGGCCGTGCAGCGCGCCCGAGGCTTCGTTGCGATGGCAAAAGCCGAACTCGCCGTAGCGCAGCGGCAGGTCGCGGTAGCTGCGCAAGTCCGAGTTGAAGATCTGGACGTGTCCCGGGCAGTTCATCGGCTTAATCGCGAAGTCGCGCTTCTCGCTCTCGGTGGTGAACATGTTCTCCTTGTAGTTCACCCAGTGGCCCGAGCGCTCCCACAGGCTGCGATCGAGGATCATCGGCCCGCGCACCTCCTGGTAGCCGTTGTCCTGGTAGACCCGGCGCATGTACTGCTCGACCTGTTGCCAGATCGTCCAGCCGCGCGGATGCCAGAACACCATGCCGGGGGCTTCGTCCTGCAGATGAAACAGGTCGAGCTGCCGTCCCAGCTTGCGGTGGTCGCGCTTTTCCGCCTCCTCGAGGCGATGCAGGTAGGCCTCGAGCTCCTCCTTCTTCGCCCAGGCGGTGCCGTAGATCCGCTGCAGCATCTCGTTGCGCGAGTCGCCGCGCCAGTACGCGCCGGCGAGCTTGGTGAGCTTGAACACCTTGAGCTTGCCGGTCGACGGCACGTGCGGCCCGCGGCAGAGGTCGGTGAACTTGCCTTCGGTGTAGAGAGAGATCGCTTCGTTGTCGGGAATCGAGGCGATGATCTCGGCCTTGTAGTGCTCGCCGAGCGACTCGAAGTAGCGCACGGCGTCGTCGCGCGACATTACCTGGCGCTGCACCGGCTCGTCGCGCTGCGCGAGCTCCGCCATCGTCTTCTCGATCGCCTGCAGGTCCTCGGGCGTGAACGGCCGCCTGTAGGAGAAGTCGTAGTAGAACCCATCCTCGATCACCGGTCCGATGGTGACCTGCGCGTCGGGGAAGAGCTCCTTGACCGCATAGGCGAGAAGGTGGGCGGTCGAATGCCGGAGCACCTCGAGGCCTTCGGGGTCCTTGTCGGTGACGATCGCCACGGCGGCGTCGCGATCGATGACGTAGGACGTGTCGACGAGCTTGCCGTCGACTTTGCCGGCCAGCGCCGCTTTGGCGAGGCCGGGGCCGATCGAGCGGGCGAGCTCGGCGACGGTTACCGGCGCGTCGAAGCGCTTGAGCGCGCCGTCGGGCAATCGGATGTCGGGCATCGTTCCGTTCCTCGTAAAACAAAAAGTGCGGACGAGCCGCACTTTTTCGCCAACGCGTGCGCGCTCGCGCTTCGTTCAGCCGGTCTCGTTGCGCGTTCGCGGTGTCATAACGCTGCCTTCCCGTCCTTCCGCAAGCGGTGGTAGGCGCGATTGGACTCGAACCAACGACCCCCACCATGTCAAGGTGGTGCTCTAGCCAGCTGAGCTACGCGCCTGGAAGAGCGAAGTATAGCGTACCGGGCCTCATTCGGACCACACGCGAAGGGCCCCGATAAGCAGCGGCTGGTGCACCAGATAGATGATGAGACTGTGGCGGCCGAGCCAGGCGAGCCAAGCGGGCGACCGCCGGCTCACCGGCGCGATGACGCTCCGAACCCCCGGCAGCGCGGCGCTCGCCGCCACGCCGATGAGCACCACGCCGAGCCATGGAAACAGCGGCACGTAGTCCTCGGTTGCCGGCTTGTGGGTCATCATGCCGACCCAGTTGAGCCAGGGAAGATCGAAGACCGGAACCTGCACCGTCGTGCCGGCGACGATGATCGCCGCGCCGAGCGCCAGCGCAACGCGGGGAAGATCGATCAACGGCCGTGCCAGCACCGAGGCGACCGCGATGGCGTGCAGGATCCCGAAGGTGATGAAGGTCTGCGGAAAGGTGAGGTAGCTGGCGATCGTCACGAGGATCGCGCACGCCGCGATGAGCGCGATGCGACGCCAGAAGGGCTGCGGTCCCGGGTGCGCGCGCTTGGCCAGCACGAGGCTCACGCCGACCAGACCGAGGAAGATGGTCACGATCACGGCCCGCGCGAAGAGCCAGAAGGGGTCGTGATAGAAGTCGGCCTCGATCATGTGGAACCATGCGAGGTCGAAGGTGAAGTGATAGGCGACCATTAGGCAGATGCCGATCCCGCGCAGCGCATCGAGAGCCGCGATGCGCCCGCCCTCCGGCGCGGCGGCGAGCGAGCGCGGCGCGGCGCGGCGGTGGCGCGGGCGGCGGCTCACGTCAGGAGCCCGACCAGACGATGCGATACGCGCCCTGGCCGTCCGGCGCGGCGACGAGCGAGAGCGCCGCGGCGATCGCCGCGGCGCGGTCGCGATCGAGGCCTGCGCGGGGACGCACGGTGAGATCGATGCGCGGTATCAGGAGCGAGGAGAGCGCGACGCGGCCGCCCACCTCGACGTCGCCGCCGCGGTTGGAAAGCGCGCCGGCGGCCTCGGAGCCGGCGCCGCGCAGATCGAGCCGGACGTCGCCGAGCGCGATGCGAACACCGGGCCGCGGCGATGGCAGGCTGGCATCGCGCCATTGCAGCACCGCGTCCGCGTCGATCGCCTCGGCCCGCTGCACGAAGCGCTCGACGTGCAACGCCAGGCTGCCCCCGGCGCCAACCAGCGCCCCCGGCACGCCGGACGCCTCGAGCACGCTCTCCATCGGCAGCGCGAGGTCGAGGCGGCGCAGCGCGACGTTGTGCGGACCGTAAACGAACTCGGCCCGTGGCGCGTCCGCAGCATCGATCGCGACGCTGCCTCGCAGTTCGCCGCGTGCGAGCGGCCACGCCTCGAGCTGCCATGCCACCGACCGGCGCGTGCCGCGCGGCAGCAGCACCAGCTCGCCCGTGCCGCTCCACAGCGTCCCCGACGCGCCCGCAAGGCGCAGCCTCCCCCCGCTGAGCGCCTGGAGACGCTGATCCACGAGGCTTGCGGGCGCGGTGACCGCGAGCGCGATGGCGAGCAGCGCGATCGCCGCCGCGATGGCGAGCAGCACCCTCATCAGCGGCCGAGCGTGACGTCGGCGCGCACGCGGCCCGCGTCCGCGCGCGCGGTGGCGACGACCTCGATCGCCCGCAGATGCGCTTCGCGCTGAAGCCCATCCAGCGCCGCGGCCAGCGCGTCGAAGTCGATGGCATCGAAGGTCACGCGCAGGCGATCGTTGTCGACGCGCTCGATCTGCGTCGCCGCGCTCGCGAGGCCCCGCGCCGAGAGCACCGCGTCGAGCGCGGTGCGCGGGTCCGCCGCGGGTGCGACCGGCGCCACGCGGGCAAGAGCGGCAATGGCGTCGGAATCTCGCCGCGCTTCCGCCAACTCGGCGCGGTCGCCGGCGATCCGCTGGCGAAGTCGATCCACGTCGCGCACCACCGGCTGCCACACGGCGAGCCAAAGCACGCCCAGGGCCACGATGCCCCCGAGCACCGCGAGGCCGCGCCGCTCTTCGGGCGAGCGGAGCTGCCACCAGTGCGCAAGGTTCTCGCGCCTGCTCGCTGGCGCGTGGACGGTAGCCATCAGTCGCGCCCGACGCGCACCCGCACGCCGGCTCCGGTCGGCGCGACGATCGCGAGCAGTCCGGCGCTCTTGAGAGCGCTCTGCAGCCGCTCCGGCTCGCTCGGCTCCAGTTTCCCGAGATCGAGCGTGAGATGCCGGTCGGCGTACGAGATCGAGCGTAGCGCGCCGGCCGGAAGCGAAGCGAGCACCGGCGCGGCCTGCGCGAGCAGCGGCACGAAATCGTCGCGCGCGGCGCGGCCGGCGCGGTGCTCGAGCTCGCCTTCGCGCCGGGCGAGGGCGAGCGCCGGAGAAAGCTGCGCTTTGCCGCCTTGAGCGAACTCCGGCACCGCGGCGCGAGCGAGCGCCGTCAGCTCCCGATCCGCGGCATAGGCCTGCCAGCGCAGCCACGACCACTGGCCCGCCGTGGCGGCGACATGGAATGCGAGCGCGATGCCGGCGATCCATAGCGCCGGACGGAAAAGCCGCGCGTTGTCCGAGGCTGCGGCGCGCGCCTTGCGCGCGAAGCGGCCGGCGAGGAGGTCCACCGCGTTCGCGTAGGCAGCGGGCGCAGCCACCGCCCAGCGCCAAGGCGTGCCGGCGACGAACTCGACGCCGGTCGCCTCGCGCGCACGGGCGACGAATGCCGGCGACGCGGCGTCCGCATCGATGCGCACTTTCGTCGGGGCTTGGCTACCGCGAGAAAGGGCGAGCACGAGCTCAGCCGGCGGATCTCCGTCGACGGCCGGCCCGACCGCAATGGTCGCGCCCTGATTCGTCCGCACGAATCCCGGCTGAGCGATCGACGGTGCGCACCAGCGCCACTGCGTCGGCACCGGCTCCGCGAGATCGCTCTCCAGGACGGCGCGATCCCAGTCGACGCCACAGCGGCGCGAGCCTTCGGCGAAGGCGCTCATCCAGGCGCCGGCGACGATCGCCACCCGAAGCGTTCCATCGGCGCGCTGGGGCGCGAGCGCGATGTGCTGCTCGTCGCTCGCGTCGGCGAGCTGCTCTTCGAGCGCGAAGCGCGCGGCGCCTTCGGCGCGTCCAGGGGGCAGCGGCGGCAGCGACAGCACGGCGATTCGGCCGTGCGCCGCCGCGACGACGGCTTCCCTGCGCTCGGCAGCCGGCCACTCCGAAGGCGTGCCGCGACCGCCGCGAACGGGCCGGCCGGCGGCGTCGTGCAGCGACCACGACGCCGCGCGCGCCGCGTCGGGTGGAGCGTCCACGAGGACACGAAGGGTCGTCGAGTTCGAGGGCATGCGCCGTTGAGCCGAGTCGGCGGCGATTGTACTCGTACTGGTGCGGCTCACTCGACGGTCTCCCAGATCACGCTCGGCCACTGCGTCGCGCCGGCGGCGCGCTTGAGCAGCGCCCGCGCTCGCGCCACGGTGTCGCCCTGGCGGGCCTCGATCGACACGATGAACCAGTCGCTCTTCACGGTGAGGATGGTCTCGTCGACGCGGGCCGCGGCCGGCAGTCGGTTGCGAAAGTCGGCCACAGTGGCGAAAGGCGCCTGGGCGCGGGACGCCACCAGCGCGGAGGCGCGCGTCGCGTCGAGGCCGTCGACCGCCGCCATCAACACTTCGAGCGGGGCGGTGTTGACGTTGATCGCAGTCGGCGCATCGATAGCATCGACGAACGGCAGCAGTCGCGAAACGAGCGTCGCATCGGCACCACGCACGGCAAGAAGCTCCGCCGGCCGGCGCAGCGGCGCGTTGGCGGCGAGCCGGGGCGCGCTCTGCGCCAGGTAGTACGAATCCTCCGCGCCACCATCCTCGCTTACGCGATCGTCGGCATCCACCCAGTCGCCGAGCGCGTTGAGGAATGCGGCCGGCACGCCGACTTCGGCGAGCAGGCGCGCGAACGCGTCGTGCGTCGCATTGGCGCTCGAACCGAGCCCGAGGTTGTTGGCGTTGAGCCCGGCTTGCGCATCGGTGATGTAGCCGCCGATCGCGCCGTTCTCGATTGGGGTGGCCGGCAATCGAAAGGCCCAGGGCTGGCCGAGATAGACCAGCGACGGTGGGGCATTGTCGTGCACGATCTGGCGCGCCCATTGCACGCCGGCCATCGCCAGCGCCTGCGCCTGCACCTGATCGCGGCGCCGCTCGTGCTCGCCGATCCATCGCTCCTGCTGCCACAGCAGGCTCGCGCCGATCACGGCGGCGAGCGCGGCGAGCAGCATCGCCACGACTACCGCCGCTCCGCGCGCCTTCATCGCAACGCGAGCCACCGCTCGATCTTCTCGCCCGACTCGAGCGCGAGGTCGACCTTAACCGCGCGCGGCAGGTCGGCTTCGCCCGGCTGCGGCCAGCTGTCGAGCCAGCTTCCATCCTTGGCGAGGTAGGCGATCTGGAAGCGGGCGATGCCGGAGATGAGCGGGTACGCGGCCGGCGCCGCGCTTTGCGGCCGGTCGTAGCTCGCCCAGTAGAGCACGTCGACCGTGCCGTCGTGGAAGCGATAGCCCATCCGCGCGCCGGCGCTCGACGGCTCGAGCGTGAACTCGGGTCCGGCGCGCGAGAACTCGAGCAGGGCGTTGCCCGTCGCATCGGTCGCGCCGGCCCAGGCGGGCTCGCGCGTGCCGCCGAGTCGCGCCGGCCGGGGCACGGCCTGGCGCAGATCGCCTTCGAGGCGCGCGAAGAACAGATCGAGCGTGCGCCAGCGCGTGGCTTCCGCCGAGAGCTTGGTCTCGCTGTCTGAAAGCGCGGCGATCGCCCGATAGCCGAGCAGCGAGAGCAGCGCGACGATCGCCACCGCGATCAGGACCTCGACCAGGGTGAAGCCGCGGGGTCTGCGCGAGACCGCGTCGCTCATGGTTGCCCGGCGCTGCCCACGTAGCCGACCAGCCGGGCGAGCACATAGTCGGGTCGCGACGCGTCGGCGACGGTGATCTCGACGCGGCGGAAAGCCGGATTGGGCGTTCCGCCGACCGTACGGTGCCAGCCGAACTGCAGGCCGGCCTGCGTCTCGTTTCCGTCCTGCTCGCCGGCGGGCGGACCGGGGATCTCGAGCTGCGCCGCGGCGAGGCGGTTCTGCGCCACCCACAGCGCCAGCGTGCGCGCTTTGAGCGCCGTGGCCGTATCGGCGCTCTGCGCGACGCTGCGGAAGCCGGCGGCGAGCGCGACCGCCACGATCGCGAGCGCAACGAGCACCTCGATCAGCGTGAATCCGCGAGACGCGAGCGCACGCGCGCTCAGCGCGGCGTCGGCCCGACGAGCGCCACTCGGTTGAGCGGATCGGAGGCGAGCAGGATCTGCCATTGCGGAGAGGCGAGGGCGAGCACGTACGGCTCATTGCGGCCGCTCGCCGCGAGCGGCAATACCGCGTCGCCGGGAACGGGCGCGCCGGCGTAGAGCTGCATCGCCACGCTCAACGGCGGAGGGAGCGCGTGCGGCGCGAGCACGTCGTCGTCGGACAGCGCAACCCAGCGCGGACCGTCGGCCTGGCTTTCGTCGCGACGCCAGAAGCGGTAGGCGGTCCCCGCGGCGGAAATGCCCAGCGTCTGGCGCTTCCATTGCGCGAGCAGCGCGGCATGCTCCAGCGCGCCGCCGAGGCGGCGCGCCTCGCGCTCGAGCGCCTGGCGCGGATCGGCGTCCAGGCGCGCGTAGGCGAGACCCGCGGCGAGCCCGATCACCACCAGCACGACCAGGACCTCGGCGAGCGTGAAGCCGGCGCTGACCGAGGTCGCAGCGCGGCGGCAAGCGCGGCCGGCTTTCACAGGTCCCACGAGCCGATGTCGGCGTCGTAACCGCTTCCGCCCGGCTGGCCGTCGGCGCCGAAGCTGAACACGTCGATCTCGCCGTGCAGGCCCGGATTCAGGTACTGGTAAGGATTGCCCCACGGATCCTTGGGCAGCTTCTCCAGGTAGCCGTTGGGTTTCCAGTTGGGCGGCGGCGGCGGCGCGGTCGGTCGCACGACCAGCGCGGCCAGGCCCTGCTCGGTGGTTGGATAGCGCTGATTGTCGAGGCGATAGAGCTTCAGCGCCTGCATGATCGCGGCGATGTCGTTCTTGGCCGCGATGACGCGCGCTTCGTCCGGGCGCTCGATGATGCGCGGAACAATGAGCGCGGCGAGGATGCCGAGGATCACGATCACGACCATGATCTCGATCAGCGTGAAGCCGCGATTCGATCGTGGTACGGAGGCCGGCGAGCGCATCGGGCCATTATAATCGGGCGATTGAGCGCAAGCCTTGTCGAAACGTTTCATGGTCCGCCGTCTCGCCATGCTGCTGCTGTTGATCGTGCTCGCGGGCGCGATCGCGTACGCATGGGTCGTGCGCCGTGCGTTGCCCTTGCCCGAACAGCCATACACCTTCGCCGTGCACCCGGGCGAAAGCCTGCGCGCGGTCGCGCACGATCTCAGCGTTGCCGGCGTGCTGCCTGCGGGCTGGACGCTGGTGGCGCTGGCGCGCCTGAAGCGCGTGGACCGCACCATCAAGGCAGGGAATTACGAGTTGCCCGCGGGCACGACGTTGAGCGGGCTGCTGGCGAAGCTCACGCAAGGCGACGTGACGCAGACGAGCTTCACCATCGTCGAGGGCTGGTCGTGGCGCGATCTGCGCGAGGCGCTGCGCGGCGAGCCGGACGTTGCCAAGACGGTGCTCGATCTGCCCGACGCCGAAGTCATGCGTGCCCTCGGCGCAAGCGAGAACGATCCCGAGGGGTGGTTCTTCCCCGACACCTATTTCTTCGCGGCCGGCGCGAGCGATGCATCGCTGCTCAAGCGGGCGTACCGCGCGATGCGCCGGCGCCTCGAGATCGCATGGGCGAATCGGGCGCCGGACCTGCCGCTCGCCTCGCCGTACGAAGCGCTGGTGCTCGCCTCGATCGTGGAGAAGGAGACGGGCGACGCCGCCGACCGACCCCTCATCGCATCGGTGCTCGAGAACCGGCTGCAGCACGGCATGCGGCTGCAGGCCGATCCGACGGTGATCTACGGCATCGGCGAGCGCTTCGACGGCAACCTCACCCGCCGCGACCTCGACCGCGATACGGTGTACAACACGTATCAGCGCGACGGTCTTCCGCCGACGCCGATCGCGCTGCCCGGACAGGCGGCGCTGGAGGCGGTGCTGCATCCGCCAGCCACGCCGTACCTCTACTTCGTCTCGCGCGGCGACGGCTCGAGCGAGTTCTCCGCGAGCCTCGCCGATCACAATCGCGCCGTCGCCAGATACCAGCGAGGCGGCCGCTAGGGCCGCGGCAGCCGTGCCCGCATCGACCCAGCGCGGCCGCTTCATCACCCTCGAGGGCATCGACGGCGCCGGCAAGAGCACGCACCTGCCGTGGCTCAAGGAGCGGCTGGAGCGCGACGGGCGCGAGGTGTGGGCGACGCGGGAGCCCGGCGGCACGCCGCTCGGCGAGCGCCTGCGCGAGCTGCTGCTGCACGAGCCGATGAGCCACGTGGGCGAGGCGATGCTCATGTTCGCGGCCCGGCGCGAGCATTGCGAGCGCGAGATCTGGCCGCGGCTCAAGCGCGGCACGTGGGTCGTTTGCGACCGCTTCACCGATGCCACGTACGCCTACCAGGGCGGCGGCCACGGGGTGCCGCACGATTCCGTTGCGGCTCTGGAAAGGCTTGCCCTCGGAGATTTCCGACCCGATCTGACGCTGCTCTTCGACGTGCCGGTCGCGGTGGCGCGCGAGCGGCTGGACAAGGGCCGCACGCTTGACAAGTTCGAGCGCGAGCAGGGCGAATTCTTCGCCCGCGTGCGAGAAGCCTACCTTTCACGCGCGCGCGCCGAGCCGAAACGCATCCGCGTGGTCGACACGACGCGTCCCCGCTCCGAGGTGCGCGTCGAGCTGGAAGGCATCGTCGCCGCCCTCCCGTCGTGACCACCTTTTCCGAAGAGCGACACGCCGCGCCGCTGCTGCCATGGCAGGCTGCGGTCGCCGCCGCCGCGCTCGCCACGCGGTCGCGCTGGCCGCATGCGCTCCTCGTCACCGGCCGCAAGGGCATCGGCAAGCGCCATCTCGCGCTGCATTTCGCGCAGGCGCTCTTGTGCGAGACGCCGCGCGACGACGGCGGCCCGTGCGGCCGTTGTCCCGCTTGCGGCTACGTCGCGGCCGGCGGGCATCCCGATCTGCGCCTGATCGAGCCGGTCGAGCGCGACGAGGACGGCAATGTGCGGCCGGTGGACGCGATCCCCGTCGATCGCATCCGCGAGCTGATCGACTTCGCGCAGCTCACGACCCACCGGCAGCGGGCGAAAGTGGCGCTGATCGCGCCGGCCGAGGCGATGACCACGGCGGCGGCCAACGCACTGCTCAAGACGCTCGAGGAGCCGCCGCCCGCGACCTATCTGCTCCTGGTGAGCGACCAATGGGGACGGCTGCCCGCGACCATCGTCAGCCGTTGCCGCGTCGTCGCCGCGCCGGAGCCCGATCCCGCGACGTCAGCGGCCTGGCTCGCGCAACGCGGCGTCGAGGGGGCCGAGCTGCTCCTCGCGCAGGCAGGCGGCGCGCCGCTCGCCGCGCTCGCGCTCGCCGACCCCGCGATCCAGCGCGAGCGCGACGCGCTGCTCGATGCGCTCGCGCAGCCGGAGCGGCTTTCCCCGGTGGCTTTCGGCGCGCGCCTCGACGCCTATCCTCGCGACGAACGCGCGGCGCGGCTTGGCGACGCGGTGTATTGGCTGCTCGCCTGGACTTCGGACCTCGCGCGCGTGGCGAGCGGCGGCGCGCCGCGGTTCAATCCCGACCGCAGCGAGGCGCTGGTCCGACTGGGGCCGCGGGTGGCGCGGCTCGGCCTGTTCCGCTATTATCGGGCGCTGCTCAGGCAGCGCGAGCTGCTCGGCCACCCGCTGCAGCCGCGGCTGGTCGCCGAGGCGCTGCTGTTCGAATACCGGGCGGCCTTTGCGCGCGAGCGCAGCGCACCACGCAAGGCATGAACGATCGCTTCGGCGGCACCACGACAACTTCGTCGGTCGCGAGACCGGGCGTGCTGTCGCTCAACATCCGCGAGAAGGCGGCGCTCTACGCCGCGTACATGCCCTACCTCAAGGGCGGCGGCATCTTCATCCCCACCAACCGCCAGTACCAGCTCGGCGAGGAAGTGTTCATGCTGCTCTCGCTCATGGACGATCCGCAGCGCATCGCCGTGCAGGGCAAGGTGGTGTGGATCACGCCCGAAGGCGTGCAGGGCAACCGCACTCAGGGCATCGGCGTGCAGTTCACCAACGACGAGACCGGCGCCGCGGCGCGCGCCCAAATCGAGAAGATCCTCGGCGAGCTGCTGGCGTCCAATCGCCCAACCCACACGATGTAGCTCGCCGTCCGGTGCGTTAACCGGCGCCAGGGCGCCGCGTTCACCGCCCCGAGTTAGGGCGTCACGCGCTCCAGGACATCACGGATTCACGCTGGCGCCGCTCGCGTGACGCATTAACCATGCTCGTCGACTCGCATTGTCATCTCGACTTCCCCGAGCTCTCCGGCAAGCTGCCGGCGGTGCTCGAGGCGATGGCGGCGAATCGCGTGACGCACGCGCTGTGCATCAGCGTGAATCTGCCCCACCTCCCGCGCGTGATGCAGATCGCCGCCGATCATGCGAACCTCTTCGCCAGCGCCGGCGTGCACCCGGACTACGAAGACACGCCCGATCCGACAGTGGCGGACCTCGTCGCGCTCGCGGCGGGGCCGAAGGTGGTCGCCGTCGGCGAGACCGGGCTCGACTACTACCGCCTGACCGGCGACCTGTCCTGGCAGCGCGAGCGCTTCCGGCGCCACATCCGCGCCGCGCGTGAAGCCGCGAAGCCGCTGGTGGTCCACACCCGCGCGGCCGCGGACGACACGCTCGCGATCATGCGCGAAGAGCGTGCCTCGGAAGCCGGCGGCGTCATGCATTGCTTCACCGAGACCTGGGAGGTGGCGGCGGCCGCCATGGATCTGGGCTTCCACATCTCGTTCTCCGGCATCGTCACGTTCAAGAACGCGTCCGCCCTCAAGGAGGTGGCCCGCCGCGTGCCTCTCGAGCGCATGCTGATCGAGACCGACTCGCCGTATCTGGCGCCGGTGCCGTTTCGCGGCAAGACCAACCAGCCGGCGTACGTGCGCCATGTCGCGGAGGAGATCGCGCGCCTCAAGGGCATCGCCGTGGAGGAGGCAGGTGCGGCGACTTCCGCCAACTTCTTCCGCCTTTTCGGCGTGCCTCGCGATGCGGCTTGACCCCGTGCGGGCCTGCGCCCGCTTGACGCTGCTCTTGCTCGCTCTCGCCGCGCTCGCACCCTCGGCTCGCGGCCAGGGGCTCTACGACGCCTTCATCCACGCGGTGGAAGTCGACGATTCCGACCAGGTGCGCGCCATGCTCGCCCGCGGCGTGGATCCGAACATCGTCGATACTCACGGCGAGCCTGTGCTCGTCGTCGCCGCGCGGGCGGGATGGGAGCGCACGGTCGACGCGCTGCTTTCGGCCGGCGCGAAGGTCGACGCGGCCAACGGCTTCGGCGACCGGCCGATCATGGTCGCCGCGCTCAGCGGGCAGCTCGCGATCGTGAAGATGCTGCTCCGCCGCGGCGCGGCGATCGACACCACGCCCGGCTGGACGCCGCTCATCTACGCCGCGACCAACGGACACGACGACGTCGTGCGCTATCTGCTCGACGCCGGCGCGGCGATCGACGCGGGCTCGCCCAACGGCACGACCGCGCTCATGATGGCTGTGCGTGGCGGACACGCGGACACGGTCGACCTGCTGCTCGGGCGCGGCGCGGATGTAAACCACCGCAACCATGACGGCGCGACCGCGCTCGCCTGGGCGCGGCGCGGCGGGTTCGAGGCCATCGAGACCGCCCTCGAGCGCCACGGTGCGCGATAGACCGGCGCGCGGTGCGACCCCCGGAAGGTGCGATGGCCTGCGCCGGTTCGCGCGCCGTGTTGCGATAGCGCTCGGAGCCCTCAGCGCCCGACCCGCCCTCGGCGCGCTTCCTTCGGATCGGCGACGAGCGGCCGGTAGATCTCCACCCGATCGCCGTCGGCCAGAACGCGGTCGCGCGCGACCCGGCGGCCGAAGATGCCGACCGGCGAACGCGCCACGTCGATCTCCGGATGCCGCGAAGCGAGCCGCGACTCGGCGAGCGCGTCGGCCACGGTCGCTCCGGGCGAAAGCGCGAGGGCGACTTCCGTCGCGTGCTCCGGCCAGGCGACCACGACCGTGACGCGGATGGCGGTCAAGCCGGGCCCGGCGGCCGAGCGGGCGCGCCGCCATGAAGCGCTTCGGCGCGGTGCACGAACGCATCGACGAACGTGTGGGCGATGCGCCCGAACACCGGCCCGATCAGCCGCGCGAGAGCCGGGGTCGCGAATTCGTAGGCCATCGTCAGCTCGACCTTGCTGCCGATGTCGCCCAGCACGGTGAAGCGCCACGTTCCCTCGAGGCGCCGGAACGGGCCCGAGCGCAGCCCGATCACGATCCGCTCCGGCCGCTCGATGCGGTTGGCGGTCGTGAAGTGCGCGCGCACGCCGCGGTAGTTGATGTCCAGCCGCGCGGTGGTCTCGACTTCGGTGCGCTCGAGGATCGTCGCGCCGGCGCACCACGGCAGGAACCGCGGATAGTCTTCGACCCGCTCCACCAGCTCGAACATCTCCTGCGCGCGGTAGGGCACCAGCACCGACTTCTGCACGCTGGCCATTGCTACAATAGCCTTCCGCGCGGCGCCACGCGTAGAGTCGGCATGAGCATCGTCGAAAACAAAAAAGCCTATCACGACTATTTCGTCGAGGAGAAACTCGAAGCCGGGATCGCGCTCCAGGGCTGGGAGGTGAAGGCCATCCGCGCCGGGCGGGCGCAGCTCAAGGAAGCCTACGTCGTGGTGAAGGACGGCGAGATCGTGCTGCTCGGCGCGCACCTCACGCCGCTGCCGAGCGCATCGACCCACATCCGTCCGGATCCAACCCGCACGCGGAAGCTGCTTCTGCACCGTCCCGAGATCAACCGCCTGATCGGCAAGGTCGAGCGGGCGGGCTACACGCTGACGCCGCTGGATCTGCACTTCAGCAAGGGACGCGTGAAGCTCGAGATCGGGCTCGCCCGCGGCAAGAAGCAGTACGACAAGCGCGCCGCGGTGAGAGAGCGCGAATGGAAGCGCGAGCAGCAGCGGCTGTTGCGGGACCGTCCGGGCAGCGCCCGCGCGGCGCGCCGGCGCGGATGAGGTCGCTCCCCGCCGGCCTTGCGCTGCGCGCGGCGACCGCCGCGGACTCGACCGCCACAACGGCGATCTACGCTCACCACGTGCGCACCGGGACGGCGACTTTCGAGATCGAGCCGCCCGACGCCGGCGAGATGAAGCGGCGCTGGCGCGAAGTGACCGCGCGCGGCTTGCCGTACCTCGTCGCGACCCGAGAGGGCGAGGTGATCGGCTACGCCTACGCTGGACCGTACCGGCCCCGCCCCGCGTACCGTTTCGCCGTCGAGGATTCGATCTACGTGCGCGCCGATGCCTGCGGCAAGGGCATCGGGCGGGCGCTCCTCGCCGAGTTGATCGCGGCCTCCGAGCGCGCCGGAGCGCGGCAGATGATCGCCGTCATCGGCGACGCCGCGAACGCCGCCTCGATCGGCGTGCACGCGGCGCTCGGCTTCCGCTACGTGGGCGTGCTCGCAGGCGTGGGCAACAAGTTCGCGCGCTGGCTCGACGTCGTGCTCATGCAGCGCGCGCTCGGGCCGGGCGCCACGACGCCAGCCGCGCCGGAGACCTGATGACCTTTGGCGGCGCTTCGCTCGGCAGAAACGCGGCGAACTTCGTTCCGCTCTCGCCGGTGCAATTCCTCGAGCGCAGCGCCTTCATCTGGCCGCAGAAGACCGCCGTGCGCCACGGCGGCATCGCCTACAGCTACCGGCAGTTCGAGGAGCGCTGCCGCCGGCTCGCCTCGGCGCTCGCCGGCCGCGGCATCGGCCGCGGCGACACCGTCGCGGCGATGGCGCCGAACGTCCCCGCGCTGCTCGAGGCCCATTACGCGGTGCCGGCGCTCGGCGCGGTGCTCAACGCGCTCAACTATCGCCTCGACGCCGGAACGATCGCTTTCTGCCTCGGGCACGGCGAGGCGAAGGCGCTGATCACCGATCCGGAATTCGCGCCGACGATCCGACAGGCGCTCGAGCGGCTCGGCCGGGAGATTTTGGTGATCGACATCGACGACCCGCAGGCAACGGGCGGCGCGACCCTGGGCGCGGTGTCCTATGAAGCGCTCCTCGGCGAAGGCGATCCCGCGTTCGCGTGGCCGGGTCCCGCCGAGGAGTGGGATTCGGCGTCGCTGCTCTACACCTCGGGCACCACCGGCGACCCGAAGGGCGTCGTCTACCACCATCGCGGCGCCTATCTCAACGCGCTCGCCAATGCGCTCGCCTTCGGGCTCAAGCCCGAGAGCGTGTATCTCTGGACGCTGCCGATGTTCCACTGCAACGGCTGGACGTACACCTGGGCGGTGACCGCGGCGGGCGGCACCCACGTGTGCCTGCGGCGGGTCGAGGCGGCGCGCGTGTTCGCCGCGATCCGCGATTTCGGGGTCACCCACCTGTGCGGCGCGCCGATCGTGCTCAACATGCTGGTGCACGCGCCGGCGGAGACCAAGGTCGCGTTCGGCCACACCGTGGAGGTCGCGACCGGCGGCGCAGCGCCTCCCTCGGCGGTGATCGAGGCGATGGAGAAGATGGGCTTCCGCGTGACGCACCTCTACGGGCTCACCGAATCGTACGGTCCCGCCACGCTGTGCGCAGCGCAGCCCGGCTGGGAAGCGCTGCCGCTCGAGGAGCGGGCGCGGGCGATGGCGCGGCAGGGCGTGCCGTTGCCGGCGCTCGCGGGCTTGAGCGTCGCAGACTCCGCGACCGGCGCTCCGGTCCCGCGCGACGGCGTCACGCTCGGCGAAGTTCTGCTTCGCGGCAATACGCTGATGAAGGGCTATCTCGCGAACCCGAAAGCGACCGAAGCCGCGTTCCGCGGCGGCTGGTTCCATACCGGCGACCTGGCCGTGTGGCATCCCGACAACTACATCGAGATCAAGGATCGCGCCAAGGACATCATTATCTCGGGCGGCGAGAACATCAGCTCGCTGGAGATCGAGGAGTGTCTCTACCGCCACCCTCAGGTGATGGAGGCGGCGGTGGTGGCGCGCGCCGACGCGCAGTGGGGCGAATCGCCGTGCGCCTTCGTGACGCTCAAGCCGGACGCGGCCGCCGTGACCGCGCAGGAGGTCATCGCCTGGTGCCGCGAGCGTCTCGCGCACTTCAAGGTGCCGCGCACGGTCGTCTTCGGCGCGCTGCCGAAGACCTCGACCGGCAAGATCCAGAAGTTCGTGCTGCGCGAACGCGCGAAGTCGCTCTAGCGCGTCCGGGAGGCTTTCCACGCGATCCACGCCTTTGCGAGCGGCGTCAGCGCGACCCGGCGATCGAGCACGCGGAAGCCGTCGCGACGGACCTCTTCGAGCAGCGCCGCGGCCAGCGCCGCCATGATGAGGGCCGGCCGCTGCGCCTTGCGATCGATCGCCGGCAGCGCCGCCACCGCGGTCGCGCAGCGCTCGCGCGCGCGGGCCGCCTGTTGCGCCATGAGCGGGGCGAAGCCGGGCTCGCGCCGTCGCAGCAACAGCGCGTTCGCGTCGACGCCGAAGCGCGCGAGCTCGTCTTCGGGCACGTAGAGCCGGCCGCGGCCTGCGTCGGCCCCCACGCTGAGCACGATGCCGGCCAGGCGCAGGCCCACGCCCAGCTCGCCCACGCTCGCCGGGGTCGCGGTATCCCGGTAGCCGCAGATCGCAGCCGAGAGCTCCCAGACATTGCCGGCAATGGCCCGGCAGTGCGCTTCGAGCGTAGCGAAGCTGGGGTATGCCCGATGCTCGCAATCCGCGATCGCACCCTCGATCACGGCGTGGAACGGCGCCTGCGGCAGGTCGAAAGCGCGCAGTGCCGGGACGAGCGCCTGCGCGACCGGATGCTGCGGCCGCCCGCCGAACGTGGCGTCGATTTCCGTCGCCCACCACGCGAGCTTGAGGCGCGCCACACCGGGATCCGCGACTTCGCGGGCGACCTCGGCCACTTCCCGGCAGAAGGCCTGGAGTGCGACCAGCGCTCGCCGCCGATCGGCCGGCAAGACGCGCGCGGCGTAATACAAGCTCGATCCCGGCGCCAGCGCCTTGCGCGCGCAGTATTCGTCGGGCGTCATGCCGCGCGACTCACGAGGGTCGCGTGCCGGTCTTCGGACGGAGCGATCCGAGCCAATCGCCGCGCGCCGCGCGTGGCGGGAGCCTGCCGCTTCGGCTATACTTGGCCGTTTGGCGCGACGCCTCGCGAAAGTGGCGGAATTGGTAGACGCACCGGCCTTAGGAGCCGGAGCCGAAAGGCGTGAGAGTTCGAGTCTCTCCTTTCGCACCAAGGCACTCGGTTTCACCCGTTCCGCCCAGGTACCGCCGCGGCCAAAATAGCAAGGATTCCGAACGCATGCAAACGACCCTGGAGACGTTGGGCCAGCTGGAGCGGCGGCTGCACGTCGCGGTGCCGAAGGCGCAGATCGAGGAGGAGATCCAAAGGCGACTCGTCGAGCTCACGAAGACGGCCAAGGTCCCCGGTTTCCGACCCGGCAAGGTGCCACTCAAGATGGTGGCGCAGCAGTATGGTCCGAAGGTGCGCTCCGATGTCATCTCCGACACCGTGCAGGCGAGCCTGAGCGATGCGCTGCGCGACCAGAATCTCCGGGTCGCGGGGTTCCCCCGCATCGAGCCGAGGCAGGACCTGGCGGAGGATCAATTCGGCTTTTCCGCCGTATTCGAGATCTATCCCGAGATCAAGCTCGGCGACTTGTCTACGGTCACGATCACCCGGCCGGTCGCCGAGGTTACGGCCGAGGACGTCGACCGCACGATCGAGATCCTACGCAAGCAGCGCGCCCGCTACGAGCCGGTCGCCCGTCCAGCCAGGGCTGGCGACCGCGCGATCGTCGATTTCACCGGGACCATCGAGGGGGTGGAGTTCCCGGGCGGCCAGGCGCGCGACTTCACGATCACATTGGGCCAAGGCAAGATGCTGCCCGGCATCGAGGACGCGCTCGAAGGCATGAGCGCGGGCGAGAGCAAAAGCTTCGATCTGATGTTTCCTACCGATTATCACGGCAAGGAGGTCGCCGGGCGCCAGGCGCATTTCGTTTTGACGCTCAAGTCGCTCTCGGAGCCGCAGCTGCCGCAGGTCGACCAAGAATTCGCGAAGAGCCTCGGCATCGCGAACGGAAGCCTTGACGAGCTTCGCTCCGATATCGCGGCCAATCTCACGGTCGAGCTCAGGCGCAAGGTGGAGGCAAGGCTCAAGGAGCAGGCGGTGAAGGCACTGCTGGCGACGACGCAGCTCGTGGTTCCGAAGACGCTGGTGGAGCTGGAGGCGAAAAACCTTTACGAACGCACCATGAGCGAACTCAGGAACCGTAGTGTGAAGACGGAGGAGCTCGGCCTCGAAGTGGAGGCATTTTGGCCGCAGGCCGAGGAACGCGTCGCGTTCAGCCTCATTCTGAACGAGCTCGTGCGGACGCAACAGCTGCACGCCCGTCCGGAACAGATTCGAATGCTGGTCGAGGAATCGGCCCAGAGCTTCGAGCAGCCAGAGTCAGTGATCCGGTGGCACTACGAGGATCCGTCCCGCCTGAACGAATACGAGGTGCGCGCGGTCGAACGCAACGTCATTGAGTGGGTCCTGCAGAGGGCGAAGGTCGAGGATCAGCCAACGCCGTTCCTAGCACTTATGGAGCCGGCGGCCTGACGGCGCCAGCGGCGGTCGATGGGACGACGAGCAGATTTTGGCAAGGCGGAAGGGCGAACGATGAGCGAGAACAGGACGGATGAACCGAGGGGTCTGGGGCTCATCCCCATGGTCATCGAGCAAAGTGGCCGGGGCGAGCGCGCATACGACATCTACTCGCGGCTCCTCAAGGAGCGGATCGTTTTCCTGGTCGGGCCGGTCGAGGAGGCGACCGCCAATCTCGTGGTGGCGCAGATGCTCTTCCTCGAGTCGGAGAACCCCGACAAGGATATCCATTTCTACATCAACTCCCCCGGCGGATCGATCGCGGCCGGGCTCGCGATCTACGACACCATGCAGTTCGTCAAGCCGGACGTGTCCACGATGTGCGTCGGCATGGCGGCGAGCATGGGGGCGTTCCTGCTGGCTGCCGGAGCGAAGGGCAAGCGTTTTGCACTGCCCAATTCGACGGTGCTGATCCACCAGCCTCTCGGCGGCTTCCAGGGGCAGGCCTCCGACGTCGCGATCCACGCAAAGTACATCCTTTCGCTGCGCGAGCGGCTCAATCGGCTGCTTGCGCAGCATACCGGCAAGCCGATCGCCCAGATCGAGCGCGATACCGACCGCGACAACTTCCTGACGCCGGACGAGGCGCTGGAATACGGCCTGATCGACAAAGTCTTGCGGAGCAGGGCGTAGGGCCTGTAAAGTGTGATCGAGCCCCGGCGGGGGTTTTCGAGAGGCAGGTGAATGGCGGACAAGGGGTCCGGCGACAAGCTTTTGTACTGTTCCTTCTGCGGCAAGAGCCAGCACGAGGTGCGGAAGCTCATTGCCGGCCCGTCGGTGTTCATCTGCGACGAGTGCATCGAGCTTTGCAACGACATCATCCGGGAGGAGGGCGCCACCGCCGACACCGCCCGGGCCGACAAGAACAAGCTCCCCACGCCGCACGAGATCCGCAAGATCCTCGATCAATACGTGATCGGGCAGGATCTCGCCAAGAAGATCCTGGCGGTTGCCGTCTACAACCACTACAAGCGTCTCGACACGGCGGTCAAGGAAGACGACGTCGAACTCGCCAAGAGCAACATCCTGCTGATCGGCCCCACGGGCTCGGGCAAGACGCTGCTGGCGCAGACGCTGGCGCGCCTGCTGGACGTGCCTTTCGTCATCGCCGACGCCACGACCCTGACCGAAGCGGGCTACGTCGGCGAGGACGTCGAGAACATCATCCAGAAGCTGCTGCAGAAGTGCGACTACGACATCGAGAAGGCGCAGCGCGGGATCGTCTACATCGACGAGATCGACAAGATCTCGCGCAAGAGCGACAACCCGTCGATCACGCGCGACGTCTCCGGCGAGGGCGTGCAGCAGGCGCTGCTGAAGCTCATCGAAGGCACCATAGCCTCGGTGCCGCCGCAGGGTGGCCGCAAGCATCCGAACCAGGAGTTCGTCCAGGTCGACACGACCAACATCCTGTTCGTCTGCGGCGGCGCCTTCGACGGCCTGGAGAAGATCATCCGCCAGCGCACGGCGAAGACCGGCATCGGCTTCGGCGCCGAGGTGGCGAGCCCGGACGACCGCAAGGACATCAGCCTGCTCCTGCGCGAGACTGAGCCGGAGGATCTGATCAAGTTCGGCCTGATTCCCGAGTTCGTCGGCCGGCTCCCCGTCGTCGCCACGCTCGAGGAGCTCGACGAAGCGGCGCTGATCCAGATTCTCGTGGAGCCCAAGAACGCGCTCATCAAGCAGTACCAGAAGATGTTCCGGATGGAAGGCGTCGAGCTCGAGATCCGGGAGCCCGCGCTCCAGGCCATCGCCAGCCGGGCGCTGGCGCGCAAGACCGGCGCCCGGGGCTTGAGATCGATCCTCGAACAGGTGCTGCTCGACGTGATGTACGACCTGCCGTCGCACGTGAACCTCTCGCGGGTGATCGTGGACGAGGCGACCATCGCCAACGATGGCAAGCCGCTCCTGATGTTCGCCGAACAGCCCAAAGTGGCTGCGGCGCATTCCTGATCCGCTGGGAGGGGAAAGGGCAAGGAGGCCGGCTTGAACCGCCGGCCGATGCCCCCATGTCCAACCCAAGGGACCATCACCCATTTCTAGCGAGCCGCCATGGCGACTGAAATCGAACCCCGTTCCGCTCCCCAGACGACGTTCCCGCTGCTGCCTCTGCGCGACGTGGTCGTCTTCCCCCACATGGTCATCCCGCTGTTCGTCGGCCGCCCGAAGTCGATCAAGGCGCTCGACGTGGCGATGGAGCATTCCAAGTTCATCCTGCTGGTCGCGCAGAAGTCCGCGGCCAAGGACGACCCCGCGGCGAACGATCTGTACGAGGTCGGCAGTGTGGCGACCGTGCTGCAGATGCTCAAGCTTCCCGACGGCACGGTGAAAGTGCTGGTCGAGGGCACGCAGCGGGCGCAGATCGACGCCGTGGACGAATCCGGCGATTACCTCAAGGCGGAGGCGACGCTGCTGCCCGGGACCGACGGCGGGACGCACGAGATCGAGGCCATGCGCCGGGCGCTGCTCTCCCAGTTCGACCAGTACGTCAAGCTCAACAAGAAGATTCCTCCCGAGATCCTGACCTCGATGTCCGGCATCGACGACGGCGGTCGCCTCGCGGACGCCATTGCCGCGCACCTGCCGCTCAAGCTCGAGCAGAAGCAGGAGATCCTGGAGATGCAGGACGTGGGCAAGCGCCTCGAGCACCTGCTGGGGCTCCTCGAGGGCGAGGTCGACATCCTCCAGGTCGAGAAGCGCATCCGCGGCCGCGTCAAGCGGCAGATGGAGAAGAGCCAGCGCGAGTACTACCTCAACGAGCAGGTCAAGGCGATCCAGAAGGAGCTCGGCGAAGGCGACGAGTCGGCGGATCTCGACGAGACGGAGAAGAAGATCAAGGCCGCGAAGATGTCCAAGGAGGCCGAGAATAAGGCGCTCGCGGAATTGAAGAAGCTGCGCATGATGTCGCCGATGTCGGCCGAAGCCACGGTGGTGCGCAACTACGTCGACACGCTGCTCGGGCTGCCTTGGAGGAAGAAGAGCAAGATCAACAAGGATCTGGCCAACGCGGTCAAGGTGCTCGACGCCGATCACTACGGGCTCGAGAAGGTGAAGGAGCGCATCGTCGAATACCTCGCCGTGCAGCAGCGCGTCGACCGCCTGAAAGCGCCGATCCTGTGCCTGGTCGGCGCGCCGGGCGTGGGCAAGACCTCGCTCGGCCAGTCGATCGCGCGAGCGACCAACCGCAAGTTCGTGCGGATGAGCGTCGGCGGCGTGCGCGACGAAGCCGAGATCCGGGGCCACCGGCGCACCTACATCGGCTCGATGCCGGGCAAGATCCTGCAGAACATGACCAAGGTCGGCGTGCGCAATCCGCTGTTCCTGCTCGACGAGGTCGACAAGATGGGCATGGACTTCCGCGGCGATCCGTCCTCGGCGCTGCTCGAAGTGCTCGATCCCGAGCAGAACAACACCTTCGTCGACCACTACGTCGAGGTCGAGTACGACCTCTCCGACGTGATGTTCGTCGCCACGGCGAACACGCTGAACATTCCGCCGCCGCTTCTGGATCGGATGGAGGTCATCCGCCTCGCCGGCTATACCGAGAACGAGAAGATCGCGATCGCCAAGCAGTATCTCGTTCCCAAGCAGATGAAGAACAACGGCATCAAGGAGAACGAGCTGCACATCGCCGAGTCTGCCATCCGGGATATAACGCGGTACTACACCCGCGAGGCCGGCGTGCGCGGTCTCGAGCGCGAGATCTCCAAGATCTGCCGGAAGGTGGTCAAGGGGTTGCTCCTCAAGGCGAGCGAAGGCAAGCCGCGCGACGCCAAGGGCCCGGTCGAGGTCAATGCCAAGAATCTCGACAAGTACCTCGGCGTGCGCAAGTTCACCTACGGCATCGCCGAGAAGAAGAACCAGGTCGGCCAGGTGACCGGGCTCGCCTGGACGGAAGTCGGCGGCGACCTGCTGACCATCGAAGCCGTGTCGCTGCCCGGCAAGGGCAAGACCACCACGACCGGCAAGCTCGGCGACGTCATGCAGGAATCGATCCAGGCGGCGCTGTCGGTCGTGCGCCACCGCAGCGGACAGCTGGGCATCGCCGGCGACTTCTACCAGAAGACCGATCTGCACATCCACCTGCCGGAGGGCGCGACGCCGAAGGACGGCCCGAGCGCCGGGATCGCGATCTGCACGGCGATGGTGTCGGTGCTCACCGGCATTCCGGTGCGCGCGGACGTGGCGATGACCGGCGAGATCACGCTGCGCGGAGAGGTGCTGCCCATCGGCGGGCTGAAGGAGAAGCTTCTTGCCGCGGGACGCGGCGGCATCAAGCGCGTGCTGATTCCCGAAGAGAACGTGAAGGACCTCGCCGAGATACCGGACGACATCAAGAACCGCCTCGAGATCCATCCGGTGCGCTGGGTCGAGCAGGTGCTCGAGCAGTCGCTGGAGCGGCAGCCGACGCCGTGCGCGGAAGCGGCGGCCACCGAGGCGCCCGCCGTTCCGAGCGCACCGGTCGAAGAGCCCACCACCGTCGTGATGAAGCATTAGTCGTACCAAAAGCGCTCGACAGCGCAGTGTCGTGCACGAATCGCCGCGGCCGAAAGCCGCGGCGATTTTCTTGTCGGCATTCCCTTGACACGACGTTTTCGCGATTGCTATAAAGCACGCTCGCACTCACCGCCGTTCGAACGATTCCTCCGCCGGCGTTCGTTCAAATATCCGATTCGACAAGGGGGCCCCGTGAACAAGTCAGAGCTGATCGATGCGATCGCCAAGCATGCGGACATCTCCAAGGCGGCGGCGGGACGGGCTCTGGACGCCACGGTCAACTCGATCCGCGGCTCTCTCAAGAAGGGCGACATCGTCACGCTCGTCGGCTTCGGCTCGTTCTACGTCGGCAAGCGCACGGCGCGCGAAGGGCGCAATCCCCGGACCGGCGCAGCGATCAGGATCAAGGCCGCCAGGGTGCCGAAGTTCCGGGCTGGCAAAGCCCTTCGGGAATCGGTAAACTAGATCATTTCGCTTTTCGCGCTCGGTTTCGTCGTCAGTTGCGTTGATGTGCCGGGGTAAGGGGTCGCGAGCGAACGACGGATGCCCCGCTCGCCCGAGCGGAAGCGAGGGTGCTTAGCTCAGCGGTAGAGCGTCGCCCTTACAAGGCGAATGTCGGGAGTTCGACCCTCTCAGCACCCACCATCGCAGCGATACTTGAGCGGCGCCGGATCCGGAGTGGTAGTTCAGTTGGTTAGAATACCGGCCTGTCACGCCGGGGGTCGCGGGTTCGAGTCCCGTCCACTCCGCCAAACTTGACCGAAGGGCGAACGCGAGTTCGCCCTTTTTGACTGATCGAGATGTACGACTTCCTGTACCGCCGCAAGCGCCTCGTCCAGCTCATCCTGGCGCTGATCACGCTTCCCTTCGCGTTCTTCGGCGTCGACTACTACTTCCGCACCGCCTCCGGCCCCGGGACCGAGGTCGCGAGCGTGGGCGGCGACAAGATCACCTTCGCCGAGTTCCAGGACAGCATGCGCAGCCAGCAGGAGCGCTTGCGCCAGGCGATGGGCGCGAATTTCGATGCCTCCATCTTGGACAATCCGGAGATGCGCTACTCGGTGCTCGATCAGCTGATCGGCCAGCGGCTGCTCCGCCGCGAGGCGCGGCGCGACCGCCTCGCCGTCTCCGACGAGCAGCTGCGCGAGTTCATCGCCGAGATTCCGGCGTTCCAGGAGAACGGCAAGTTCTCGCAGAGCCGTTACGAGCAGCTGCTGGAGATGCAGAATCCGCGGCGCACGCCGGAGCAATTCGCCGAGGAGGTGCGGCGTGAGCTCGTGCTGGCGCCGCTGCAGGAGCCGATCGTCGCCGGCTCGATCGTCGCCAAGAGCAACGTCGAGCGCTATCTCAACCTGCTCGACCAGCAGCGCGAGGTCGCCGTCGCGGCCATCGACCTCGACCCGTACCTCAAGGACGTAAAGGTCGACGACGCGGCTCTGAAGCGTTTCTACGACGGCAACCAGCCGGCGTTCCAGGTCCCCGAGCAGGTGAAGCTCGACTACGTGGTTCTTTCCCCCGACGCGCTCGGCACGCAGATCGCGATCGACCCGGCCGAAGTGCGCAAGCAGTACGACGCCAACATCAAGCAGTACGGCAAGCCCGAGGAGCGACAGGCTTCGCACATCCTGATCGCCGTCAAGCCGGACGCGAGCTCGGAGAAGAAGGCGGCGGCGAAGAAAAAGGCCGAGGAGATCGCGGCCGAGGCGAAGCAGAACCCCGGCCAGTTCGCCGAGCTCGCCAAGAAATATTCCCAGGATCCCGGTTCCGCGGCGCAGGGCGGCGACCTGGGGTTCTTCGCCCGCGACGGCTCGATGGTGAAGCCCTTCGAGGACGCGGTGTTCTCGATGAAGCCGGGCGAGATCGCCGGTCCGATCGAGACCAACTTCGGCTACCACATCATCAAGCTCACCGCCGTCCAGCCGGCCAAGGTGCAGAGCTTCGACGAAGTGAAGGCGCAGATCGAGCAGGATCTCAAACGGCAGAAGGCGAGCGCCAAGCTCGCCGACGCAGCGGATCAGATGCAGAACCTCGTCTACGAGCAGGCCGACTCGCTCGAGCCCGTTGCCAAGGCGCTCAACCTCAAGATCCAGTCCACGCCGCTCATGTCGCGGGCGCAGGTCCAGGCGTTGACGCAGAACAACCAGAAGCTGGTGGAGGAGATCTTCAGTGCCGAGTCGCTGCAGGCCAAGCGCAACACCGAGGCGATCGAGATCGCGCCCAACACGCTGATGGCCGCGCACGTGACCGAATACAAGCCGGCGGCGCCGAAGCCCTTCGAGGAGGTCAAGGCCGAGATCCGCCGGCAGCTCGAGCGCCAGGCAGCGAGCGAAAAGGCTCAAGCCGCCGGCCAGGCGAAGCTGGCGCTGCTGCGCGAAGGCAAGGACGCGGGCGTGACGTTCGGCAAGCCACTCACGCTCACCCGCAACCAGCCGCAGCCGGGCGTGCCCGCCGCCGCGCTCGGCTCCATTTTCCAGGTGGCCGCCGCCAAGCTTCCCGCCTACACGGGGGCGCTAAACGACCGCGGCGGCTATTCGCTGTACCGCGTGCAGCGCGTGATCACGCCGCCGCCGCCGGACGCCGCGAAGGTGAACGCGTTCGTAGGCCGGGTCGGCGATCAGGTCGGCCGCGAGCTCGCGAGCGCGTATCTCGCGAGTCTGCGCGCCAAGGCGGACGTGAAGATCAACGAGGCTGCGCTTGAGGGCGAGACGCCCGACAATGCGCCGAGCCAGCCGAAGAACCCGGTCCGGCGGCGGCGACCCTAGCTCGCGGGCGCGCTCTCGCAGTTGAGGCTGCGCAGCTGCCGCTCGGACTCGGCGATGCTCTTTTCGCGGTCGGCGCCGTCGAGGTAGATCTTCTCGCCCTTGTCGCTGAACCGGTAGACCGCGGTCCCGGAGCGCATGGTCTGGATGTTGCCGCGAAGCTGCGCGCAGCGCTCGACCTTCGCCTTGGCGTCGGCCTGCGCCTTGTCCGCCTTCGCTTCCTCCTCGGCGCGCGCGCGCTGCCGCGCCTTGAACTGCGCATCCTTGGCGGCGAGGTCGCGAACGGCGCTGGGATCGGCCGGCGGCGCGGCCGCGTTGACCCGCTCGACCTTCACCCCCGCCGGCGGGGTGTCGCCGTAGACGACGCGGCCGTTCTCGTCGGTCCATTTGTAGAGCGCCGCCGCGGCCGGCGCGGCGGCAAGCGAGAGCGCGCACAACGCGACCGCCAAGGTTGCTCGGCTGTACATGGTCGACATCCCCGAGGAGCTGACTTATGACACGGTAATGCAAACCGGTGAAGCGCGTCAAACGCCGCCGGTCGAGGCGGAACAAGCGTTTACCGACCCGGACCGCCCGCGTATAATCCGCTTTTGCGCATAGGAGAAACACACCATGCGTGTCGTCCAGAAGGCGCTGACTTTCGACGACGTCCTGCTTCTTCCCGCTCATTCCTCCGTCGTGCCGCGCGACGTAAGCCTCCAGACGCGGCTTACTCGCACCATCACGCTCAACATCCCGCTGCTCTCCGCGGCGATGGACACGGTCACCGAAGCGCGGCTTGCCATCGCCATCGCGCAGGAAGGGGGCCTAGGTGTGGTGCACAAGAACATGTCGCCCAAGGCGCAGGCTGCCGAGGTGGCGAAAGTCAAGCGCTTCGAAAGCGGCGTGGTGAAGGATCCCATCACCATCCCGCCGACGATGTCGGTGCGCGAGGTGCTCGCTCTCACGCAGGCGCACCGCATCTCGGGGCTTCCGGTGCTGGACGGCCGCAAGGTCGTGGGCATCGTCACCAACCGGGACCTGCGCTTCGAGACCAATCTCGATCAGCCGGTCGCCAACATCATGACCAAAGGGGAGCGGCTGGTCACCGTGCCCGAAGGCACCGATCTCGACAAGGCCAAGGCGCTGATGCACCGCCATCGTCTCGAGCGCGTGCTGGTGCTCAACGACCGGTTCGAGCTCAAGGGTCTCATCACGGTGAAGGACATCCTGAAGTCCACCGAGCATCCGCTCGCCAGCAAGGACGACGCCGGCCGGTTGCGCGTCGGCGCCGCAGTCGGGACCGGCAGCGACGGCGAGGAGAGGGTCGAGGCGCTGGTCGCGGCCGGTGTCGACGTGATCGTGGTCGACACGTCTCACGGCCATTCGCAGGGCGTGCTCGATCGCGTGAGCGCCATCAAGAAGCGCTATCCGCAGGTGCCGGTGATCGGCGGCAACGTCGCCACCTCGGTCGGCGCTCGGGCGCTGGTCGACCATGGCGCGGACGCGATCAAGGTGGGCATCGGACCGGGATCGATCTGCACCACGCGCATCGTCGCCGGCGTGGGCGTGCCGCAGATCTCCGCCGTGCAGAACGCGCGCGAAGGCGTGGCGAACCTCGACGTGCCGATCATCGCCGACGGCGGCATCCGCTATTCCGGCGACATCGCCAAGGCGATCGCCGCGGGCGCCTCCTGCGTGATGCTGGGGAGCCTGTTCGCGGGCACCGAGGAGTCGCCCGGCGAGACCGAGCTCTATCAGGGGCGCTCGTACAAGAGCTACCGCGGCATGGGATCGCTCGGCGCGATGCAGGAGGGGTCGGCGGATCGCTATTTCCAGGATGCCGAGGGGGAAGACGCCGCGGAGAAGCTCGTCCCGGAGGGCATCGAGGGCCGCGTGCCGTACAAGGGCGCGCTCTCGGCCGTGATCCAGCAGCTCATGGGCGGCGTGCGCGCCGCGATGGGCTACTGCGGCTGCGCGACCATCGAGGCGATGCGCGCGCGCGCCGAGTTCATCGAGATCACCTCCGCCGGCATGCGCGAATCGCATGTTCACGACGTGCAGATCACCAAGGAAGCGCCGAACTACCGTGTCGAATAGCAGGCCGCCGGCCGTCGCGCCGGGGGCGCGACGGCGTGGCTGAGGCGATGCGCCGTCCCGGACGGCAGGCGGCGATGCCGTTCATCTTCGTCGTCGTGTTCATCGACGTGCTGGGCATCGGCATCGCGCTGCCGGTGCTGCCGCTGCTGGTGGGGGAGTTCACCGCGAGCCGCGAGCTGCAGTCGTACTGGTACGGGGCGCTGGTGGTCGTCTACGGCGTGATGCAGTTCTTCTGCGCGCCGCTCCTGGGCGCGCTGTCCGATCGCTTCGGCCGCCGGCCGCTGCTGCTGTGGTCGCTGCTCGGATTGGGAACACACTTCCTGCTGCTCGCCCTCGCGCCGTCGCTCGCCTGGATGTTCGTGGCCCGCTTGATCGGAGGAACCGCCGGCGCGAGCTTCACCGTGGCCAACGCCTATGCCTCCGACGTCACCACCTCCGAGCGGCGCGCGGCGGCGTTCGGCTTGATCGGCGCGGCCTTCGGCCTGGGCTTCATCTTCGGGCCGATGATCGGCGGGTTGCTTGGCGCCACCGACCTGCGGCTGCCGTTCTACGCCGCGGCCGCGCTTTCGCTCGTCAACGCCACCTACGGCTACCTGGTCGTTCCCGAGTCGCTCGCGCGCGAGCGGCGCACGCCGTTCTCGCTCGCGCGGGCGAACCCGCTGGCCGCGCTCGCCAAGCTGCTGCGCCATCGCGAGATCGGCAACCTCGTCGTGGTGTTCGCGCTGATCGTGCTGGCGCAGCTCGTCCTGCAGGTCACCTGGGTCCTGTACACGCACTTCAAGTTCGGCTGGGGTCCGCGCGACAACGGCATCGCTCTGTTCTGCGTCGGACTGGTGGCCACCATCGTCCAGGGCGGAATGCTGCGCCGGCTGCTGCAGCGCTTCGGCGAAGTACGGCTCGGCAAGGCCGCTCTGGCGGTCGGCACGGTCGCGTACCTCCTCTACGGACTGGCGCAGCACGGCTGGATGATGTACGCCATCATCGTCGGCAACTTCCTGTCCTTCGCCGCCGGTCCCGCGCTGCAGGGGATCGTATCGAACGCGGTGGGACCGGGCGAGCAGGGCGTGACGATGGGCGCGCTCAACTCGATCCAGAGCATCATGTTCGTGCTGGCGCCGGCGATCGGCACCCCGCTGCTGGCCGCGGTGAGCCATCTGCCGCCGTCCGACTGGCGCGTCGGCGCGACGTTCTATTTCAGCGCCCTGCTGCAGGCGATCGCCTTTTTCGTCGCCCGGCGGCACTTCGCGTATCGACCGGTCGCTCGCACGACGTGACGATGCACTGCCGGATCCTCATTCTCGACTTCGGCGCCCAGTACACGCAGCTCATCGCCCGCCGGGTGCGCGAGCTGCACGTGTATTGCGAGATCCAGCCGTACGACGTGGGCGACGCCTTCGTCCGCGAGTTTGCGCCGGCGGGCATCATCCTCTCCGGTGGACCGCAGAGCGTGACGGAGGGCGACACGCCGCGCGCACCCGAGGCGACGTGGCGCGCCGGCGCGCCGGTGCTCGGCATCTGCTACGGGATGCAGACCATGGCGGCACAGCTCGGCGGCGCAGTGGAGGCCGGGCGGGTCCGCGAATTCGGCTACGCGGAGGTGCGCGCCCACGGGCACGGGCGGTTGCTCTCCGGCATCCGGGACCGCAGCAACGCGCTAGGGCACGGGCTCCTGGACGTGTGGATGAGCCACGGCGACAAGGTCACGGCGCTGCCGCCGGGATTCACGGTGATGGCCGAGAACGCCGCCACGCCGATCGCGGCGATGATGGACGAGTCGCGCCGCTTCTACGGCGTGCAGTTCCATCCCGAAGTGACGCACACCAGGCAGGGCCGGGCGATCCTCGAGCGTTTCGTACGCGACATCTGCGGCTGCCGCGGCGACTGGACCATGCCCGGCTTCGCCGAGGAGGCGGTGGCCCGGATCCGCACCGAGGTCGGCGGCGACGAGGTGATCCTCGGCCTTTCCGGCGGCGTCGACTCGTCGGTCGCGGCGGCGCTTATTCACCGCGCCATCGGCGACCAGCTGGTCTGCATCTTCGTCGACACCGGGTTGTTGCGTCTGGACGAGGCGAAGCAAGTGATGGAGATCTTCGAGGCTCATCTGGGGGCGCGCGTCGACCCCGTGGACGCGAGCGAGACGTTTCTCGCGGCGCTTCGCGGCGTCGAGGATCCCGAGGAAAAGCGCAAGATCATCGGCCGCGAGTTCGTGCATGTCTTCCAGGCGGAGGCGGCCAAGCAGAAGCGCGCGAAGTGGCTGGCGCAGGGCACGATCTATCCGGACGTGATCGAATCGGCCGCCGCGAAGACGAAGAAGGCGCACACCATCAAGTCGCACCACAACGTCGGCGGGCTGCCGGAAACGCTGCACTTGAAGCTCCTCGAGCCGTTGCGGGAGCTTTTCAAGGACGAGGTGCGCGAGCTGGGGCTCGCCTTGGGCCTTCCGCGCGAGGTCGTCTACCGCCACCCGTTCCCGGGCCCGGGATTGGGCGTGCGCATCCTGGGCGAGGTGACGCGCGAGCGCGCCGATCTGCTCCGCCGGGCGGATGCGATCTTCATCGAGGAGCTGCGGCGCGCCGGCTGGTACGACAAGGTCGCGCAGGCCTTCGCGGTATTCCTGCCGGTGCGCTCGGTCGGCGTCATGGGCGACGGGCGCACCTACGAGCATGCCGTGGCGCTGCGCGCCGTGCAGACCACGGACTTCATGACCGCGCACTGGGCGCCGCTGCCGCACGATCTGCTCGCCCGCATCTCGAACCGCATCACCAACGAAGTGCGCGGGATCAATCGCGTGGTCTACGATATTTCCGGCAAACCGCCGGCGACCATCGAATGGGAATGATATGACGCGACAGCTTGTATCGTCCGGCACGCCGTGGGAGCCGATCGTCGGCTATTCGCGCGCCGTGCGCGTCGACAACCGGATCTGGGTCTCGGGTACGACGGCCACCGACGAGGCGGGAGCGCTCGTCGGCCGTGGCGACGCCTACGCGCAGACGAAGCAGGCAATCGCCAACATCGAACACGCGCTCGCCAAGGCGGGAGCACGGCTGGCCGACGTCGTTCGCACGCGGATCTACGTCACCGACATCGGCCGTTGGGAAGCGGTCGGCAGGGCGCACGGCGAGGCGTTCGGCGCCATCCGGCCGGCCTGCGCGATGGTGGAGGTGTCGCGCCTCATCGATCCGGACATGCTGGTCGAGATCGAGGCCGACGCGCTCGTCGCGGGAGCGGACGGCCCGAGGTGAGCGCGCGCAGCGAAGCACCGGTTGCCTACGCCTTCGTCGATGCGCCGGAGGCCCAACGCTGGATGCGCGAGGCGCTCTCGCTCGCTCGCGCGGCGCAAGCGCGCGGCGAAGTACCGGTCGGCGCGGTGATCGTGTGCAACGGACGGGCCGTCGGGTGCGGGGGCAACGCACCGATCGCGGCCAACGATCCCACCGCGCATGCCGAGATCGCGGCGTTGCGCGAGGCCGCGGCGGCGCTCGGCAACTACCGGCTGCCCGATTGCGATCTCTACGTCACTCTCGAGCCGTGCGTGATGTGCGCGGGGGCGATCATGCATGCGCGCGTGCGCCGGCTCGTCTTCGGGGCACGTGATCCGAAGACCGGTGCATGCGGCAGCGTGGTCGATCTGTTTGCCGACGCCCGTCTTAATCATCACACGCGCGTCGCCGCCGGCGTCCTCGCCGACGAATGCGGGGCGCTCCTCTCCGGCTTCTTCGCCGCGCGGCGCTGAATCGACGATGGCGCACCGCGCCTACGGCATCGGCCTGTACGCGCCGGCGGGATTCGCGACGGACCCCGAAGCGGTCGAGCGCGCGATCGCCCGCCTCGAGGCCGACGGCCACCGCGTGGTCGTCGATCCGACCGTGACCGGGCGCTGGCAGCGCTTCTCGGCTCCCGACGCCGAGCGGCTCGCCGCGGTGATGCGGATGGCCGAGGATCCGCGGATCGAGCTCGCGATCGCCGTGCGCGGCGGCTACGGCTGGACGCGGCTCCTCGGTCGGCTGGACTTCGGGCGCATCGCAGCGCCGCGCAAGCGCTGGCTCGGGCACAGCGACTTCACCGCCTTCCAGCTCGCCGCGCTGTCTGCCGCGGGCATGGTGAGCTTCGCGGGGCCGCTGGCTGCCTACGATTTCGGCGCCGAGTCGCCGTCGGCGTTCACGCTGCGGCATTGCTGGGAGCTCCTCCAGCGCGACGGCCACGTCGCCGAATTCACGGTCGCCGGTCCTTCCGGCTTCTCCTCCGAAGGCACGCTCTGGGGCGGCAATCTGTCGCTCGTCGCGCACCTGGTCGGAACGCGGTACTTTCCCGGCATCGTCGGTGGCATCCTCTTCCTCGAGGATGTGGGCGAGCATCCGTACCGGATCGAGCGCATGCTCTACCAGCTGCATCACGCGGGCATCCTGGAGCGCCAGCGCGCGCTGCTTTTGGGCGAGTTCAACGGCTTCGAGCTCGGCGCCAACGACAACGGCTACGACCTCGACGCGATGATCGAGCACTGCCGCCGTGCCTTCGGCGTGCCGATCTTCGCCGGGCTTCCGTTCGGGCATCGCCGGGACAAGCTGACGCTGCCCGTCGGCGCGCGCTGCGCGCTGTCGGTGCAAGGCGGCGTGGCCAGGATGGCGCTGTCGGGGTATTGAAGGACACCGCGCGACCGAATTCGCGCCTACAGGAGTGGTCATGCGCATCGATTCGCTCGACCATGTCGTGCTCACGGTCGCCGACGTCGAGGCGACGTGCGCGTTCTACCGGCGCGTGCTCGGGATGGAGGTGGTGACCTTCGCGGGAGGGCGCAAAGCTCTCGGCTTCGGCCGCCAGAAGATCAACCTGCACCCGCATGGGCGCGAATTCGAGCCGAAGGCGCAGCGCCCGGTGCCCGGCTCCGGCGACCTCTGCTTCCTCACCTCGACGCCGCTCGGCGAAGTCGTCGTGCACCTTGCCGCGGAAGGCGTGACGATCGTCGACGGGCCGGTGCGCCGCACCGGGGCGACGGGACCCATACTCTCGGTGTATTTCCGCGATCCTGACGGCAACCTGATCGAGGTCGCGAATCCGCTCACGGGCTAGAGACTTATCCGGAAATCGAACCGCGCCTCGCCGACCTCGCGGCCGGCGGCATCGAAGCTCTTCTCCACGAATCGTGCGCGACCGTCGCGGTCGATCGCGAACACGGTCGAGCAGCGCGTTCCGTAGGTCGGATCGACGATGAAGGCGCTGGAAAGCCGCCGCTCCCAGTCGCTGGACACGCCGGTCGACGGCAGCGCCGCGGGGTCAGCCTGCGTCGGGTCGCAGAGCAGCGCGAACAACGGCTCGATCGCCTCGCTGCCCGAAGCCGCCCACGCCGCGACGCGCGCCTTGCAGCGAGCCACCTTCGGCCACGGCGTCTCGAGCAGGTGGTTCGACAATCCCGCCACGCCGGGAAGCAGCGCGAGCGCACCGCTCGCCCGATTCGACGTGTAGGCGGCCTTCGCGACTTCCCCGACGAGCAGGCTGTAGCCGTGATAGCGCGATCCGTCGAGCGCGATCTGCGCGGCGATGGAGAGCGCACCCGCGCGGCTGAAGAGCGCCCGTCCGACGAGCGCGCCGCGCGACGGCGCATGCGGATCGCGCGGGACGCCTTCGCGGAAGTTGGTGACCAGCGCCCAGCGGCCGCGCGCGTCCACGCCGAACCACGTTCCCCCCCCGACGCGGTCGAGCCCCGCGAGCCGGCCGTCGGCCCACCAATGCGCCGGCGCCGCCTCACGGGCGTGGAATTCGTCGCGGTTGGCGGCGATGACGAGACGGAAGCGGGGATGCGCATCCAGCGCGATCAAGGCGAGGCACATCGGTCAGCGTCCGCGCCGCGCCGCCGGACCGGTCAGGCGACCGCAGCGACAAAGCGCTCGTTGCGGCGGCGCTCGCCCGGCGCGAGGAAGGCGGCGAAGTCTCGCGCCGCGCACAGCTCCGCGAGCATCGTCTCGAGACGCTCGGCATCGCGCGCATTCTCGTAGACTTCCATCCACAGCCAGGGCTCGCGCTCGCCGCGCAGCAGCCGCGTCGCGACACCGAAGCGCTCCTCGGCGGCGCGAAACAGGTCGGCCACGGCCCCGCGCGCGGCAGGCGCCTGCGCCGGTTCCACGCGGTAGTAGCAGTAGAGATGGGCGGACGTGCCGGTCACGCGGTGCGCCCCGGCCGCGTGCGCGCCGCCGGGACGGGGTAGGGCAGCGGCAGCTGCGCCGCCGGCGGACCGTCGCGCTCCTCCAGGCGCAAGCTGTGGCCAAGCGCCGAGATCTGCGCCACGGCGAGCAGATCGGCGCCGCCCCCGGGGGCCGGCGCGGCACCGACGACCGTTGCGCAAGGCTGATCGCCGAAAGCGCTTGCGTACAGGCGGGTGCCGGTCGCGGGCGGCGCTGCATCGACGTGCGCCAGGGCGAGCCGCTCCTTGAGCCGCCCGAGGTACTGCGCGCGGGCGACGATCTCCTGGCCCGCGTAGCAGCCCTTGTCGAAGGCCACTGCACCGAGCGCGTCGAGGTTCAGCATCTGCGGCAGGAACAGCTCCTGCGTCGCGGGCGTTACGACCGGGACTCCGGCCCGCACGGTGAGCCACTCCCAGCAGACGAAGCCCGCGGGACGCGCGCGCGCGGCGAGCGCGTTCCACAAGGCTGGCGCCGCCTCCGGCGAGGCGAGCAGAAGGAAGCGGTTGTCGGCGAGCACGACCAGGCTCGCGCCGTCCAGGGTGATCGAACGGTGTACGGTCGGGGTGCCGCCGATGGTCGCCGCGACGCCTGCGGCGGCAGCCGGTCCGCCCAGTCCCAGCCGCACGGTTTCGCCGCTCGCATCGGCGACGCCGACCTTGGCGCGCAGAACGTACATGCGCAGCCGCTGGGCAATCGGCTCGACCAGCGCGCCGGGAAGCAGCAGCTCGAACCGCTCGGCGCTCGCGCGGCGAAGCAGAAAGTTGGCGAGCACGCGCCCCTTGGGCGAGCACCACGCTGAGCGCTGCGACGCGCCTGCCTCGAGGCGCGTGACGTCGTTGGTGAACTGGCCCTGCAGGAAGCTCGCCGCGTCGGGCCCCTCGATCGCGATCACGCCGCACGGCGCGAGGTCGCACAGAACGGCGGTGTCGCGTGCGGCGCCAAGCTCCGCAGCCGCATCGCCGAAATCGGACACCGCCGCGTCGCCGAAGGAGGCGCCGCGCTCGCGGAGGAAATCGTGCCAGAGGCTCATCGCTCGGCCTCGGCCGCTGGCCGATGGATCCAGCGCCGGGGACGTCCGGAAAGTGTGCTAAAATTGAACGTTAATTTGGTCTGGCGGCGGTCTTTTCGCCAGGCAATCCGCAGATCCACCCGTTCAGGGTGCCCGCAGCAACGTCAGTGCGCGGGTGCGACGGTGGATCGAGGCTCAACCCTGACAAAGGAGTGTAGTAATGTCGGTCACGATGCGTCAAATGCTGGAGGCCGGAGTCCACTTCGGCCACCAGACCCGCTACTGGAACCCGAAGATGGCGGACTACATCTTCGGCCAGCGCAACAAGATCCACATCGTCAACCTCGAGAAGACGATGGCGATGTACCAGGAGGCGGTGAAGTACGTCCGCCAGCTGGCCGCCAATCGGGGAACGATTCTCTTCGTCGGCACCAAGCGCCAGGCCCGCGACATCATCGCCGAAGAGGCGCAGCGCGCGAGCATGCCGTATGTCGATCATCGCTGGCTCGGGGGCATGCTCACCAACTTCAAGACCGTGAAGGCGTCGATCAAGCGGCTGAAGGATCTCGAGGCGATGGCGCAGGACGGCACGTTCGAGAAGATGAGCAAGCGCGAGGCGCTGGGGCTCCAGCGGGAGATGGACAAGCTCAACCGCAGCCTGGGCGGGATCAAGGAGATGGGCGCGCTGCCCGACGCCCTGTTCGTGATCGACGTCGGCTACCAGAAGATCGCCGTCACCGAGGCGAACAAGCTGGGCATCCCGATCATCGGCGTCGTCGACACGAATCATTCGCCCGACGGCATCGCCTACGTGATCCCGGGCAACGACGATTCGAGCCGCGCCATCCGTCTCTACGCCCGGGGCGTGGCGGACGCGATCCTCGAGGGACGCAGCCAGGTGATCCAGGAAATCGTTCAGCCGGACGAATTCGTCGAGGTCTCGGCGGACGAAGCCGCGGCGTGACCGGGCGGCGGAAAAGGGGCCGCGGGCTCCTTTTTTTTGCCCGGCGCCGAGGACTCGCGCCCGGGGCGCAACGCTGACCGCGCGCGGGGTCGAACGCTTCCCCCCGAGCGCGCACGAAGGAAGGTTTGGAGACCGCAACGATGGCAGAGATTACCGCGAGCACGGTCATGGAGCTGCGCAGCCGGACCGGGCTGCCCATGATGGAATGCAAGAAGGCGCTTACCGAGGCCGGCGGCGACCTCGCCAGGGCCGAGGAGCTGCTGCGCATCAAGAGCGGCGCGCGGGCATCGAAGGCGGCGGGGCGGGTGGCCGCCGAAGGCGTGATCGGCGCCTTCGTGACCGACGACGCGAAGACCGGGGCGATGCTCGAGCTCAACTGCGAGACCGACTTCGTCGCGCGCAACCCCGACTTCGCGAGCTTCGCCGGCGCGCTGGCGAGAATCGTCGCCGAGAAGGCGCCGGCGGACGCGGCCGCGCTGGCCGCGCTGCCTCACGCCGGCGGCACGGTCGAGAGCGCGCGTCAGGCGCTGGTGCAGAAGATCGGCGAGAACATGTCGGTGCGCCGCTTCGTCCGGATGACCACCGCCGGCCGGCTGGCGCAGTACGTGCACGCGGGCGCCCGCATCGGCGTGCTGGCGGCGCTCGAAGGCGGCGACGAGCAGACCGGCAAGGACGTGGCCATGCACATCGCGGCCTCGGTCGCCTCGGTGCGCCCGTTGTGCGTGTCCCGCGCGGAGGTGCCGCGCGAGCTCGTCGAGCGCGAGCGCGCGATCTACACCGCGCGGGCCGCGGAATCGGCAAAGCCGCCCGAGATCGTCGCCAAGATGGTCCAGGGACGGCTCGACAAGTTCCTCTCCGAGGTGACGCTGCTCGGTCAGCCGTTCGTCAAGAATCCGGACGAGACGGTCGAGAAGTACTTGAACAGCCGCGGCGCCAAGGTCGAGCGCTTCGAGCTCTACGTTGTGGGCGAGGGCATCGAGAAGAGGAAGGACGACTTCGCCGCCGAGGTGGCGGCGATGGCCAGGAGCAGCTGAAAGAGGCATGTCCCTTTACCCAGACCTTGCGGAGGGAGCGCCATGACCGCACCGATCGTCGCGACGTTGCCCACGGTCGCCGCGCGCACCGAGCCCGCCTACAAGCGGATCCTGCTCAAGCTCTCCGGCGAGGCGCTGATGGGCGAGGACGCCTACGGGATCAATCGCGAGGTGATCGACCGCATCGTCGCGGAGATCGGGGAGGTGGTGCGCCTGGGCGTACAGGTCGCGGTGGTGATCGGCGGCGGCAACATCTTCCGCGGCGTCGCGCCAGGTGCTGCCGGCATGGACCGCGCGACGGCCGACTACATGGGGATGCTGGCGACGCTCATGAACGCGCTGGCGCTCCAGGACGCCATGCGCCGCGCCGGCATCGTATCGCGAGTGCAGTCGGCGCTGTCGATCGAGCAGGTGGCCGAGCCGTATATCCGCGGCAAGGCGCTGCGCTACCTCGAGGAGGGCAAGGTCGTGATCTTCGCCGCCGGTACCGGCAATCCGTTCTTCACCACCGATACCGCCGCGGCGCTGCGCGGCCGCGAGATGGGCGTCGATATCGTGCTCAAGGCGACCAAGGTCGACGGCGTCTACACTTCCGACCCGAAGAAGCAGTCCGACGCCCGGCGCTATCCGAGCCTCACCTTCGATGAGGCGATCGTCAAGAATCTGAAGGTCATGGACGCGACCGCGCTGGCGCTGTGCCGCGACCAGAACATGCTGCTCAAGGTGTTCAGCATCTTCGTCCCGGGCGCGCTCAAGCGCGTGGTGATGGGCGAGGATGAGGGTACGCTGGTGCACTGCTAAGCGGCGCTCCACGCCCTCTCGGTTTGGCTCTCCAAGGAGGTTCGATGATTCCGGAGCTCAAAAGATCGGCCGAGCAGAAGATGCACAAGACGGTCGAGACGCTCAAGCACGATTACCAGAAGGTGCGCACGGGGCGCGCGCACACCGGGCTCCTCGACCACATCCAGGTGGACTACTACGGGTCCATGATGCCAATCAATCAGGTGGCCAACGTCACGCTGGGCGACGCGCGCACGATCACGGTGCAGCCATGGGAGAAGAAGATGGTGCCGGTGGTCGAGAAGGCGATCCGGGATTCCGACCTGGGTCTCAACCCGGCGGTGTCTGGCGACGTGATACGCGTGCCGATGCCGGCGCTCACCGAGGAGCGGCGCAAGGAGCTGATCAAGGTGGTGCGCCACGAGGCCGAGAATGCGCGGGTAGCGGTGCGCAACGTTCGCCGCGACACCAACGAGCACCTGAAGAAGCTCCTGAAGGAGCACAAGGTCTCGGAGGATGACGAGCGCCACGCCCAGACCGACGTGCAGAAGCTCACTGACCGCTACATCGCCGAGATCGACAAGGTACTGCAGGCGAAAGAAGCGGACCTGCTGGCGGTCTAGGACGATTCCCGGGTGCCCGACGAAGGCCGAGGCGTG
The DNA here is from genome assembly GCA_035515295.1 of Casimicrobiaceae bacterium. Taxonomy (GTDB): domain Bacteria; phylum Pseudomonadota; class Gammaproteobacteria; order Burkholderiales; family Casimicrobiaceae; genus PALSA-1003. The sequence continues at coordinate 107,052 of DATJBM010000029.1, read as the reverse complement.
GGAACGCACTCCGAAGTGCGGGGCTCGCCGGAACCGCCCGGGTTCGAAAGCTCGACGCGCGAAATTCCGGCGCCGCGCCGCGTGCCGCGGCACGTGGCGATCATCATGGACGGCAACGGCCGCTGGGCCAAGCAGCGGCTGCTGCCGCGCGTGGCCGGTCACCGCAAAGGCGTCGAGGCGGTGCGCGCGGCGGTGCGCGCGTGCATCGAGCGCCGGGTCGAATTCCTGACGCTGTTCGCCTTTTCGAGCGAGAACTGGCGCCGCCCGCCGGACGAAGTGTCGATCCTCATGCAGCTGTTCCTGCGCACGCTCGAGCAGGAGCTGGCCAAGCTGCACGAGAACGGCATTCGCTTCCGGGTGATCGGCGACACCGCGCGCTTCGAGGCGCGGATCCGCGAGCTCGTCGCCGCGGGCGAAGCGCTGACCGCGGAGAACCGCCGGCTCACGCTCACCATCGCCGCCAATTACGGCGGGCGCTGGGACATCGCCCAGGCGGCGCGGAAGCTCCTTGCCGCCCACCCGGAAGCCGCGCACGGATTCGCGCCCGAAGCCCTCGAGCCGTATCTCTCGATGGCCTATGCGCCGGAGCCGGATCTGTTCATCCGCACGGGAGGCGAGCAGCGCATCTCCAACTTCCTGCTCTGGCAGCTCGCCTACACCGAGTTCTACTTCACCGATCTGCTGTGGCCGGATTTCGACAAAGCCGCGCTCGACGCCGCGATCGCCTCGTACCAGCGGCGCGAGCGCCGCTACGGCCGCACCAGCGAGCAGCTCGCTCCCAGCGGCTGAAGCTCAGGTGACCGTGCTCAAGACGCGCATTCTCACGGCGATCGTCCTGATTGGCGTGACCCTCGCGGCGCTGTTCTGGCTGCCGCCGCGCGGCTGGGGCGCAGTGACGCTCGCCGTCGTCGCGGTGGCGGCGCACGAATGGGCGAATCTCTGCGGTTATTCCGCCTGGGCCAGGATCGCCTTCGTGGCCGGCGCGCTGGCGATCGGCGCGGATCTGCTGTTCGTATTCGCGCCGGGCGTAGGCTGGCCGCTGTCGCTGACCGTGGCGGCGTGCGGCGCGGCGACGCTGTTCTGGCTGGTGGTCGCGCCGGCATGGCTCGCCTCGGCCTGGCGCGTTCGCTCGAAGCTCGTGCTCGCGGTCACGGGATGGCTGGTGCTCCTCGGCTGGTGGATCGCGCTGGTCGAGATGCAGGCACGCTCGCCTGCGCTGCTGCTCGCCGCGATGGCGATCGTCTGGATCGCCGACACGGCGGCGTACTTCTCGGGCCGTGCCTTCGGCCGGCGCAAGCTCGCGCCCGCGGTGAGTCCCGGCAAGACGTGGGAAGGCGTATACGGCGCCCTCGCCGCGACCGCCGCCTACGCGCTGGCCATGCTCTGGCTCGCGCCCGATCTGCTCCATGCGGGCCAGCGCTCGCCACGGACGGTCGCCGCTTGGGTCGCGATCGTGCTCGCGCTCACGGCGCTGTCCGTCGTCGGTGATCTGTTCAAGTCGCTGCTCAAGCGCCAGCGCGGCGTCAAGGACAGCGGACGCGTCCTGCCCGGCCATGGCGGCGTGATCGACCGCATCGACGCGCTGCTGGCGGTGATGCCGCCGACGGCGCTGCTCGCTCATTACGCGCTGCGCTGACATGGCCCACAGTGCGCTTCGCAAGATCACGATCCTCGGCGCCACGGGCTCGATCGGCGCCTCCACGCTGGACGTGATCGAGCGTCATCCGGACCGCTTCGCGGTGATCGCGCTGGCCGCGCATCGTCAGTGGCCGGCGCTGCTCGAGCGCGTGGCGCGGTTCCGTCCGCCCTACGCCGCGCTGCTCGACGTCTCTGCGGCGCGCGAGCTCGAGCGCGTGGTGCGGCGCGAGGGTCTGCCCACGCAGGTGCTCGCCGGACCGGAAGGCCTGTGCGAAGTCGCGACCATGGCCGCGGCCGATACGGTCGTCGCCGGCATCGTCGGCGGCGCGGGGCTCGCCCCGACGCTCGCGGCCGCGCGCGCAGGCAAGCGCATCCTGCTCGCCAACAAGGAGACACTGGTGCTCGCGGGCGCGCTGTTCATGGCCGCTGTGCGCGACGGCGGTGCGACGCTGCTGCCGATCGACAGCGAGCACAATGCCATCTTCCAGTGCCTGCCGAGTGGCGCCGGTGACTCGCTTTCCCGCGGCGGCGTGCGGCGGATTCTGCTCACCGCGTCCGGAGGGCCGTTCCGTACGACGCCCGCGGACGAGCTGGCCCGCGTCACGCCCGAGCAGGCGTGCGCGCATCCGCGCTGGCGCATGGGGCGCAAGATCTCGGTCGATTCGGCCACGATGATGAACAAGGGTCTCGAGACGATCGAGGCGCACTGGCTGTTCGGCGTCGCTTCGCCGGAGATCGAGGTCCTGATTCATCCCGAGAGCATCGTGCACTCCCTGGTGGAGTACCGGGACGGGTCGGTGCTCGCGCAGCTCGGCAATCCGGACATGCGTACGCCGATCGCCCATGCGCTGGCCTGGCCCGAGCGCATCGCGGCGGGCGTGAGTCCGCTCGATCTGGCGCAGATCGGCGCGCTGCATTTCGCTGCGCCCGACCCCGAGCGGTTTCCCTGCCTCGCGCTGGCGCGCGCCGCGCTGGTCGCCGGGGGCAGCGCCGGAGCGACGCTGAACGCGGCCAACGAAGTCGCCGTGGCCGCCTTCCTCGAGGGCGCCATCGGCTTCCTCGACATCGCCGGGCTGTGCGCCGAAGCGCTCGCCCGGCTGCCCGCGCGGCCGCTCGCCACGCTCGACGACGCGCTCGAGGCCGACCACGAAGGGCGCGCCGTCGCCCGCGAGCTCCTCTCGCGCCACGCCGTTTCCGCATGATGGACATCCTGCAGAAGATCTTCGCCTTCGTCGTCACCCTCGGCGTGCTCATCACCTTCCATGAGCTGGGCCACTACGTGGTGGCCCGGCTGGCGGGCGTAAAGGTGCTGCGCTTCTCGATCGGCTTCGGACGCGTCGTGTGGTCGCGGCGCTTCGGCGCCGACGGCACGGAATGGGCGGTGTCGGCGGTGCCTCTCGGCGGCTACGTCAAGATGGTCGACGAGCGCGAAGGCGACGTGGCGCCCGGCGACCTCGATCGCGCCTTCAATCGCCAGAGCGTGGGCAAGCGCAGCGCGATCGTCGCCGCCGGCCCGCTCGCCAATCTGCTGCTGGCGGTTCTGCTCCTGGCCGGAACCTACGTCGCCGGCGTTCCCGCGCAGCGGGCGCTCCTCGCCACGCCGCCTGCCGGCACCGCGGCCGCCGCGGCGTACCTTGCGCAGGGCGACGTCGTGACTGCCGTCGACGGCTCGCCGGTACGCTCCTGGCAGGACCTGCGCTGGCGATTGCTGCGCGCCTCGGGCGATGACAGCGTGCTGCTCACGATCGAGCAGCCGAACGGCGTTCACGTCGAGCGCAGGCTTTCCCTCGCCGCGGTCGGGCCGGACGACTGGGAAGGCAATTTCATGAGCGTGCTCGGTTTCAAGCTCGATCTGGGCCCGCCGCTGATCCGCGATCTGCTGCCGGGGAAGCCGGCGGAGGCCGCCGGATTGCGTTCCGGCGACGCGATCGTCGCGATCGACGGCGTCCCGACGCGCTCGCCCGCCGACGTCGCCGCGGCCACGAACGCGCACCCCGGCGAGCCGGTTCGCTTCACCATCCGCCGCGATGGCCGGCAATTCGACGTCTCGCTGACGCCGGAACCCACCGAGCAGAACGGAAAGCGCGTGGGCCTCGCCGGCATGCGTCTGGCGATCGACGCCGCGACCGCCGCTGAGCTCTCGCTCACCGTTCGCTACGGGCCGCTCGAGGCCGTCGCGCAGGCCGCGACGCGCACCTGGGAGCTCTCGGTGTTCACCGTGCGCATGCTCGGCCGCATCGTGACCGGTGGCGCGTCGCTCAAGAACATCAGCGGTCCGCTCACCATGGCCGACTATGCAGGACAGTCGGCGCAGGCGGGATTGCTCACGTTCGTCGGTTATCTCGCGCTCATCAGCATCAGCCTCGGCGTGCTCAATCTGCTGCCCGTGCCTTTACTCGACGGAGGACACCTGCTGTATTATCTCGTCGAAATTTTCAAGGGCAGTCCGGTTTCCGACCGCGCTCTCGAGGTCGGCCAGCGTATCGGCATGGCCGTGCTGGCCATGCTGATGGCTTTGGCGCTCTTCAATGATCTTTCCCGCCTCCTCTGACGCCCGCGGCGGCGTGCGGCTCGTCGTAGCGCGCGCCCAGGTCAGAGTCCGGGTCTGGCTACCCTTCCTTGCTCTGCTGCTGCTCTGGGCGCGCTTCGCTCCCGCGGCGCACGCCTTCGAGCCGTTCGTGGTCCGCGACATCCGCGTCGAAGGGGTGCAGCGGACCGACGCCGGCACGGTGTTCAACTATCTGCCGATCAAGGTCGGCGACCGCGTCGACGAGGAGAAGGCCTCCGCGGCCGTCAAGGCGCTGTACGCGACCGGGTTTTTTCGCGACGTGCGCCTGGAGTCCGAGGGCAACGTGCTGGTCGTGATCGTCCAGGAGCGGCCGACGATCAGCCAGATCGACATCGTGGGCACGAAGGAATTCGACAAGGACACGCTGCGCAAGGCGCTCAAGGACATCGGCGTGGCCGAGTCGCGCATCTTCGACCGCTCCGCGCTCGACCGCGCCGAGCAGGAGTTCAAGCGCCAGTACATCAACCGCGGCTACTACGCGGTCCAGGTCACCACCACCGTGACGCCGCAGGAGCGCAACCGCGTGGCCGTGAACTTCACGGTCGCCGAGGGCGAGGTCACCAAGATCGCCAACATCAACATCGTCGGCGCGCAGGCGTTCCCCGAGAAGACGCTTGTGAAGGAGATGCAGCTGTCGACTCCGGACTGGCTGTCCTGGTACACCAAGAACGATCAGTACTCGAAGCAGAAGCTGCAGGCGGACCTCGAGACGCTCAGGAGCTTCTACACCAACCGCGGCTATCTCGAGTTCGCGGTCGATTCCACGCAGGTGTCGATCACGCCCGACAAGGAGCAGATCTACATCACGATCAACATCACCGAGGGTCCGAAGTACACCGTGAGCGACATCCGGCTGGCCGGTGAGCTGCTCCTGCCCGAAGCCGAGCTGAACCGGCTCATCCTGGTGCATCCGGGCGAGGTGTACTCGCGCGAGAAACTGCAGCAGTCGACCAAGGCGCTCTCCGACCGCCTGGGCAGCGACGGCTACGCCTTTGCCAATGTCAACGCCGTCCCCGACATCGACCGGGTCAACCACACGGCGGCGTTCACCTTCTTCATCGACCCCGGGCGGCGCGTCTACATCCGCCGCATCAACATCAGCGGCAACACCAAGACCCGCGACGAGGTGATCCGCCGCGAGCTGAGACAGCTCGAGGGCGGCTGGTACGATTCGACGCGGATCTCCCGGTCGAAGGAGCGGATCACCCGCCTCAATTACTTCGAGGACGTGAACATCGAGACGCCGGCGGTCCCGGGCAGCCCGGACCAGGTCGATCTCGACGTGTCGGTGACCGAGAAGCCGACCGGCAACCTGCTCGCGGGCGTGGGCTATTCGAGCGCCGATGGGCTTGTCCTCACCGGCTCGGTCTCGCAGAACAATGTGCTCGGCACGGGCAACTCGCTGGTGGCCTCCATCAACACCAGCCGGGTCAACCGCACGATTGCGGTGACCTACAACGAGCCGTATTGGACGGTCGACGGCATTTCCCGCACGATCGAGGTCTACGACAAGAGCATCGACGCTTCCTCGCTGCCCGTGGCGCAGTACTCCTCGACGACGCTCGGCGCCGCGCTCGGCTTCGGCATACCGGTCACGGAGACCGACAGCGTGATCGTCGGCTTCCGCTACGAGCACACCAAGCTGTCGCTCGTCGACTCGAGCCCGCAGATCTACCGCGATTTCGTCAACCAGTTCGGCTCGATCACCAACAGCGTGATCCTGAGCACGGGCTGGGCGCGCGACACGCGCGACAACGTCCTGTTCCCCACCCGCGGGCTCCTGCAGAGCGCGCTCGCCGAGTGGGGAACGCCGATCGGCGACCTGTCCTACTACAAGCTCAACTACCTCGCCCAGTGGTTCACGCCGCTGCCGTTCAATATGGTAGGGATGTTGCGCGCCGATCTCGGCTACGGCGGCGGCCTCGGCGACAAACCGCTGCCGTTCTTCAAGGCGTATTATGCCGGGGGGGTCGGATCGGTGCGGGGGTACGAGACGGCGTCGCTCGGTCCGCAGGACAGCCAGGGCAACACGATCGGCGGCCGACGCAAGATCGTCGGTAACGCGGAATTGTTCTTCCCGATGCCCGGGACGAAAGCAGGAGACCAGTCGGTGCGGCTTTCGGTGTTCGCGGACGTCGGTCAGATCTACGACAACGGCACGCAGCCTCAGAACGAGTCGTTCCGCTATTCGGCCGGCGTCGGGCTGGCGTGGAACTCTCCGATCGGCCCGCTGAAGTTCAGCTACGGCTATCCGCTGAACAAGAAGCAGGACGACCGGATCCAGCGGTTCCAGTTCCAGGTGGGGACGGTGTTTTGAAGCGAGCTTTGGCTTTGCGGCAGGAGACAGACGGCATGAGGCTAGTGTTGATCCGCGTTCTGGGCGCGCTCGGAATCGCGCTTGCAGCCACCCTGGCGTCCGCCCAGGGCAACGACTACAAGATCGGCTTCGTGAACACCGAGCGGCTGTTCCGCGAGGCGGCGCCGGCGAAGCGCGCGCAGGCCAAGCTCGAGCGCGAGTTCGCCGGGCGCGACGCGGACATCCAGAAGCTCAACAAGCAGGTCCGCGATCTGCAGGCGCTGCTCGAGAAAGACGGGGTGACCATGGCGGAGACCGAGCGCCGCAACAAGGAGCGCGATCTCGCCAACATGAGCCGCGACCTGCAGCGACTGCAGCGCGAATTCCGCGAAGATCTGAACCTGCGCCGCAATGAGGAGCTCGCCGCGGTGCAGGAGCGCGCCAACAAGGTGATCCAGCAGATCGCGGAGGCCGAGAAGTTCGACCTGATCCTGCAGGACCCGGTGGTCTACGCGAGCGGCCGGATCGACATCACCGACAAGGTGATCAAGGCGCTCGCCGACAAGTAGCCGCTGCGGCGCCGGTCCCAGGCTTGAAGCCCGCGAGCGCATGAGCCCATCGGACGGCGGCCCCCACTCCCTAAGCCAACTCGCGAAAGCGTGCGGCGCACGGCTCGCCGGCGACGGCGACGTGGTGATCGATCGCGTCGCGACCCTGGACGGGGCCGACACGGGCGCGATCGCCTTCCTCTCCAACCCCAGGTATCGCAGCCGGCTCGCCACCACGCGCGCCAGCGCCGTGATCGTCGCGCCGGCGGACGCGGCCGGGACGGCGCTACCGAAGCTGATCGCGGAGAATCCCTACGCCACCTACGCCCGCGTGGCCGCGATCCTGCATCCGGCGCGGCCGTCGACGCCGGGCGTGCACTCGAGCGCCGCGATCGCCCCCAGCGCGCGGGTGGCTCCGAGTGCTGCCGTGGGGCCGCACGCCGTGATCGGCGAGCGCACGGTGATCGGCGAGCGGGCGAGCGTGGGGTCCGGCACCGTGATCGGCGAGGACTGCAGCGTCGGCGACGACTGCGTGCTCCACCCGAGGGTCGTGCTCTACCCGCGCACGGTCGTGGGCCCGCGGACGATCGTCCACAGCGGCGCGGTCATCGGCGCCGACGGGTTCGGCATGGCCGAGGTGTCCGGGCACTGGCTCAAGGTGCCGCAGATCGGGCGCACGCTGATCGGCGCCGATGTGGAGATCGGCGCCAACACGACGATCGATCGCGGCGCCATCGGCGACACCGTGATCGAGGACGACGTCAAGCTCGACAACCAGATCCAGATCGCCCACAACTGCCGCATCGGGGCGCACACCGCGATCGCTGGCTGCGTAGGCATCGCCGGCAGCACCACGATCGGGCGCAACTGCAAGATCGGCGGCGCGGCGATGATCGCCGGCCACCTCGAGGTCGCCGACGGGACGGTCATCTCGGCGGCGACCGGGCTGTTCGAATCGATCCGCTCGCCGGGCGTCTATACCGGTACTTTCCCCGCGCTGCCGCACCGTGAGTGGCGGCACGTGGCGTCGGCCATGCGCAGGCTGCGCACCCTGGTCAATCGCCTGCGGGCGCTCGAGCGCGACCGTAACAGGGAGGAAGCGTGAAGCTGCGGACGATGGAGATCGCCGAGATCATGCGGTACCTCCCGCATCGCTACCCGTTCCTCATGGTGGACCGGGTCCTCGAGTGCGACGTCGCGAGCCAGCGCATCAAGGCGGTGAAGAACGTGACGCTGAACGAGCCGTTCTTCGAGGGGCACTTTCCCGGCTATCCCGTCATGCCGGGCGTGCTGGTGATCGAGGCCATGGCACAGGTCTCGGCGATCCTCGCCTACGTGATGCGCGGCGAATGTCACGACGGCCGATCGCTGCTGTTCTTCGCCGGGATCGACAACGCCCGCTTCAAGCGTCCGGTATTCCCCGGCGACCAGCTGGTGCTCGAGGCGGTCGAACTCAACGTGGTGCGCAGCGTCTTCAAGTTCGCCGCCAAGGCGAGCGTGGGCGACGAGCTCGTCGCGGAGGCCCAGCTCATGGCCGCGGTCCGCGACGTCAAGGTCTAGCACCCTAGCTCCCATGGCGAGCGTCCATCCCACGGCGATCGTCTCCGCCGGAGCCCGTCTCGCGCCCGACGTGAGCGTGGGCGCCTTTTCGCTGGTCGGCCCGGAGGTCGAGATCGGCGCGGGGACCGCCGTCGCCAGCCATGTGGTGCTGACCGGCCGAACCCGGATCGGCCGGCGCAACCGCATCTTCCAGTTCGCCTCCGTCGGCGAGATCCCGCAGGACCGCAAGTACGGCGGCGAGCCCACCGCCACCGTGATGGGCGACGACAACGTCGTTCGCGAGTTCGTCACCATCCACGCCGGCACGGCGCAGGACCGCGGCACGACGACCATCGGCGACCGCAACCTGTTTCTCGCCTACACCCACATCGCGCACGATTGCCTGATCGGCCACGACACGACGTTCTCCAACAATGCCCAGCTCGCCGGTCACGTCTTCGTCGGCGACTACGCCGTGCTGGGCGGCTTCGTCGGCGTGCACCAGTTCTGCCGCATCGGCGCGCACGCGATGGTGGCGGCGGGATCGATCGTGTTGCAGGACGTGCCGCCGTTCGTCACCGCGGCCGGCTATCCGGCCCGGCCGCGCGGCATCAACAGCGAAGGCCTGCGCCGCCGGGATTTCTCGGCCGAGGACATCGCCGCCATCCGGCGGGCGTACAGGGCGCTCTACCGGGCGAAGCTGCCGCTCGAGCAGGCGCGCGCGGCGATCGCCACCGAGGCGGCGTCCGTGCCGGCGGTCAAGGCACTGGGCGAGTTTCTCGAGCAGGCCGGAAGGGGCATCATCCGGTGAGTCCGAGCGCCGTCGAAGGTTGATTCCCGAACCGATGCGCGAGGGGGGCGAAGGGATTACCATCGGCATCGTCGCCGCCGAGGCGTCGGGCGACGCGCTCGGCGCGGAGTTGATCGCCGCGGTGCGCGCGCGGCTGCCGGGCGTGCGTTTCGTCGGGATCGCCGGGCCGCGGATGCAGTCCGCGGGCTGCGAAGCCTGGCACGGGATCGAGCGTCTGGGCTTGCGCGGCTACGTCGAGGTGGCGGCGCAGCTCCCCTCGCTCATCCGGCTGCGGCGCGAGCTTCGTCGGCGACTGCTCGCGGTCCGAGCCGCGCTCTTCGTCGGCATCGATGCGCCGGACTTCAACCTCGGCCTCGAGGCGCGGCTCAAGCGCGCGGGATTGCGCACGATCCACTACGTGAGCCCCTCGGTGTGGGCATGGCGGCGCGAGCGCATCGCCAAGATCGCCCGCAGCGCCGACCGCCTCCTCGCGCTCTTTCCCTTCGAGCCACCGCTGTACGCCGGCGCGGGCATCGCGGTGGACTTCGTCGGCCATCCGCTCGCGAAGTCTGCCGCCGGCGCGGCGACGCGGCGGCAGACCCGCGAGCTCCTGAAGCTCGATCGCGAGCCCACCTTCGCGCTGCTGCCCGGAAGCCGCGTCTCGGAGCTCGAGATGCACGCCGCGCTCGTGCTGGCGGTCGCCCGCGAGCTCCGAGAGGCGCATCCTGCGGCGCGCTTTCTCGTTCCAATCGTGAGCCGCGAGACGCGGGAGCAGCTCGAGGCCGTCCGCGACCGCCTGGAGCTGCACGACCTGCCGCTCACGATCCTCTACGGACACGCCGACCAGGCGCTCAAGGCGGCGGACGTCGCGCTGGTGGCCTCGGGCACCGCCACGCTGGAGGCGGTCGTGGCGCGCTGCCCGCACCTCGTGTTCTATCGCGTGCACGCGTTGACCGCGAGGATCGTGGCGCGGAAACTACTGCTTCCCTATGTCGGATTGCCGAACGTGCTCGCCGGGCGCTTCGTCGTTGCGGAATTCCTGCAGGGCGACGCCACCGTGGCGAACCTCGCGCGCGCGGCGCTGAACCTCTACGACGACGCGCTGGTGCGGCGGCGGCTGGAGGCGCTGTTCGCCGGCATGACGCGCTCGCTCGACGCCGACACCGGCACGCGGGTCGCCGATGCGGTGCAGAGCGAGCTGCGGGCGGCGGGGGTTTTGTGCTGATCGCCGGCGTCGACGAGGCTGGGCGCGGACCGCTCGCCGGGCCGGTGGTCGCCGCCGCGGTGATCTTCCGGCCGGACGAGCGCTTGAAAGGCCTGCGCGACTCGAAGCTGCTCACCCCGCAGGCGCGTGGCGCGCTGGCGGCGAAGATCCGCGCGCGCGCGGTGGCCTGGTCCGTCGGCGAGAGCGCCGTGGACGAGATCGAGCGGCTCAACATCCATCGCGCCACGCTGCTCGCGATGAAGCGGGCCATCGAAAGCCTCGGTACGCGTCCGGAGGTCGTCTGGATCGACGGGCTGCACTGCCCGGCGCTCGACACTCCGGCGCGGGCGATCGTCGACGGCGATCGGCTGGTCGCCTGTATCGCCGCGGCATCGATCCTCGCCAAGACCGCGCGCGACGCGATGCTCATGGCGCTCGACCGAGAATTTCCCGATTACGGTTTCGCCCGGCACAAAGGCTACGCGACGGCCGAGCATCTGGCGGCGCTGCGCCGCCTCGGTCCGTGCCCGGCGCACCGCCGCCACTTCGCCCGCGTCGCGCAGCCCGAGCTGGACCTGTAGGCCGGGCGCGCCCGAGTCGGGTCGGCGCCTCCCCGCCGAGACGCAGGCGCTCGCCGCGCGGTATCATGTCGGCTGACAGAGCAGCAACACGACGTTCCTGCGGAGCCAATCCATGATCCACTGCGTCTTGCACGACCCGGGCGATTCCGTGGCCGTCGTCGTCGTCGAAGGCATCAAGGCCGGCCAGACCCTGACCGGCCTCATTCTCGACGAGGATCGCACGATCACCGTCGCCTGTACCCAGGACATCCCGCTCGGCCACAAGGTGGCGCTGAAGGACCTGAACGTCGGCGACACGGTCATCAAGTACGGCATCGACATCGGCAAGGTCGTGGCGCCGATCAAGGCCGGCGCGCACGCCCACGTCCACAACATCAAGACCAAGCGGTGGTGAGCGGCTGCGCCCCTCGACGGCCGCCGGAACGATTTCGAAGCGAGAGATTTCCATGCACACCACATTCCAGGGTTACCGGCGCGACAACCGGCGCGTCGGCGTGCGCAACCACGTCATCGTGCTTCCCGTCGACGACCTGTCGAATGCGGCCGCCGAAGCGGTAGCGAACAACATCAAGGGCGCGCTGGCGATTCCGCATCCCTACGGGCGGCTGCAGTTCGGGGCCGACCTGGAGCTGCACTTCCGCACGCTGATCGGCGCGGGCTGCAATCCCAACGTCGCGGCGGTGGTGGTGATCGGCATCGAGGAGCAGTGGACCAAGCGCGTCGTCGACGGCATCGCCGCCACCGGCAAGCCGGTGGCCGGCTTCGGCATCGAGCTGCACGGCGACCACGACACGATCATGCGTGCGTCCAAGGCGGCGCGCGAATTCGTGCAGTACGCGAGTGAGCTCAAGCGCGTGGACTGCCCGCTTTCCGAGCTGTGGGTGTCCTGCAAGTGCGGCGAATCCGACACCACGTCGGGCTGCGGCTCCAATCCCACCGTCGGCAACGCCTTCGACAAGCTCTACGCCGCCGGCTGCACGCTGGTGTTCGGCGAGACGACGGAGATCACGGGCGGCGAGCAGATCGTCGCCGCGCGCTGCCGCAACGACAAGGTCCGCAAGGACTTCATGCGCGTGTTCGACCGCTACCAGGAAGTGATCAACCGCCACAAGACTTCGGATCTGTCCGACTCGCAGCCCACCAAGGGCAACATCGCCGGCGGGCTCACCACCATCGAGGAGAAGGCGCTCGGCAACATCCAGAAGATCGGCAGGAAGTGCACCGTCGACGGCGTGCTCGACAAGGCCGAGGCGCCGACGCACAAGGGGCTGTGGTTCATGGACAGCTCGTCGGCCGCCGCGGAGATGGTGACCCTGTGCGCCGCGGCCGGCTACGTTGTTCACTTCTTCCCGACCGGGCAAGGCAACGTGATCGGCAACCCGATCCTGCCGGTGATCAAGCTGTGCGCCAACCCGCGCACCGTGCGCACGATGAGCGAGCACATCGATCTCGACGTCTCCGGCCTGCTGCAGCGCGAGATAACCATCGACCAGGCCGGGGACCGATTGCTCGACATGATGTTCCGCACCGCCAACGGCAGGCTCACGGCCGCCGAGGCGCTGGGCCATCGCGAGTTCGTGCTGACGCGGCTGTACGAAAGCGCCTGAGCCGGTGCGGGCCGGCTCGGCGCGGTCCGCGCTTATGATTGGCGCTTGATTCGAGAGGAGAGATCGATGCGCGCTATCTTCGCCCGTTGGGCCGCGGCGTGGCTTCCGGCCGCCGTCGCGGCCGTGCTGCTCGCCGTCGCGCCGCTCGCGACAGCCGAAATGGCCGAGATCAAGGTCGCCAAGCAGTACGGCATCAGCTACCTGCCTCTGATGCTCATGGAGGACCAGAAGCTCATCGAGAAGTACGCCAAGGCCGAAGGCATCGCTGTCAGCGTGGACTGGGCGACGTTCACCGGTGGCAATGTGATGAACGACGCGCTGCTCTCCGACAGCCTGCAGTTCGCCTCGGGTGGCGTCGCGCCCTTCGTGACCCTCTGGTCGCGCACTCACGGCAACCTCGATGTGAAGGCGGTCGCGGCGCTCAACTCGATGCCTCTCTACCTCAACACGCGCGACCCGCAGGTCAAGACCATCAACGACTTCACCGACCACGACCGGATCGCGCTGCCGGCGGTGAAGGTATCCATCCAGGCGATCACGCTGGAGATGGGGGCCGAGAAGGCGTTCGGCGCGGGGCAGGAACACAAGCTCGATGCGCTCACGGTCACCATGTCGCATCCCGTCGGCATGCAGGCGCTGCTCTCCGGGTCATCGGAGATCACGGCACATTTCACCTCGCCCCCGTTCCAGTACCAGGAACTGCGCGACCCTTCGATTCACACGGTGCTCAATTCCTTTGACGTGCTCGGCGGGCCGGCGACGTTCAACGTGGTCTGGACGAGCTCCAAGTTCAGGGACGAGAACCCGAAGCTCTACGCGGCCTTCGTCAAGGCGCTCGACGACGCCATCGGGCAGATCAAGCAGGACAAGCGAAAGGCGGCCGAAGACTACCTGCGGATCTCCAACAACAAGGACACCGAGGAGCACATCCTGGCGATGCTCGAAGACCCGCAGATCGTCTACACGACGACGCCGCAGCACGTCATGAAGTACGTCGATTTCATGCTCAAGACCGGGCTGATCAAGGTCAAGCCCGATTCGTGGAAGGATCTGTTCTTTCCCAACGCGCAAAGCCTGCCCGGAAGCTGATGCAAGCCGTCGATGTCTCGGCAGACGCGCTCGCCGTTCCCGATCTCGACGCGATTCGCTCGGCGCAGGTGAGGATCGCGGCGCACGTCCATCGAACGCCGGTGCTGCGTTGCCGTTCGCTCGACGCGGAGGTCGGCGCGGAGCTCTACTTCAAGGCCGAGAACGTGCAGCGCACCGGCGCCTTCAAGGCGCGCGGCGCGAGCAACGCGGTGTTCTCGCTGTCCTCGGACGAAGCGCGGCGCGGCGTCGTGACGCACTCGTCGGGCAACCACGGCGCGGCGCTCGCCTACGCCGCGCAGCGGCGCGGCATTCCCGCGTTCGTCGTGATGCCGGAGAACGCGGCGCGGGTGAAGCAGGACAACGTGCGCCGCCGCAACGGGACCATTCGCTTTTGCGCGGCCAACGTGGAAGCGCGCGAGGCGGCCTGCGCCGCGGTCCGTCGCGAGACCGGGGCCACGCTGATCCATCCGTTCGACGATCCTCGGGTGATCGCCGGACAGGGCACGGCGGTGCTCGAGCTGCTCGAGGAGTCGCCGGGGCTCGACGCCGTGGTGGCGCCAGTAGGAGGAGGCGGGCTGCTCTCAGGCACGGCGATCGCGGTGAAGTCGATCGACCGCTCGGTGCGCGTTTATGGTGCGGAGCCGGTCAATGCCGACGACGCGGCGCGCGGATTCCGCAGCGGCAAGGTCGAGCCGTTGCCCGCGGCGACCACCATCGCCGACGGACTGCGCACGACGCTGTCGCCGCGCACGCTCGGCGCGATCCGCGCACACGTCGATGCCATCGGCACCGCGAGCGAGGAAGCGATCGTGCGCGCCATGCGCATGGTCTGGGAGCGGATGAAGATCGTCATCGAGCCGTCGGCGGCCGTGCCGCTCGCATGCCTGCTCGAGAAGACCGTCGATGCGCGCGGCATGCGCGTGGGCATCATCCTCTCCGGAGGCAACGTGGACCTCGATCGCCTGCCGTGGCAGGCGTGATGGAGACGAAACGCACGGACGCCACGCCGCTCCTCGACGTGCGCGGCGTCACGCTGCAGTACAAGACCCGCGAGCACCTGGTCACGGCGACCTACCGCGTCGACTTCCAGGTCTTTCCTTCCGATCGCTTCGTGTTGCTCGGCCCGTCGGGCTGCGGCAAGTCGACGCTGCTCAAGGCCGTCGGCGGCTACCTGCCGCCGGTTGAGGGCGAGATCCGCCTCAAAGGCCACGCGATCCGCCGTCCGGGTCCGGATCGGATGATGGTGTTCCAGGAATTCGATCAGCTCCTGCCGTGGAAGACGGTGAAGGAGAACGTGATGTTCGCGCTGACCGCGAGCGGTCGCCTCGCCGGCAAGCACGCCGAAGCGAAAGCCATGGAATACATCGCCAAAGTCAACCTTGCCCGCTTCGCCGACAGCTTTCCGCACACGCTCTCCGGCGGCATGAAGCAGCGCGTCGCGATCGCCCGCGGCATGGCGATGGAGCCGGACGTGCTGCTGATGGACGAGCCGTTCGCCTCGCTGGACGCGCTCACCCGCCGCAAGATGCAGGACGAGCTGCTGCAGCTCTGGGACGACACGCGCTTCACCGTGCTGTTCGTGACCCACTCCATCCCCGAGGCGATCAGGATCGGAAACCGCATCCTGCTGCTCTCGCCGCACCCGGGCCAGGTCAAGGCCGAGGTCAACAGCCTGCCTCGCGACGGCGCTGACGCAGCGGCCGCGAGCGCGCTCGAGCGCAAGATCCACGACATGCTCTTCGCCGACGTGGTCGAGGAAGTGGAGGCCCATCATGCCTGAATCGCTCACCCGGCGCCCGGATCTCTATCGCGAGGTCGTGGACGCCTCGCAGCTCGGCGTGGTCCAGAAACCGCTCTCGCTCTGGGAGCGCATCTACAACCTGACCGCGGTACGCAAGATCGCGATCCTCATCGTGCTCGCCGCCGCTTGGGAAGCCTACGCACGCTGGTCTCACAACCCTCTGCTGTTTCCGACCTTCAGCGCTACGGTAACGGCGCTCTTCGACGCACTCGTGCATGGCTCTTTGCTGCTCAAGGCGTGGACGTCGATCCGCGTCCTGCTGGTAGGCTACGCTGTGGGCATCCTGCTCGCGGCGCTGCTCACCATCTTCGCCATCAGCACCCGCCTGGGCACCGATTTCCTCGAGACGCTCACGGCGATGTTCAACCCGTTGCCGGCGATCGCGCTCTTGCCGCTCGCCTTGCTCTGGTTCGGTCTCGGGCCGGCGAGCATCGTCTTCGTCCTGGTCCACTCCGTGCTCTGGGCCGTGGCGCTCAACACGCACTCGGGCTTCCTGGCCGTATCCAATACGCTGCGCATGGTGGGCAGGAACTACGGGTTGCAGGGCCTGGGCTATGTCGGGCGGATCCTGATTCCCGCGGCCTTTCCGAGCATCCTCACTGGACTCAAGGTCGGCTGGGCTTTCGCCTGGCGCACGCTGATCGCCGCGGAGCTCGTGTTCGGCGTTTCCTCGGGCTCGGGAGGCCTGGGCTGGTTCATCTACGAGAACAAGAACGAGCTCGAGATCCCCAGCGTGTTCGCGGGGCTGCTCACGGTGATCGTCATCGGGCTCCTGGTCGAGAACGTGATCTTTCGCACCGTCGAGATGCGCACGGTGCGGCGCTGGGGGATGCAGAGCTAGGTGCGCTCATGCGCGTGCTCATCGCCGAGTTCATGGACCAGGCGGCAGTCGCCTACCTCGCGAGCCGCCACGACACGCGCTACGACGCCGCCCTGGGCGAGCGCCGGGAGGCGCTCCTCGCGGCGGTGGCGGACACCGACGCCCTGATCGTGCGCAATCGCACCCGCGTCGACGCCGAGCTCATCGGCGGCGCACGCAGGCTGCGCGTCGTCGGCCGGCTCGGCGTCGGGCTCGACAACATCGATCTTCCGGCGTGCGCCGCGCGCGAAATCGAAGTGATTCCGGCGACCGGCGCCAACGCGCAGGCCGTGGCCGAGTACGTCATCGCGAGCGCCTTCCTGCTCGCGCGCGGCGCCTACTTCGCGACCGCCGCGGTCGCCGCCGGCGAGTGGCCGCGCGCGGCGCTGTCCTCCGGGCGCGAGCTGCACGGCAAGACGCTCGGCGTGGTCGGCTTCGGCAGCATCGGCCGCGCGACGGCGCGGCTCGCCCGGGCGGTGGGGATGGCCACGGTGGGTCATGACGCCAACATCCCTTCCGAGGCAGAAGTGTGGAGCGCCGAGCAGACGCGACCGCTCGAGCTCGATGCCATCCTGCGGGAGACCGACGTCGTGTCGTTGCACGTGCCCCTGACACCATCCACGCGAGCGCTCATCGGACGCGAGCAGCTCGCGCTCATGAAGCCCGACGCGATCCTCATCAACACCGCGCGCGGCGGCGTGGTGGACGAGGCCGCGCTCGCCGCGGCGCTGCGCGACGGACGGCTCGCCGGCGCGGCGCTCGACGTGTTCGAGCGCGAGCCGCTCGGTTCCAGGTCGGCGCTCGCCGGCTGCCCCAACCTCGTGCTCACGCCGCACATCGCGGGCGTCACGCGGGAGGCGAACGTGCGCGTCTCGGCGCTCGTCGCCGAGAAGGTGGCCGAGGCGCTTGCGCGCCGAGCCGGTTGAGGACGCCCTGCGTGCCGCGACTGACTCTCGAGGAGCTGCATGCGCTCGCCGAGCGCGCCCTCGCTCGCGCCGGCGCGAGCGCCGCGATGGCGGACGCGACCGCGCGGGCGCTCGTCTACGCCGAGGCGCGCGGGCTTGGCTCCCACGGCATGTCGCGGGTCGGTCAGTACGCGACTCATCTCAGGAACGGCCGCGCCGACGGCGCCGCCGTGCCGACGATCGCCGCCGAGCGCGGCGCCGCCGTCCTCGTCGACGCTCGCTGCGGGCTCGCTTTCCCTGCGTGCGCGCTCGCGGTCGAGGAGACCATTCGCCGCGGGCGCAAATTCGGCGTGGCCTTCGCCGGCGTCGCCAACAGCCACCACTTCGGTGTGGCCGCCTATCACCTCGAGCCGGTGGGCGCCGCCGGCCTGGTTGGGCTCGCCTGCGGCAACTCGCCGGCGGCGATGGCGGCCGCAGGCGGCAGCCGTCCGCTGTTCGGCACCAATCCGATCGCCGCGATCTTCCCGCGGGCGCAGGAGCCTGCGCTCGTGATCGACCTCTCGCTTTCCGAGGTGGCGCGCGGCAAGCTCATGGTCGCCGCGCGCGACGGTCGGCCGATCCCGCTCGGCTGGGCGCTCGATCGCGAAGGCAAGCCCACCACCGACCCGCGCGCCGGCCTCGAGGGCAGCATGCTGGCGATGGGCGGCACCAAGGGCGCGACGCTGGCGCTCATCGTCGAGCTGCTGGTCACCGCGCTCACCGGCGCCGCGCTCGGCTTCGAGGCGACGTCGTTCTTCGTCGACGAAGGTAACCGTCCGCGGCTCGGCCAGGCGTTCCTCGCCATCGATCCGGCCGCGCTGGCGGGCCGATCCGTCTACGACGAGCGCGTCGAAGCGCTGCTCACCGCGATGACCGCGGAGGCGGGCGTCCGGTTGCCCAACGACCGGCGCCGTGCGCTCGCCGCCGCCGCGGCGAACGACGGCGTCGAGATCGCCCCGGCATTGCACCGGCAGCTCCTCGAACTGGGCGGCTGATCTCGGCCCACCGCCCCGTCTACAGCGCCGCGTCGATCGCCTCGCGCAGCGCGTGGAATACGCCCGGCGCTGCGGCGATCATCCCGCCGACGCGCAGGCTGTCCTCACCGCCGGCGAAGTCGCCCACGCGGCCTCCGGCTTCGCGAACGAGCAGCGCACCGGCCGCGACGTCGCGCCAATTGAGACTCACTGACCAGAACCCGTCGAGCCGGCCGGCGGCGACGTAGGCAAGATCGAGGGCCGCGGAGCCGCCGCGGCGGATGCCGGCGCAGCGGCGCGCCACCGAGGCGAATAGCGGCAGGTAGGCGGAGAGCTTGGGGCTCTCGCGCCAGGGCACCGCCGTACCGACCAGTCCGCGCTCCAGCATCGTGCACGCCGAGACGCGCAACGCCACGCCGTTCGCAAACGCGCCGCGGGCCTTGGTGGCGGTGAACAGCTCGTTGCGCAGCGGGTCGAGCACGACCGCGTGCGTCACATCCGAGCCGCGGGCGAGCGCGATGGAGATGGCGTAATGCGGATAGCCGTGACCGAAGTTGGCCGTTCCGTCGATGGCGTGGACGATCCAGCGCCAGCTCGAATCCGGCCCGGCGCCGGCAGCCGCGTCCGCTCCGGCGAATGCGTGCTCGGGAAAGGCCGCCTTGAGCGTGCTGCGGATCGCATCCTCGGCTTCCTTCTCGGCCGCCGACACGATCTCCCCGTGGCCGGTCGAGAACGCAGGCAGGCGCCGCAGGTCCTGCGCGGCGTCGGTGACGATCGCGGCCGCGTTGCGCGCCGCGCGTACGGCCACCGCCAGCGAAGGATCGCTCATCGTTGTGCGGGCGTCGCGCCGGACACGACGACGGCCTCTAGCTCACCTTGACGCCGAGCATCATTCCCCCGTCCTCGTGCTCGAGATTGTGGCAGTGGAACATGTAGGTCTGGTCGCCGGGAAACGGGCAGGCGAAGTCGATCGCGATCCGCACGCTCTCTCCGGGCCAGACGAGCACGGTGTCCTTGCGCCCGCCGTCGGTCGCAAGCCGGCCGCGATCGTCGACCCTGAGCGCGGCGATCGCGTCGGGACTGGTCTGTCGCTCCAGGACTTCGAAACCGAAGCCGTGCAGGTGCATCGCGTGGGGCATGCTGTTGAAGTAGTTGCGGATGAGCCAGACTTCGACCGTGTTGCGCTTGACCTCGATCGGCGTCTCGCCCATCGCGAACACCCGATCGTTGATGCGCCAGCGCCCCTTGGCGAAGCCGAGACGAAACGGCCGCTCGGTCGCGCCTGCGACGTCGATCGCCGGCACGGAGGAGAGCCGGGCCGGGATGCGGCCGCCGTAGCGCGTCTTCTCGCGCACCCGCAGCACGAGCAGCGCCCGGCGCGAGCCTTCGGGAAACGCGCCGCCGTGCGCGAGGTGCTCGGCGTGCGCGTCGCCCGCGCCGTGGCCCATGGCGGCGTGGTCGACCGGTGCCCCGGACCCGGTGGCCCCGGGAGCCGCTCCGTGCCCCATTGCGGAATGGTCCACCGCGCCTCCCTCACCGCGCGGCGCCGGGGCCATCTCCATGTGCATGGGATCGAAGGCCAGCGTCTCGAGCGTGAGCGTATCGCCGGCGCCGAGCTCGGCGAGGTCGAGCAGAATGTCCAGCCGCTCGGCGGTCGAGATCAAGCAATCCGTGCAGCTGCGCGGCGCGGGAAGCAGGCCCCCGTCGTTGCCGATCAGCGTGAAGGCGAACGGCTTCCCGTCCGCGTCGCGAAAGCCGAGCCGGTAGGTGCGCGCGTTCGAGGCGTTGAGGACGCGGAAGCGGTAGATGCGAGTGGCGACGTCGAGTTGCGGGCACGCCGTGCCGTTGAGCAGCACCCGATCGCCGAGGAAGCCGTGCATGCGATCGGCCTCCGACGGCGCGTAATCGCTGCCGGCGCGTCGATCCTGGAGCACCAGCGGCAGCTCGGTGGTTCCCGGGACGAGATCGAGCGCGCGGCGCAGCCGCTCCTCGTCGCCGTCGCCGATCTCGACCATTCCGAACATGCCCCGATAGGCCTGGCCGGCCGTCAACCCGTGCGGGTGCGGGTGGTACCAGTAGAGGCCGCCGCGATTGCGCAGCGTGAAATCGTAGGCGTAGCGCTCGCCGGGCGCCGCGAGCACGGTGCCGCCGCCGTCGTTGCGCGTGTCGACCGCGAATCCGTGCCAGTGCACGATCGTCGGCTCGTCGATGCCGTTGACGAGATCGACGCGCACGCGCTGACCCGGCGCGAGCACCAGCGTCGGGTTGAGGTAATCCCGGCCGCCGACCGAGGCGACGTACCCGCGCGTCAACTCCGCGGGCGCTGCACCGGAGGGAAGCGGCGCGGCGCGCAGGGTCAGGACCTCGTCGTCGAGCGCGAGACGCCCGAGGAAGCCTCGATCGCGCGGAATGTAAAGCGCGGCGATCCCACCCGTGCCGCAGCTCAACGCCGCCGGCGGCGGCGCGGTCGCCGGGTCGGCCCGCGCCTCCGTCACGGTGGCGAGCGCCATCGCGCTCAAGCTACGAAGAAAGGCGCGGCGAGAGACAGGCGTCGTTTGCACGGTCCGGGCCGGTTTGCGTCAAGGCTTTTCGGCCAGCGCGAAAGCATACCGCACTCCGATCCACGCTCCGCGCGGGGCGCCGACGGCACGGAACTGCTCCGGCGCTGGTGCGAGGCCCAGCGCCGGCCCGAACGTCCGCTCCGGCCCGTTGAAGGCGTTGGCGCCGAGGATGGCGAAGTTCTGATAGCGGCGATCGAAGACGTTGCTCAGCGCCGCGAAGAGCTCCCAGTCGCGGGCGAAGCGCCAGCGCGCGTCCAAGTCGACCACCGCGTAACCGGGAACCCGGCCGTTGCGGTCGCGGTTGTTTTCGTCGCCGTGCGCGTACTGGCTCGAGGCGACGACCAGGCTCGCGCCGAGCGACCAGCCTTGAGCGAGCTCGAGATCGGCGCGGAGCTTGAAGGAGTCGGCCGGAATGCCGGGAACGCGGTCTCCGGGATGCACCACGATCGCGCCGTTCGCGTTGGCGGTCGAATTGTTCGGGCTCGCCGCAAGGAACGTCGAGCGGAACGTCGCATTCGTCCGACTGTAGCGCAGATTGAGCGAGACGGCCGACAGCTGAACGTTGGCTCCCAGCTCGATGCCCTCGCGCCGGGTCTTGCCGATGTTCTGGAAGAACCCGCTGCTGACCGCGCCCTGACCGGTGGTGATGAAAGCGATGTCGTCGTCGAGGTCGGTGCGGTAGACGGCGGCCGACCAGTCGACGCCCGAGCCGTGGCGTCCGCGCGCGCCGGCCTCGATCGTCCTGGACACGACCTTGCGCAGCGGCGGATCGGTTAAGAAAACGTTCGGTAGCTTGCACGGCGCCTGCGCGTCGGCGCAGGTGAGCTCCACCGGCGACGGCGCGCGCATGCCCTCGCTGTACGAAGCGTACGCCGTGACCGCCGGCGAGGGGTTGAAGTTGACGCCGAACGCGGGATTGAGGCGCGAAAACGTGCTCGCGCTGTCGAGGCCGGGGTCTTCGCCGCTGCGATCGTTGACGTCGATGCGCGCGCGGTTGTACCGGCCGGCGAGCGTGAGCGTCCAGCGCTCGTCGAGCGCCAGCGTGTCGGCGAAGAACGCTCCCCAATAGCGATTGCGCGTGTCGACGTCGGTCTCCGGGACGAAGTCGCCGGTGGCGATCGCTTCCCTGCCCGTGCCGAACTGCGCCGGCTGCGACTGCTGCGTGAAACCCGTGTCGCCGAAGTCCCCGCTCGCCCCGATGATGAACTGGTTGCGCCTTCCCGCGAGATCACCCAGGAGCGTGAACTGCAGGCCGAGTCCCCAGCTCCTCTGGTCGGTGACCGAGCGGTCGTTGGTGGCCTCCGTGTCGTCGGGAATGCCGGTCGACGGATCGAGCACGCCGAAGTCGGCGTTGACGTTGCTGCTGAGATTGGCGTTGCGGTAACGGCGATAGTAGAGGGTGCCGCCCAGCAACGCCACGTCGCTCAGGAATCGGCTTCCCTTCGCCGCCAGGAATGCGAGGCGGTTCTCGTTGGTGTCGGGAAAGGTGTACGCCTCCCGGGGCGTGTCGAGCCACGACTGCGGCAGCGTCTGCGTACCCTGCAGGGTGTTGTCGGCGAGCGTGAGCGAGACATCGAGGTCCGAGCGATCGTCCTGGTAGCCGACCTTGCCGAACATCCGCTTGACCCGGCTCGGGTTGTGCTCCGCCCAGCCGTCGTCGCTCGACACGTCGCCGGCGAGGAAGTAGTCGAGCCGGTCGCGGGCGCCGCCGTACTGCACGAGCGCCGTGTGACGGCGGAAGGAGCCGGTGGAGAGCTCGAGCGATCCACCGGGATACTGCGCGCCGCTCTTGGTGTACACCGCGAGCGCGCCGCCGAGCGTGTTCAGCCCGAACAGCGGATTCGATCCCGGGATGAGCTGCACGCTGGAGATCGCCTCCGGCGGCAGCAGATCCCAGTTTACGACGTCGCCGAACGCCTCGTTGATGCGCACGCCGTCCTGGAACACGGAGATGCCCTGCGGCGTGCCGAGCAGCGGCGAGGCGGCGAAGCCGCGGAAGGAGAGGTCGCGCTGATAGGGGTTGCCCTGGCCGGATCCGGTGCCGACGCTGTTGGCGTTGCGATCGAGGAAGTCGGTGAGATCCAGCGGACGCTGCTGGCCGATCTCGCGGCTGCCGAAGATCTGCACGTTCGCCGGCACGTCGCGCGCAGCCGTGCCCAGCCCGGGCAGCGGCGTTGTCCCGACCACCGACACGGTGGGCAGCTCGAAGACTTCCGCCGGGTTCTGCGCCGAGGCTGCATCCGCGCCGAAGAACCATGCCAGCGCCAGCGCCAGGCGCGCGGCACGGCCGACAATCGCGTCAATGGATCGCCACGCCCCAGGGCAGCGCACCGACCGGGACATCGGCGATCTTGGTATTGGTCTCCGTGTCGATCACGGCGACCGCGTTCGAGCGGCCGCAGGCGACGTAGAGCTTGCGGCCGTCGGGCGTGATGGCCATGTTCCAGGGGCGTTTGCCGACCGGGATCTTGGCGATGATGGTATTGGTCGCCGGATCGATCACCTGCACCGTCCCTTCGCCTCCGGAAGTGACGTACACGCGCTTGCCATCCGGACGGACCATGACGCCGTTGGAGCGGCTGCCGGCCTTGATGCGCTCGATCACCTCGCCGCGCGCCACGTCGAAGACGTTCACCGTGTCGGCATTCTCGGCGGCCACGTACGCTCGGCTCGAATCGGGCAGGAAACCGATGCCACGCGGCCGGTCGCCGGTCTTCACCGATTTCACCACCTCGCCCTTGGCGAGGTCGACGATGTCGGCGCTGTCGGCTTCTTCGCTGCTCACGTACAGCCATTTGCCGTCGGGGCTGAACACCGCATGCTCGGGGTTCTTCCCGTGCATCGTGATCCGCTTGGCGACTTGTCCGGTGGCCGTATCGACCAGTGCCACCTGGTTGTCCTCCTCGACGGCCGCGGACAGCCACTTTCCGTCGGGGGACAGGTAGATCCCTTCCGGCGAATTGCCAAGCGGGGTGGCGGAGAGTACTTGACCCCTGGCGGTATCGATGGTCAGCAGCGCGTTGGCGTCCTGGTCGCTGACGTACAGGCGCGACCCGTCGTGCGAGATGGCGATGCCGCGCGGCTTCCGCGCCAGCGGCAGCGTGGCGGTGACCCGGTCGGTCGCCGTGTCGATGACCGAGATCGAGGCCGAGCCCTCGTTCGAGACATAAGCGCGCGGCGCCGCGGCCGCGCTGGCGCCGAGCGCCGCCGCCATCAGCGCAATCAACAGGGTCCACCGCGGCATCATTCCGATCCTTTGCAATCCGGCACGCGCTTGCGCTTGGAGCGGGCGCGAGCGATCGGCTATGCTACACGAGTTTTTGCTTCGACCCCGGCGAGGGAAGGCGGAATGCGAGCCAGCAAACGCTGCAGGCCGAACGGTGCATTCCTCGGAGTGGCGGCCGTCGCAGCGGGGTGGGTTGCGATCGCCGAAGCGCAAGTCACCCAGCGGCTCGATCCCCTGGTGGTCACCGCCACGCGCGTCGAGGAGCGCGCGTTCGACCTGCCGGTGGCGATCGACAGCATCGACGCGTCGCTGATCCAGCGCAACCAGCTTCAGCTCAATCTTTCCGAGTCTCTCGTGCGCGTTCCGGGCGTGGTGGCGGCGAACCGCAACAACTACGCGCAGGACTTGATGGTGTCGATCCGCGGCTTCGGCGCGCGCGCGAACTTCGGCGTGCGCAGCGTGCGGCTGTTCCAGGACAACATCCCCGCCACGATGCCCGACGGCCAGGGCCAGACCGGCAGCTTCAGCCTCGTCTCGGCGAAACGCATCGAGGTGCTGCGCGGCCCGTTCTCCGCGCTCTACGGCAACGCCTCGGGCGGCGTGATCTCGGTGTTCACCGAGGACGGCACCGACCCGCCGCAGGCCAAGGGCGAGATCGTCGGCGGGAGCTACGGCACGTACAACGCGATCCTCAAGGGCGAGGGCGTCTACCGCGGCGTGGGCTACGTCGTCGCCGGCAACCACTTCGCGACCGACGGCTTCCGCGATCACAGCGAGGCCTCGCGCAGTCTCGCCAACGCCAAGGTCACGTTCGACGGGGACCCCGACACCCGGGTCACGCTGATCGGCAACTCGCTCTATCAGCCCGAGGCGCAGGATCCGCTCGGTCTCACGCGCGCGGAGTGGGAAGCCGATCCGCGCCAGGCCGACCCCGCCGCGACGCAGTTCAACACGCGCAAGACGGTGAACCAGACGCAGGGCGGCGCGACGCTCGAGCGGCACTTGAGCGCGAACGCCGATCTGCGCGTGACCGGCTACGGCGGCCGCCGGCTGGTGCGCCAGTATCTGGCGCTCGCCGGGACACTGGCGACGTCCTCGGGCGGCGTCACCGACCTCAACGGCGACTTCGGCGGCGTCGACGCCCGCGTCACCGGCCGGTTCTTGCTGGGAGGCGGGCCGCTCACGGTGACGGCGGGAACGGCGTACGACAGTCAGCATCAGCGCCGCAAGGGATTCGTCAACAACAACGGCGACCTGGGCGAGCTGCGGCGCGACGAGGACGACTACGTGAGTTCCACGGACGGCTATCTGCAGGCCGAGTGGTGGCCCGAGGGACAGCTTTCGGTTCTCGCCGGGGCGCGCTACAGCGACGTGCGCTTCAAGTCCGACGATCACTACATCAACGACTCGAATCCCGACGACAGTGGCCGGGTGAGCTACAACCATTTCTCGCCGGTCGCGGGCGCCGTCTGGCACGCCGCGCCGGAGCTCAATTTCTACGTCAACTGGGGAGAGGGCTTCGAGACGCCGAGCTTCATCGAGCTCGCCTACCGGAACGTCGGCACGGGACTGAATTTCGATCTGCGCCCCGCGATCAGCCGCTCCGCGGAGGCCGGCGTCAAGGCCTACCTCTTCGGACGCCAGCGGCTCAACGTCGCGGTGTTCACGACGCGAACCTCCGACGAGATCGTGATCGACACCGCCACCGGCGGCCGCACGACCTACAAGAACGCGAGCAAGACGCGGCGTCGCGGCGTCGAGGCGGAGTGGGATGCACCCTTGCCCAACGGCTTCAACGCCTACGCGTCGTACACCTACCTCTCGGCGGAGTTCGCCTCCGATGCGACGACCGGCGTTCCGCCTCAGCCGATCCCGGCGGGCTCGCGCCTTCCGGGCGTGCCGCAGGCGAGCGCGTTCGCCGAGCTCGCCTGGGCGAAGCCCGAGTGGTACGGGATCAACGCCGCGATCGAGGGACAGTATTCGGGCAAGATCTACGTCAACGACCGCAACACCGACGCCGCGCCGAGCTACGCCATCGCCAACGCGCGCCTCGGTTTCGAGCAGACGACGCGAGCCTGGACGTTCCGCGAGTTCGTGCGGGTCAACAACCTGTTCGATCGCAACTACGTCGGCTCGGTGATCGTGGGCGACACCAACGGCCGCTTTTTCGAGCCCTCGCCGGGCCGCAGCTACCTGGCCGGCGTGAGCGCCAATGTCCGCTTCTGATTCGGCCCGTTACACGCCCACCGCCGCCGCGCTGCACTGGCTGGTCGCGGCGCTGGTGCTGTTCATGATCGCGCTGGGCTGGTCGATGCAGGCGATTCCGAAGGTTCCGGTCGGTCCGCGGGTCGACGCCTTCAACCTGCACAAGTCGATCGGGCTTTCGATTCTCGCCCTGATGGTGCTGCGCAGCGCATGGCGCGCGACGCATCCGCCCCCACCCTTCGGCCCCATGCCGGGCTGGCAGGCAAGCACCGCGCGGGCGGTGCACGTCCTGCTCTACCTGTGCCTGTTCGTCCAGCCGCTGACCGGCTATCTCGGATCGGCGTTCAGCGGCTACCCGGTCAGGATCTTCGGCGTCGTGCTGCCGGCGTGGGCGGCGAAGGACGACGCGCTCAAGGATGCGATGAGCGTCGCGCACTTCGCCAACAGCTGGGTACTGGTCGGCGCGCTGCTGCTGCACCTCGCGGGCGCCACGAAGCACGCGCTCGTCGATCGCGACGGCTCCTTCCGGCGGATGTGGCCCTGGCGCAGGCGCGCCGCGGCGGCCATGGTCGAGGCTCAGGGAGCGTTGACCCGGCGCTAGGTTTTGCCGGCGCTTTCCAGCAGCTTCGCGGTCTCCGGAAAGTTGCCCTCGCGGGCGATGTCCAGCGCGCTCTTGCCGCGGTCGTCGCGCAGCTCGACGCGGGCACCGGCCGAGAGCAGGGCACGCACGGTCTCGGTCTGCCCGTAGCCGGCGGCCCACATCAGCGCGGTGAGCGAGTGGGCGTAGGTGGCATTCGGGTCGACGCCGCTGCCGAGGAGCAATCGCACGATCTCGGTGCTGCCCTGTCCGGCGGCATAGGTCATCGCGGTCTTCTGCACGCGGTCCACGGCGGCGACCGCGGCGCCCTTGGCCAGCAGCGCTCGAGCGATGTCCGTGTAGCCGCCGTAGGCCGCCGCCATCAGCGGCGTGACGCCGTTGACGGCGGCCACGTTGACGTCGGCTCCGGCGTCGAGCATCTGCCGCGCCAGCTCGACCCGTCCGGCCTTGAGCGCGATCACCAGAGCCGTCTCGCCGATGCGGCTGCGCGCGTCGGGCGTGGCGCCCGCCGCCAGGGCGCGCGCCACGCCGGCCGAGTCGCCGGCGCGCGCCGCGGCGAGGAGCTGCAGGTTCGGAGTGGCCTCCTGCGCGAGCGCGGCGCTGGGTGCGGCCCCGATGGCGGCGAGAAGCCAGACGACAACGACATGGCGTGGCGGGTACATCCTTTGCATCTCCCGGAATTGGCGCGGCGTTCTCGGCGATTCTGGCCTCATCGTCGGCCGAGGCTGGCCGGTTTGCATTGGCCAACCTTTTCGACTATAAGGTTTCCGCGGGGGAAAACCACTCGCGCGGCTCGAATCGCGGCTTGCCGCGCGCTCACAATAACATCTCTGGGCATTGGAGGAGAAGCCTATGTCATCTCGTTTCGTCAGCCTGGCGGCTGTCGCCGTCGGATGCGCTTTCGCACTCGGATCCAGCGTCGTCGCGGCGCAGGAGATGGCCGCCGGGGCAACGACCACGGCACGGCCCATGTCGGCGAACCTCACGCCGATAACGCAGTCGATGCTGGACAATGCCGCCAAGGACGGCAAGAACTGGCTGCATTCGAACGGCAACTACGACAACACGCGCTACTATCCCGGCAAGCAGATCACCTCGGAGAACGTGAGTCGTCTCAAGCCGGCCTTCGTGTTCCAGACCGCCGTGCTCGAGTCGATGGAGACGGCGCCGATCGTCGACAACGGCGTGATGTTCCTGACCACGTCGTTCAATCACGTCTACGCCATCGACGCGGCGACCGGCGAGGAGTACTGGCACTACAAGCACAAGCTGGGACCGATCGTCACGGTGTGCTGCGGCAACAACAACCGCGGCGTGGCGATCTCCGAGGGCAAGCTCTACATGGGCACGATCGACGCCAAGCTGGTCGCCCTCGACGCGAAGACCGGCAAGGTCCTGTGGGAGACGCAGATCGCCGATCCCGACAAGGGCTACTCGGAGACGATGGCGCCCGTGGTCGTCGACGGCAAGGTGATCATCGGCACCAACGGCGGCGAGTACGGCATCCGCGGCTTCGTCAAGGCGTTCGACGCCAACGACGGCAAGCTCCTGTGGACCTTCTACACCATTCCCGAGAAGGGCCACGAAGGCGTGTGGGCGAAGGACGACGCGACCGGGCGTGACGAGCATCGCAACATCGACGCCGAGAAGGCGGGCTTCGCCAAGGACAGCTCGTTCTTCGACAAGCTCGGCGGCGGGGTGTGGATGACGCCGGCGATCGACAGGAAGACGCATACGATCGTCTTCGTCGTCGGCAACCCCTCGCCCGACCTCTACGGCGCGATCCGGCCGGGCGACAACCTGTACACCGACTCGATGGTCGCGATCGACCTCGACAAGGGCACGTACAAGTGGCACCTCCAGTTCGTCCCGCACGACGTGTGGGACCTCGATGCCGTGAGCCCGGTGATCCTGACGCAGGCCAGGGACAAGAGCGGCAAGATGGTCGACGTGGCGATCCACGGCGGCAAGACCGGCCACGTGTATGTCGTGGACCGCGCGAGCGGCAAGCTGATCCGCTTCTCCGAGGCGATGATTCCGCAGGAGAACATGTGGGTTCTGCCCACGAAGGAGGGTGCGCGGATGCTGCCCGGCGCGAACGGCGGCGTGGAATGGTCGCCGATGGCGATCAACCCGGGGTTGCACCTCGCCTACGCGGCCAACCTGCACCAGCCGATGACCTACAGCGTCGAGGAAGTGCCCTATCCGGGCGGCAAGCTGTGGCTCGGCGGCGCGTTCAAGGTCATTCCGACCGAGGAGCAGTGGGGCCAGCTCGTCGCGGTGAACCTCGACACCGGCAAGATCGCCTGGAAGCACAAGACGCCGCAGCCGCTGATCGGCGGCGTGCTCGCCACCGCCGGCAACGTGGTGTTCAACGGCGAGGCGAACGGCTGGTTCAAGGCCTTCGACGCCAAGGACGGGCGGGAGCTTTGGAAGTACAACTGCGGCGCCGGTGTCAACGCCCCGGCGGTGTCGTACATGGTCGGCGGCAAACAGTACGTCGCCGTCGCGGCGGGCGGCAACAATCAGATCGACTCGAAGCGCGGCAACAGCGTGTTCGTGTTCGCGCTGCCGTAGTCCGCGGTTTCGGGAGACGCCGCCGCACCTTCGAAGCCGACGCGGCTCGCCCGGGTCATACCGGGCAGCCGCGTTGCATTTTTCCCAGAGCATGACCCGCTCCGCCTTCACGGCTCTCGGCGCGCTCGCGCTCGCCGCCTCCGCCCTGGCTCAGCACCAACCCGATCCGGCGCAGGTCGCGGCGGGGCGGGAGAAGTCAGCGATCTGCGCGGCCTGCCACGGGCCGGAGGGCAATTCGCAGGACCCGCAATACCCGATTCTGGCCGGACAGAGCTGGCGCTACATCTACAACCAGCTCAAGGATTTCAGGGAGGGCCGGCGCAGCGATCCGCAGATGTCGCCGATGGCGGCCGGCCTGTCGCAGGAGGATATGATCGCGCTCGGGAACTACTACGAGGCGCAGAAACCGGAGCGGATCAAGTTCCAGTTCGACAGCGCCAAGGTCGAGGCGGGGCGCAAGGTCGCGGACGCGGCGCTCTGCCCGATGTGCCACCTCGGCGGCTTCGTCGGGCAGAACGAGATCCCGCGCGAGGCGGGACAGTGGCCGCAGTACGTCAAGAAGCAGCTCTCTGACTTCCACGCCAAGCGGCGCACCAACGACGCGGGTAACATGACGAGCTACACCGCGAACCTGTCCGACCAGGACATCGAGAACCTCTCGCAGTACATCGGCAATCTGGGCCCCTGAAGCGAGGCCGTCGACCCCGCGCTTGGGCTCGAGGCCGTCGACCCGCGAGACTCGGGCCGGATTGGGCACGGGCGGTCACGTTGCCCTCGCCTTTCGCGCGGAGTATCCTAGCTTCGCCGTCGCGAAACGCTCCGTAGAATTACTTCCCGAAGCGCCGGTATCCATTCGCAGGAGGTCGCTCGTGTCCGTCTCCCTTTCACTCTCCGTCAACGGCAAAGCGGTACGCGCGGACGTCGACCCGCGCACGCTGCTGGTCGATTTCATCCGCAACAACCTCGCGCTGACCGGCACGCACGTCGGCTGCGACACCGGGCAGTGCGGCGCCTGCACCGTGCTCGTCGACGGCAACGCCGTCAAGGCGTGCACGATCCTGGCCGTGCAGGCCGAGGGCGCGAAGGTCACGACCATCGAAGGGCTGGCCACGAACGGCGAGCTCCATCCCATGCAGGCGGCGTTCAAGGAGTGCCACGGGCTGCAGTGCGGCTTCTGCACGCCGGGCATGGTGATGAGCGCCATCGATCTCGTGCAACGGCATCCGAACGCGGACGAGAAGACCATCCGCGCCGAGCTGGAAGGCAACCTCTGCCGCTGCACGGGCTACCAGAACATCGTCAAGGCGGTCGCCCAGGGCGCCGCGGCCATGCGGAGGTGATCATGGGCGCGAACGACATGAATTTCATCGGCCAGTCGGTCAAGCGCAAGGAGGACGTGCGCTTTCTGACCGGTGCCGGCCAGTACACCGACGACGTCAATCCGCCGCATCACACGCATGCATACTTCCTGCGCTCGCCGCACGCGCACGCCAAGATCGGCAGGATCGACACGAGCAAGGCGAAGAGCGCGGCCGGCGTGGTGGCCGTCTACACGGGCGCCGATCTCACCGGCGTGAACGGTCTGCCCTGCGGCTGGCTCATCACCGGCACGGACGGGCAGCCGATGAAGGAGCCGCCGCATCCGGTGCTGGCGCAAGGCAAGGTTCGTTACGTCGGTGATCCGGTGGCGCTCGTCATTGCCGAGTCGCCCGAGCAGGCCAAGGACGCCGCCGAGATGATCGACGTCGACTACGACGTGCTGCCGGCGGTGGTCAATCCCGTCGACGCGCTTGCGTCGGGCGCGCCGCAGATCCACGACGGCGCACCGGGCAACAAGTGCTACACTTGGGCGCTGGGCGACAAGGCGAAGGTCGACGCGGCGTTCGCCGGCGCCGCCCACGTCACCAGGCTCGACATCGTCAACAACCGGCTCATCCCCAACGCCATCGAGCCTCGCGCGGCCGTGGCGAGTTACAGCCGTGCCGACGACGGTTACACGCTTTACGTCACCAGCCAGAATCCGCACGTCGAGCGGCTGCTGATGACGGCCTTCGTGCTGGGACTGCCCGAGACGAAGGTGCGGGTGATCGCGCCGGACGTCGGCGGCGGCTTCGGTTCGAAGATCTATCTCTATCCCGAAGAGACCGCGATGGTCTGGGCGGCGAAGCGGGTCAACCGGCCGATCAAGTGGACGGCCGAGCGCAGCGAATCGTTCCTCTCCGACGCCCACGGCCGCGACCACGTCACCCGGGCCGAGCTCGCGCTCGACAAGAACGGCAAGTTCCTGGCGATGCGCGTGCACACGACCGCGGCGATGGGCGCGTATCTGTCGACCTTCGCCTCGTGCATTCCGACGATCCTGTATGCGACGCTGCTCGCGGGGCAGTACACGACGCCGACGATCTACTGCGAGGTGACCGCGGCGTTCACCAATACCGCGCCGGTCGACGCCTACCGCGGCGCGGGTCGGCCGGAAGCCACCTACGTGGTCGAACGCCTGGTGCATGCGGCCGCGGCCGAGATGGGGATCGCCCAGGACGAGATCCGCCGCCGCAACTTCATCCGCGACTTCCCGTATCAGACGCCGGTGGCGCTCAACTACGACACGGGCGGCTATGACGCCTGCCTGGACGAGGCGATGAAGATCGCCGACGTCGCAGGCTTCCCGGCGCGCAAGGCGGAAGCGGCCAAGCGCGGCAAGCTGCGCGGCCTGGGCTATTCCTCGTACATCGAGGCCTGCGGGCTCGCGCCGTCGAACATCGCCGGCGCGCTCGGCGCGCGCGCGGGTTTGTACGAAGCGGGCGAAGTCCGCGTCAACCCGACCGGCGGCGTGACCGTGTTCACCGGTTCGCACAGCCACGGGCAGGGGCACGAGACCACTTTCGCGCAGGTCGTGGCGACCCGGCTCGGCATCCCGATCGAGAGCGTCGAGGTCGTGCACGGCGACACGGGTCGGATTCCCTTCGGCATGGGAACCTACGGCTCGCGCTCGCTGGCGGTGGGCGGCACCGCGATCGTCAAGGCGCTCGACAAGATCGTCGCCAAGGGATGCAAGATCGCCGCGCACCTGCTCGAAGCCGCCGAAGCGGACGTCGAGTTCAAGGACGGCAAGTTCACCGTGGCCGGGACCGATCGCAGCAAGGCGTTCGGCGAGGTGGCGCTGGCGGCTTATGTGCCGCACAACTATCCGCTCGACAAGCTCGAGCCCGGTCTCGACGAGACCGCGTTCTACGATCCCACCAACTTCACCTTCCCGGCGGGCACGCACATCTGCGAAGTGGAGATCGACCCCGATACCGGCACGGTGCAGATCGTGAACTTCTCGGCCTGTGACGACTTCGGCAACATCATCAACCCGATGATCGTCGAGGGACAGGTCCATGGGGGGCTCGCGCAGGGCATCGGCCAGGCGCTGCTCGAGTGTTGCGTCTACGACAAGGACAGCGGACAGCTCCTGACCGGCAGCTTTATGGACTACGCCCTGCCGCGCGCCGACGACCTGCCGTCGTTCAAGGTCGCGACCAAGGTGACGCCGTGCACCCACAACCCGCTGGGCGCCAAGGGCTGCGGCGAGGCCGGGGCCATCGGATCGCCGGCGGCGCTGATGAACGCCGTGCACGACGCGCTGTCCGCGGCGGGCGTGAAGTACCTCGACATGCCCGCCACGCCGCATCGCGTGTGGAGCGCGATCCAGGCGGCGAAGCGCTAACGCGACAGGAGACCCGATCATGTACGCAGTCGAATATCAACGCGCGAAATCGGTCGCCGATGCGGCGGCCGCGCTGGCCAAGAGCGGCGGCAAGGCGCTCGCCGGAGGGCAGAGCCTCGTCGGCGCGATGAAGCTGCGGCTCGCGAATCCCGGCACCGTCGTCGACCTCTCCGGCATCGCCGAGCTCAAGGGCATCAGGAAGGAAGGCGACGCGATCGTCATCGGCGCGCTCACCACCCACGCCGAAGTCGCTTCCTCTCCGGTCGTGAAGCAGGCGATCCCGGCGCTGGCGGCGCTGGCGGAGGGGATCGGCGACAGGCAGGTGCGCAACCGCGGCACCATCGGCGGCTCGATCGCCAACAGCGATCCGGCGGCCGACTATCCCGCCGCGGTAGTGGGACTCAACGCCACGGTGCAGACCAACAAGCGCAAGATCGCCGCCGATGATTTCTTCAAGGGCCTGTACGAGACGGCGCTCGCCTCCGACGAGATCATCACCGCGGTGAGCTTCCCGCTGCCGAAGAAGGCGGCGTACGTCAAATTCCCGCAGCCGGCGTCGCGCTTCGCGCTCGTCGGCGTGTTCGTCGCGCAAACGGGCGGCGGCGTTCGCGTCGCGGTGACCGGGGCAGGCTCGCACGCGCACCGCGCCAAGGCGATCGAGGACGCGCTTGCGAAGCGCTTCACGCCCGACGCGGCAAAGGCGGTGAAGATTCCGGCCGATCATCTCAACAACGATATTCACGGATCGGCGGAATACCGCGCGCATCTGGTCTCCGTGCTCGCCGGGAGAGCGGTCGCCGCGATGACGTAGGGCGGAATTCATTCCGCCGCCGTGTCCGGATAAATCCGGACCTAGGCGTAGCCCACCGCGGCGTAGCCCACCCAGTGGCGCAGCGTCGCCGGGGCGGTGACGCCCATGCCGTCGAGATCGTCGACGCGGATACGCTGCTCGCCGAGCGAGGTCGCGTAGCCGAGGACCGTTCCGGATAGCGCGCTCGCGCGGCGAATCCGGCCCAGGTGCCAGGCCACGAGCAGTCCGAGCGGCACGGAGTAGCGTCCGCACCACGGCCACTGGTATTCGCGATGGTCGTGCTCGGCGACCGTGTAGCGGGTGAAGCGCTCGATTCGCTCGGGCGAGAGCGCGCCGTCGAAGCAGTCGCGCAGTATCCGCCATTCGTGCTCCAGGGCTTTGGCGTGGCCGGCTCCATCGGCGCCGTAGCACGCGAAGTTCCTTCCGTCCCAGCCCTCGTCGCCGTAGTGCACGGCGTCGGTGGAAGAGACAAGCGCGATGTCGCGGCCCCAATCAAGCCCGTCCTCGTCCGCTATCCGCGCCAGCGCCCCGGCCAGCGGCCGCGCCAGCTCCTCCATCCGCGCGTACGACATGGAGGGGACGAGGATCGGAACGAAGCTTACGCTGCGGTTCGCGTGCTGCAGGAACGGCAGCTTCGCCTCCACCGAATGCTCGATCGAATGCATCGCGTCATCGACGACGAAGGCTTCCTCCGGGAGCCGCTCGGTGAGCCTCTCGCGCAGCGGCGAGACGGCGATGTCGCCGTACGGTCCGCGCCAATGCGTGAAGCTGTCGAAGACGAGCACGTCTTCGAGCTCCAGCTGGCGGGCTTTGTGCGCAACGCCGAAGATGATCACGGTGTCGGCTTTGACGTTGCGCAGCACGAGCGGATACATGAATCCGGCGTAGGCGTAGTCGTCATGCGGAGCGATCGCCATGCGCCAGCGATCGCCCGGCGACACGCCGTTGTCGGCGAGCATGCGGTCGAGCCGCACGCCGTCCTGCGCGGCGATGCGCTGCGCGACGCGGTCCATCTGCGAAGCGAGATGCGCGAAGCCGACGGGATCGGCGAGACCGCGCAGTCGCTGATCGGCCATTCTCGCGGCTCAACCGATCGCGGCGTGTTGCCGTTGAGCGCGAGCACCGCGGGATCGTTTCGAACGAGGGAAAGGCGTAGCCGTGGGCATGTGCTCCAGTCCTGCTCTTGACAACATTAACCCGGGTGCCCTCTTGACGCATCGAACGATCGTTCGATAGACTATTCCTCCTGTCTGATCGAAGTCCGTCCCGGCTTCACGCCGGGCGGGCTTCCGATCCGCCATGAAACCCGCCGTTGCTCAACTGCTCCACCATCCGTTGCTCTGGCGCGGCGACCAGCTGGCGCGCGGCGAAGACGCGCTGGCGAGCGGCTTCGCCGAGCTCGATCGCGAATTGCCGGGCGGCGGCTGGCCTCGCGGTGCACTCACCGAGCTGCTGGTCGACCCCGAGGGCATCGGCGAGTTTCGCCTGCTGCTGCCGGCGCTGGAAACGCTTTCGCAGGCGGATCGATGGATCGCGCTGGTCGGCGCTCGGCATCTTCCCAACGCACCCGCCTTCGCGCGCTCGCACATCGAGCCGGCGCGGATCGTGGTGATCGACGCCGGCGAGGAGAAGGATCGCTGGTGGGCGGCCGAGCAGGTGCTGCGCTCGGAGAGCGCCGGCGCGCTCCTGTTCTGGCCGCGGTCGATCAACGACGCGCGCCTGCGGCGGTTGGCCGTGGCGGCGCAGGACACGCCAGCGATCGCGTTGGTGTTCGCGAGCGGCGAGCGCGCCGGGATGCCGTCGCCGGCAGCGCTGCGCATCCGCCTGTCGCCGGCCGGCGAAGAGCTTCGGCTCGACGTGCTCAAGCGGCGCGGCGGAATGTGCGGCAGGGTTTTGTGCATCGATGTCGCGGCGGCCTTGCGCGCGCACCACGCGCGCGCTCGAACGACTTCGTCGCTGGAGCGTCGCGGCCCGCCCGGAGCCCGCCGGTCGAGCGCGCGCGGTCTTTCGCCGAGTTTCAATCGCGTGTATCCGGTCGGCATGCCGCCGGCCCGGATCTGGAATCGCGCTCTGGCGCACGCCGATGGCCTGAGACGCCTGCCGGACCTCGATCCGCGCGGCAAGCCGCCGCGTCACCTGAGGTCGGAACCATGAACCCGGTAGGTGTGAATTCATTCGCGCACCGCTGATGGGATGAATCGGCGTAGGCGCGAAGTCATTCGCGCGCCACTGGCCGGATGAATCTACACGGCCCACCATGCTCTGGATCTGCCTGCACTTCGCCGATCTGCCGCTCGCCGTTTTCGCGCGCGCCGATGCGAGCGAATCACCCGCCGTGACGGCGAGCGCGAGCCACAGGCCCGACGTGATCGCGGCCAATGCCGCGGCGAAAAAGCGCGGGATCGCCCCGGGTTTGTCGATCGCTGCCGCGCTCGCGCTCGATCCCGAGCTCGCCGTCCATCTTCGCGACGAGCGCGCGGAAGCCGCGGCGCTCGAGCGCATCGCGCTGTGGGCGGGACAATGGACGCCGACCGTCGCCGTCGAGCCGCCGGCTTGCGTGCTGCTGGAGGTTTCCGGCGGGCTGCGGTACTTCGGCGGCGCTGAGCGGCTGGTGGGGCTCATCGGCGCCGGTCTCACCGAGATCGGTTTTGCCGGCACGATCGCCGTGGCTCCGATGGCAGGGGCCGCGAGCCTCCTCGCGCGCGCCGGATGCGCGATCGCGATCGAAACCGCTGACATCGCGCCGGCGCTGAGCCCGCTGTCTGTCGAGCTGCTCGAGCACGCGCGGAACTCCCTCGCCACGCTGCATGCGATCGGCGTGGAGACGATCGGCGAGCTCACGGCGTTGCCGCGCGACGGCGCGGCGCGCCGCTTCGGACAGGCGCTCCTGGACGAGGTCGATCGCGCGCTGGGACGGCTTCCCGACGCTCGAGCGCTGTTCGTCGCGCCGGAGCGCTACGCAGCCCAGCTCGAGCTGCCGGCCCCGGTCGAGGAAGCCGAGGCGCTGCTCTTCGGCGCCCGCCGCCTTGTCGGCGAGCTGTGCGGGTTCCTGCGCGGACGCGGCGCGGGCGTCACGCGACTGCGCTGCGATCTCGTGCACGAGGACGAGGCGCCAACCTCGATCGTCGTGGGCCTCCAGGCAACGCGGCAGGCCGAGCACATCATGACCGTGCTCAGGGAGCGACTCGCGCGCGCGACGCTGCCCGACCGCGTCGAGGCGATCCGACTGGCGAGCGAGGAAACCGCGCGGCTCGACGGCAAGGACGGCGACTTCTTCGCTCCGAGCAGGAACGCGGAAGCGGGGACCGAGCTCGTCGAGCGGCTGCGCGCACGGCTGGGCGAGGAGGCCGTGCGCACGCTTGCGCTGCACGCCGATCACCGGCCGGAGCGGGCGTGGCGATGGGAACGCAACGTGAGCGTTGCCGCGGCGCAGAGCCACGCTGAGCCGGGCGAGCTGCCCGTGCGGCCGCTGTGGCTGCTGCCCGAGCCGCGGGCGCTTCCCGAAGGTCCTGCCGGCGCGGCGCTCGAGCTCCGTTCCGGGCCCGAGCGCATCGAAAGCGGATGGTGGGACGGTCGCGACGTGGGCCGCGACTATTTCGTCGGCCGCAGCCGGCGCGGCGAAATGCTGTGGCTGTATCGCGATCGCGACGGCGCGTGGTACGTCCACGGCGTGTTCGCGTAGGTCGGGATTCATCCCGACACGTGCGAATGAATTCGCACCTACCATGTCCTACGCCGAGCTGCACTGCCTGACGAACTTCAGCTTCCTGCGCGGCGCGTCGCATCCCGAGGAGCTGGTGGCGCGCGCGCACGAGCTGGGCTACGCGGCGCTCGCGATCACCGACGAATGCTCGCTCGCCGGCACGGTCCGGGCGCACGTCGAGGCGAAGACGCGCAATCTGCCGCTCATCATCGGCTCCGAGTTCCGCCTCGACGACGGCCTGCGCTTCGTGCTGCTCGCCACGGATCGCGCGAGCTACGCTCGGCTCTCGGCGCTCGTCACGCGCGGCCGGCGCAACGCGGCGAAAGGCAGCTACAAGCTCACGCGCGGCGATCTCGCCGACGGCGTGCCGGGATGCCTCGCGCTGTGGCTGCCGGATCGCGCGCCGGACGTCGAGGCGCTGCGCTGGCTCTCGAGCCGTTTCCCTCATGCGCTGTGGATCGCCGTGGAGCGGCTGCTCGCGGCCGACGATGCCGAGCGCTGCGAAACGCTCGCCGCGATCGGCGCCGCGCTGGGCGTGCCCCTGGTGGCGGCCGGCGACGTGCACATGCACGTGCGCGAGCGCCGGGCGCTGCAGGACACGCTCACGGCCATCCGGCTCAAAGTTCCGGTCGCGGAAGCGGGCGCTGCGCTCTTTCCCAACGGCGAGCGCCACTTGCGCCCGCTCGCCACGCTCGAGCGGCTCTATCGGCCGGAATGGCGAGCCGAGACGCTCGGCATCGCCGCGCGCTGCAATTTCTCGCTCGAGGAGTTGCGCTACGAATATCCCGAGGAGATCGTCCCTTCGGGCGAGACGCCGGCCTCCTACCTGCGCTGTCTCACCGAAGAGGGCTTCGCTCGGCGCTTTCCCGCGGAGACCACCGCCGAAGCGCAGCGCGCCAAGGTGCGCAAGCTCATCGAGCACGAGCTCGCGATCATCGCCGAGGCGAGATACGAGGCGTTCTTCCTCACCGTCTACGACGTCGTCGAGTTCGCCCGCTCCAAAGGCATCCTCTGCCAGGGGCGCGGCTCGGCCGCGAATTCCGCGGTGTGCTATTGCCTGGGCATCACCGCGGTCGATCCGTCGCGCATGGAAATGCTCTTCGAGCGCTTCATCTCGCGCGAGCGCAACGAGCCCCCCGACATCGACGTCGACTTCGAGCACCAGCGGCGCGAGGAGGTGATCCAGTATCTCTACGGCAAATACGGCCGCGACCGGGCGGCACTCACCGCGACGGTCATCTGCTACCGGCCGCGCTCGGCGTTGCGCGACGTCGGCAAGGCGCTCGGGCTCGACGTGGGCGAAGTCGACCGGCTGGCGCAGTCGATGGCGTGGTGGGACGGGCGGCGGGCGATCCCGAAGCGCCTGGCGGAGGCGGGCTTCGATCCGCAAAGCCCCGTCATGCAAAGACTGGTCGATCTCGTGACGGCGCTGCTCGGTTTCCCGAGGCATCTGTCGCAGCACACCGGCGGATTCGTGATCTCGCGCGGCCCCCTCGCGGAGCTCGTGCCGACCGAGAATGCGGCGATGCCCGAGCGCACGGTGATCGAGTGGGACAAGGACGATCTCGACGCGCTGGGACTGCTGAAGGTCGACGTGCTGGCCCTGGGCATGCTCTCGGCGATCCGGCGCGCGCTCGATCTCGTCGCGGCGCGGCACGGCAAGCCGTTCGCGCTGACCGACGTTCCGCCCGAGGATCCTGCCGTGTACGAGATGATCGGCCACGGCGACACCATCGGCGTGTTCCAGGTGGAATCGCGGGCGCAGATGGCGATGCTGCCGCGGCTCAAACCGAAGCGTTTCTACGACCTGGTGATCGAGGTCGCGATCGTGCGCCCGGGCCCGATCCAGGGCGGCATGGTGCACCCCTACCTTCGCCGCCGGCAGGGCACGGAGCCCGTGACGTACCCGAGCGCGGCCGTCAAAAGCGTGCTCGAGCGCACGCTCGGCGTGCCGATCTTCCAGGAGCAGGTGATGCAGCTCGCCATGGTCGCGGCGGGCTTCACGCCGGGCGAATCCGACCAGCTGCGCCGCTCGATGGCGGCGTGGAAGCGCAAAGGGGGCCTCGAGCCCTTCGAGCAGCGCCTGATCGACGGCATGCGCGAGCGCGGCTACGAAGAGGCCTTCGCGCGGCAGATCTACCAGCAGATCCTGGGCTTCGGCGAATACGGTTTCCCTGAATGTGTCGTTGGCGAAACACGTGTCGTGGATGCCGATACCGGTCGCTGGATCACCATCGATGAGATTCTTTCCGATCGTGCATCCTTCAAGAACACGCTTGCCTGTGACGACAAGCTGCATCTGCAAAAGCGCAAGGTGATCGAGGTCCGAGCGAGCGGTACGAAGCCGGTGTTGCGTTTGCACACGGCGCTGGGTCACACGATAACCGCGACGGCCGAACATCCGTTCATGACCTTGCAGGGCTGGCGCAAGCTTGGAGAGCTGCGCCCGGGCGACCAGGTGGCTGCAGCCCGTTCACTGCCGATAAAAGGTGTCCGCCATTGGCCTGTCTATAAGATTCTGGTGCTTGCCGATCTCATCGCCGAGGGAAACGTCTGTCATCCCAACACGTTTTATTTCTACACGACCGCTTCATGGCATTGCGACGAGTTCGTGAAGTCCGTCGAGCGTTTCCCTAACACGCGCGCCGTGGTGGAGCGGCATCGGAATTGCTTTTCGGTGCGGGTCCGGCGGATCGATCGACACCGGCCCATTGGAGCGGTGGTTTGGATACGGAAATTGGGCATATGGGGATGCACTGCGCGACAGAAGTTTCTGCCCCCGCAGGTTTTCGAGCTGTCGGACAGCGACGTTGCATTGCTGCTCGCCCGTTTGTGGGAGGGGGACGGCGGATTCTCGCTCAGCGGACATGCCGCATACGATACGGCTTCACCCAGACTGGCAACGGAGGTGCAGCATCTGCTCCTGCGGTTGGGTATCGTCGCGCGCCTTTATCGGCGAGTGCGTTTCTCCAAGGGTCGGCAGCTTGAACACAGCGTCATTACCGTGACGGGGAAGGAGCCGCTGACTTTTTTCTGGCAGCACATCGGCCGCCGATTTCTGGATCCCGAGAAGCGTCGGCTCTCCGAACGGCTGGCTGCCCCCGGAAACGGGCGAATGTCCCGCGACATCATCCCCGCCGAGGTTCGGCAAATCATCCGTCGGGAACGCGACAACGCGAAGCTAAGTTGGGTGGAGAGCGGCCGAAGGTCGGGTCTCTCGGTGCGAGAGATCCAGGCTCGCAGCCATACCAAGATCGGATTCCGTCGGTTGGTAATCGAACGTTTGGCCAAGGTACTGCATTCTGCGGAGTTGCGACGGCTGGCGGATTCTGATGTGTATTGGGACCGGGTCGTAGGGATCGAAGCCATGGGAGATCGGCCGACCTACGATCTGCAAATCGAAGGCGATCGCAATTTTCTGGCCAACAATCTCGTCGTGCACAATTCGCACGCCGCCAGCTTCGCGCTGCTCGTCTACGTGTCCTCATGGCTCAAGCATTACGAGCCCGCGGCGTTCACCTGTGCGCTTCTCAATTCGCAGCCGATGGGCTTCTATTCTCCGTCGCAGCTCGTGCAGGACGTGCGCCGGCACGGCGTGGAAGTGCGCGCCCCCGACGTGGCCGTGAGCGGGTGGGAGTGCACGCTGGAGGAGACGGGCAGGAATGCTCAACCCGCGCTGCGCCTCGGCCTCTGCCTCGTCAAAGGCCTCTCCGAAGCCGGCGGCAAGCGTGTCGCCGCGGCGCGCCAAGGCGCGCCGTTCGCGGGCGTGGACGACCTCGTTCGGCGGGCACAACTCAACCCGCGCGACAGCGAAGCGCTGGCCGCCGCGGGAGCACTGGCGAGCCTCTCGGGCCACAGGCGCCGCGCCGTCTGGGACGTCGCCGGCATCGAGCGGCTGCCCGAAGTGCTCGAGCGCTCGGCGATCGCCGAGGCGCCGGCCATTCTCGCCTCGCCGAGCGAAGGCGAGGACATCGTCGCCGATTACGCGAGCCTCGGTCTCTCGCTCGGCCGCCATCCGCTGGCGCTGCTGCGCACGCGGCTCGCGCGCCAGGGCATGGCGACCGCCGCCGAGCTCAAATCGCTGCCCCACGGGCGCACCGCCCGCTTCACGGGAATCGTCACCGGCCGCCAGCGCCCCGGCACCGCGAGCGGCGTCACTTTCGTCACGCTCGAGGACGAGACCGGCATGGTCAACGTGATCGTGTGGAACGATCTCGCCGAGCGGCAGCGCAAGGAATTGCTCCGCTCGAGCCTGCTCAGCGTCTACGGCACGCTCGAGCGCGAAGGCGAGGTGATGCACCTCATCGCCGCGCGCCTGCGCGATCAGACGGCGCTGCTCGGCCGGCTCGCCACCCGTTCGCGCGATTTCCGCTGACCCGACGCGCGTCCGCCGGCGTCGCCACGTCCGGCTCGCCCCGAGGCCCCCGCGGCGGGACGCTATAATCGGAATTCTCCCCCTCCCGCCATGTCCATAGCGTCCCTTCCCGCCAGCGTCGACGCCGTTCTTACGTTGCTGGAGCGGCACGATTACTTTGCCGACCGCCGGCTCGCCACCAGCGTGTTCCTCGCGTTGAAGATGGGTCGGCCGCTGTTCCTCGAAGGCGAGGCGGGCGTGGGCAAGACGGAGATCGCCAAGGTGCTCGCGCGCGCTCTCTCCCGCGAGCTCGTGCGGCTGCAGTGCTACGAGGGCCTCGACACGGCCTCCGCCGTGTACGAGTGGAACTATCCGCGGCAGATGATCGAGATCCGGCTCGCCGAGGCTCGAGGGCAGGTCGATGCGACCAGGCTCGGGACCGACATCTTCGGCGAGCGCTTCCTGATCCGCCGCCCCATCCTGCAAGC
This sequence comes from Casimicrobiaceae bacterium, assembly GCA_035515295.1. Lineage (GTDB taxonomy): Bacteria > Pseudomonadota > Gammaproteobacteria > Burkholderiales > Casimicrobiaceae > PALSA-1003. The sequence goes on along the minus strand of DATJBM010000029.1, from coordinate 64,381 downwards.
GCTCTCGCCTCATGCCGGCGGCGCGCCGGTGCTGTTGATCGACGAGCTCGATCGCACGGACGAGCCGTTCGAGGCATATCTGCTCGAGGTGCTCGCCGAGTACCAGGTGACGATTCCGGAGCTCGGCGCGATCAAGGCTTCGGAGCCGCCGATCGTGGTCATCACCTCCAATCGCACGCGCGAGATCCACGACGCGATCAAGCGCCGCTGCCTCTATCACTGGGTCGACTATCCGAGCGCGGAACGGGAGCTCACCATCGTGCGGCGCAAGGTTCCGGCCGCGGCGCCGGCGCTCTCCCGCGAAGTCGTCGCCTTCACGCAGCGGCTGCGGGCGATGGATCTGTTCAAGGCGCCGGGCATCGCCGAGACGCTCGACTGGGCCGAGGCGCTGGTCGCGCTCGACCGGATCGCGCTCGACCCGGAAACGGTCTCCAGCACGCTCGGCGCGCTGCTCAAGTACCAGGACGACATCGGCGCCGTGACGCCGGAGGTGGCGGCGCAGCTCCTCGCCGAATCGCGGCTCGAAGCCGCCGAGCTCGGATCGTGACGCACGCGCGCGCTCGCAGCGGCCGGCTCGCCGAGAACGTCCTGCATTTCGCGCGCGTGCTCCGCGCCGCGGGCCTGCCGGTCGGTCCGGCCAAGGTGATCGCGGCGCTCGAGGCGGTACAGGCCGTCGGCATCGAGCATCGCGAGGATTTTCGCACCGCGCTCGAGGCGGTGTTCATCGAGCGCCACGAGCAGGCGGCGCTGTTCGACCAGGCCTTCGAGCTCTACTGGCGCAACCCCCGCCTGCTCGAGCGGATGATGCAACTGCTGCTCCCCAAGGTGCAGGCACGCACGCCGCGTGCGGAGGCCGAGGCGCCGCTCCCGTCGCGCCTCGCGGAGGCGCTCGCGCCGCCCAGAGGCGAGGAGCGTCAAGCCGAGCCGCAGGAAGTCACGATCGACGCGGCGTTCACGTTCTCGCCGCGCGAGGTGCTGCAGAGCCGCGACTTCGAGACCATGACCTCGGCGGAGCTCGCGGAGGTGAAGTCGATGATCGCGCGCCTTCGCCTGCCGCTGCCCGAGCGTCCGGTGCGGCGGACGGTCGCCGCGCGCCGCGGATCGGCGGTCGATCTGCGTGCCTCGCTGCGAGCCATGACCACCGCGGGCGGCGGGGCGGTGCCGCTCGCGTGGCGCGAGCGCCGGCGCCGCCGTCCGCCGCTGGTCGTGCTGTGCGACATCTCCGGCTCGATGGACCGCTATTCGCGCATGCTGCTGTTCTTCCTGCACGCCATCACCAACGACCGCGATCGCGTGCACACGCTGCTGTTCGGGACGCGGCTCACCAACATCACCCGGCACTTGAAGCGGCGCGACGTCGACGTCGCGATCGCCCGCGTTTCCGCCGCGGTCTCGGACTGGGCGGGCGGGACGCGGATCGGCGCCTGCCTCGGCGAGTTCAACCGCCGCTGGTCGCGCCGCCTTCTGGGGCAGGGCGCCGTGGTGCTCTTGATCAGCGACGGGCTCGACAGCGACGTGGGCGAGGGGCTCTCCCAGGAAATGGAACGCCTCGCCAAGTCCTGCCGGCGGCTGATCTGGCTCAACCCGCTGCTGCGCTACGACAAGTTCGAGGCGCGGCCGGCGGGGATCCGCGCCATGCTGCCCTACGTCGACGATTTCCTCCCGGTCCACAACCTCGAAAGCCTGAAGCAGCTCGCCTCCGCCTTCGGCGAGCGGCACGCGCTGCGCGGCGCGGCACGGCGGGCCGCATGGCGCGGCCACGCCGCCGCGTTCGCCTGAAGGGAGATCGCCCGATGCAGCTCATCAGCCATCGCAGCGTGCCGGCCTCGATCGAGGCGACGTGGGCCGCTCTCAACGATCCGGAAACGCTCAAGGCCTGCATCCCGGGTTGCGAGTCGGTGGAGCGCACTTCCGATCACGAGTTCAAGATGGCGATGACCGCGCGCGTGGGCCCGGTGAGCGCCAAGTTCAACGGCAAGATCGCGCTCTCCGACGTGGTGCCGCCGTCCTCGTATCGCATGAGCTTCGAGGGTCAGGGCGGCGCCGCGGGGTTCGCCCGCGGGGAAGCGAAAGTCGCGCTGGTCGCCGAAGACGGCGGCACGCGCATCGACTACAGCGCGACGGCGCAGGTGGGCGGCAAGCTCGCCCAGGTCGGCTCGCGGCTGATCGACGCGGCGGCGAGCAAGGTCGCGGACGACTTCTTCGGGCGCCTGGTCGAGCGCCTCGGCGGCGAGGCGCGTCCGGCGAAGCCGCCCGCCGCGGTCCCGACTCGGGGCGTCGGCTGGCGCCTCGTCATCGCGGTCGCCATCATCGTCGCGGTGGCGCTCTATTGGCTTTGGCGGCGGTAGAATGAGCTTCTGGCGAACCGTCGGCGGCTCGAAGGGTCCCACGATGGCGCGACAACTGCTCATCACTCATGGATAGCGTCGATCTGGAAGTCCTGCGCAAAAGCGCCGAATGGCTCGATACCGGCCGGCGCGTGCTGCTGGTCACGGTGGTGAAGACCTGGGGCAGCTCGCCCCGGCCGCCAGGCGCGCTGCTCGCGGTGCGCGACGACGGTCACGTGGTCGGCTCGGTGTCCGGCGGGTGCATCGAGGACGACATCGTCGAGCGCTCGCGGCGCGAAGGCGCGTACGTCACCGAGCCGCGGACGGTGACCTACGGGGTCTCCGCCGCCGACGCGCGCAAGTTCGGGCTCCCCTGCGGCGGCACGATCCAGCTGGTGCTCGAGCCGCTGAGCGCGCAAAGCCGGATCGGGGAATTGCTCGCGCAGGTGCAGGCCGGAAAGCTCGTCGCGCGCACGCTCGATCTCGGCACTGCGCGAGTGCAGCTCGCGCCCGCGCGCGCCAGCGACGGCCTCGCCTTCGACGGCGAGAAGCTCGTCACCGTGCACGGGCCGCGCTACCGCATGCTGGCGATCGGCGCGGGGCAGCTCTCGAAGTACCTGGCGCAGATCGCGGTCGGACTCGATTACCAGGTTACGGTGTGCGATCCTCGTGAAGAATACACCGAGACGTGGGACATTCCCGGCGTGACGCTGGTGCGCACCATGCCCGACGACACCGTGATCGAGATGGCGCTCGACGAGCGCTGCGCGGTGGTCGCGCTGACGCACGACCCGAAGCTCGACGACCTCGCGCTGATGGAGGCGCTGAAGTCCCCCGCGTTCTACGTCGGTGCGCTCGGCTCCCGCGCCAACAACGCCAAGCGGCGCAAGCGGCTCGAGGAGTTCGATCTCACGCCGGAGCAGATCGCCCGCCTTCACGGGCCGATCGGACTCTACATCGGCAGCCGCACGCCGCCCGAGATCGCGATCTCGATCCTCGCCGAGATCACCGCGGCGAAGAACGGCGTCGCGCTCCCCGAGATCGCGCAGGTTGCGGTCGCGAAGGAGCGTCTCGGTCCCTCGGCGGTCTGCGCCACCAGCGACGTCTAGCGTTCCGGCTGGCCCGCGACGGCGGCTCCGGGGACGCCGCCGCGGTCACTGGCGTTCGAGCTTCGGGTCGAGCGCGTCGCGCAGGCCGTCGCCGAGCAGGTTGAACGCCAGCACCGTGAGGAAGATCGCCAGGCTCGGGAACAGCGCGACGTGCGGCGCGGTCATCATGTCGGCGCGCGCCTCGTTGAGCATCGCGCCCCACTCGGGCGTCGGCGGCTGCGCCCCCATGCCGATGAACGACAGGCTCGCGGCAGTGATGATCGAAGTGCCGATGCGCAGCGAGAAATACACCACGACCGCCGGGATCGTGCCCGGAAAGATGTGACGCGTGACGATGGTCCAGTCCGAAGCGCCGATGCTGCGCGCCGCCTCGACGAACGTGAGGTGCTTGAGCGCGAGCGTGTTGCCGCGCACCAGGCGGGCGAAGGTCGGGATGCTGAAGATCGCCACCGCGATGATCACGTTCACCATGCCGCCGCCCAGGATCGCAACGATGCCGATCGCGAGCAGGATCCCGGGAAAGGCGAACAGCACGTCGCAGACGCGCATGATGATGCGGTCCCACAGGGCCTCGTAGTAGCCCGCCACCAGGCCGAGCGAGGTGCCCACCACGGCGCCGACGGCGACCGATACGAACCCGGCGGTGAGCGAGATGCGCGAGCCCATGAGGATCCGGCTCAAGATGTCGCGACCCAGCGGATCGACGCCGAACCAGTGCTGGAGCGACGGCGCCGCGTTGATGCTGTCGTAGTCGAAGTAGTTTTCGGCGTCGTAGGGGACGATCCAGGGCGCGACGATGGCCAGCGCCACCAGCAGCGCGACGAAGCAACCGGCGAGCACCGCCACGCGCTGCTTCTTGAACTTGCGCCAGAACTCGGTCCACGGCGTGCGGACCTCGGGCGGCAGGGCGATGGCGGCTGCGGTTGCTGTGGTCATCGGTAGCGGATCGCCGGATTGATGACCGCGTAGAGCACGTCGACGATCAGGTTGATGAGCACGAACTCGAGCGAGAACAACAGCACCAAACCCTGGATAACCGGGTAGTCGCGCATGTCGACCGCGTCGACCAGGAGGCGGCCCATGCCGGGCCAGTTGAACACGACCTCGACGACGATCGAGCCGCCCAGGAGAAAGCCGAACTGCAGCCCCATCATGGTGACCACCGGGATCAGCGCGTTGCGCAGGCCGTGCTTCACTACGACGATCGACTCGGCAAGTCCCTTGGCGCGGGCGGTGCGCACGTAGTCCTCCTTCAGGATGTCGACGAAGGACGAGCGGGTGAAGCGGGCCATGATCGCCGCCACCGCGGCGCCGAGGGTGACCGAGGGCAGGATGTAGTGCCGCCAGGTGTCGGCCCCCACGGTCGGCAGCCACCCGAGCTCGACGGAGAAGATCTGCATCAGCACCATCCCCAGCGCGAACGCGGGAAAGGAGATTCCCGACACGGCGAGCGTCATGCCGAGCCGGTCCGGCCATTGGTTCCTCCAGACCGCGGAGGCCACTCCGATCGCCATGCCGATGGTCACCGACCAGGCCATCGCGGCGAGCGTGAGCCAGAAGGTGGGCCAGAACCGCTCGGCGATCTCGGTCGACACCGGGCGCTTGGTGCGCACCGAGCGGCCGAAGTCGCCGTGGAGCGCGCCCAGGGCGAAGCGCACGAACTGCCGGGGAAGCGGCTGGTCGAGACCGAGGTCCTGGCGCACCAGCGCCACGGTCTCGGCCGTGGCCTCGGGGCCCGCGGCCAGGCGCGCGGGATCGCCCGGCAGGAGGTGCACGAACAGGAACACCAGCAAGCCCACGAGGAGGAGCGTGGGGATCAGTCCGAGAAGGCGCTTGACGAGGTATTGGACCATGAGCGAGATCGCGCTCTCGGCACGATGAGGCGTCGTTCCTGCGAACGCGGGGATGGACGGCCGGATTCATCCGGCTGGCGACGCGCGCCAATCAATTCGCGCCTACCTCGTCGCGTGCGCGAGGATGACGGATCGGTCTCCAATCGCGGGCCGCTCGCGCGCCCCGCTCTTGGACCGATGCGTCACTTCAAGTCCATTTCGGTGAAGTTGAACGACCCATCCGGAATCACGTACACGCCGCTGAGCTTCTTGTTGTGCGCGGACAGAAGCTTTTCCACCACCAGCGGCGCCCAGGGCGCGTCGTTGAACGCGGTCTGCTGGGCATCCCTGTAGAGCTTCGCCTTCTCGGCGCTGTCGGTGGTGAGCTGCGCGTTCTTGATGTCGGCGTCGAACTTCGGATTCTTGTAATAGGCGGTGTTGAACAGCTTCGGCGGCCAGGATTCGCTGTCGAGCAGCGGCCGCAGCGCCCAGTCCGCCTCGCCGGTCGAGGTCGACCAGCCCACGTAGTACAGCCGCACCGGCGCCGTCTTCGGGTCCTGCCAACTCTCGACTTTCTCCACTCGCTGCCCCGCCTCGAGGAGCGTGATCTTGGCCCGGATGCCGATCTGCTGCAGCTGCTGCTGGATGACCTGCGTGACCTTCGCCGCAGTGCTGTGGTTGTACGCCGACCACAGCTCCGTCTCGAAGCCGTTGGCGTAGCCGGCCTCCTGCATCAGCGCCTTCGCCTTCGCGAGGTCGTAGGGCCATTCGTGGATGTTGACGGCGTATTCCACGCCCTGGGGCGCGACGCCCTCCGCCGGCGTGGCGTAGCCATTGAAGGCGACCTTGGCCAGCGCCTCCTTGTTGATGGCATAGGCGATCGCCTGGCGCACCTTGGGATTGTCGAACGGCTTCTGCTGCGTGTTCATCGAGAGATACCGCAGGATGATCGAAGGCGCCGCGACCAGTTCGATGTCCGGCTTGGTCTTGAGAATCTCGGCCTGCTCGTACGGGACCGGGAAGGTGAACTGCGCCTCGCCGGTCTGCATCAGCGCCGCGCGCGAGTTGTTGTCGACGACGGGCTTCCAGGTGATCGTGTCCACCTTGGGATAGCCCTTCCTCCAGTAGCCGTCGAATTTCTTCACTTTGAGGTAGTCCGGCTGCTTCCATTCGACGAACTCGAACGGCCCGGTGCCGACCGGATGGAAGGCGATGTCCTTGCTCCCCCACTTCTTGAGCGCGGTCGGGCTGATCATCACCGTGCTCGGGTGCGCGAGCTGGGCGATGAAGGGCGAGAACGGCGTCTTGAGGGTGATGCGCGCCGTGTAGTCGTCGACCACCTCGACCTTGGCGATGTTGTTGTTGTACAGCCCGTAGCGCTTCAAGTGGTTGTCGGGATTGGTGGCGCGGTCGAGGTTGACCTTGACCGCGTCGGCCTTGAAGTCCGTGCCGTCGTGGAACTTGATGCCCTTTTTGAGGCGGATGGTGTAGACCAGGCCGTCCTTGCTCACCTCGTAACCCTCGGCCAGCACCGGGATCATCTTCATGTCCTTGTCGAAGCCGTACAACCCTTCGTAGAACGACTTGGCCATCGCCTGCGACAGCGTATCGTTGGCGTCGTACGGATCGGTGGTCGTGAAGGTCGACGCAACGGCGAAGACCACGTCCTTGCTGGCGAGCGCCGGGGCGGCCGCCAGCGTGGCGAACGCGGCGGCCAAAGCGATGAGCGAACGGAAGGACGGCTGCATGTGATTCTCCATCGGTGACGATTGGTATACGGAGCTTGGACGCGGCGGGCCCTAACTCAATAGGCGCCGCCGACGTGATGTCGCGCCACGAAATGCCCGGGCCCGACCTCTTCCAGCGGGCGCACGGTCGGTTCGTCGCCCACGGCGCGCACGGGACTCGGAATCTCGTCGGATGATAACTCCCTTTTCCGCCGCCGTCGCGCCGGGTCGGCGATGGGCACGGCGGAGAGCAGCTTGCGGGTGTAGGGATGGCGCGGCGCCTCGAAGATCGCGCGCCGCGGGCCGATCTCGACGATCTGGCCCAGGTACATCACCGCCACCCGGTGGCTGATGCGCTCGACCACCGCCATGTCGTGGGAGATGAAGAGGTACGTAAGGCCGAATTCGGCCTGCAGCTCCAGCATCAGGTTGATGATCTGGGCCCGGATCGAGACGTCCAGCGCGGAGACCGCCTCGTCGGCGATGATGATCTTCGGCTGCAGCGCCAGCGCGCGCGCGATGGCGATGCGCTGCCGCTGGCCGCCCGAGAACTCGTGCGGATAGCGCTGCGCGTGCTCCGGCAGCAGCCCCACGTGCTCGAGCAGCCACGCCACCCGGTCCTGCGCGTCGGCGCCGCGGGCGACGCCGTGCACGTACAGGGGCTCGGCGATGGAGAAGCCGACGGTGAGGCGCGGATCGAGCGACGCGTAGGGGTCCTGGAACACCATCTGGATTTCTCGCCGCACCGGACGAAGCTCGTCCGCCGGCAGCCGCACGATGTCGCGTCCGCCGAACTCGATGCTGCCGCCGTCGATGTCGACCAGGCGCAGCAGCGATCGCCCGGCGGTCGACTTGCCGCAGCCCGATTCCCCCACGAGCGCCAGCGTCTCGCCGGCGTTCAGATCGAAGCTCACCTGCTCGACGGCATGAACACGCCGGCGCACGCGCCCGAAGAAGCCGGACGCCAGATCGAAGCGGGTCTTGAGACCGCGAACCTGCATAATGGGCGCCGCGCGCGGTGCCACCGCGGCGACGACCGCAGTCGCCGCGGGTGCCGAGTCCGTGGCAGGCAGCGGAAAGGGCGCGGGGCGGTCGGTGCCCTGCATCGCGCCAAGCGTCGGCACCGCGGCCAGCAGCGCCCGGGTGTAGGGATGGTGCGGCGCGTGGAACACGGCGTCCGCGGAGCCTTCCTCCACCTTGGTGCCGCGGTACATCACGACCACCCGCTCGGCGACTTCGGCCACCACGCCCATGTCGTGGGTGATGAAGATCACCGCCATGTGCATCTCGTCCTGCAATGCCCGGATGAGGGCCAGGATCTGCGCCTGGATCGTGACGTCGAGCGCGGTGGTCGGCTCGTCGGCGATCAGCAGCGCCGGACGGCAGGAGAGCGCCATCGCGATCATCACCCGCTGCCGCATCCCGCCGGAAAGCTGGTGCGGGTGCCGGCCGAGGACCTGCTTTGCCTCGGGGATGCGCACCTGCTCGAGCATGGTGAGCGCCTGCCGCCGCGCCGCCGCGCGAGGCTCGCCCTGATGCAGGCGGATCGACTCGGCGATCTGCTCGCCCACCGTATAGACCGGGTTGAGCGAGGTCATCGGCTCCTGGAAGATCATCGCCATCTCGGCGCCACGGATCGCGCGCATGGTCGCCGCGTCGGTCCGCGCCAGATCGACGCGCTCGCCGCCCCGCCGCTGGAACTCCAGGCGCCCCGACGTGATGGTGCCGCCGCCGTGCTCGACGAGGCGCAGGAGCGACAGCGCGGTCACCGACTTCCCGGATCCGGATTCGCCCACGATCGCGATCGTCTCGCCGCGGCCGACGGTGAACGAAAGATCGCGCACGGCGGAGACGACGCGCTCGGAGGTGCGGAACTCGACCGACAGCGACGACACCGACAGGAGATCGCCGGACGCCACGCGAGCTAGCTTCGTCCCGACGCGGCCTGTCGGCGCAGCTCGTCGATGGTCGCGTTCATCGTCACGGCCTGCGGATCGACGAGCAGATGCAGCAGCGAGGGGCCGTTCGCGGCGAGAGCGCGTTCCAGCGCCGGTGCGAATTCGTCGGTGCGCCTGACCGTTTCTCCGACGGCGCCGTAGGCGCGCGCCAACGCGGCGAAATCCGGATTGACCAGCGTCGTGCCATAGACCCGCTCCGGGTAATGGCGCTCCTGATGCATGCGGATCGTTCCGTACATGCCGTTGTCGATCACGACGAACACGATCGAAAGCCCGTATTGCACGGCCGTGGCGAGCTCCTGCCCGTTCATGAGGAAGCATCCGTCGCCGTTCCACGAGACGACGACGCGGTCGCGATGCACCGTCTTGGCCGCCACCGCGGCCGGGACGCCGTAGCCCATCGAGCCGTTGTAAGGCGCGAGCTGCGTGCGATGGCGCGGATAGCGGTAGAGGCGGGCGAGCCAGCTCACGTAATTGCCGGCGCCGTTGGCGAGAATCGCGTCCTCGGGCAGCCGCTCGCGCAAGGTGGCGACCACGCGCCAGAGGTCGAGCTCGCCCGGCATCGGCCGCGGCGACTGCCACGCTCCGTAGTCGGCGTGCGCGTTGGCCGCGCTGCCCGCCCAGGCCGATGCGTCGAGGCGCGGCATCGCCGCGAGCGCCGCGCAGAACGGCGCGACGGCCGCTTCGATCGCCAGCGCGGGCTGATAGACGCGGCCCAGCTCGTCGGCGCCCGGATGCACGTGGATCAGCGCCTGCTTCGGCGTCGGCGCGTCGAGCAGCGTGTAGCCGCCCGTGACCATCTCGCCGAGACGCTCGCCGATCGCCAGCAGAACGTCGGCGTCCTTCAGGCGCGCCGCGAGCTTCGGATTGATGCCGATGCCGACGTCGCCGGCGTAATTCGGATGGCGGTTGTCGAAGGCGTCCTGATTGCGGAACGCGCAGGCAACCGGAAGCTGGCTCGCTTCGGCGAAACGGGCGACGTCGGCCGATGCCGCGGGGCTCCAGCCGCTCCCGCCGAGAAGCACCAGCGGGCGCCGCGCGCGCGCGAGCAGCGACGCCACCTCGCGCATCTGCGCGGCCGAAGGATGCACCGGCACGACCTCGACCCGCGGCGCGTCGGCGACCTCCGCGCGCGAGGCCAGCATGTCTTCCGGGAGCGCGAGCACCACCGGCCCCGGTCGGCCCGACGTCGCGACGCGGTACGCCCGCGCCACGTATTCGGGGATCCTTTCCGTCCGATCGATCTGCGCCGCCCACTTGGCGGCGGAGCCGAACATGCGCCGATAATCGATCTCCTGGAATGCCTCGCGGTCGGCCACGTCGGCGCCGATCTGACCGACGAAGGCGATGAGCGGCGTGGAGTCCTGCGCCGCCGTGTGAATGCCGACCGCGGCATTCGACGCGCCGGGGCCGCGCGTCACGAAGACGATGCCCGGCCGGCCGGTGAGCTTGCCGTACGCCTCCGCCATGTAGGCGGCACCGCCTTCCTGCCGGCAGACGATCAGCCGCAGGCGCTCGCGCGCGTCGTACAGCGCGTCGAGCACGGCGAGATAGCTCTCACCCGGCACGCAGAACGCCAGATCGGCGCCTTGAACGAGCAGGTTGTCGACGAGTATGCGGCCGCCGGTGCGCATCGGCGTTGTGATCTATGGCGTGCGTCGAACATTCTACGTGATTCGGCGCCGGCGCCAGCGGATGCGTATAATCCGGCGCTGGCCGGCGCGCCCCGCCGGCCCAGGGGACCAGCCGTCGATGGTTGAATCGATCACGCTCGAGGAAGCGCTGGGATTCAGCGCCTTCGCCCTGCTGCTCGGCCTGGTGACGATGCGCGTCAAGCCGGAGTTGCGGCGCGGCACGCTGGCGACGCTGCTCCTGATCGTGATCGGATTGGCCGGCCTCGCCGCACTGACCCGCTATCAGCCGATCCCGGCCCAGCTGGCGATCGCGGTGATCCCGCGCGAGATCTGCCTGCTGATCGTCGCGCTCGGCAACTTCCGCATCTGGATCGCGTTCCTCGCCAACGTGCTGCTCGCCCGGCGCGCGGTGCCGCGCATCCTCGCCGAAGTGAGCATGTTCGTCTCGCTCATCGTCTATATCCTTTTCCGGCTGAACGCGCTGGGCGTGAACTTGACCGCGATCGCGTTCTCCGGCGCGACCCTCGCCGCGGCCATCGGCTTCGCGGCGCAGAACACGCTCGGCAACCTGATGGGTGGGATCTCGCTGCAGCTCGACAACACCTGCCGCATCGGCGACTGGATCGAGGTCGAAGGCGTGACCGGCGAGGTGGTCTCCATCCGCTGGCGGTACACGGCGATCGCCACCATCACCAACGTGACGATCATCATCCCCAACGGCGAGCTGATGAAGAGCAAGGTCACGATCATCGGCCGCCGCGGCGACGAGCGGCTCGGCTGGCGGCGGCCGATCGACTTCGGCGTCGGCTACGAATGGACGCCGGGGCAGGTCCTCGCGGTGGTTGGCGCCGCGCTCGAGCGCATGGAGATCCCTTCCGTCGCGGCGAGGCCTCCGGCACGCTGCTTTTGCGCGGGGTTCGACGCCAGTGCGATCAAGTATGTCGTGTACTACTCGCTCAACGACATCAAGCGCTACCTCGAGACCGACTCGCGGGTGCGGGTGCACGTCTACGCCGCCCTTGGCCGCGCGGGCATGGAGATCCCGATTACCCGGCAGGATCTTTACCTTCATTCGGCCCGCGCCATGGTCGCCGCGAGCGGCGCGAGCGAGCAGGCGGCGAGGGTGTCGTTGCTGCGCTCGCTGGACCTCTTCAAGCCGCTTACCGACGACGAAACGCACGCGCTCGCCGCGCAGCTTCGGCCGGCGCCGATGGCCGTCGGCGACGTGGTGACGCGGCAGGGGGAGCCTTCGGACTCGCTCTACATCCTCGCCCGCGGCGAGGTGGCGATCTATCGCGACGGCGAGCGGGAAGAACGCAAGCTGCTGGCGAAGCTCCCGGCGCCCGCATTTTTCGGCGAGATGGGACTGCTCTCGGGAGAAGCGCGAACCGCGACCGTCCTCGCCGAGTCCGAAGTGCTTTGCTACCGGCTCGACAAGAGCGGGTTCGAGGCGATCATCCAGGCCCGCCCCGAGCTTGCGGAGGCCATGTCGCGGAAGGTCGCCGAGCGCCAGGCCGCCAACGATGCCACGCTGGCGTCGCTTTCGGCGGAGGCGCGCGCGCAGGCGACCGGCACGCGGGCGAGCGAGATCATGCGCCGGATCCGCCATTTCTTCGGACTGGACGGGTGACGCATTCCGCAGTTGGGCCCGAGGCCACCGAGGTGCTGGCGGAGCGCCTGCTGCACTGGCTGCACGGATTTCGGGCGAGCTGCATGATCACCACCGCCGTCAAGCTGGGTCTCCTGGATCACATCGATGCATCGGCGCTGAGCGTGGAGCTGCTGGCCGCTCGACTTCGGGCCCACGAGCCGAGCCTGCGCCGATTCCTCCGCGCTCTTGAGGCGCTGGGCATCGTGGAGTCGCACGCCAATGCCGTCGGCCTTACGCCCTTGGGCCGCTTGCTGATCGATTCGCGGGCGGGCGTGCGGGATTGGGCCGTCCTCACCGGCGAGGAATACCTGCCTGCCTGGAGCAAGCTCGGCTACAGCGTGATGACCGGCGAGCCGTCTTTCCGGACGGTGTTCGGGATGGACGTATGGGAGCACCGCAGAGCCCATCCCGAGCTCGACGCGTCGTTCAATCGGGCGATGGCGGCTCAACAGGCGCGCGCCAGGCGTACGGTGCTGAGTGCCTACGACTTTTCGAGCTGCCGGCTCGCAGTCGACGTGGGAGGCGGAAGTGGCGCGCTCATGGTCCATATCCTCCAGCAGTACCCGGACGCGCGCGGCCTGGTGTTCGATCAACCGCATGTCGTGGAGCGGGCGCACGCGGCGCTCGCGGCGGGGGGCGTACTGGACCGATGCCGAATCGCGGGCGGCTCGTTCCTCGATTCGGTCCCGGCGGGAGGAGACGCCTACATTCTGCAGCATGTCCTGCACGATTGGAACGATGCCGACTGCGTGACGATCCTGAGACGGTGCTGCGAAGCGATGGCACCATCGAGCGCGCTTCTCGTCGTGGAGAATATCGTCCATGAAGGCGCTGCCCGAACCGATCCTCTGGCGATGCTCGATCTGCACATGCTGGTCATGTTCGGCGGGCGCGAGCGTACTCTGAACGAGTATCGATCTCTTCTACGTTCGGCCGGGCTGGAAATCCGGCGCTACGTGCCGAGCCGCCCATACGGCGGGATAATCGTCGCCGGACGCGACGGCGCGGAGCGCGCGAGCGCCGTGTCCAAAGCCAGCGGCTGACTCGCGATCGTCGGAGCGTCTCGTGCCGGAGCAGGATGCGCCATTCCATCCACCGCGGCCCGCCGGTGAGGCGACGCGTGCGGTCCCGGCGCAGGGCGGGCAGGCGCCCTACTGGGGCAGCGATGTCGCGGATCAATGGCACCTCTACGGGCCCCCGCTGCGGCCCTGTCCAGCGGACGTCCGAGTCATGGAGGAGGCGGTTCGCACCTACGCGGCCAAGCCTGACGGGCAGCTGCGGGCGCTGCTCTGGGGCGTAACGCCCGAAATTGCCGCGATGTCGTGGCCTCGCGGAACGCGGGTCCTCGCTCTCGACAAGTCGCAGGCGATGATAGATCGGGTGTGGCCCGGTGATGTGGCCGGATTCCGCAGCGCCGTGCTCGTCGACTGGTTCGAATACGCATGCACCGATGGTGCGCACGACGTGGTGATCGGCGACGGCAATTTCGCGCCGCTCGAATATCCGCGCGGCTATCGCGCCCTGGCCTTGGCGGCGCGCGAAGCACTGACCGACACGGGCATACTTATCAGCCGCTTCTTCATCCGGCCGATCGCACCCGAGACGCCGGACAGCGTGTTCGCGGATCTCCTCGCCAACCGCATCGAAAGCTTCCACACGTTCAAGTTTCGCTTGGCCGCGGCACTGCAGAAGAGCCCTGCGGCCGGCGTGGCCGTCAGCGATATCCTGTCGGCCTGGAAGCGTGCGCGCATCGACATGGACTCGCTGCTGGCCATAACGGGATGGCGACGCGAGACTGTCGAGATGATCTATCTCTACGAAGGCAAGACTTCGCGTCTGTCGTTCCCCGACGTCGCGGAGATTGGCGCCGTCATGAACGAGTACTTCGACCACCAGGAAACCCGCTACCTTGACTATGAGATGGGCGATCGTTGCCCGATCGTGACCTACCGCGCGCGCCGCAGGACCTCGACTGATGCGTGAGGCGACGCTCGCGAGCGGTGCGGAAGTCGAAGACGCTTATCCGCTGGCTTCGATACAGAGCGACATGCTGATCGACAGCATGTCTTCGTCCGGTTCGGGCGCTTACGTCCAACAGGCCATCTGCGACCTCAAAGAGTCGATGCAGCCCTCGCGTCTCGAGCGGGCATGGCGACACCTCGTCGCGAGACATCCAATACTGCGCACGCGCTTTCGGCTCGTCTCCGCCCGCGACGCCGCGCAGGAAGTGCTTCGCCGGATCGAGGCCCCGTTCCATCAGCTCGACTGGCGCGATGTTCCGGTTGGCGAGGAAGAGCCGCGCTTCGAGGCCTATCTCGAAGCCGATTGCGTGTGCGGCTTCGAGCCCGAGCGGTGCCCGCCGCTGCGGGCGGCGCTGTTCCGCCTCGCTGGCGAGCATTTCCGTTTCCTCTTGACCTACCATCACGCGCTGCTTGACGGTCGATCCATTCGCATCGTCATGCGGGAGCTCTTCGATGTGTATGACGCGCTTGTGGCGGGACGCGACCCGCAGCTCGCGCCCGCGCGGCCCTATCGCCGGTATCTCGAGTGGCTCGCGAAACAGGACGGCGCAACCGCCGAGGAGTTCTGGACCAAGGCGCTCGCTGGATTCGTCGCCCCCGCGCGGCTCCCCGTCGAGCGCTCGCGCTCGGACGGCGCGCGCGGCTACGCCTCGGCCGAGCTCGAGCTCTCAGGGGAATGCACGGAGAGGCTGCGGCGCTTCGGGCAGGCGCACGGCTTAACGGTCAACACGCTGCTGCTCGGTGCCTGGGCGCAGCTCCTCGCCAGGTACAGCGGCGAAACGGATGTCGGGTTCGACACGATCTTGGCGCTTCGCGGGGATCGCGCCGATCCGCTGCGGGATGTGGTGGGCCCGTGCATCAACGCAGTGCCTATGCGGTTACGCGTCGACGCCGAGATGGCGCTCTTGCCCTGGCTCGACGGCCTGAGGCGCCAGTGGCTGGCGATGCGGCCGCACGCCTGGTTGCCGCGCACCGCCATTCAGCGCTGCCGGGAAAGCTCTGCGGTCGAGCGCGCCATGCCGAGCCTCGTCGTCTTCGAGCGTGGTCGGCTCGCGACGAACGTGCGCCAGGATCGGACGGACTGGATCGCGCGCGAATTCTCCCACCGGTCGCGGGCTAGCCACCCGCTCACCCTCGTCGCTTTCGAAGGGTCCGAGCTGCTGCTCAAGATCACCTATGCCCGCTCGCGCTACGACGCGGCGAGCGTCGAATCCATGCTTGGGCATCTGAAGAGCCTGCTTGAAGGCGTGCCTGACCACGCGGACCTGCCCCTGAGCGCCCAACCGATGCTCACCGCGAGCGAATCGCGCCGGATACTGGTCGATTGGAACGACACGGCCCGCAGCTTACCCAACGATGGCTGCGTTCACGAACTCATCGCCCAGCAAGCCGCGCGCACGCCCGATGCGATCGCCGTCGAGTCGACAGACAGCCGTGTGACATACCGCGAGCTCGACGATCGTGCCAACCGGCTCGCGCGCCACTTGGCGCGACGCTGCGTCGCGCCCGAAACCCTTGTTGGTCTGTGCCTCAGTCGAACGCCCGATCTCGTCGTGGCCCTGCTGGGGATTCTCAAGGCGGGCAGCGCCTACCTGGCTCTCGATCCGGGGCAACCGCCGGAACGGCTCAAGCAGATCATAAGGCAAGCGAAGGTCTCCGCGATCATCACAACGCGGCTGCTTGCGCGGCGCCTGGGCGCGGCCGGGGAAGCTTGCGTCCTGCTCGACGGTCACAGGCAGGAGATAGCGCAGGAGAGCACCGAAGCTCCGGATACCCGCGTCGACCCCGAACATCTTGCGTACGTCGTCTACACGTCCGGATCGACTGGAAGGCCGAAGGGGATATCGGTTCCGCACCGTGCGCTTGTCAACCATACGCTGGCGCTCGCCGAGCATTACTCGATTTCGTCCGCCGACCGCAGGCTGCAGTTCGTGTCGATCAGTGCCGATGTGCTGATTGCCGACGTATTTCCCGTCCTGATCAGGGGCGGCACGGTCGTTCTGCGACCCGAGCGAGAGCTGCTTTCGATCGCGGACTTCCTGCGCTTTGTCGAGGCGCATGGGGTGACGATGACCGGAATTCCGAGCGCCTATTGGCACCAGTGGGTTGAGGCCATGGCTGACGAGGAGGCTCTGCACATCCCCCCGTCGCTTCGCGTCGTCATCTCGGGCATGGACCGCGTGCGTCCGGAAGCCTTCGCCGCATGGCGAAAACGGATGCGGCACCGGCTGCGCTGGTGCAACGCCTACGGTCCGTCGGAGACGACGTGCACCGCAACCATCTACGAAGCGGATCTGTCGAGCGACACCGAGCTCGAGACGATTCCTATCGGCCGTCCGATCGCCAACGTCCGCATCTACCTTCTCGATCGATACGCGAATCCCGTTCCGGTCGGCGTCCCGGGTGAGATCTACATCGGCGGTTGCGGCGTGGCGCGCGGCTATCGGGACTGCCCGGAGTTGACGGGCGAACGTTTTGTGCGCGATCCGTTTGGCGACGCCGCCGCCGACCGCCTGTACCGAACGGGTGACCTGGGGCGCTACCTGCCCGATGGAAATATCGAGTTCCTTGGCCGTGTGGACACTCAGATCAAGATCCGCGGCTATCGGGTCGAGCCGGGCGAGGTCGAGGCCGCATTGCGACGGCTTCCGCAGATCCGCGAGGCCGTCGTCGTGGGGTCCGGGTCGGCCAGCGAGCCCCGGAAGCTCGTCGCGTATGTCGTCGCGGTCGGCTTACCGCTAGACGTCGATGATCTGCGGCGGGAATTGCGTCGTTCGCTGCCGGAATACATGGTGCCGGCTTGCATCGTCGTGCTCAAGGCCTTGCCGCGCACACTCAACGGCAAGATCGACCATTCGGCCCTGCCCGAGCCCGAGTTTGCCGGCGGATGTACGCTTGGCAGCTACCTCCCTCCGCGAGATGCGCTCGAGGACGCGCTCGCGAAGATCTGGCAGGAGCTGCTGCGGGTCCCGCGAGTCGGGATAAGCGATCACTTTTTCGACCTTGGTGGCGATTCATTGCTCACGATGAGGATGTTGAGCAAGGTGGGGAGCGCTCAAGGGATTGACATCCCGCTGGACCTGTTCTTCGCCGAGGCGACCGTCGAGGGGCTCGCCGGGGTGTTGCGGGCCATGAGAGGGCCGACCAGTCGTGGGCTCGCGGGGCACGCCGGCGGCCCCGTGGAATCGGGCGGCGCTTGCTAAGGCGCGTGGCCCGCCACGACCAGGTCGGCGCGCTTCAGCAGGAAGACGCTGTCCTCGCTCGATTCGGTTGCCAGCCACACGAAGGGCAGGCGCGGAAATGCGGCTTCGGCCGCCGGCCGATTGCCGCCCACCTCGACCAGAAGCAGCCCTTCGGGCGTGAGGAAATCCGCGGCCTGGGCGACGATGGTACGCACGGCGTCCAATCCATCGTCGCCTCCGGCCAGCGCGACCCGCGGCTCGTGCCGGTATTCCGGCGGCAGCTCCTCCATCGCCACCGAAGTGACGTAGGGCGGATTGCTCACGATCAGGTCGTAGCGCTTCTCGGTGAGATTGGAGAACAGGTCGGACCGGATGAGATTGACCCGGCCCTGCAACCCGTGCTCGGCGACATTGCGCAACGCGACCGCCAATGCATCCGATGAGACGTCGGCGGCGTCGACGTCCACATTGGGAAAGTGGTGCGCGAGCAGGATGGCGAGGCAGCCCGAGCCCGTGCACAGGTCGAGCGCGGTCTGGATGCGGGCCGGATCGGGTATCCACGTCGCGAGATCGTCGCGCAGGAGCTCGGCGATGTACGAGCGCGGAATGAGCACCCGCTCGTCGACGTAGAAGCGGTATTCGCCCAGCCATGCTTGGCGGGTGAGATACGCCGCGGGTATGCGTTCGTTGATGCGCCGCTCGAGCACGTCGAGCAGGCGCTCGCGCTCGCCGTGGGTGAGCCGCGCGTCGAGGAAAGGCTCCAGGCGATCCAGCGGCAGGTGCACGGTGTGCAGGATAAGGTAGGCCGCCTCGTCGTAGGCGTTGGCCATTCCGTGCCCGAAGAAAAGACTGGCCCGGGTGAACTCGGACACCGCGTAGCGCAGCCAGTCGCGCACCGTTTCCAGCTCCTGGGTCAGGGTGCTCATCGGTTTCAGGTGGTGAGCAGCAGACGTTCCAGTATGCCACGATACAGCGCGGCGAGCGGCTCGAGGTCCGCCACTGCGATGCGCTCGTTCAGCTTGTGGATCGTCGCGTTGACCGGTCCCAGCTCGACGACTTCGGGGCACACTTCGGCGATGAACCGGCCGTCGGAGGTGCCGCCGGCGCACGACACCGCGGGCCGCACGCGGCAGACCTCGTCGACTACGTCGGAGACGACGGCGACGAGCCTGCCGCGCGGCGTGAGATAGGGCCGCCCCGATGCGGTCCACTTGAGCGTGTACTCGAGCCCGTGGCGCTGGAGCACGGCCTGCATTCGCTCGACGAGGCTCTCGCGCGTGCTGGCGGTGGAATAGCGGAAGTTGAAGGCGAGCTCGAGTGCGCCCGGGATCACGTTGGTGGCCCCCGTCCCGGCATGGATGTTCGACGCCTGCCAGGAGGTCGGCGGGAAGTACTCGTTGCCGCGGTCCCAGACCAGCGCGGCGAGCTCCGCGATCGCCGGCGCCGCGAGATGGATCGGGTTGCGCGCGAGCTGCGGGTACGCGATGTGCCCCTGCACGCCGCGCACGGTCAGCGTGCCCGAGAGCGTTCCGCGGCGTCCGTTCTTGATGGTGTCGCCCAGCCGCGCTTCCGAGGATGGCTCGCCCACGATGCAGTAGTCGAGCGCTTCGCCCCGCGCCTTGAGCCGCTCGACGACGCGCACGGTGCCATCGGTTGCCGGGCCCTCTTCGTCGGAGGTGACGATGAGCACGATCGATCCCGGATGCGCCGGATGTGCGGCGACGAAGCGCTCGATCGCGACCACGAACGCCGCCAGCGACGACTTCATGTCCGCGGCGCCGCGGCCGCAGAGGAATCCGTCGCGCAGCGTCGGCGCGAACGGGTCGGTGTCCCATGCCTCGCGCGGCCCGGGCGGCACGACATCGGTGTGGCCGGCGAAGCACACCGCGGGTCGCGCCTCGCCACGGCGCGCCCAGAGGTTGCTCACGCCGTTGGACGCGAGCGGCTCGCAGCGGAAACCGGCGTTCTCGAGACGCCGCGCCAGGACGGCCTGGCAGCCTGCGTCCTCGGGCGTCCTGGAGTCCCGGGCGATCAGCTCGGAGGCGAGCTCCAGCGTCGCCGAGCCGGCCGCTGGCGCCATCAGCGCTCGCGGTTCAGCAGCTCGGGATCGATCTCGACCTTGGCGAAATCGGTGCCGGTGCCGCGGACGACGTGGTCGCCGGCCTCGGCTGCTTCCGTCTGGTTGGTCGGCGTGTTCTGGTTCACCAGCCAGGCCAGATTGGTCGGCGAATCGGAGGCGATCAGCGCCTCCTCGTAAGCGATCGCGCCGTCGAGGTAGAGGCGGCACAGCGCCTGCTCGAAGGTCTGCGAGCCGGGATAGAGGCTCTGCTCCATCGCCTCCTTGATCTGCGTGATCTCGCCGTTCTTGATCAGCTCGGCGATGAGCGAGGTGTTGAGCAGGATCTCCGCCGCGGGCTGCAGGTCGCCCGACTTGTTGCGCACCAGCCGCTGGGAGATGATCGCCCGCAGGCCGATGGAAAGGTCGGACAACAGCCCCGACCGCGCATCGTACGGGAACATGTTGATGATCCGAGAGAGCGCGTGGTAGCTGTTGTTGGCGTGCAGCGTGGACAGGCACAGGTGACCGGTCAGCGTGTGCAGCAGCGCCTGCTGCATCGTCTCGCGGTCGCGGATCTCGCCGATCATGATGAGATCGGGCGCCTCGCGCAGCGCATTGCCCAGCGCCTTGGCGTAGGTCTGGGTATCGACGCCGATCTCGCGCTGATTGACGATCGACTGCTTGTGCTCGAAGAGGTACTCGATCGGGTCCTCGAGGGTGAGGATGTGCCCCGAGGCGCTGCTGTTGCGGTAGTCGATCATCGCCGCCAGCGTGGTCGACTTCCCGCAGCCGGTGGCGCCGCACAGCAGCACCAGCCCGCGCTTCTCCATGACCAGGTTCAGGAGCACCTGCGGCAGGCGCAGCTCCGCGAACGGCGGCACGTGGCTGCGGACGTAGCGTATGCACAGCGAGATCGTGCCGCGCTGGCGGAAGATGTTGATCCGGAAGTTACCCACGCTGCGGTCGAGATAGGAGAGGTTCATCTCCATCTCGTTCTCGAACTCCCGCGCCTGGTCCTTGGTCATGAGCTCGTAGGCGACGCGCCGCACGGCTTCCACGTCCATCGGCTGGGTCGAGATGGGCGAAACGACGCCGTTGATCTTGATGTTGATCGGCGCGCCGCAGGAGATGAACAGGTCGGAGGCCTGCTTATCCGCCATCAGCTTGAACAGTCGGTCGAGATACATGTTGGTTGGTCTCGCTGACGCGTCAGACCGGCCGCGCTCGGCGCCCGCCTCCGCCCGTCGACCGGCTTGACAATGTCATGAATTGACAAGAATAACCTCGCTCAAGCAAAGTAACAACTGGGCACCCCCTGTCCCGGCACGCGGCTCGGCCGCCGGCGCCGATCGGGGCTTGAATCCGACTCCTGCACGCAACGCCTCCATGCTCGCCATCATCGGCGGCAGCGGGCTCACCCGACTGTCGACGCTTGCCGTCGCCCACCGCGAAGTGGTCCGGACGCCGTACGGCGAGCCGTCTTCGGCGCTGCTCTTCGGACAGCTCGCCGGTCGCGACGTGGTGTTCCTAGCCCGCCACGGCCACGGTCACACCATCCCCCCGCATCGGGTGAACTACCGGGCGAACATCTGGGCGCTCAAGCACCGCGGCGTGGACGCCATCCTTGCGGTGGCCTCCGTCGGCGCGATCAGTTCAGGGTGCGCACCGGGCGACCTGGTGCTGCCGCATCAGCTCGTCGACTACACCAGCGGCCGCGAGCAGACGTTCTTCGACGGCGGCGATCGCCGGGTCGTGCACGTCGATTTCACGCAGCCGTACAGCGCGGAGCTGCGCGGACGCTGCCTGGAAGCGGCACGAGCGGCGAAGATCGAGCTCCACGACGGCGGCACTTACGGCGCCGTGTCCGGCCCTCGCCTGGAGACGGCCGCCGAGATCGACCGCATGGAGCGCGACGGCGCGACGCTGGTGGGCATGACGGGCATGCCGGAAGCGGCGCTCGCCCGCGAGCTCGACGTCGCCTACGCGGCCATCGCCGTTGTCGTCAACCATGCCGCCGGACGCCGCGACAGCGCGCAGTCCGTGTCGATGCAGCGCATCGCGCGAGTGCTTGAAACGGCGATGGACAGGGTCAAGATACTGATCGGCTACGTGGTCCAGGCGCACGAGGCGCCGCGGGATGCGCGCCAGGAGACGAAATGATCCGACCGATCCTCAAGATGGGCGATGCGCGACTGCTCGAGCGATCGAAGTCGGTCGATCGCTTCGGCACGCCGGAGCTCAAGGCGCTGCTTGCCGACATGCGTGAGACGATGGTCGCCGCGCAGGGCGCCGGGCTGGCCGCGCCGCAGATCGGCGTGGGCTTGCGGGTCGTGATCTTCGGCTTCGAGCACAATCAGCGCTATCCGGACGCGGAACCCGTCCCGTACACCGAGCTCGTAAATCCGGTGCTCACCGCGCTCACCACCGAGATGGAGGAAGGCTGGGAAGGCTGCCTTTCGGTGCCTGGCCTGCGCGGCCAGGTCCCGCGCTTCACGCGCCTGCGCTACACGGGCTTCGATCCCGACGGTCGTCCGATCCAGCGCGAGGCGTCGGGCTTCCACGCCCGCGTGGTGCAGCACGAGGTCGACCACCTCGACGGCATCCTCTATCCCATGCGCATTCGCGACATGCGCAGCCTCGGCTTTACCGAGGTTCTCTTCCCCGACGCCGCCGTCATCGAAGAGTAGGACCGAATCCATTCGGTCGGGCCGGCCGCCGAATTCGTTCGCTCAGCGCCGTAGCGCGGCGGCGTCCCGTGCGAATGAATTCGCACCTACGACAGCCGTAGCTCCTCGTACAGCGCCGTCTCCAAGCGGAGCCGCGCCGCCTCGTCGTGCAGCTGCGCGCCGTCGAGGAGAAACACGTCCTCGGCCCGCTCGCCAAGGGTGTTGATTCGCGCGCTCTGCACGTTCACGTCCGCCACGGCGAGCGTGTAGGCGATGCGCGCCAGCAGCCCCGGACGGTCGCCGGCGACGATTTCCAGGATGTAGTGCGTGCCCTTGTCGTCCGGGAACAGGCTCACCTCCGGCGTGACCGGGAAATGCTTGAGCTGCCGGCTCATGCGTCCCACGGGCGGCGCTTCCAGCGCTCTCCCCTCGAGCAGAACGCGCTTGAGCTCGAACTCGACGTAGCTGATCGCCGCCCGGTAGGCGGCATTCGGATTCGCGGGATCGTGCACGGTGAAGGTGTCGAGCGCGTAGCCGTGGCGGGTGGTGTAGATCTTGGCGTCGAGAATCGACAGCCGCTCGCGGCCGAAGAAGCCGCAGATCCGCGCGAACAGCCCTTTCTGGTCGGGCAGGTAGATCATCACCTGCAGGCCGGCGCCGGATCGCGACAGACGCGCCTTCACGATCGGCTCGCTGCCCTCGGTGCGGAAGTAGAGCTGGCGCGCGTGCCAGGCGATCTCGTCGGCGCCGTGGCGCTGGAAATAGACGTTGTCGAGATGCCGCCACAGCGCTCTTTCGGCGTCGGCGGGCACGGCGTACAGGCGCAGCTGCCGCACCGCCTCGCGGCGCCGCGCCTCCAGGCTGTCGTCGAGCGTGTGCCCGGCTGCCGCGCCCGTGAGCCGCGCCTGCGTCGCGTGAAAGAGCTCCTCCAGGAGCTTCGCCTTCCAGGCGTTCCACACCTTCGGGCTGGTGCCGCGGATATCGGCTACCGTGAGCAGGTATAGCGCGGCGAGCCGGCGCTCGGTCTTGACCTTCGCGGCGAACGCGGCGACCACCGCCGGGTCGTGGATGTCCTGTTTCTGCGCCGTGAGCGACAGCGTGAGGTGCTGCTCGACCAGCCAGCCCACGAGCCGAACGTCCTCCGGCGCGAGCGCGTGCTGGCGGCAGAAGCGGCGCGCCTCGGCCGAGCCCAGCTTGGAATGATCCCCGCCGCGTCCCTTGGCGATGTCGTGGAAGAGCGCCGCCAGATAGAGCACTTCCGGGCGCTCGAAGTCGGTGATGAGCCGCGAGCACAACGGGTATTCGTGCGCGTGCTGCGCCTCCGTGAAGCGGCGCAGGTTGCGGATCACCATCAGGATGTGCTCGTCGACGGTGTAGACGTGGTAGAGGTCGTGCTGCATCTGGCCGACGATGCGGCCGAACGCCGGCAGATAGCGGGCGAGGATCCCGTACTGATTCATCCGCCGCAGCTCGTGGGTGACTCCGCGCGGCTCGCGCAGGATGGCGAGGAAGCGGGCCCGATTGGGCGGATCGCGCCGGAACGCGGCATCGACGCGGGTGCGGTTTCGCCACAGCGAGCGCAGCGTGGCCGCCGACATCCCCTTGAGCTCCGGATGCCGCTGCAGCGCGAGAAAGGCATCGAGCATCGTCCCGGGGTCGCGCGCGAACAGCGCCTCGTCGCGCACGTCGAGCAGCTCGTCGACGGCCTGGAAATTCGCGTCGATGGACCGCACCGCCACCTGCGCCGGAAACAGCCGCGCGTGCAGGTTCTGCAGCAGGATGACGTTGATCTGCCGGATCGCCTTGGCGGCGCGGTAGTAGCGCTGCATGAGAAGCTCGGAAGCGCGCCTTGTGGCGCTATCGGCGAGCCCGAGCTCGCCGGCGAGCGCGGTCTGCACGTCGAACACCAGGCGGTCCTCCCGCCGGCCGGCAAGGTAGTGCAGCCGGATGCGCAGATCGTCGATCAGCCGCTCGTGCCGGGCGACGTCGCGCGCTTCCGCCGACGTCATCAGGCCGTTGGCCGCCAGCTCGGACCAGCTGCGTCCCAGACCCGCGGCGCGGGCGATCCACAGGATGGTTTGCAGATCGCGCCTTCCCCCCGGGCTCTCCTTGAGATTCGGCTCGAGGTTGTAGGCGGTATCCTGGTAGCGAAGGTGACGCTGCTGTTGCTCGAGCATCTTCGCTTCGTAGAACGCCCGCACGTCCAGCGTCGCGTCGAAGCGCCGGCAGAATCGCGCGTACAGCGCCCGCGACCCGACGAGCAGTCGCCGCTCGAGCAGGCTGGTGCGGATCACCACGTCGCCGTTCATCTCGGCTTCGCACTCGTCGATCGTGCGCACGCTGTGGCCGACTTCGAGGCCCGTATCCCACATCAGGCGCACGAATTGCTCGATGGCGTTGCGGCCTTCCGCGGCCGCCTCGTCGGCGAGCGGGCGCGGCAGAAGGATCACCACGTCGACATCGGAATGGGGAAACAGCTCGCCGCGACCGTAGCCGCCGATGGCGACCAGCGCGCATCCCGCCGGAGGATCGATCTCCGACCACAGGCCGCGCAGGACGCGATCGGTGAGTCGCGACTGCGCAACCAGCCATCGGCGCGGCCGCCCGTGCCGGGCGTACGAGTCGCGCAGCGCTGCGCGCCCCGTCTCGAGCTCTCGCTTCCAGCGCAGAGCGGGCGCGAGGCGCTCGGGCGCGGCAGCGAGAGCGGTGCTCAAGGAGCAGCCTAGGCGGCCGGCGGAGGCGGCGGTGTTCCCGCCGAAACGGTGAGCACTTCGTACCCGGTTTCGGTGACGAGCACCGTGTGCTCCCACTGCGCCGACAAGCCGTGGTCCGCGGTCACCACCGTCCAGCCGTCGGCGAGGCAGCGGATCGCCGCCCGGCCGGCGTTGATCATCGGCTCGATCGTGAACACCATCCCGGGTTGCAGCTTGAGCCCCGTGCCGGGACGGCCGTAATGCAGCACCTGCGGCTCCTCGTGAAACTGGCGACCGATGCCGTGCCCGCAGAACTCGCGCACCACCGAGAAGCCGTGGCCCTCGGCGTGGCGCTGGATGGTCGCGCCGATGTCGCCCAGGTGGGCGCCCGGCTTGACCGCGCGGATGCCGCGCCACATCGCCTCGTAGGTCACCTCGCACAGCCGCCGCGCCTGGATCGGGGCCGCGCCGACGTAGAACATGCGGCTGGTGTCGCCGTGGAAGCCGTCCTTGATCACCGTGATGTCGATGTTGACGATGTCGCCCGCCTTGAGCTTGCGCTCTCCGGGGATGCCGTGACACACGACGTGGTTGACCGAGGTGCAGATCGAGGCCGGGTAGGGCTGGTAGCCGGGCGGCGCGTAGTTGAGCGGCGCGGGAATGCTGCCCTGCACCTCGACCATGTACCGGTGGCACAGCCGGTCGAGCTCGCCCGTGGTCGTCCCGGCCGTCACATGCGGGGCGATGTAGTCGAGAACCTCCGCCGCGAGCCGGCCCGCGACGCGCATCTTGGCGATGTCCTCGGGCGACTTCAGCGACACGGACATGGAGCGTTCGGTGTTGAGCATCGGATCCTGGGAGCGATTCGAGGAGTGCCGGGCGCGGTACGGCGCGAGCGCCGGCGCGCCGGTCATTCGCGCAGCAGCTCGTTGATCCCCGTCTTTGCCCGCGTTCTCGCGTCGACCCGCTTCACGATCACGGCGCAGTAAAGGTGGCACCGGCCTTCGCCCGACGGCAGGCTGCCGGCGACGACGACTGAGCCCGCCGGGACGCGGCCGTAGCTCACCTCTCCGCTGGCCCGATCGTAGATCTTGGTGCTCTGGCCGATGAAGACACCCATTCCCAGCACCGAGTTCTCCTCGACGATCACGCCTTCGACGAGCTCCGAGCGGGCGCCGATGAAGCAGTTGTCTTCGATGATGGTGGGGTTCGCCTGCAGCGGTTCAAGTACCCCGCCGATGCCCACGCCGCCGGAGAGATGGACGTTGCGCCCGATCTGGGCGCACGAGCCGACCGTCACCCACGTGTCGACCATCGTCCCTTCCCCGACGTAGGCGCCGATGTTCACGTACGAAGGCATGAGCACGACGTTGCGGGCGACGTAGGCACCGCGGCGCGCGACCGCCGGGGGAACGACCCGCACGCCGGCTTCCGCGAACGCCCGCTCGTCGAAGCGCGCGAACTTGGTGGGGATCTTGTCGTAGAAGCGGAAGGGCGCGTTCGGCGCGGCGATCCCGATCGGCACGCTGTCGGCGAGGCGGAAGGAGAGCAGCACCGCCTTCTTCAGCCACTCATGCGTGATCCAGCGGCCGTCGCGCTTCTCGGCGACGCGAAGCCGCCCCGCGTCGAGCTCGCCGATCGCCGACTCCACCGCGTCGCGCAGCTCGGCGGGGGCAGACCGCGGCGAGACCTCCGCCCGTCGCTCCCAGGCGGCGTCGATCGTGGCTTGCAGGTCGCGCATCGGACGTGACGCCGGAGTCCGGCCAAAAGCGTCATTTTACCCGGTTGGCCCAGGCGGCGGCCTCGCCGCTCGGGCCGCGGCCTCCTTGGACCGTATCCGCGAATGCAGCCCTCGCGCGTCGGCCGCTACATCGCCTTGAACAGGTGGGCGAAGGTGCGGCTCACGGTGAGTTTCTCGGAGCGGCCCTTGAGCGTGATGAGCGGCTGGTCGCGATAGTCGCGGTCGACGCGGTCGATCGCGCGCAGGTTCACGATCGTGCCGCGGTGGACCTGCCAGAACTGCTCGCCGCTCAGCTCGTCGAACAGATCCTTGATGGTCTTGCGGATCAGCGCCTCGCCGTCGGCGGTCACCACCTTGGTGTACTTGTCCTCGGCGTGGAAGTACACGACCTCGTCGACCGGAATGAGCCGCATGGAAGGCCCCAGCGACGCCTTGATCCAGCGCAGCGGTCCCGCGGTCTCGCGCGCGTTGAGCTGTGCGAGCACGGTGGCGAGATCGGCCGGCGCGCGATCGAGACGCTGCTTGAGCCGCTCGACCAGCTTGGCCATGCGCTCCGGGGTCACCGGCTTGAGCACATAATCGACCGCGCCCTGCTCGAACGCGGTGACCGCGTACTGATCGTAGGCGGTGACGAAGACGACGTGGCAGTCGCCCGCCAGCTGCTCGGCCACCTCGAGCCCCGACTTCACCGGCATGCGGATGTCGAGAAAGGCGATGTCCGGATCGAGCTCGCGCGCCAGTGCCAGGGCCTGCGCGCCGTTCTCGGCCTCGGCGACCACGGCCAGCTCGGGCCAGGCTTGCGTGAGTCGCGCGCGGAGCTGCGCGCGCAGCATCGGCTCGTCTTCGGCGATCAGCGCCGAGGGCTGCTTAGGCGGGCTCATACGGCAGCTCGACCGTGGCGCGGGCGCCGTGCGGCGTCAGCTCCTCCAGTCGGAAGCGCGCCTGATCGGCGTACAGCGCGGCCAGCCGGCCGCGCAGGTTGCTGAGCCCCACGCCGTTGCCGATGCCCCCGCCCAGGCCGCGGCCGTCGTCGGCGACCGAGACGCTGAGCCGATTGGCTTCGCGGTGGGCTTCGAGGCGCACGGTGCCGCCCGCGGCCTGCGGCTCGACGCCGTGGATGATCGCATTCTCGACCAGCGACATCAGCAGCATGGGCGGGAAGCGATGCGAGCGCAGCGCCTCCGGGACGTCGATCGCGAAGCAGAGCCGCGCGCCCATGCGCATCTGCATGATCGACAGGTACGCGCGGGCGAGCTCGCTCTCCTGGCCGAGCGTCGAGCTGTTCGACCGCAATTGCGGCAGCGCCGCGCGGAGGTAGGCGATGAGGTGGCCGAGCATGAGGCTCGCCTTCGGCGGATCGGTCTCGGCGAGGAACTGCACCGAAGCGAGCGTATTGAAGAGGAAGTGCGGCTCGACCTGCGCCTGCATGAGCTTCAATTCCGCTTCGATGGCCTGCTTCGAGAGCAGGTTGCGGTCGGCCTCGGCGCGCAGCAGTTCGGCGCGGCTGCGCGCTTCGCGGAACTGGATCAGGAAGAACAGGCTCACGAACAGGCCGTTGCCGAAGCCGGTGAGCAGCGTCCAGCTCTTGTGCGCAGCGGAGAACATGTCGGCCAAGCCGTAGCCCGGCTCGCCGATGATCGCGCCCTTGACGGCGAAGATGAGCCCATAGCCGACGACCGTGCCGAGCGCCACCGCGAGCGCGAGGCGCAGCACCGGGCGCGTCTTGTACCAAGGCGCCGCGAGGCTGACGAAATAAGCGATCGACAGACCGAGGCATTGGGCCGTGATGAACGGGTGCCAGAACGGCCGCGTGTCCTCGATCGACATCATCCCCGCGTAGCCGGTGTTGATGGCGAAGATCAGCGCGACGATCTGCCAGGACGTCCCGGCGCAGAGCAGGCCGCGCCAGGAAAGCCGCTGCGCGGCCGGCGTCGTGACGGAGCTCGTCATGGCCGGAATTGTACGCGGGCGGATGCCGCGAGCCCGCCGCAGGCGACGGAGCGCTCCCGGAGGCGACGAAGCGAGGATGCGTGGAGCAAAGCGCGCTGTGACGCGCCTCAGCCTGGGCCGCGCACGAAGCGCACCAGCCGATCGACGGCGGCGGCGCATTCGCCGGCTTCGGCGACCAGCGCGATGCGCACGTAGCCGCGGCCGGGGTTCACGCCTTCGGCTTCGCGCCCGAGATAGCTTCCCGGGAGAACCGTCACCGCCTGCTCGGCGTACAGACCCCGGGCGAAACCGGCGTCGTCGTTGCCCACACGAGCCCAGAGGTAGAACGCGGCGTCGGGACGGGTGCACTCGACGACCGACGCGACCCGAGGCGCGAGCGCGGCGAACTTGGCGGCGTAAACCGCGCGGTTTGCGCGCACGTGCTCCTCGTCGCTCCATGCCGCGAGGCTCGCGGCAGCGACCGCCGGGGACATCGCCGACCCGTGATAGGTGCGGTAGAGCAGGAACGACTTCACCAGCGCGGCGTCTCCCGCGACGTAGCCGGAGCGCAGTCCCGGCGCGTTGGAGCGCTTGGAGAGACTGCCGAAGGCAAGCAGCCGCGGGTAACCGTCGCGGCCCAGCGCCTGCGCCGCGGCCAGAGCGCCGAGCGGCGGTCGGGCTTCGTCGAAATAGATCTCCGAATAGCACTCGTCGGCGGCGATCACGAAGCCATGCCGGTCGGACAGCTCGAACAGCAAGCGCCAATCGTCGAGCGGCATCACGCGGCCGGTCGGATTGTCGGGCGAGCAGACGTAGGCGAGCTGCGTGCGGCGCCACACCGCCTCGGGCACAGCGGCCCACTGCGGCGCGTAGCCGTTTCCCGCGAGGCTGTTCACGCAGTGCGTGGTTGCGCCGGCGAGCAGCGCCGCGCCTTCGTAGATCTGGTAGAACGGATTGGGCACGACGACGGTCGCCTCGGCGCGGCCGCGGTCGACCGCGACCTGCGCGAAGGCGAACAGCGCCTCGCGGCTGCCGAGCACCGGCAGCACCTGCGTGGCCGCGTCGAGCCGCGCCAGGCCATGGCGGCGCGAGAGCCAGGCGGCGATCGCCGCGCGCAACGCGGGAGGACCGGCCGTTGTGGGATAATTCGCGAGCCCTTTCGCCCCCGCCGCGAGCGCGTCGAGAACGAATTGCGGCGTGGGATGTTTGGGCTCGCCCAGCGAAAGGTTGATCGGAGCGAGTCCGGCAGGAGGCGCAACGCCGGCGAGCAGCGCCCGCAGCCGTTCGAAGGGATAGGGCTGCAACAGCGCGAGCTGCGGATTCAACGTGGCGACGGTCGACCTGAACGAACCGAAATTATACGCGACCGCCGAAGCGCCTCCGGCGCCGTGGCGGTGGCGCACGCTGGCGGCGGTCGCGCTGGTCGCCGCGCTGGCGCTGCTGGCGCTGGTGCTGGCGCATTGGGGCTGGCTCTGGTTCGGCCCCGCGCCGCTGAGCCTGCCCGCGGAGCGCAGCGACGGCGATCCCGTGCGGCGCATCGACGAGGCCCATCTGTTCGGCGCGGCGGCGCCGGCGACGAGCGAGCCGTCGGTGGCGATCGGCGAGCTGCGCTTGCTCGGGGTGTTCGCCGAGCGCGACGGTGCCGGCTACGCGCTCTTCCGCGCGGGATCGCGCGGCGCGCTTTTCGTCGCTGCCGGCGGCGAGATCGCGCCGGGCACGCGCCTCGAGTCGGTCGCGCCCGACGGCGTGACGCTGGTGCAGAAGGGCGCGCGGCGCGAGCTCGCGTTGCGGCCGACGCGCGCCGCGCAAGGCCAGCGCGTCGCAGCCGAAGGCAATCGCCTCGCCGCGGCAGCGGCTCGACCCGCGGCATGCGCGGCGCCTTCCGGCTTCAGCGGCCCCGTGGTTCGGCTCAACGCCGAGCTGCTCTCCGGCATGATCGGCGCCCCCGACAGCTGGAAAGCGCTGGTGCAGCCGGCGGCCGGCGGTCTCGTCGTGCGCGACCAGAGCGGCTTCGCGGGCATGATGGGCCTGCGCAGCGGCGATCATGTCGAGCGCGCGAACGGCACCGCGCTCGCGCTTCCCGAAGACGTTGCGGGAGCCGTCCTGCGACCGCTCACGCGCAGCCAGCAGGTGTGGGTGACCGGCACGCGCAACGGCAAGCCGCAGCAATGGCTGTATCTCAACGCGGGCGCATGTCCTTCCTGAGCGGATGCGCTCCGGCGCCGCGCGTCATCGCGCCACCTCAGGGCGATGCGGGGAGCCAGTCGAGGAGCTGAGGCAGCGATTCGATGAGCCCGTCCGGCGCCCACGCCTCGGGTGCGATGTCCGCAGCGATGTAGCCGTAGCTGGCCACCAGAGCCGCCATCCCCGCCGCGCGCGCGGCGGCAACGTCGCGCGGCGCGTCGCCCACGTACACGCAGCGCTCGGGCGCGACACTCAGCGCCGCAGCGGCGTGCAGCAGCGGGGCAGGATGGGGCTTGATCTCGCTCGTCGTGTCGCCGCACACCACGACGCCGGCTCTCGCTGCCAGCCCGAGCCGCGCCAGCAGCGGCAGCGTGAAGCGGGCCACCTTGTTGGTGACCACGCCCCAGGGCAGGCCGCGCTTCTCGATGGCGGCGAGCGTGTCGCCCGCGCCCGGAAACAATCGCGTGTGCACGGCGAGCCCTGCGCCGTAGTAGTCGAGGAACGCCTCCTTCAGCGTCTCCCACTCGGCATCCCCGCGCTGGACGCCGAGCCCGGCACCGAGCATGCCGCGCGTGCCGTCGGAGGCGTGCGGGCGCAGCTGCGCGACGGACAGCGGCGGAAGCTCTCGATCCTCGCGCACGCGGTTGAGCGCGGCGGCAAGATCGGCGGCCGTATCGGCGAGCGTGCCGTCGAGGTCGAAGAGCACGGCGCACACGGGCAGCGCCCGCGGCTCGGGACGGTCAGCCATCGCGGCGGTAACTCGCGATGTAGTTGACGGACACGTCGTTCTCCAGCCGATAGCGCTTGCTGAGCGGGTTGTACGTCATGCCGGTCATCGCGTCGGGTGCGAGCGCCGCGCGGCGGGCGAATGCGGCGAGCTCGGAAGGCTTCAAGAAGCGGGCGTAGTCGTGCGTTCCTCGCGGCAGCAAGCGCAGCACGTACTCGCCGCCGATCACGGCGAACAGATACGATTTGGGATTGCGGTTGATAGTGGAGAACACGACCAATCCGCCGGGCGCCGCGAGCTTCGCGCAGGCGGCGACCAGCGATCCGGGATCCGGCACGTGCTCGACGAGCTCCATGCAGGCGACGACGTCGAAGGCCGCGGGCTCGGCAGCGGCCAGCGCTTCGGCGGCGATCATCCGATAGTCCACTTCGACCCCGGATTCGAGCTGGTGCAGGCGCGCGACCGCCAGCGCCTTCTCGGAAAGATCGATGCCGGTGACGCTCGCACCGGCGCGGGCCAGCGCTTCGCTCAGGATGCCGCCGCCGCAGCCCACGTCGAGCGCTCGCTTCCCGGCGAGTCCACCGCACCGCTCGGCGATATAGCCCAGCCGCAACGGATTGATGTCGTGCAGCGGCTTGAAGTCGCTGGCGGGGTCCCACCAGCGGTGCGCGAGCGCGCTGAATTTGGCCAGCTCTGCGGGGTCGGCGTTGAGCATCGTATCGGTGGGCGCATCGCGCAGCGCTAAGCGCGGCTGAGCCGCTCCTGCCAGCTGCGCGCCAGCGCCCCGAGCTCCGCGGCGTCGAGCGAGACCAGAGTGCCGTCGGCGACCATGCGCTCCCCGGCAATCCACACGTCGCTCACCTGATCGCGTCCCGCCACGTGCACCAGGTGCGATATCGGATCGTAGCAGGGCGCGTGCTCGAATGCACCGAGGTCGACGGCGACCGCGTCGGCGTGCTTGCCCGCTTCGAGCGAGCCGATGCGCGCGTCGAGACCGAGCGCTCGGGCGCCGTCGAGCGTGGCCATGCGCAGCACGGCAGCCGCCGGCAGCGCCGCCGCGTCGCGGGTCGCGAGCTTCGCCAGCAGCGCGGCGAGGCGGGCTTCGCCGAAGACGTCCAGCCGGTTGTTGCTCGCCGCGCCATCGGTGCCGAGCGCGACGTTGACCCCACGCTCGCGCAACCGGGCCACGGGGGCGATGCCGCTCGCGAGCTTGGAGTTCGACACCGGGCAGTGCACGACCTGGCAGCTTTGCCGGGCCAGCGTCTCGAGGTCCGCATCGGTGAGATGGGTGGCGTGGACGGCGATGAAATTCGGGCCGGTGACGCCGAGGCGCTCCAGGCGGGCGAGCGGCGTGATCGCGCTCGAGGCGAGGCTCGCGTCGAGCTCCTCGCGGGTCTCCTGGAGGTGGGTCTGGACCGGCAGATCGAGCTGCCGCGCGTAGACAACGATCTTCTCCCAGCTCGCGTCGCTCACGGTGTACGGCGCGTGCGGCGCGAAGGCGAAGGTGAGCTTCGCTTCGTGCTTCCAGGCATCCCGCGCGGTGAGGCCCTCGCGGAGGTACGCCTCGGCGTCGGCGGCATAAGGCGTTGGAAAATCGAGTACCGGCAGACCGACGAAGGCGCGAATGCCGCTGCGCCGGTAGGCCCGCGCCGCAGCGTCGGGAAAGAAATACTGATCGGCGCAGCAGGTGATGCCGCCCAGTAGCATTTCGGCGGCCGCGAGCAGCGTGCCGTCGTGCACGAACTCCGGCGAGACGAAGCGGCCCTCGCGCGGCCAGATGTGGTCCTTGAGCCAGGCGTTCAGCGGGACGTCGTCGGCGATGCCGCGCAGCAACGCCATCGCCGCATGGGTGTGCGCGTTCACCAGCCCGGGGAGGAGCGCGTGGGTGGGCAGCGCCACGCGCTCGCGCGGCTGATACTGGCGCTCGGCGTCGACGCTGGGCGCCACGGCGACGATGGCCTCCCGGTCCACCACCAGGGTGTGGTGCTCGAGCGCGCCCGCGGGCTCGATCGGCACGATCCAGCGCGCGTCGATGCACAGGTCGACCACGGTACGCATCAGGGGAGGGATCCGGCGTCCAGCGTTAACGCACTATAGCGCGGCCTCGCGCCGCGACGCGAACGCCGGCGGAGCGAAAAAAAGAGCCCCGCGCGAAGCGGGGCTCTCTTGCGGCGGCGGGTGGACCGCTCAGTGCTGCATCGTCTCGCCCTTTACTTCGATCTCCACGCGGCGGTCCGGCGCCAGGCACTCGATGAGCGCCTTGCGTTCCTTCGGATAGGGCTGGTTGCAGACCACGCCCGGAACCGGCTGGGTCTTGCCCATGCCGAGCGTCTCGATCTTGTCGCGCGGAACGCCCTTGGAGACCAGGTAGTCGCGCACGGCGTTCGCCCGGCGCTCGGACAGACGCTGGTTGTAGGCCTGCGACCCGATGCGGTCGGTATGCCCCGTCACCAGCACGAGCTCGAGCTTGCTCACGCCTCTCAGGCGGCTCAAGACTTCGCTATCGATCGCGGCCTGCCCTTCGGGCTTGAGCACCGCCTTGTCGAAGTCGAACAGCGCCTTGGCGGCCAGCGTGATCTTCTGCACCCCCGGGGCGGCCGGCGCGGGAGGCGGCGGGGGCGGCGGCGGGGCCGGTGGCGCGGCGGTCGGAGCCGGCGCGGCGGCGGGCTTCGGAACCAGGTCGGGATCGCACTCGACGATCGCCATCGCCGGCGTCCAGTAACCGGTCCTCCAGCACAGCGTGTCGTTTATGCCCGGCTTGCCGCCGTAGGAGCCGCTGCGCCAGATGTTGGCGTTGGGTTGACCGTAGCCGAACAGAACGTAGCCGCTGTTCTGGGGGTTGGCCTGGCCAAAAGCGGCCGACCAAAGCGTGGCAGCTGCCGCGCCGGTCACCATCGTTGCGATCAGACGAAGTTTCATCACTTTCACCCCTTTGGCTTGATTATCGTGGTGTACTCGTTTCTTTTGACCTGGAACTGCAACGCGAGGCGCGATTGACGGCAAAGCGGTCACGAAGCCACGGCAAAGCGCGCTTTGCGCTCGAATATAGCATATGGGGTTTTCGCCCTCCAAGGATTCCAGCAACAGGACGTTGCGCACTGTCGCGAGAATACAACGGTCATGATAAAATCACGCGTTTTCCGGCGCGCCGGCCGCTCGTAAAATTTGCAACGCCGCAGGGCATTTCGAGCGGCGTTCCCGCCGTTGCGGGCGGGCCTCCGAGTTTTCACGCTTTCACCCCGAAAGAGCCGCTGTGGTGATGGAGCAGTTCGCAAAAGAAACCCTCCCGGTCAGCCTGGAAGCCGAAATGCGGCATTCCTACCTCGATTACGCCATGAGCGTGATCGTGGGCCGGGCGCTGCCGGACGTGCGGGACGGGCTGAAGCCGGTGCACCGGCGCGTGCTCTACGCGATGCACGAGGCGAACAACGCCTGGAACCGCCCGTACGTGAAATGTGCCCGGGTGGTCGGGGACGTGCTCGGCAAGTATCACCCCCACGGCGACACGGCCACCTACGAGGCGCTGGTGCGGATGGTGCAGGACTTCTCGCTGCGCTATCCGCTCATCGACGGCCAGGGTAACTTCGGCTCGGTCGACGGCGACGCCCCGGCCGCCTACCGTTACACCGAATGCCGGCTGCAGCGGATCACCGCGGAGATGCTCGCCGACATCGAGCAGGAGACGGTCGATTTCGCGCCCAACTACGACGGCAAGGAGCGCGAGCCGACGGTGCTGCCGACGCGGCTCCCGAACCTGCTGGTCAACGGCTCGTCCGGGATCGCGGTCGGGATGGCCACCAACATCCCGCCGCACAACCTCGGCGAGGTCGTCACCGCGTGCCTCGCCTTGCTCGAGAACCCGGAAATCGCCGTCGACGAGCTGATCGAGCACGTCCCGGCGCCGGATTTCCCCACCGCGGGCATCATCTTCGGCACCGAAGGCGTGCGCGAGGGCTATCGCACCGGCCGGGGCCGCGTGGTGATCCGCGCCCGCACCCACATCGAGGACCTGGAGAAAGGCAATCGTCAGGCGATTATCGTCGACGAGATCCCGTACCAGGTGAACAAGGCCACGCTGCTCGCGCGCATCGGGGAGCTGGTGCGCGAGAAGAAGCTCGACGGCATCTCGGACCTGCGCGACGAGTCGGACAAGTCCGGCATGCGGGTGGTGATCGAGCTGCGGCGCGGCGAGGTCGCCGACATCGTCCTCAACAACCTCTTCAAGCTCACGCAGCTGCAGGACAGCTTCGGCATGAACATGGTCGCGCTGGTCGACAACCAGCCGCGGCTCCTGAACCTCAAGCAGCTGCTCGAGCACTTCATCGCCCACCGGCGCGAGGTGGTGGTGCGGCGCACGCGCCACGAGCTCGCCAAGGCGCGCGAGCGCGGCCACGTGCTCGAAGGCCTGGCGGTGGCGCTGTCCAACGTCGACGAGATCATCGCCCTCATCAAGGCGGCGCCCACGCCCGCCGACGCCAAGAGCGCGCTGATGGCGAAGCGCTGGCGCTCGGCGGTGGTCGAGGACATGCTGAAGCGGGCGGCGGCAGAAGCCGCGCGCCCCGAAGGGCTCTCGCCGGAGTTCGGCTGGCAGGACGCCGCGGGCCGGCGCGGGTACAACCTCTCGGACGCGCAGGCTCAGGCCATCCTCGATCTGCGCCTGCAGCGCCTGACCGGCCTCGAGCAGGGCAAGATCACCGCCGAATACCGCGAGGTCATGGAGCAGATCGTCGATCTGCTCGACATCCTCGCCAAGCCGGCGCGGATCACCACGATCATCGCCACGGAGCTCAAGTCCATCCGCGACCAGTTCGGCGACAAGCGGCGCTCCGAGATCGTGGCTCAGGGCGTGGATCTGTCGATCGAGGACCTGATCGCGCCCGAGGACATGGTGGTGACGCTGTCGCACGGCGGCTACATGAAGGCGCAGCCCGTGGCCGAGTACCGCGCGCAGCGCCGCGGCGGCCGCGGCAAGCAGGCGGCGGGGACCAAGGAAGACGATTTCATCGATCGGCTCTTCATCGCCAACACTCACGACAACATCCTGTGCTTCTCCAACCGCGGTCGGGTGTACTGGCTGAAGGTCTACAACGTGCCGCAGGGCAGCCGCGTCTCGCGCGGCAAGCCCATCGTCAACCTGGTGCCGCTGCTCGAGCACGAGAAGATCACCGCCATCCTGCCGGTGAAGGAGTTCGTCGACGATCATTTCGTGTTCATGGCCACCGCCAAGGGCACGGTGAAGAAGACGCCGCTGTCGGAATTCTCGCGGCCGCGTCCCTCGGGCATCATCGCGCTCGAACTCGACGACGGCGACTTCCTGGTCGGCGCCGCGCTCACCGACGGCAAGCACGACGTGATGCTGTTCAGCTCGAGCGGCAAGGCGGTGCGCTTCGAGGAGAGCGATGTGCGGCCGATGGGCCGCGCCGCGAGGGGCGTGCGCGGCATGCTGCTCGACAAGGGCCAGCAGGTGATCAGCATGCTGGTGGCCGAGGACGAGGAGCAGTCGGTGCTGACCGCCACCGAGAACGGTTTCGGCAAGCGCACGCCGATCGTCGAGTACACGCGTCACGGCCGCGGCACCAAGGGCATGATCGCCATCCAGCAGACCGCGCGCAACGGCCAAGTGGTCGCCGCCGCGCTGGTGCGCCCGGAGGACGAGGTGATGCTCATTTCGACCGGCGGCGTCCTGATCCGCACCCGCGTGAAGTCGATCCGCGAGATGGGCCGCTCGACGCAGGGCGTGACCCTCATCAACTTGAGCGAGGGCGAGAAGCTCGCCGGTCTCGAGCGCGTGGTCGAGACCGAGGAAGAGAACGGCGAGTGAGAGCGAGGGCGCTCGCTGCGCGACGCTCCGGGCGCGGATGACTGCGGACGAGCGGGACGATTCCGAAGAGCTCAAGCGCCGGCGCGCGGCGATCGACGCGCTCGACCGCGAGCTCCTGCGCCTCGTCTCCGATCGCGCCCGCCACGCGCAAGCGATCGGGAGCTTGAAGAGCGGGCCCGCCTACCGGCCCGAGCGCGAGGCCCAGGTGCTGCGCGGCGTCGTCGCGCTGAATCAGGGGCCGTTGTCGAACGAGGCGCTCGCCGGCGTGTTCCGCGAGATCATGTCGGCCTGTCTCGCCCTCGAGCAGCGGATAGCGGTGGCCTACCTCGGCCCTCCGGGCACCTACAGCCACGGGGCGGTCGGCCGCCACTTCGGCGATTCGGTCGCGGCCGAGCCGTGCAGCACGATCGACGAAGTATTCCGGGCCGCCGAAGCCGGACGCAGCGACTACGCCGTCGTGCCGGTGGAGAACTCGACCGAGGGCGCCGTGGGGCGCACGCTCGATCTGATGGCGCAGACCCCGCTCCTCATCGTCGGCGAGATCAAGCTTCGCATCCGACAGAACCTGCTGGGCCGCCGCGGGCTCGCGCTGGCACAGGTGAGCCGCGTGTACTCGCACGCGCAGTCGCTGGCGCAGTGCGTGCAGTGGCTCGCGCAGCATCTTCCCACGGCGGCTCGGGTCGCCGTGGCGAGCAACGCGGAAGCGGCGCGCCTCGCCTCTGCGGAGAGCGGCGCGGCCGCGATCGCCGGCGAGGCGGCGGCGAAGATCTACGGGCTCGAGGTGATCGCGGCGCACATCGAGGATGAGCCCAACAACACCACGCGCTTCTGGGTGCTGGGTCGGCACGCGGCAGGGCCGTCGGGCAAGGACGAGACTTCGCTGGTGATGTCGGCGAAGAATCAGCCCGGGGCGGTGCATGCGCTGCTCGAGCCCTTCGCCAAGCACGGCGTCTCGATGTCGCGGCTCGAGTCGCGGCCGGCGCGCACGGGACTGTGGGAGTATCTGTTCTTCGTCGACCTCGAAGGCCATCAGAGCGATCCGCCGGTGGCCGCCGCGCTTGCCGAGCTCAAGCGCCGCGCGCCGTTCCTCAAGCTGCTCGGCTCGTATCCGGCGGCGCTCGTCTAGCGGCGAATGCTCGAGCGGAGGTCGATTTGAATCGCACCGTGAACCCCGATCCAGCGGTCCTCGCGCCGGAGTACGTCCGCCACATCGCGCCGTACGTCCCCGGCAAGCCGATCGAGGAGCTGGCGCGCGAATACGGGCTCGCGGAAGAGGCGATCGTGAAGCTCGCCTCGAACGAGAACCCGCGCGGCCCCAGCCCCAGGGCGCGCGAAGCGGTGATGGCGGCTTGCACGGGCATCACGCGCTATCCCGACGGCAACGGCTTCGCGCTCAAGAGCGCGCTCGCCGCGCGGTTCGGCGTCGGTATCGACCAGATCGTGCTCGGCAACGGCTCGAACGACGTGCTCGAGCTCGCGACTCAGGCGTTCCTGCGTCCCGGCGACGAAGCGGTGTATTCGCAGCACGCGTTCGCCGTGTATCCGCTGGCCACTCAGGCGCGCGGCGCGACGGGGATCGAGGTGCCGGCGCGCGACTACGGCCACGACCTCGACGCCATGGCGCGCGCGGTGACGTTCCGGACCCGGATCGTCTTCGTCGCCAACCCGAACAATCCCACGGGTACCTGGATCCCGCCCGACGAAGTGAAGGCCTTTCTCGCCGCGGTTCCGCGAGACCGGCTGGTGGTTCTCGACGAAGCCTACGACGAGTATCTGGAGCCCGCGCAGCGGAGCCCGAGCGTGTCCTGGATCGGCGAGCACTCCAACCTCGTCGTCTCGCGCACCTTCTCCAAAGCCTACGGTCTGGCGGGCCTGCGCATCGGCTTCGGTCTTATGGACGCGGCGGTGGCCGACATGCTCAACCGCGTGCGCCAGCCGTTCAACGTGAGCTCCGTCGCCCAGGCGGCGGCGCTGGCCGCGCTCGCCGACACGGAGTACGTCGACGAGAGCGCGCGGCTCAACCGCGAGGGCATGGCGCAGCTCACGAGCGCGCTCGATGCCCTGGGCCTGCCCTACGTTGCGTCGCACGCCAACTTCCTGCTCGTCCACGTCGGCGACGGCGCACGCGTCTACGAGCGGCTTCTGCGCCAGGGCGTGATCGTGCGCCCGGTCGGAAGCTACGGCCTGCCTGGGCACGTGCGCGTCACCGTGGGGCTTGCCGACGAGAACCGCCGGTTCCTGGCGGCGCTCCGCTCGGCGCTGGGCCGCTAGAGGCGATGCCAGGTATCGGCAAGCTGGTGGTGATCGGCGTCGGCCTGATCGGCGGCTCCTTCGCGCTCGCCCTGCGCCGCGCCGGAGCGACGGCGAATGTGATCGGAGTCGGTCGCGGCAGGAGCAACCTCGATACCGCTCGCCGGCTCGGAATGATCGACCGTGCCCTCGCGCTGGACGAGGCGTGGACCTCCGAGCTCGCCGACGCCGACTTGGTCTTCCTCGCTACGCCCGTGGGCGCGATGCCGGCGCTGCTCGAGACCATCGCGCCGCACGTCGGAGCGCGCACGGTCGTCACCGACGCCGGCAGCACCAAGCAGGACGTGATCGCGGCGGCGCGCGCCGGTCTCGGCGGCGCGCTGCCGCGCTTCGTTCCCGGTCATCCCATCGCCGGCACCGAGCACTCCGGCGCGGCGGCGGCGTTCGAAGCGCTGTTTCGCGACCGGCAGGTGGTGCTCACGCCGCTGCCGGACACCGATGCCGGCGCCTGTCAGGTCGTCGCCGATGCGTGGCGGTGCTGCGGCGCGTCGGTGCGGCTTCTCGACGCGGCGCGCCACGACGCCATCCTGTCGGCGGTAAGCCATCTGCCGCACGTGATCGCCTTCGCGCTGATGTCGGAGCTCGCGGCGCGGCAGGATGCCGAGCAGTATTTCGATCTCGCCGGGACGGGCCTCAGGGACTTGACGCGACTCGCCTCCAGCCACGCCGGGATGTGGCGCGACGTCTGCCTCGCCAATCGCGACGCCTTGCGCGCCGACATCGCGCGCTATCGCGCCGAGCTCGACCGTATCGACGCGCTGCTCGCCCGACAGGACGGCGACACACTGCTGGCGTTGTTCGCGCGCGCCCGGGCAGCGCGCGACGCGTGGCTCGAGCGCAGCAGCGGCCGCGACGAAGCCTGACGTCGCGCCGGCTCGCCGCAAGCCCCGCCGAGCAATGGCATACCTCGATCTTCCGCCGGCGGCCGGCATGGCCGGCACCGTCCGCCTTCCGGGATCGAAGAGCATCTCCAACCGCACGCTGCTGCTGGCTGCGCTCGCCCGCGGCGACACCGTGCTCGAGGGTCTGCTCGACGCCGACGACGTCGATCGGTTGCTGGAGGCGCTGCGCACACTCGGGGTGATCGTCGAGGCGCACGGCGCCTCGCGCACCTTCACCGTGCGCGGCGGCGGCGGGGCCTTCCCGGTCAAGCGCGCGAAGCTCTTTCTCGGCAACGCCGGCACGGCCTTTCGCCCGCTGACCGCGGCGCTCGCGTTCTCGGACGGCGATTACGAGCTCAGCGGCGTGCCCCGCATGCACCAGCGTCCGATCGGCGACCTGGTGGACGCGCTGCGCGCGCTCGGCGCCGACATCCGCTACCTGGGCGAACCGGGCTTTCCGCCGCTGGCGATCGGCGCGGCCCGCCTGCGCGCCGAGCGGCGCGTGGCGATCCGCGGGGAGGTGTCGAGCCAGTTCGTCAGCGCGCTGGCTATGGCGCTGCCGCTCGCGGGCGGCGGCGTCGAGATCGAGATCGTCGGCGAGCTGATCTCCCGGCCTTACGTGGCGATGACGCTCGCGCTGATGGCCCGCTTCGGCGTGACGGTGGATCGCGACGGCTGGCGAGCGCTGCACGTGCCCGGGGGGCGCGGCTACGCGAGCCCCGGCACGATCGCCGTCGAAGGCGACGCGTCGTCGGCTTCGTACTTCCTCGCCGGAGGGGCGATCGGCGGCGGTCCCGTGCGCGTTGAGGGCGTCGGCCTCGACAGCCTCCAGGGCGATGTCCAGTTCGCGCGCACGCTGGCCGCGATGGGCGCCGCCCTTCGCGACGGCCCCGGCTGGATCGAAGCCTGCGGCGAACCGCCCCTCGCGCCCATCGACGCCGACTTCACCAGCATGCCCGACGCCGCGATGACCGCGGCAATCGCGGCGTTGTTCGCGAGCGGGCCGTCGCGGCTGCGCGGAATCGGCAGCTGGCGGGTGAAGGAAACCGACCGCATCGCGGCGATGGCGACCGAGCTCGCCAAGCTCGGCGCCAAGGCGGAGACGGGATCCGACTGGCTGTCGATCGTACCGCCGCCGCGGCTCACGCCCGCCGCCATCGACACCTACGACGATCACCGCATCGCCATGTGCTTCTCGCTCGCGGCGCTCGGCGGCATCGCGGTGCGGATCAACGATCCCGGCTGCGTGCGCAAGACCTTCCCCGACTATTTCGCACAGTTCACAACGCTGCTGCGATGAGCGACGTTCCGGTGATCGCGGTCGACGGACCCGCCGCTTCCGGCAAGGGCACCATCGCCGCCGGCGTGGCGCGCGCGCTCGGGTTTCACCATCTGGACAGCGGCGCGCTTTACCGCCTGATCGCGCTCAAGGCGCTCAACGCCGGCATCCCTCTCGACGACGAGGCCGGCCTCGCCGCCGCGGCAGCGAGGATGACGTTCCACCTGGGCGGGGAGCGGATCGTCCTCGACGGCGCCGACGTCACGGCGGCGCTGCGCAGCGAAGCGGTGAGCGCGACCGCCTCGCGGGTCGCGGTCCTCGCGCCCGTGCGGGTGGCGCTGCTGCCCCGCCAGCGCTCCTTCCGGCGCCCGCCCGGCCTGGTCGCCGACGGGCGCGACATGGGGACCGTCGTCTTCCCCGACGCGGCGCTCAAGGTCTATATCACGGCGAGCGCCGAGGAGCGGGCGAGCCGCCGTTATAAGCAGTTGATAGAAAAAGGAAACTCTGTTACGCTGGACGCTCTTTTGCGCGACATCCGCGAACGAGACGCGCGCGACACCGGACGGGCGGCGGCGCCGCTCAGGCCGGCCGAAGGCGCGATCGTCCTGGATACCACCAGCCTGTCGATCGAGGCCGGAATAGCGTTCGTGCTCGAGCGCTATCGCGCGGTGTCGCGGGGCCCTCGGGGTTGAAGTGCGCGGGTCCGGCAAAGATCTACTGAAGTTCGAGAAGGGCAGCACGAGGCAAACCAGACCTCCGCTCGATCATGTTTCGGGCGGGACGACCAACCAACCCGTCGCGCCGTAACCGGCGCGACCCAGCAATAGGAAACCGCGTATTCATGGCGACCGCCACCACCAACCCACCCGCTCAAGCCCAGGAAAACTTCGCCGCCCTGTTCGAGGAATCCCTCGCACGGCAGGAGATGCGCCAGGGCGAACTCATTACCGCCGAAGTCACCCGCGTCGACTACAACATCGTCGTCGTCAACGCCGGGCTCAAGTCGGAAAGCTTCATCCCCATCGAGGAATTCAAGAACGACAAGGGCGAAGTCGAGGTCAAGCCCGGGGATTTCGTCACCGTTGCGATCGAGAGCCTCGAGGACGGCTACGGCGAGACGCGCCTTTCGCGCGACAAGGCCAAGCGGCTCAAGGCCTGGCAGGATCTGGAAGCGGCCATGGAGCAGGGCAACGTCGTCCACGGCCTGGTGACCGGGAAGGTCAAGGGCGGGCTCACCGTCATGGTGAACGGCATCCGCGCCTTCCTGCCGGGATCGCTGGTCGACATCCGACCGGTCAAGGACACGGCGCCCT
Source organism: Casimicrobiaceae bacterium (assembly GCA_035515295.1). Lineage (GTDB taxonomy): Bacteria > Pseudomonadota > Gammaproteobacteria > Burkholderiales > Casimicrobiaceae > PALSA-1003. The sequence goes on along the minus strand of DATJBM010000029.1, from coordinate 21,337 downwards.
TCGAGGGCAAGCAACTCGAGTTCAAGGTCATCAAGCTCGATCGCAAGCGCAACAACGTCGTGGTGTCGCGCCGAGCCGTGCTCGAGGCGAGCCTCGGCGCCGAGCGCGAGGAGCTTCTGAAGACGCTGCAGGAAGGCGCGGTCGTGAAGGGCGTGGTGAAGAACATCACCGACTACGGCGCGTTCGTCGACCTGGGCGGGATCGACGGGCTGCTGCACATCACCGACCTCGCCTGGCGGCGGGTGAAGCATCCGTCGGAAGTGCTTTCGGTGGGCGACGAAGTCACCGCCAAGGTGCTCAAGTTCGACCAGGAGAAGAACCGCGTGTCGCTGGGCATGAAGCAGCTCGGCGAGGATCCCTGGGTCGGCCTGTCGCGGCGCTATCCGCCCGGCACGCGGCTCTTCGGCAAGGTCACCAACATCACCGACTACGGCGCGTTCGTCGAGATCGAGCAGGGGATCGAGGGCCTCGTCCACGTCTCGGAAATGGACTGGACCAACAAGAACATCCACCCGACCAAGGTCGTGCAGCTCGGCGACGAGGTCGAGGTGATGATCCTCGAGATCGACGAGGAACGCCGCCGCATCTCCCTCGGCATGAAGCAGTGCATGCCCAACCCGTGGGATGAGTTCGCCATGAACCACAAGAAGGGCGATCGCGTGAAGGGCGTGATCAAGTCGATCACCGACTTCGGCGTGTTCATCGGACTGCCCGGTTCGATCGACGGGCTCGTGCACCTGTCCGACCTGTCGTGGACGCTGCCCGGCGAAGCCGCCGTGCGCGACTACAAGAAGGGGCAGGAGGTCGAAGCGGTGGTGCTCGCGATCGACGTCGAGCGCGAGCGCATCTCGCTCGGCATCAAGCAGCTCGACGGCGATCCGTTCTCGAACTACGTCGCCACGCACGACAAGGGCAACGTCGTCACCGGCACGGTGCGCTCGCTCGACGCCAAGGGCGCGGTGATCGCGCTCGAGGGCGACGTCGAAGGGTACCTGCGCGCTTCCGAAGTCGCGCGCGACCGCGTCGAGGACATCCGTTCGCACTTGAAGGAGGGCGATTCGGTCACCGCGATGATCATCAACATCGATCGCAAGAACCGCTCGATCAACCTTTCGATCAAGGCCAAGGACCACGCCGAGGAAGCCGAGGCGATGCAGCGCATCACGGCGGAGAATCAGGGCGTGACCGCCGGCACCACCAACCTCGGCGCGCTGCTCAAGGCCAAGCTGGACAACAAGAATCAGGGCTAAGGCGAACCCGTGATGACCAAATCGGAGCTGATCGACCGCCTGGCGGCGCAGTTCCCGCAATTGGTAGCCAAAGACGCCGAGCTGGCGGTGAAGATGATTCTCGACGCCATGGCCGAGAGCCTGGCCAAGGGAGAGCGGATCGAGATCCGCGGCTTCGGCAGCTTCGGTCTCAACTACCGGCCGCCGCGCACGGGGCGCAATCCGAAGTCGGGCGAGCGGGTCCAGGTGCCGGAGAAGCACGTCCCGCATTTCAAGGCCGGGAAGGAATTGCGAGAACGCGTCGATTTCAAGAAGAGCTAGTGTCCCGTTTCGCAGGTTCCGACGATAAAGGAGCGAGCGAAATCGGCCGCCAGGCGCGGCGCGAGGCCGCAACCGCAGCCTGCGCTACGGTGAGGCCGAGCAGCAAAGCATGGCGGCCGATTGCGCCGCGAACGATCGCGCGAACTTGCGCAACGGGGCACTCGATGGCGCGCTTGGCTGCGGCCGTGCGCAACCGGCCTGATCCGGTGCCCGCCTCGCCGGCGAGAGTCGGGGCGTGATGGCGCTGCTGCGCTGGATCGTCGGCGGCGTCCTGTTCCTCGCGCTGCTGTTCCTGTCGCTGCAGAACTCCGAGCCGGCGACCCTGCGCTTCTATCACTGGTTTGCGTGGGAAGCGCCGCTCATCTTCCTGCTGCTCGCGGCCTTCGCCGTGGGCGTGGCCGCGGGCCTGCTCGCCGGGCTCGCCCGGGCCGCCCGGCTCAAGCGCCAGCTCGCCAAGCTGCGCAAGGAGCTCAGGCGCGCGGGCGCGGCCTCGCAGCCGCCGCCACCCGAGGGCCGCTGAAAGCTCACGGCTATCGCGATGGATTTCGAGCTCTGGTGGCTGCTCCCGCTCCCCGCGCTGTTCTTCGCGCTGGGATGGATCGCCGCCCGCATCGACATCTCGCATCTGCTGCGCGAGTCGCGCGCGCTTCCGCTGTCGTACTTCCGCGGGCTCAACTTCCTGTTGAACGAGCAGCCCGACAAGGCGATCGAGTCGTTCATCGAGGTCGTGAAGGTCGATCCGCAGACCATCGATCTGCACTTCGCCCTGGGGAACCTCTTCCGCCGTCAGGGCGAGATCGATCGCGCCATTCGCATGCACCAGAACCTGCTCGATCGGCCGGACTTGCCGGCCGACAAGCGTCAGGTCGCCGTGTTCGAGCTGGCCCAGGACTTCCACCGCGCGGGATTGCTCGATCGCGCCGAGGAGCTGTTCAGCCGCCTCGAGGGCAGTCCCTTCGAGCTGCAGTCGCTCGGGTTCCTGCTGCAGATCTTCGAACAGGAGAAGGACTGGCAGAAGGCGATCGCGGTGAGCAAGCGCATGGAGGCGCTGGCCAAGCGGCCGTACTTCAAGGAGGTGGCGCACTACTACTGCGAGCTGGCGCAGAACGCGATGCTGCGCTCGCAGCTCGACGACGCGCGGCGCCATCTCGAGCAGGCGCTCGCGGAATACAAGCTGTGCACCCGGGCGACGATCCTGCTCGGGGATGCCGCCGCGCAGCAGGGCGACCACGCGGCGGCCGTCGCGGCCTGGCAGCGCATCGAATCGCAGAACCCCGCCTTCCTCGGGCTCGTCGCCGAGAGGCTCGCCGACGGTTACCGGAAGATCGGCGACGTGCCGCAGGGCATCCGCGTGCTGCGCAGCTTCGAGGACCAGTACCCCTCGCTCGATTTGTTAAACGCGCTCTTCAACCTCGTGCTGGCGCAGGAAGGCCCCCAGGCGGCCGCTCAGCTCATCAAGGACGAGCTCACCCGCAGCCCGACGCTGCTCGGGCTGGACAAGCTGCTCGAGGCGCAGCTGCTCGCCGCGCCCGCCGAACGTCGCCACGATCTCGAGCTGGTCAAGGGCCTGGTGGGACAGCACATCAAGCGGCTGGGCATGTACCGCTGCGAGCAATGCGGCTTTCGCGCCAAGCAGTACTACTGGCGCTGTCCCGGGTGCGGCAAATGGGAGACGTATACTCCACGCCGGACCGAGACCCCGGACGGCTATGCGTAGCCGTGGGGTCCACAGCGCGGCGCACAGACCCCCGAGGACTGGACAATGATGGTTTCAAAATCCCGATGCTTCTGCGCGCCTCGGCGTCTCCCTCTTCGCTCGGCGGTTCCGCGATGAGCGCCGCCGACCCGAAAGTCATCGTGGCGCTGGACTTCGCCGATCCGGCGCCGGCGCTCGCGCTCGCCGAGCGTCTCGATCCGCGCGACTGCGCCCTCAAGGTTGGCAAGGCGCTCTTCGTCGCGGGCGGGCCCGAGCCCGTGCGCCGCATCATCGGGCGCGGCTTCCGCGTCTTCCTGGACCTCAAATTCCACGACATTCCCAACACCGTCGCCGGGGCGTGCGCGGCGGCCACGCGCCTCGGCGTGTGGATGCTCAACGTCCACGCCGCGGGCGGCAGAGCGATGCTCGTCGCGGCGCGCGACGCGGTGGCCGAAGCGGCCAGCGCGAGCGCAGCGCCGAAGCCGCTGCTCATCGCCGTCACCGTGTTGACCAGCCTCAGCGCGCGCGACCTCGAGGAGGTGGGCCTCGGCGCCTCGCCGGAGACCGCCGCGCTCCGGCTCGCGCGACTCGCCCTCGACTGCGGTCTCGACGGCGTGGTGTGCTCGGCGGTGGAGGCGCCGGCGCTTCGCCGCGCGCTCGGGGCTCAGGCCAAGCTCGTCACGCCGGGCATCCGGCCCGAAGGTGCGCGCGCCGACGACCAGGCCCGGGTCGCCACACCCGCGGCGGCCATCGCCAATGGCGCGGATTATCTGGTGATCGGACGCGCCATCACCCAGGCCGCGGATCCGCGGGCCGCGCTGGAGCGCATCAACGCGACATTGGGAGTCCGCGGGTGAAGATCACGATGACCGGAACCGGGTACGTGGGGCTGGTGACCGGCGCCTGTCTCGCCGAAGTGGGCAACGACGTGCTGTGCCTCGACCTCGATCGCGGCAAGATCGAACTGCTCAACCGCGGCGGCGTGCCCATCCACGAGCCGGGGTTGCCGGAGATCATCCACCGCAACGTCACCGCGCAACGGCTCCACTTCACGACCGACGTCGACGCCGCGGTCCGGCACGGCACGATGCAGTTCATCGCGGTGGGCACGCCTCCGGACGAGGACGGGTCCGCCGACATGACGCACGTGATCGCGGCCGCTCGCGCCATCGGCGAGCGGATGACGGATTACAAGGTCGTCGTCGACAAGTCCACGGTTCCGGTGGGAACTGCGGACCGGGTGCGCGAGACCATCGCGGCGGAGCTTGCCCGGCGCGGTGCGCAAGTCCCTTTCGCCGTCGTCTCGAATCCCGAGTTTCTCAAGGAAGGCGCGGCAATCGACGATTTCATGCGCCCGGACCGGGTCGTCATCGGTGCCGACGACGAGCGGGCGATCATGCTGCTGCGCGCGGTGTACGCGCCGTTCCAGCGCAATCACGAGCGGCTGCTGGTGATGGACGTGCGCTCGGCGGAGCTTACCAAGTACGCGGCCAACGCGATGCTTGCCACGCGCATCTCGTTCATGAACGAGCTCGCCAACCTCGCCGAGGCGCTGGGCGCCGACATCGAGGACGTGCGGCGCGGCATCGGCGCGGACCCGCGCATCGGCTACCACTTTCTTTATCCAGGCGCCGGCTACGGGGGCTCGTGCTTCCCGAAGGACGTCCGCGCGCTGCAGTTCACGGCCCGGCAGCACGAGCAGCCGCTGCGCATCCTCGCCGCGGTCGAGGCGGTGAACGAGGCGCAGAAGTCGCGGCTGGTCGAGAAAGTGACCGGGCGACTCGGAACCGATCTCACCGACCGCCGGATCGCCGTGTGGGGGCTCGCCTTCAAACCCAACACCGATGACATGCGGGAGGCGCCGGCGCGCACGGTCGTATCCGGCCTGGTCGAGCGGGGGGCGGCGGTGGTCGCCTACGATCCGGTCGCGATGAATGACGCGAAGCGGGCGTTCGCCGCGCTCCCGAGGGTGACCTTCGTGGACTCGCCGCTGGCCGCGGCTGCCGACGCCGATGCGCTGGTGGTGATCACCGAATGGCAGGAGTTCCGCAGCCCGGACTTCGCGGAGCTGCGCCGGCGGCTCCGGCAGCCGCTCGTGTTCGACGGTCGCAACTTGTACGACCCGGCCCTGGTGCGCGCGGCGGGGCTCGAATACTTCGGCATAGGCCGCCCGTGAGCGCAGCGCGATTCGCCGCCTATCGTGACGCGGTCGCGAGCACGCGGCTGCTGGTGGTGGGCGACGTCATGCTCGACCGCTACTGGTTCGGCGAGGTGGAACGCATCTCGCCCGAAGCGCCGGTTCCCATCGTGAAGATCGCCCGCCACGAGGAGCGGCCCGGTGGCGCCGCGAACGTCGCGCGCAACGCCGCGGCGCTGGGCGCGCAGGTGACGCTGATCAGCGTGGTCGGCGACGACGAGGCGGGACGCGCCCTCGCGCGGCTTCTCTCGGCGGCGCAGATCCGGACCTCGCTGCATCGCGATCCCGCGCTCCCGACCACCGTCAAGCTGCGGGTGATCGGCCGCCAGCAGCAGCTCATCCGCATCGACTTCGAGACGTCGCCTTCGCATGAAGTGCTCGCCACCAAGCTCGCCGATTTCGAGCGGGCGCTGCCGGAGTTCGACGCGGTCGTGCTGTCGGATTACGGCAAGGGCGGGCTTGCGCACATCGGCCGCATGATCGAGCAGGCGAACGCGCGGGCGATCCCGGTTCTCGTCGATCCCAAGGGCGAAGACTATCGCCGCTACCACGGCGCGACGCTGCTGACGCCGAACCGCGCCGAGTTCCGCCAGGTGGTGGGCGTGTGGAGGACCGAGGCGGAGCTCGCGGCCAAGGCGCAGCGCCTGCGCAGCGAGCTGGCTTTGAGCGCGCTGCTGATCACCCGAGCCGAAGAAGGCATGTCGCTCTACACCGACGCCGGCGCCGTCAACATCGCCGCCGAGGCACGCGAAGTCTACGACGTGTCCGGCGCCGGCGACACCGTGATCGCGACCCTCGGCGCGCTGCTCGGCGCGCACGCCGACCTCGAGAGCGCCGTGCGCATCGCCAACCAGGCGGCCGGCATCGTCGTCGGCAAGCTGGGAACCGCGGTGGTGCATCCCGACGCGCTGGGATAAGCCGATGGCCAGGGCGAAGACCGCCTACGCCTGTACCGAATGCGGCGGCCGGAGCAGCAAGTGGCAGGGCCAATGCCCGCACTGCGCGGCCTGGAACACGCTGGTGGAAACGGTGGCCGCGGCGCCCGCCACGCGCTTCGCGGCCATTCCCGGCGCGGCGGGCGAAGTGCGGCCGCTCGCGAGTGTCGCCACGCGCGCCGAGCCGCGATCGCCGACCGGGGTGGAGGAATTCGACCGCGTTCTCGGCGGCGGGCTGGTGCCGGGCGCCGTCGTCTTGCTCGGCGGCGACCCCGGCATCGGCAAGTCGACGCTGCTGCTCCAGGCGATGGCGGCGATCGGCGCCGCGCGCCGCGCGCTCTACGTCACGGGCGAGGAGTCGCCCGAGCAGATCGCGCTTCGCGCCCAGCGTCTCGGACTGGTCAATGCACCGGTGGAGCTACTCGCCGAAGTACAGCTCGAAGCGATCCTCGGCGCCGTGCGGACGCGGCAGCCGGAAGTGGTCGTCATCGATTCCATCCAGACGGTCTACACCGAAGCGCTCGAGTCCGCGCCGGGCAGCGTGGCCCAGGTCCGGGAATGCGCGGCACAGCTGACGCGGCTCGCCAAGCAGAGCGCGATCACCGTGATCCTGGTCGGCCACGTGACCAAGGAGGGCGCGATCGCCGGACCGCGCGTGCTCGAGCACATCGTCGACACCGTGCTGTATTTCGAGGGCGACACGCATTCGAGCTTCCGACTCGTGCGCGCGATCAAGAACCGCTTTGGCGCGGCGAACGAACTCGGTGTATTCGCGATGACCGAGCGCGGACTGCGTGGCGTCGCGAATCCCTCCGCGCTCTTTCTCTCGCACCACGCCAAGGCCGTACCCGGGAGCTGCATTCTCGCGACGATGGAGGGCTCGCGGCCACTGTTGGTCGAGGTACAGGCGCTCGTCGACCCGGCCCAGGGTGGGATGGCGCGCCGGCTCGCGGTCGGGCTGGATCCGCAGCGCCTCGCGCTCCTGCTGGCCGTGCTCCATCGCCACGGCGGCGTCGAAACCGGTGCCTTCGACGTCTTCGTCAACGCGGTAGGCGGCGTGCGCATCGGCGAACCCGCCGCGGATCTGGCCGTCCTGGCCGCGATCTATTCGTCTTTCAAGAACGTCGCGCTGGGCAGCAAGTCATTCGTCTTCGGCGAAGTGGGCTTGGCCGGCGAGATCCGTCCGGTGCAGCGCGGCCAGGAGCGCCTGCGCGAGGCGGCCAAGCTCGGCTTCGAGCGGGCGATGGTTCCGGCGGCCAACCGGCCCAAGCAGCCGATCGAAGGGCTCGAGGTCGTCTGCGTCGCGCGCATCGGCGAGGCGCTCGACCGATGGCGCGGCTGAAGGCGTCATAAGCCGTGAGCTCGCCCGCCGCCATGCAGGCCATGCTCCTCGACGCGCCGCGCCATCCGCTGCGCGTCGCGGCGCTGCAGCGGCCCTCGCCGGGGCCCGGTCAGGTGCTCATTCGCGTACGGGCCTGCGGGGTCTGCCGCACCGATCTGCACCTGGTCGACGGCGAATTGCCCGATCCGAAGCAGCCGGTGATTCCCGGACACGAGATCGTCGGCACGGTCGCCGAGCGCGGCGCCGACGTCGAGCTTGCCGTCGGCCAGCGCGTCGGCGTGCCCTGGCTCGGCTGGACCTGCGGGCGTTGCGCCTACTGCTTGAGCGGCCGGGAGAACCTGTGCCCGCAGGCGCGCTTCACGGGCTATCAGCTCGACGGCGGCTACGCCGAGTATGCGCTGGCGGACGCGCGCTACTGCTTCGGCCTGCCCGAGCGCTACGGCGACCTCGAGGCTGCGCCGCTGCTCTGCGCGGGCCTGATCGGCTACCGGGCTTACCGCCTCGGCGGGGAAGGCCGGAGGCTCGGCATCTACGGCTTCGGCGCGGCGGCGCACCTGATCGCGCAGGTGGCCGTCGCCCAGGGGCGCGAGGTGTTCGCGTTTACGCGCCGGGGCGATGCGAAGAGCCAGGCCTTCGCCCGCGCTTTGGGTGCGAGGTGGGCGGGGGCGGGCGACGAGCAAGCTCCGGTTCCGCTCGATGTGGCGCTCATTTTCGCGCCGGTCGGCGCGCTCGTCCCGGCGGCACTCGCCGCGGTCGAGCGCGGAGGCACGGTGGTCTGCGCCGGAATCCACATGAGCGACATCCCGGCGTTCCCCTATCGGCTCCTCTGGGGTGAGCGCATGGTCCGCTCGGTCGCCAACCTCACCCGAGAGGACGCGCGCGAATTCCTGTCGCTCGCGGCTTCGCTGCCGCTTGCGGTCCACGCCCGGCCGTACCCTCTGTCGGATGCGAACCAGGCTCTGGCCGATCTGCGTTCGGGATCGATCGACGGCGCCGCGGTATTGACGATCGGCCGCTGACGCGGTCGAATAGGGGAGTCCCAGCCCGACGGCGTGCTCATCGCCGTCGCCGCACTCTTCCTCGGCAGAGAATCCCCAGAAAGGAGCTTTCCATGGCCAAGAAGACCGCATCGAAGCCATCTCGCCGGGCCGCCAAGCGCGCCCCGCGGCGAGCCCGATCCGCCGCGCAGGCTCCCGGCGTGAAGCCGGTGTCGGCCGGTGACCTCGGCCGAATGGCCAAAGTTCTCACCCCGGAGCAGGCCTTCGAGCTGTATCGCGCGAACGCGCGCATGGCGCTCGACGTCATCGACGCCGCGATCGAGGGCACGGCGAAGCTGCGCAAGTTGCAGTTCGAAGGCGAGGAGGAAGCGCGCTCGATGCAGAAGAAGGCCGTCCGGCACGCGGCCGAGGCCAACGACCCGCAGTCGCTGGTGGCGGCCGGGCAGGCGGTGACCCAGGAGGCGGTGGAAAAGGCGATGCGCTACTGGTCGCAGATGTTCGACATGATCGTCGAGATCCAGAAGCGACTGTTCGCACTGATCGAGCAGCAGATGGCCGATGTGCCGGGCGCACGCGAGGCCAAGGCGGCGATGGCGATGATGCCCGACATGCGACAGGCGCAGGGTCTGGTGCAGGCCATGCAGGGCATGATGTCGTCCGGCGGTTCGGCGTTCGGATCGATGCAACGCGTGATGGGCGATCTCACACGGCTCGCGCAGCAATCGATGCCGGGTCTCCAGCGTTGAGGTGCGCGACCGCCCCGCCCGCCGACATCGACCCGACGCCTCGACGCCACTCGGGCAAGGCGAGTATTCGACGGAGATCCGCCGGATTATCGGCGGGAACTCCGGCTTGGATCAGGCCAAAGTATGGGAATCGGAGACTCGGCAGCGCGGGAAGCGTTGCGACGCCGTGCGAGCCAAAGCTGACGCGATGCGGCAACCGCCCCGCGACGGAGTCCCCCTTGTCGGTAAAGGCCCCTCCCCGAGCGGAAGCGGTCCGGCGGGAATGGCATATGTCTTGCTTAGTGCATGAATATCGAGGAGAAACAGTAGAAGGGCGGGAGAGTCGAATCGGCGCCTGGCATTGGTCGCGTATCCGACGAAGCTGGGCGCGTAGCCGATCAGCAGCACAATACAATGGCATGGGACGGGGCAGCATAGCCCCAGGGTGACGCGAAGCCCAGAGACTTCTGCGTCAGCACGTTCGGGGCGTGTAGCGAGAGGGGGAGGAGAACGGGAACCGGCCCGGTGCGGCCGGAGTTGGAACAACACAAACACGTCAACTGCGCGGCCATGACGCTCGGTAATTGCTGTGTCACCCGTGGGTCCGAGAATGCCGGCGAGCTAGGGGGATCGTCGCAGCCATGTCCACTCCAGTGACCAGCCCGTCGCGTCCCCGCGGCGGCGTGGCGTTTCTCCAACTGTGGATCGAGCTCGGCTGGCTGATCGCGGCGGTCGTCCTGGCCGTGCGGTATCAGAGCGCGCTCTCGTCGCTGTCGGTGTTCACTCCGGCCCTGGTCTTCGCGCTGCTGATGGTGGGCCTCAACGCGGTCTTCGGACTCTATCGCCGGGGCCCGCGCCTCACCTTCGGCGAGTACCTGGTGCGGCAGTCCTCGGCGCTGGTGGTCGGTCTGCCGGCCGCGTACGCGGTGTCGCACATGCTGCCCGGCGGAGCGGATTTCCAGCAGGCCTTCGGGCCGATGGTGCTGATTGCTCTCGGCGGGCTGCTGGCGGTGCGGCAGCTCTCGACTTCGTCCGCCGCACGCCGATTGCTGCCCTACCGGGTGCTGGTGCTCGGCACCGGCCCGGAAGCGCTCGCGGTGGAGACGTCGCTCGAAATGACGCGTCCGTCCGGCCTCGAGCTTGCGGGGTTCTATCCGCTGGAAAAGATCCCGGCCCGCAGCGTGGCGGCGACCCGGATCGTCTCGAATCGCCTCGCGCTCGAGGAGACTGTCCGGCATCTCGGCATCGACGAGATCATCGTCGCGGTCAGGGAGCAGCGGGGCGGGGTGCTGCCGCTGCGGGAGCTCCTGGAGTGCCGCTTGAAAGGCGTGCGCATCACCGACCTTCCGCGATTCTTCGAGCGCGTCCACGGTCGGGTACCGATCGAAGCGCTCAAGGCGAGCTGGCTCATCTACGGCGACGGCTTTCGCCAGACCTGGTTGCGAAATACGGTGAAACGAGCGTTCGATGTCGTCGTGGTTGCCATCCTGCTGCCCATCGCCCTTCCGCTCATGGCGCTGATGGCGATCGCGATCGCGATCGATGGTGGCCGGCCGATCATCTACCGGCAGGAGCGCGCCGGTCGTCGCGGCCAGGTGTTCACGCTGCTCAAGTTCCGCAGCATGACCCACGACGCGGAGAAGGACGGCCAGGCGGCCTGGGCGAGCCTCAACGACGCGCGGATCACCAACGTGGGGCGGTTCATGCGGCGCACCCGCATCGACGAGCTGCCGCAGCTCATCAACGTGCTGCGCGGCGAGATGAGCTTCGTCGGCCCGCGGCCCGAGCGCCCGCAGTTCGTCGCCACGCTCACCGAAAAGATTCCCTTCTACGGCGTGCGCCACAGCGTCAAGCCGGGCCTGACCGGATGGGCGCAAGTGCGCTACACGTATGGCGCCAACCTCGAGGAAGCGGTCAAGAAGCTCGAGTACGACCTCTATTACGTGAAGAATCACTCGCTGCTGCTCGACTTGCTGATCTTCGTCAAGACCGTGAAAGTGGTCCTTCTCGGCGAGGGCGCGCGGTGACAGCGTCGGTGCGCTGACTCAGCCGACCGAGACAATCGCGGCCGACGCCCTTCGCCGTCGCCCGGTTGTCTGCTTCAATCTGCAAGCCTTAACCGGTGTTGCCGATCCGCGGTAAAGTCTTACGCTTTCCTATCGTTCGGGAGACTTGGTGACGCAAGACTCTTTGCAGGTCGCGGCGCTCTGGAGCTACGGCTTCGCCGCGGCCGCGTTCTGCGTCTTCGCGCTGCGCATGACCTTCGGCTGGCGGGGAGGCGTGCGAGCGGCGCTGCTGCTCTCCGCGAGCCTCGCCAGCGCGCTGTGGGCTGCCTGCGTGGCGGTGTTCGCGGTCTGGCCGGAAGCGGCGGTTGGCGTGCTCACGTCCTGGCTCGACACGACGCGCTATGCGCTGTGGTTCGCCTTCCTCTCGAAGCTCGTGGGCGCGGGCGATGTCGCCCGTACGGCGCGCAAGGGCATTCGCTCGGAATGGCTCATCGTCGCGATGGGGCTGACCGTCGCGGCCAGCCTCGTTTTTCCCGATCGCGAGCCGCTTGCTGTTGCGCTCGATCAGCGCGCCCCGATGATCGCCTACGCGCTTCGCATCGGACTGGCGGTGCTCGGGCTCATGCTCGTCGAGCGCCTTCTGCGCGGGGCGGCGACGCACGCGCGCTGGGCGGTGAAGCCGCTGTGCCTCGGCCTGGCCGGCGTGTTCGGTTTCGACCTTTTCCTCTACTCCGAAGCCATGCTGTTCGGACGCCATGACGTCGACGTCTGGGTCGCGCGCGGCGTGGCTCATGCTCTGGTGATCCCGCTGATCGCCGTCGCGGCGGCCAGGAATCCGACGTGGACCGTCGAGATGCACCTGTCGCGCGGAGCCGTCCTGCGCTCGACCGCGCTGCTCGTCTCGGGGCTCTTCCTTCTCGCGGTTGCTGCGGCCGGCTACTTCGTGCGCTTCGTCGGTGGAGAGTTCGGCAAAGTGCTGCAGACGGAATTCCTGTTCGCGGCCCTGTTGCTGTTCGCGCTGGCCGTCTTCTCGGGGAGCTTCCGTTCGAGGCTGAAAGTGTTCGTCAGCAAGCATTTCTTCTCCTACCGGTACGACTACCGCGAGGAGTGGCTCAGGTTCACGCGCACGCTGGCGTCGGACAGCAGCCCGCGGGGCATCCAGCAGCGCGCCATCAATGCGCTCGCCGACCTGGTCGAAAGCCCCGCCGGCGCGCTGTGGCTCAAGCAGGATGCGTCGTTCCGGCCCGCGGCTCGCTGGAATCTGCCCGCGGTCAGCGCGGTCGAGCCCGTGGACGGCTCCCTGGGAAGGTTCCTCGAGCGCACGGGCTGGGTCGTCGATGTCGGGGAATACGCCTCCGCACCCGAGCGCTACCCGGAGCTGTCCATGCCCGAATGGCTTGCGGCGCTCCCGGGTGCCTGGCTCGTAGTCCCGCTGCCGTCAGCGTCGGGATTGATCGGCTTCGTCGTGCTCGTGACTTCGCGCGCGGCGATCACTGTCGATTGGGAAGTCATCGACCTGCTCAAGACCGCGGGCCGCCAGGCGGCCAGCTATCTTGGACAGATCCAGGCGACCGAAGCTCTTCTGGAGAGCCGCAAGTTCGACGCTTTCAACCGCATGTCGGCTTTTGTAGTGCACGATCTGAAAAATCTGATCGCCCAGCTCTCGCTGATGTTGCGCAACGCCGAGCGGCACCGCGACAATCCGGCGTTTCAGCGCGATATGCTCATGACCGTGGACAATGTCGTCGAACGCATGAACAACCTCATGCTTCAGCTGCGCACGGGGGCCACACCGGTCGAGAAACCAAGACCGGTGAATCTCGAGAAGGTCATCCGCAACGTCTGCCGGGCGAAGGCAGAGCAAAGGCCATCGATCGCGATGGAGCTCGACCCGGGCATTTCCGCGGTGGGGCATCCCGACCAGCTCGAGCATGTCATTGGTCACCTGGTGCAGAATGCGATCGACGCGACGGCCGGAGCCGGCGAGATTGCGGTGCTGCTCAGACGAGACAACGAGAATGCCGTGATCGAAGTGACCGACAACGGCGTCGGCATGACCCCGGAGTTCATCCGGGATCGCCTGTTCAGGCCGTTCCAGACCACCAAGACCTCCGGCATGGGTGTGGGCGTCTACGAGAGCTCCCAGTACGTCACGGAGCTGGGCGGGCGGATTCTGGTCGAGAGCATCCCCGATTCCGGTACCCGCGTGCGCGTCGTGTTACCCACGGCCGACGAAGCGGCGGCGGCCCGTGTCGGGCCCAGAGAGCCCGCATGAGCGAAGCGCGAAGAAGCCTGCTCATCGTCGAGGACGATCCGGCGCTGCAGAAGCAGATGTGCTGGGCATTCGATCGGTACTCGACGATCGTCGCCGGCGACCGCGAGTCGGCCATCGCGTCCATCCGTCGCCACGAGCCGGCGGTCATCACCATGGACCTCGGTCTTCCGCCTCGACCGGATGATCCGAGCCAGGGCCTGCAGCTTCTCGAGGAAGTTCACGCTCTCGCGCCGGACACCAAGGTCATCGTCCTCACGGGACAGAACGATCGCGCCAACGCGCTCAAGGCGATCGCGCTCGGCGCTTATGACTTCTGCGAGAAGCCGTTCGAGCCGACGCTGCTGGGCTTGACGCTCGAGCGGGCTTTCCGCGTCCACGACCTGCAGGAGGAGAATCGCCGGCTTCAGGTTTCGCAGCAGACGCCGGCGATGGCCGGGCTCGTTACTCGCGATCCCGGCATGCAGAAGATCTGCCGCACGGTCGAGAAGATCGCGCCGACCTCCGCCACGCTGCTCATCGTGGGCGAGTCCGGAACAGGGAAGGAGCTGCTGGCCCGGGCGCTCCACGACCTGTCGCCGCGCAAGGGCACCCGGTTCGTGGCGATCAACTGCGCGGCGATACCGGAGACCCTGCTCGAAAGCGAGCTCTTCGGCTACGAGAAGGGTGCGTTCACCGGGGCGGCGAAGCAGACGCTCGGCAAGCTCGAAACCGCCCACGGCGGCACGCTGTTTTTGGACGAGATCGGCGATCTGCCGCTCGCGTTGCAGGTCAAGCTCCTGCGCTTTCTCCAGGAGCGGGTGATCGAGCGCATCGGCGGGCGGCAGGAAATCCCCATCGACGTGAGGATCGTCTGCGCCACGAATCAGAACCCCAAGGATCTCACTGCCGCGGGCAAGTTCCGCGAGGACCTCTACTATCGGCTGGCCGAGATCGTGCTCGAGGTTCCGCCGCTGCGGGCTCGCAACGGCGATGCGGCCCTGCTCGCGCACGGCTTCGTGCACCGCTTCGCCGCCGAGCAGAAGCGCGGATCGATGACGTTGCTGCCGGACGCGGTGGCGGCCATCGAGGCCCATGCCTGGCCGGGCAACGTCCGCGAGCTCGAGAACGTCATCCGCCGAGCGGTGATCATGGCCGACAGCGTCGGGATCGGCGCGGCCGACATCGGCATCGCACCCGAGAACGAGCGCGAGGGCCCGCAACTCAATCTGCGCCAGGTGCGCGAAGAAGCCGAGAGAAACGCGGTGCTGCGCGCGCTGGGAAGAGTCAACGGCAACCTGAGCAAGGCGGCCGATCTTCTCGGCGTGAGCCGGCCCACGCTGTACGAACTCATACACCGATTCGGGCTCAAATAGCCGCTCGTGGGCCGCGACTTACGACCGCGAAATCTATGACACCGATTTTCCTCGTCAACGGCACTAAGCGTCGCGCGGCAGTCGTGTTCTGCGCGGTGCTCCTTGCCGGCTGCAGCAGGGATTCTCCCGATACGCTCGTCAAGTCGGCACGGGAGTTCCTTGCCAAAGGCGACTCCAATGCCGCAGTGATCCAGCTGAGGAATGCGTTGCAAAAGGCGCCTGACAACGCGGAGGCGCGATACCTGCTTGGGACGAGCCTGTTGGAGCGGCGCGACCCGGCGGGTGCCGTCAAGGAGCTGCGCACAGCGCAGCAGCTCGGCTTTGCCCAGGACCAGGTTGTCCCTGCGCTGGCGCGCGCCATGCTCGACGACGGGGACGCCAAGGAGCTGGTGTCGGAATTCGGAGAAGTGAAACTCGCCAGCCCCGACGGCCAGGCAGCATTGAAGGCCACGATCGGCGACGCGCTGCGCTCCTTGGGCAAACCCGCGGAAGCGGAGGCGGCATATACGGAGGCGGTTGCCGCCAAGCCCGATTTTCCGAAGGCACTGCTCGGCCTCGCCACCCTGCGGGCGGGGAAGGGAGATCTCACGGGGGCAGAGAAGATCGTCGACGAATTGCTTGCGCGCTCGCCGGCTCCGGCGGAGGCGTACGTAATGAAGGCGCGATTTCTGGCGGCAAACAATCAGCGCGATGCGGCCGTTGCCATTCTCAAGAAGGCGCTCGAGGCGCGCTCGGATTACCTGCCTGCGCGCTACGACCTTGTTTCGCTGCTGATTGGCAAGGGCGATCTCGACGAGGCCACCGCGCAAATCGGCGCGATCAGAAAGCTGTCGAAGCAGGATAGCTTCGCGTATTACTTCGAAGCATTCATTGCCGCAAGGAGAGGCAACTTGGCAGCGGCCCGCGAAGCGATTCAGCAAGTTCTGAAAGTGGCGCCCGGATACGTCCCCGGCCTGGCTCTGGCCGGCGAAATCGAGTATCGCTCGAAGCAGTTCAACCAGGCCGAGGACTATCTACAGCGTGCGCTGAAAGGCGCGCCCAATTCGTCTTACGTGCAGCGATTGCTGGCTGCGACGTACCTGCGTCTGGGCAACCCAACGCGGGCAGTCGAGGTGCTCCGGCAGCCTCTCGGCCGCGGTTCCAAAGATCCCCAGCTCATGGCGGTCGCCGGCGAGGCTTACCTCGCGCTCGGGGACTTCACCAAAGCGGCGGAGTATTTCGCCCAAACCGCCGCCATGGAGCCCGACAACGCCGCGGTACGGACGCGGCTGGGCCAGGTCCGTTTCGCGGAAGGCGACAACGAGGGCGCGATTCGCGACCTCGAGGCCGCCTCCGCGCTTGATCCGAACGTATCGCAGGCCGATCTGGCTCTCATCGCCAACCTCATTCGCAACAAGCAACTCGACGAGGCGTTGGCCTCGGTCGTCCGGCTGGAGGAGAAGCAGCCCAACAGCCCATTGGTGTACAACCTGAAAGGCTTCGTCTACCTGGCGCGTCACGACCTCGACGGCGCGCGCGCCAACTTCGAACGCGCGCTCCAGATCCAGTCCGATTATCTTCCGGCGGTCGCAAACCTTGCCCAGCTCGATCGCATGCAGAACAGGCCGGATATGGCCCGCAAGCACTACGACAAGGTCCTCGAGAAGGAGCCGAACAACGAGCAGGCGCTCGTCGGTCTGGCCAATCTGTTGCAGTCGATGGGCGGCGACCCGAACGAGATCGAGGCCCTGCTCAAGAAGGCGGTTGCCGCCAACCCGCAGGCGCTCGACGCCCGGGCTGCGCTGGTCAACTTCTACCTGCGCAAGCGCGACGGGAAGCAAGCGCTGAGCGTCGCGCAGGAGGCCAATGCTGCCCTGCCGAGCGATCCACTGACTCTGGATCTGCTCGGCCAGGTGCAGCTGGCGACCGGCGATCCCAGTCTGGCCGTCGCAACGTTCACCAAGCTCGTCGCGGCCCGCCCGGGGGTGGTGGAACCGCTGGTTCGTCTTGCACAAGCGCTCGTCGCCGCGAAGGAGTACGACCGGGCCGTCGACAGGCTGCGCGAAGCGCTCAAGATCAACCCCGATTTCTTCGATGCGAGTCGGGACATCGTCATGATTTACGCGAAGTCCGGCCGGCCCGATCAGGCCATGGAGGAGGTCAAGTCGCTCCAAAGCCGCAAGCCGAACGATGTGCGCGGGTACGTGCTGGAGGGTGATTTGTGGGCGGCGGAGCACAAGTGGCGCGAGGCCGAGGCCGCGTTAAAGCTGGCGCAGAAGCGTGCGCCCGACGACGGCAGGGTCGCCGCACAGCTGCACGCAGTTGTGACCGAAGCCGGTAACGGCGCACAGGCCGATGCGGCAGCCGAGAAGTGGCTGCGTGGCCATCCCAAGGACGTCGTGATGCATTCCTACCTCGGGGAGCTCGCATTGCGCAAGCCCGACTACAAGGCCGCGGCGAGGCATTTCGAGGCACTCGTCGCTCTGCAGCCCAACAACGTCGTGTTCCTCAACAACCTGGCGTGGGTGTCGGGTGAGCTCGGAGATCCCAAGGCGTTGCCGTACGCCGAGAAAGCGGCCACCCTGTCGCCGGCGAATCCGAATGTCCTCGATACGTACGGAATGCTATTGATCAAGAAGGGAGACATGGCGTCCGGAGTCGAGAAACTGCGGAAGGCGGCGCAGCTTGCGCCCACCCAGGGCGACATCCACCTGCACCTCGCCGAAGCGCTCATCAAGACCGGTGACAAGGCGGGGGCGCGAATCGAACTCGATGCCCTGGCTCAGGCAGCGAGTGCCCCGGCACAGCCGGCAGCGGACCAAAAGGGCAAGAATGCGCAGGGCACGAGCGTTCCGGCAACGACAAGCAAGCCGACGCTCAAATGCAGCCCTGACTGTCAAGCGCAAGTCAGTGCTTTGTTGAAGACACTGTAGCGGTTCCCTTTCCCCTGGCTGCTCACGACCGAAATCGCGCGGGGACGGGCAGGGCACAAGAAACGTCAAGGCGGGAGAAAGATGATCGTTGTCGCCGTCATCGGGCTTGGATACGTAGGATTGCCTCTCGCGGTCGAGTTCGGCAAGCGTTATCCGACCATTGGTTTCGATCTCTCCGAGCGCAAGGTCGCGGCGTATCGCAAGTTCGTGGATCCCACCGGCGAGATGAGCGAGGCCGAGCTCAAGGCCTCATCGCACTTGCGCGTGACGACGCGCGCAGCCGATCTCGCGGCCGCGGATTTCATCGTCGTCGCGGTTCCCACGCCGGTTGACCAGGCTCATCGGCCCGACTTCAGCCCGCTGCTGTCCGCGAGCGAGATCGTCGGCCAGAACCTGAAGCGTGGCGCGACGGTGGTCTTCGAGTCGACGGTCTATCCCGGAGCGACCGAGGAAGTCTGCGTACCCTGTATCGAGCGCCACTCCGGCTTCAAGTGGCGGCGAGACTTCTTCGTCGGTTATTCCCCCGAGCGCATCAATCCCGGGGACAAGGAGCACACACTGACCCGGATCACCAAGGTCGTTTCGGGTGATTCGCCGCAGACTCTGGAAAAAGTGGCGGAGCTCTACGGCAGCATCGTGACCGCCGGCGTGCATCGTGCGAGCTCCATCAAGGTCGCCGAGGCCGCAAAGGTGATCGAGAATACGCAGAGGGACTTGAACATCGCGTTGATCAACGAGCTCGCGCTGATCTTCCACAAGATCGGCATCGATACCACTGAAGTCCTGGAGGCCGCCGGAACGAAGTGGAACTTCCTCGGTTTCCGGCCCGGGCTGGTCGGCGGCCATTGCATCGGGGTCGATCCGTACTACCTCACGCACAAGGCCGACATGCTGGGCTACCACCCGCAGGTGATCCTGGCGGGGCGGCGCATCAACGACGGCATGGGCAAGTACGTCGCCGACGAGACGGTGAAGCTGATGATCCAGGCGGGCTCGACGGTAAACGGCGCGGTGGTGAACGTCCTGGGACTGACCTTCAAGGAGAACTGCCCGGACTTGCGCAACTCGCGCGTCATCGACGTGGTGAGGGAGCTCGCCTCTTTCGGGGTTCGCGTTCACATCCACGACCCGGTTGCCGATCCTGCGGAAGCGCTTCGCGAGTACGGCGTCGAGCTCGCGACGTGGGAAGAGCTGCCGCGCGCCAGCGCCGTTGTCGGCGCCGTGGCCCACGGCGCGCTGATCGAGCGCTCGCCGCAGGAGCTCGCCGCCAAACTCGTGCCCGGCGGGGTGTACGTCGACGTCAAGAGCCGGGCGGACGTCGCGGCCCTCCGGGCGCTCGGGGTGCAAGTATGGCGGCTGTGATGAGCGCTGCCCGCGAGCCGGCCGCCTTGAAGGCGGCAAGCCAGCAATTGCGCGATCGTCCGCTGCGCTGGCTGGTGACGGGCGGCGCCGGGTTCATCGGCTCGCACCTCGTCGAAGCGTTGCTGCGCCTGGGACAGCAAGTGGCGACTCTCGACAACTTCGAGACCGGTCACCGGCAGAATCTCGCCGAGGTTCGAGCCGCCGTCGGGGAGAGCTGCTGGCGGCAGCACGAATTTCTCGAGGCCGACATCGTCGATCCTGCATCCTGCCGGCGCGCGTGCCGCGGCGTGAATATCGTGCTGCACGAGGCCGCTCTCGGTTCCGTGCCGCGCTCGATCAGCGATCCGCTGCGCACGCACGCCGTCAACGCGACCGGCTTTCTCAACATGCTCGTCGCGGCTCGCGACGCCGGCGTGGCGCGATTCGTGTTCGCAAGCTCGAGCTCCGTGTACGGCGACGCGCCGCAGCTGCCCAAGATCGAGGAGCGAATCGGTGGCCCGCTGTCGCCGTACGCGGCGACCAAGTACCTCGACGAGATCTACGCCGAGGTCTTCGGGCGCTGCTACGACATGGTCGCTGTCGGCCTTCGCTACTTCAACGTGTTCGGGCCGCGGCAGGATCCGGAGGGGGCGTACGCGGCGGTGATCCCGCGCTGGGTGGAGACGATGCTGCAAGGCAGGCCGATCGTGATCTACGGCGACGGCGAGACGACGCGCGACTTCTGCTATGTCGCGAATGTCGTGCAGGCCAATCTGCTGGCCGCGACTACGACCCAGCCGCAGGCTCTGGGTCAGGTGTACAACGTGGCCCTCGGAGGGCGTCTGTCGCTCAACACCGTTTTCGAGACCCTCCGGCGGTTGCTTCGGGAACGCCATCCCGATCTGCGCATCGCGGGGCCTGTCCACGAGGACTTTCGTCCGGGCGACATCCGGCATTCGCAGGCCGACATCGGCAAAGCGCGGCGACTGCTGGGCTACGATCCGGTCCACGACGTCCAAGCCGGTCTCGGGGAAGCGCTGCCGTGGTACGAGAAGAGGCTGCGCCGAACCGGCGGCGGCCCGATCGCCGAAGCGCAGCGCGTCGACGATGTCACCTGATCGAGCGGTCGAACGGCCGCGACGGCGGGAAGTCTGGGCGGCGGCGGGCTGCATCGCCCTCGTTGCGTGTGCGGCGGTGGCGCAGGAGCCTGCCCCGGCCAGGGACGACGATGCCTCCGCGGTGGTCACGCAAGCGCTCGCATACGAGCACGGCGAGGGCGTCGCCAAAAATCCGATCAAGGCGGCGGCGCTGTATTGCCAGGCTGCGCGCCACGGCGACGCGGAGGCGCAGTTCAGCCTCGGCTGGATGTACGCCAATGGCCGGGGCGTCGCGCACGACGAAGGCGTCGCTGCGGCGCTGTTCTCGCTCGCGGCCGAGCAAGGGCACGCCGCAGCGCGCCAGGCATTGCAGTTCGTCCTTGCGGACCAGGCGCCGCTCCCCGATTGCATGCGGCCGGACGAGCCGGTCGCCGTCGAGGCAGCCGTGCAGCCGCCGCCGGACCCGTTCGCGGATCTGCCGCCCGGCAAGCAGAGCATCGCCGAAGTCGTGAGGGCACTCGCGCCGGCTTATGCGGTCGCACCCAGGCTCGCACTCGCAGTCATCAGCGTGGAGTCGAACTTCGACCCAAGGGCGAGATCGCCGAAGGACGCCCGCGGCCTCATGCAGCTCATCCCCGATACCGCAGCGCGATTCCGGGTGAGAAACGCGTTCGATATCCGCGACAACGTCCGCGGCGGCCTCGGCTACCTCCGCTGGCTGCTGTCGTACTATCGCGGAAGCGTCGCGCTTGCCGCGGCCGCCTACAACGCCGGCGAAGCGGTGGTCGACCGGTACCGGGGCGTCCCGCCTTACCCGGAAACGAAGAGCTACGTGCAGAGGGTGCTCGCGCTGTTCGGTAGCGAACAGCATCCGTACGAAGCGGGGCTCGCCTCGCCGCCTGAGTTCGTCA
>DATJBM010000028.1:0-23583 GCA_035515295.1 Casimicrobiaceae bacterium | reverse complement strand
CGAGCGGCTGGCTGTGCAGGATAGAGGGAATCGCGCGCCGGCGGAACAGCGGCACAGGCCGCCGCCACGTGGCCTGATAGCCGTCGCTAAAATCGGCGAGACCCTTGAGCGCGTCGGCGAGATCACGGTCGCCGCGCACGGCGAAGGCGTCGAAGCCGCACTGCGCGAGGTAATAGAGCTGGTCGCGCAGGACGTCGCCGATGGCGCGCAGCTCGCCGGCGAACCCATGCCGCTCGCGCAGGATGCGGGCGATGGAGTAGCCGCGGCCGTCGATGAACTGCGGAAAGTCGACGGCAATGAGCGGGAGGGCAGGGCAGTCCGGCGCGAGGAGGTCCGCATCGTCGTCGGGCTTGAGCCAGACGCCGACGTCGCTGCGCGGGCGGAGCGCTTCGCGACCGGCGAGCCACAGCGCGAGCGGAACGATGGCCGGGCTACGCGGCACCTCGGCCAGGGAAGCCGCGTCGCGCAGCAGCGTCCAGCGGTCTTCGACGATCGCGCCGCTCCTAATGAGCCGCCGCATACACCCGTTCCTTGAACGGCTCGAGCCCGATGCGTCGCACGGTGTCGGCGAAGCGCTCGTCGTCGAAGCGGCGCTCGACGTAGACCTCGATCACGCTCGCGATCACGTCGGGCATCTCGCCCGCCGCGAACGACGGCCCGATGACCCGTCCGAGCGAAGCGCTCGCCCCTTGCGCGCCGCCGATCGAAACCTGGTACCACTCGGAACCGTTCTTGTCGACGCCGAGCACGCCGATGTTGCCGATGTGGTGATGCCCGCACGCGTTCATGCAGCCCGAGATGTTGATGTCGATCTCGCCCAGGTCGTGCACGTAGTCCAGGTCGTCGAAGCGGCGCTGGATGGCTTCCGCTATCGGGATCGACTTCGCATTGGCAAGCGAGCAGAAGTCGCCTCCCGGGCAGCACACGATGTCGGTGAGAAGCCCGATGTTGGGTGTCGCGAGGCCGAGCTCCTTGAGCTCCGACCACAGCGCCGGCAGCGCGGACTGCTTCACGTCGGCGAAAACGAGGTTCTGCTCATGCGAAACGCGCAGTTCGCCGAAGCTGTACGCGTCGGCCAGGTCGGCGATGGCGTCCATCTGATCGGAGCTGACGTCTCCCGGCGGCACGCCGGTCTTCTTGAGCGAAAGCGTGACCGCCGCGTAGCCCGGCACCTTGTGCGGGAACACGTTGCGCTCGAACCACCTGGCGAAGGCCCGGTTGTCGGCGATCGCCGCGCGGACCGCGGGATCCTCGTGCGCGAGGCGCTCGTACGGCGGCGACGCGAAGGACGCCGCGAGCCGCGCGATCTCTTCGTCCGGCATGCTCGCCGGCCCACCTCGGGTGCGCTCCCAGTCGGCTTCGACATGCCGGGCGAAGATCTCGGGCGTCATCTCTTTGACCAGGATCTTGATCCGCGCCTTCCACTTGTTGTCGCGGCGGCCGAAGCGGTTGTAGACGCGCAGGATGGCATCGAGGTAGTTGAGGACCTCGGCGCGCGGCAGGAACTCGCGGATTGCATGCCCGAGCATCGGCGTGCGCCCGAGCCCGCCACCGACCAGCACGCGAAAACCCACCTCACCGTCGGCGTTCCGGACCGCGTGGAGGCCAACGTCGTGAATCAGCGTCGCGACGCGGTCCGCCGGCGCACCCGATACTCCGATCTTGAACTTGCGCGGCAGATAGGCGAACTCGGGATGGAACGCGGCCCACTGGCGCACCAGCTCCGCATATGGCCTGGGATCGACGATCTCGTCGGCGGCGATCCCGGCGAAATGGTCGGTCGTGATGTTGCGCACGCAGTTGCCGCTGGTCTGGATGGCGTGCATCTCCACGCTCGCCAGCTCCTCGAGGATGTCGGGCACGTCCTCGAGGCGCGGCCAGTTGAACTGCAGGTTCTGGCG
The DNA here is from genome assembly GCA_035515295.1 of Casimicrobiaceae bacterium. Classification (GTDB taxonomy): domain Bacteria; phylum Pseudomonadota; class Gammaproteobacteria; order Burkholderiales; family Casimicrobiaceae; genus PALSA-1003. The sequence continues at coordinate 21,682 of DATJBM010000028.1, read as the reverse complement.
CGTCGTGAAGTGGCCGCAGCCTCTGTCATACTTGCGGCCGATGCAGGCGAGCTTGCGCAGCTGCGCCGAAGAGAGCACGCCATAGGGTATGGCGATGCGCAGCATCGGCGCATGCTTCTGGATGTAGAGTCCATTCTGCAGGCGCAACGGACGGAACTCGTCCGCCGTGAGCTCGCCGGCGACAAAACGCCGGGTCTGGTCACGGAACTGGGCGACGCGCTCGGCGAGCAGGCGATGATCGTATTGGTCGTAGCGATACATGCGGCGCTCCGGACGTGCAGCAGCGTACCGGCCCCGCACGGAGCGGAAAAGGAATGCTTGGCGATTACCTGATAGCGGCGGGAGATATGCCGGAGACGCGCCTTCACGCCGCCATCGCGACCGCGGCACGCGCATGCGCGCTCTGATTCTGCTCGCGCACGGGGCGCGCGATCCTGGCTGGGCGGAGCCGTTCGCCGAGCTTCTTGCGCGCGTGCGCGCGCTCGCGCCCGGCACACCCGCGCGGCTCGCCTTCCTCGAGATGATGCAACCCGATCTCGAGACCGCCGCGCGCGGGCTGATCGCGGAAGGCGCCGATGCCGTTCGGATCGTGCCGGTGTTCTTCGGTCAGGGCGGTCACGTGCGGCGCGACCTCCCTGATCGGCTCGCGGCGCTGCGCGACTGCCATCCGGGCGTCGCGTTCGCATGCTCGAGGGCCGCCGGCGAAGATCCAGACGTGCTCGACGCGCTGGCGCTCTATTGCCTGCGCGACTTCGAGTCGTAACGCGAATCGTAGCTCCGGCGAACGTTGCGCCAGATCAAGGCTGGCCGCCGGCCCGATGCTAGAGTTTCGTGACCATGACGGCGATGCGAACGCTGCTGCGGAAGCTCGGCTCGCCCAGCCGGGTTGCGCTGGCGCTGGGCGTCGTGTGCGTGGGGCTGGTCGGCGCGAGCCTGTTCGTGCAGCACGTGCTAGATGTCGAGCCGTGTCCGTTGTGCATCGTCCAGCGCTTCACCTATCTGGCCCTCATCCCGGTGTTCCTCGGCGCCGCGGTCGCGAAGCCGTACGGGAAGGTGCAGCGCTCGCTGCTGTGGGGCGCGACCGTGCTCACGCTCGCCGGTCTGGCTGTGGCCGGATATCAGACCGATCTGCAGCTCTCTCCGCCCGGCATCACGGCGAGCTGCAGCGCCGGCCTAGGCTACATGCTCGATACGATGGCGGTCAGCGAAGTCCTGGCGCGATTGCTCCACGCCGGGGGGGACTGTGCGGACACGTCATTCAGGATCCTCGGTCTCACGCTCGCACAGGCGTCGCTGATCATCTTCACGATCTTCGCCGCGCTGCTCGCGGGCCTGCTGCTGCGGTCGCCGAACCGCGGAGAGCGCTGAACCGGGATTGCGGTCAAGCGGCCGAGGCTTGGGCCGGGGATCGCATCCTCGGTAGGGCATAGGTCGTGTTGCACCATGAGCTTGAGTCATTTTCTTAATGCCGCCCATCGCACTTTACATAATATAAATTATACGCAGCGTTACGCCGGCACGGCGTCGAACGCGATGGTCAGCCGGCTCTCCGGCGTCGTGAAAGGCACGGTGCCGTGCCACATGTACGACGGGAACAGCACCAGCCGCCCCGGGGCCGGCCGCACGAAGTGCTCCGCCTCCATCGGAGGGACGGTTCTGAACGGTGGCTGCCCGAACCGAATCCAGCCTTCGCGCGTCTCGGAACCGAGCGCGCCCTCTGGAACCTCGACGTAGAACGCGGACGAGATCCAGCCTCGCGGATGGAAGTGGTCGACGTGGTACCCGTGGGGTCTCAGCAAGACCGACCATGAGCCGCTCAGCCGATAGCGCTGGGTGTTCCGGCGTATCAATGGGTGCGAAGGGTCTTCCCCCACCGTAGACAGGTACGAACGGATCGGCGATTCGATGGCAACGAAGAACGTCTGGATAACGGGGTCGTCGAGCGTGCTGAGCTCGATCATGGTCTGTACGCCCCCGCGAACAGTCTGCTCGGGCTGGTGAAAGGACAGCGGATGCAGGCGCCGCAATGCAGCGGCGAGATCGCGCAGCCATGCCTCACGGCCCCAGCCATGCGGCGCCGCCAGCTCGAAGCTCCGAACGAACCGATCATAGTCGTAGAGCCGGCGATAGATTGGCTCTCCGGTCGCGCGCGCCGCGGTCGCGAGCCAGCCCCACGCTGCCTGATTGTCGGGCTCCAGTTCGATCGCCCGCCGGGCACGGACCAGCGCCCGCTCCCCGTCGCCCTGAGCCAGCAGTAGCGAAACGAGGCTGAGCTTCGCGGAGACGTCGTCAGGCGCGAGCGCCTCGGCCCGCGACGCAAGCGACGCACCGTAGTCGACGTCGCCTCCCTCGAGCGCCGCCTGGGCGACCGCGAGCAGCAGTAGTACGTCATCGGGGCGCCGCTGCAGTGCCGCTTCGAGCGTAGCACGCGCCTCGCGTTCCGCGCCACCCGCCTTGAAAAGACGCGCTCTCGCCAGAACGACCGGCGTCTCCGCCGCGCCGGCATGCCATGCGGCGTCGAGCGGCGCAACGGCCGCGTCGACGTTCCCGCTGTGCATCCAAATCAGGCGCGCAAGCTCGACCGCGGCATCGACATAGCTCGGCCTGCGCCGCAGCGCCTGACGAAATGCCTTCTCCGCGGCGCCGAGCTCGCTCAACAGAAGCAACGCGCGCGCGTAAACCAGCCAAGTCTCCGGCGCATCGAGCTGCGCAGCGAGCGCCCTCTCCGCAGCATATCGGGCTTCGGCCGCTTGTCCCGTATCGCCCAGCGTGGCAGCGAGGTTGTGCCATGCTACGCCGCTCTCGGGATAAAGCGTGGTCGCCTTGCGATCGGCGATGAGCGCCGCGTCATAGCGGCCGATCGCCTTGCATAGCGTGCTCAGCACCGAAAGCAATCTGTGGCTTGGGGCGGCCCCGTCGGCAAGTGGCACGAGAAGCGAAACCGCTTCGGCGACTCGACCCATCCGGGCAAGATGTTCCGCGGTCGCGACGGGTTCCGGTCCATCGGCGATCACTGGGCCATGCTCCGAGTCCGCGAGCTGCTAGGGGCGAGAAGCCCGAGCAGCGATAGAGCCGTTAGAACCGCACGCACGTCCCGCGTAGGCGGCAGTGTGGCCGTCCAGCCGTCGATGCGCCAACGCCCCTGACGTGGAACATCACCGGTAGCGACGAGCCCGAGCCTCCACAGCCCGGCGTGGATGCTGCGCCAAGTGGGGCCGGCGGCCGCCTTCGACAACTGCCGCCCCCGCCCTAGCCGCCGAAATCGAACGCGGCGGTAAGGTCGCCGGCGGTCGCGCGGACGCCGGGCAGAGGCTCGAGATCGAACCGGCGCGTGATGAGCTTCAGAATCGACGTCGTATCGTAGGAGCTGTGGTCGACGTAGCCATGACGCGCGAACGGCGAGACGATGATCGCCGGGATGCGCGTGCCGGGCCCCCAACGGTCGCCCTTAGGAGGCGGCACGTGGTCCCAGAATCCGCCGTTCTCGTCGTAGGTGACGATGACCGCCATGCTGTTCCACTGCGGACTGCGGCGCAGGTGCTCGAGAAGCTCGGCGATGTGCGCGTCGCCGCTCACGACGTCGGTGTAGCTCGGGTGCTCGGTCAACCGTCCCGCGGGCTTGTAGAACGCGACCTGCGGCAGCGTCCCGGCGTCGATTGCCTTCACGAACTCCGCGCCGTCCTTGAGATGCGCGGGACGATCGGCCGTGCCGGGCGCGAACCGCGCGAAGTAATTGAACGGCTGATGATGGGGTTGGAAGTTCGGGCTTCCCGCACCGCGGTTGTAGATGATCGCGCGCGTGGCCGACGGTTCCTGGCGTCCATCGGCGAGCGCCACATCCCATGCGCCGGCGTACCAGGCCCAGCTGACGCCCTTCGCCGAGAGCGTGTCGCCGATCGTCTTTTCGGTCTGCGGCGGCACAGGATGCTTCGCCGGATCGGCGAGTTCGCGATCGCCTCCCGGCGCGGGCGGGACGCCGCTCGGCTGGTAGGGCGGCTGCGCGGTGTTGACGGCGTAGCCGTCGGCCGTCACCGCGCCGTCGAAGACCTGAACGGGGCCCTGCAGCACCGACTTGGGCGACGTCGGGCTGCGCCTGAGGCGTCCCTCGCCGTCGAGCTGCGCGTGCATGGGCGCGGGCGCGTCACTGAACGTCGGTGTGCAGGCGCAGATCAACCAGAAATGATTGAGGAACGAGCCGCCGAACGCACCCATGAAGAAGTGATCCGCCAGCGTGTATTCGCGCGCCCACTGCCACACTTTCAGCGGCGAGCCGTCGAAATAGCCCATGACCCAGCTGCCCACCGTCGTCATCGCGACGAACCGGTCGTTCCTGCCGCCGTCGATCTGCTCCTGGTTCTGCCAGAAGGCGTGAATGGGGCTCGGCAGCACCTTGTCCAGCGACTGCGAGATCGGCGGCGCGTCGATGCGGAAGGGACGGTTCGGCATTTCCGCGGGAAAGCGCGAGTCCGGCTTGCCGTCGGCGGTCCACACCGGCGGCAGGTGCGGGAGCGCCGTGCCGTCGAGATCGACCTGCGTGTACTGGGCGGCGGTCGCGTTGGCGATGCCGTCCGCGCCGGGGAACAGTCCGTAGAGGTGATCGAAGCTGCGGTTCTCGGCGTAGATCACCACGATGTGCTCGATGCGCGCGAGCCCGCTGCGGCCGGCAGGCGCCGGCGGCGCGCTGCATCCGCCCAGCGTGAGGGCTGCGGCGGCGCAGGCGAGGACGCCGGCGCGCAGCATGCGCTCCCCTGCTCTATTCGTTCGCATCTTTCACGCGGGTTGCCTGGCCGGGCGCCGGCTCCCAGAGCTCGACCTTGTTGCCGTCCGGATCGACGAACCAGCCGAAGCGGCCGTATTCGTGCTCTTCCACTTCGCCGACCACCTGACCGCCGCCGAGATGGACCTGTCCGAGCGCGCCATCGAGATCGTCCACGATGAGGTTGAACATGAATTCGCGGGCGGATGGCCGGAAGTAATCGGTATTGGCGGGGAAAGGGCTCCACAGCGTGAAGGCTCGGGCTGGCACCGAAGCCGCGGAGAGCTCGACCGACGATTTGCCGTCGCCCAGCCCGAGCCACTTCGCGTACCAGGCGAGCAGACGCTCCGGGTCCGGCGACTTGAAGAACAGTCCGCCGAAGCCGATCACGCGCGCCGTTCTCTTCGGCTCTGCTTTCATTCGAGCACCACCGATGCGCGCACGGCGCCGGCGCGCTCGTGGCGTGCAGTCAGCTCGATCCGATCGCCGCTCTGGCCGCGCACGACCCACTCCACCTTCGCCCGATCGTCCGTGACGTGATAGTCGGGCCAGAACGAGATCCCGGTGTGCTTGTTCGCCTTCCCCTCGAGCTGGCCAATGTCCTCGCGCCGCTTGCCGCTGGCGAGCTCCGCGCCGGGCGGCAGGGCGATCTCGGCGATGACGCCGCGCACGACTTTGCGCTCGAGCGCTCGCTTGCTGACGTAGGTCGGCAGCCACCCGGTGTTCTGCACGACGAGGCGAACGCGCCAAGCGCCCGCGCCGAGGGCGGCCGTACCCGCCGCGACGAGCTCTATCTTGGGCGAGAGCAGCGCCTGCCAGAGCAGCCACTTCGGAAAGCGCGCCACTTCGCGCTCGAGCCGGTCGAGGGGCGGATTGCCGAAGGCGTGGAAGCGATTCCAGCCGCCGATCTCGATCGGGCCCAGCTCGGGATGGTTGAAAGGCCTCCAGTCGACGTGCGCCCTGCCCCCCAGCTTCTGCTCGCTCCAGCGGAAGATCTTGAGATCGTCCTCGATCGGATGGTCGCGGAACCAGTCGATGTAGAGATACTTCTCGATCCCGGCCTCGCGCATCGGACTCCATATTTCCACCACCCAGCTGAACATGCCGAGGTGCTCGTAGATCCAGTCGAAAGCCCCGCCGATGACCTGCTTCGGGTGGTAGCGAAATTCGTGGTAGACCGAGATCGCCGGATAGCCCGTGAGCTCCGTGCCCTTGCTGCCGACGCGCTGATAGTGCCAGAGGTCCTCGGCGTGCATCTCGGTGTCCGGCAGACCGTCGAACGGCCGCAGCAGCACGCCCGCCCAGGTATGGAAAGCGACCCCGCCGGTGATGTTGGGATGACGGACCACGAAGTCGGCGACCGCCCGGATCTCCGGCTCGGACGTGGGAAATGGCCCGGCTCCGAGCTGCTCATAGTCCTGACGCCAATTTCCAGGAAAATTACGATTTAGGTCAAGACCTTGCTTAGGTTTCTTGATCTTTAGCGTGAAGCCGTCATAATCCTCCAGACGGCCTTCCGGCAGGATGCGGTAATAGCTGCCGCCGACTTCCGCGGGATCGCGCCGGACCATCAATCGAGGCTCCTGCGGATGCGGCTTCCATAAGCCATTCGGATCGGGGATGCGCATCTGCAGGATCCGGCCGTCGCCGTCGACGTCCTCGACCGTGAGCCCCTCGATCGCCTCCTCCTCGTAGGGATAGCTCCGCGTGCTCGAGCGCACGTACTTCGGCTTGTCGGCAAGCGCCCATTCCGCGCCGTCGGGATTGATGCGCGGACAGACGTAGAAGGCGCGCGTGTCCAGCGCGCGGGTGATGTCCGGATCCTTGCCGTAGCCGTCGAGCAGGAACTTCAGGAAGTAGACCGCGGCCACGGACGCCGCGACCTCGGTCGAATGAATGTTGCCGTCGACCCAGAACGCGGGCTTGTCGGACGCCTCGCCGGTTTCGCGGTTGGTGACGGTGACTACCCAGATGTCGCGGCCTTCGTGACTGCGGCCCATCGACTCCACCGTGGCGAGACGCGGCGTTGCCGCGGCGAACGCGCGCAGAAGCTCGGTCAGTTCCGCGTAGCGGTAGAAGCGGTCGAAGGCGACAGTCGGCATGGTCCGCGCGCAAAGCGCGCAGTGTCGCCGCCACCCGGCGTGCCGTCAACCGGCGGCCCGGATCGGGCCATCGCCATCGGATTTCACCGAAGACAATCGTCGCCAGGTACGCAAGCTAGATCCCGGCGTACCACTCGTAGCCCTGATCTTCCCAGTAGCCGCCCATGCCGCCGCGGATGGGCGCGAAGCTCTCCACCAGCTCGAGGCGCAGTACGTACTTGGCGTGCTTGTAGCCGAGCTGCCGCTCGACGCGCAGCCGGATCGGCGCGCCGTTTTTGATCGGCAGCGGCTGGTCGTTGAGGTCGTAGGCGAGCAGCGTCTGCGGGTGCATCGCGTCGTCCATGTCGATGCTCTCGTAGTACGGCTCGGTGCCGTCGTCCTCCATCGGATCCGCGCAGTAGAACATGACGTAGCGCGCGGCCGGCTGGGCGCCGACGCTTTCGAGCAGCGCCGAGAGCCGGGCGCCCTTCCATTTGCCGATCGCGCTCCAGCCCTCGACGCAGTCGTGGCGCGTGATCTGCGTCCGGCTGGGAAGCGCGCGCAACTCGGTGAGCGAAAAGCTCGCCGGGCGCTGCACGAGTCCGCCGACTTCGAGCCGATAGTCCGCGAACCCGCCGGCGGCGAGCGCCTGGTACGCCGCATTTTGCGGCATCGCCGTGCCGTTGCTGCGGAACTGCGGCGAGAGATCGGCGGGGGTGAATTCCTGCGCCATCGCCCGGCGCGGCGCGACCAGCCGTTGGGCGCCGCGATTGAGCTTCTCCGCGCTGGAGAGCACACGGGGAAACCAGTCGCTGCGCGAGAGCGCGTCGCAGCCGGAGAGCGCCAGCGCGGCCAGCGCGCTCGCGCCGCGGAGCAAAAGTCGGCGACGGGGGTTACTAGCGCGCAGTTTCATCCGCAGCCTCCGCTTGGACGCGATAGCGTCCGGTGATCATCGAGCGCAGCTCGTTCCAGAATCCCGCCACGATGACCTCGAACACGTGAACGAGCACGAACGCGACGATCAGCCACGCAGCAATGAAGTGGATGGTGCGCGCGGACTGGCGTCCGCCGAAGAAGTCCACCCATCCGGGAAGCACCGTGTCGATGCGCGGCGACATCGCCAGCCCCATCAGAATCACCAGAGGCAAGAGCACGAAGATCACCGCGAGGTAGGCGAACTTCTGCAGCACGTTGTAGCGCTTCGCCGCCTCGCCGACCGGATGCCGGAAGCGCAGGTGATCGACGATCGAGCGGCCGATCGAGTGCCAGTCTCTGCGGTCCAGCGCGAGGTCGCGCGACAGATGGCGGCTCGCGATGGAGTACCCGAGGTAGAGCAGGCCGTTGATTACGAACACCCAGGCGAAGAAGAAATGCCAGCGGCGGGCCATCGCCAGCCAGCGATTCCCCGGGACGGTGAGCCAGGATGGAAACGTGCGATCCACGACTTCGCCGTCCGGCGCGCGTGCCGCGCCCAGCACGCCAGTAGTGACGAAATCGTGGCCCAGCACGCTGGTAATGCCCACGGTATTGCCGCGCTGATCTTCGACGGTGCCGATCTCGAACACGGGACCGCGTCCGGTATACGACGACTTGCCCCAGTAGAGCGCCGGATGGGCGCTGAAGATGTTGAGCCCGCTCATGAGCAGAATGGTGAGCGCGATCACGTTGATCCAGTGCATCACGCGGACGGGGAGCGCGTGCCGGTAGTACAGGTACGTTCCGTGGCGCCGCAGCGCCATCGTTGGATTATGGACAGCGGAGGTCATTCGGAGATCCTGGCGACGATTATAGGGTTCGGGCGCGCCCGTTGAGCCCGCGCGTCCCGCTCACGTAGGGATTGTCGCGCTCGAAGAAGCGAAGCTTACGCTCGACTTCGCGGCTCAGGCCGATCCGGCGGCTGCGGCCGACGCGGCCGGGCGGGCGGACCTCGGTGCCGAGCCACAGCGGGCCCGGTGCGCACAGGTCCGCGCCGTTCAGCCGCCGGTCGATGTCGAGGGCGGCGGCGAGGCGGCCCGGACCCCGGGCGAGGTCGAGGGCGCGCCGCACCCCGCGTCGCTCGCGCATGAGCTCGATGCCTTCGAGCGGCTCGATCGAGCGCAGCAACACGCCCGCGCCCACCCCCGCCTTCTCGCCGCAGACGTTGAGCGCGTGCCAGCAGCCGTAGATGAAGTAGACGTACGCGTGCCCGCGCTCGAGGAACAGCGCGCGGTTGCGCGGCGTGAGGCCGCGAAACGCGTGGCAAGCGGCGTCGCCGACCACGTAGGCCTCGGTCTCGACGATCCGTCCGCTCATCCTGCCGTCGGGATGATCGCGGACCAGCGTCTTGCCGATCAGGAACTGCGCCAGAGCCGTCGTATCGACGGGAAGCTCGCCGCGGCGCAGGCGGCGCGGGACTAGGATCATGCGTTCCTATGATACGTCGCGCCGCGGCCGCGCTCGCGGCGGGCGCGGCGCAGGGCCTAATGCCACCGCACCGTGATCGATGCCGGCGGGCCGGTCCCCGACGCGTTGGTCGCCTGAACGCTGATGGTCACGGCGGTACGGCGTTCTTTCGTCATCGTGCAAGTTGGCCCCGTGACGGAGCCGCAGCCGCCGCCCGACCAGATGAATGCCGTCGGCTGACCTCTGCAGTTGGCGTTGATCGTGGTCGGCTGCTTGACCACGGGGTCGGGCGGGCTGGCGCTCGGCGCGCAGACGGGCGTGCTGTTGGCGTCGGCGCAGACCAGCATCTGGTTCGGCGGCGGGCCGCTCATCGCAAAGCTCGAGCAGGTCGGATCCACAATGGCGAACGACGGCGGCGGCATCGGCGCCGTGATGTTGAGCGTGAAGCTCTGCAGCGCGTCGGGCGGGACGTCGTTGGTCGCCGTGAATTGCAGCGGGAACCTGCCGGCATCGGTCGCCGTGCCGGCAAGCACCCCGGTGGCGGCGTTGAACGCTATCCCGCCGGGAAGCGGCCCGGACTCGCTCAGCGCCGGCGCTGGCACGCCGGCCGCGCGCACCGTGAAGCTGCCCGGCACGCCGACCTGGAACTCCGCGCTGTTTGGGCTCGTGAACGTCGGCGCGACCGCCGCAACGGAAAAGGCCGTCAGGCTGCCCGAGCTGTCCGCGATGTACAAGGTGCCGTTCGCGACGATGGGACTTTGCCAATGGATTGTGCCAACGCCATCGCCGGTCCACAGCACGGTGCCGGTCGTCGGGTCCAGCGCCCTCACGCTGCCGCCGCCAGCGTAGAACAGGACGTTGTTGGCGACGATCGGCGAGGTTCCCCCGGCGCTGTTCTGCCACTGAGCGCCTAGCGACGGATGGCCCGACGCATCGACGACAAGTTTCAGCCCGCTGATGCCGCCGCCGGTGGCCACGAACACCCATGTGGCGCCATCGACAGGATCGACCCACACCGCGGGCTGCGTCAGCACGTTGCCCCCCTGAGGAACGTTGAAGACCGCCTGCACTTCGCCGCCGGTGTGGCCCGGCGTGCTCTGTCCGCTCAAGTTGGACAGATTGATGAGGCGCAGTTTCTGATCCTTGCCACCCTGGACCGCGAGGCGCTGCACGATCGAGCCGGGCGGGACGGGCAGAATCGCGGGCGCGGTGCTGCCCAGATCGGCGTCGGCGTTGTCGAGCGACTGGAAGTTCGTCGGCGTGAAGCTGTCGAGCGGTTTGCCCGAAGCGCCGGTGCCGTCCGGGTTGATGGCGAGCACCGATTCGCTCCAGTTGCGACCCAGCGTCGCCCCGTCGTACTGGCCGTTGCCGGTGGCGAGGAAGAGCCGCTGCGTCAGGGCGTCGTAGACCACGCCGGGGCGTCCCCACACGGCGTTGCGCTTGGTCGAACAAGCCGCGTCATTGAGTTGCAGATGCTTCGCCTGATCGCTGCACGCGGCGTTGAACACGTTCTGGACGCCGCTGGCGAGATCGATCGCCGTCACGTGGCCCTGATAGTCCCCCGCGTCGCCGAGATACCCGCCGTGGGCGACGTACAGATAATTCGTGCCGTTTGCGGTGGCGATCGCGAGCGCGGACGACGCCTTCTCGTTCTGTCCCTTCAGCGTGGTCACCTGCGGCCAGCCACCGGTGTTGATTTCGGTACCGTCGCCGGCTTGGTACTTGTGCACCTTGCCGTCGAGACCGTAAGCGTAGACATACTGACGATCCGGATCGATCACGGGCGACGAAGTGGTGTAGCACGTGCCGCCGTTGCTCGACACGCACCCGTTGGGCCCGTACTGGTGACTCCACACCGTCGCGCCGTTCGCCGCATCCAGCGCAACGATCCAGCCGTCCATCGTCGCGATATACAGCAGGTCACGCGTTCCGGAAGGCATCGCCACGTCCTCGAGGAAGACGGGCGCTCCATCCGAAGCGCCCGGCAAGGCAACCTGAAACTTCTGGGTGAGAGAAGCGACGTTACCTGGGCCGAGAATCTGCTCACCGGTGTTGTTGCCGCTGTGGGCAGCGTCGCCGTTGAACTGCAGCCAATCGTAGGCGCGCGCCGGCGGCGCGGTTACGAGCGCCAGCGCGGCCAGGCACGCGGCGACCCGGCCGGCGATGTACGGCGAAGAAGGTCGCTCGGCTACTTCCAGGTTACGGAGAGCTGCGCCGTCGGGCCCGTGCCCGATGCGTTGCTCGCGGTGATCGTAAAATTGATCGTGCCGGCACGCTGTCTCTTGACCGAACAGGTCGCACCGGCACCGGACGCTGCGCAGCTCCCGCCGGTCCATGTGTACGAGCTCGGCTGGTTTGTGCAATTGGCGCTGATCGTCGTCTGCTTGCCGATTGCCGGCGAAGCAGGGCTCGCGCTCGGCGTGCACACGGGCAGGCCGCCCCCGGGGCTCGTCACGCAGGTCACCGTCTGCGTCGGCGGTGTCCCGGAGACGGTGAAGCTGCTGCATGCCGGATTCGTGTACGTGAACGTCGCCGCATCGGGCCTCGGCGACAAGCCGACGAGCGTTCCCACGAGGCCCAGCGTGCAGCAGCGCGCCACCGGCCGCGTCGAAGAACGAAGGCACGTCGCGATCATCGCCATCTCTGCCATGCCACGCGTTTCCCCCGTCGCCGCCCCGCGGCACCGCCACGCTTCGTGCCGCTCTCCGGGCCGAGCGAGCTCCATGACGATAGCATAACACGCCTTAGGGAAAGACGTGCCGTTACGGCGCCGGCAACCGAAGCGCGCCGCAAGTGCCTGGGCAGTAATCCGGCGATTTCGGCAGCGCCGTGTAGCGATCATAGATGACGCAAGCCGTCGTCCGGACGACGGTCCTGATTCGACCGCCGGCGTGCCGCGCTCGGGCGGGCATCGGCCGCAGTGCGGCCGGGTCGCTATCGTCGCCGGGCGCGCGCCACGCGACTTGGGTCGCTTCTGTGGGAGTAAAATCGTCGCCGGCTCGGTCAAACGAATATCGGCGCAAGCTCAAGCCCTAGGAAGAACGCCGTGAACAATACCCGTTCGATGCGGCCCGTGCTCGGGGCCGCGCTATTGGCTCTATCGCTATCCTTCCATCCCGCGCGTGCCGCGACGACGACCGTTTATCGCTGCCTCGACGCGCATCTCAACGTCGTCTATACCGACGTCAAGTGCAAGGACGGCGAGTCGTTCGAAATCCAGACCGGGGAGGCCGATACCGCCGCGCTGGCCCGATTGGATCGGCAGCGCGACGCGCTGGACCGGAGCGCCGATGAGCGCCTCCGAGCCGAGCGCCTCGCGGCCGCACAGCGCTTCGTCCCGGTACCGATGGCGGGCGAGACGGGTTCCGACGATTCGCTCGGCTACGGCGAGTACTACACGTATCCGGTCGCGGGCTACGGGTCTGTGTTCCACCAACACTTGCTGCGCCCGAAAGTCGATCATCGCGCGCATCGACGGGGCGGCGCCCCACCGCCTCCGTACGTGGTGCCGCACCGCTAAGCAGCGCGAGTTCGTCTCCGCAAGCGTCGACGCCGCGGTGACGCGCTAGCATGCCTTTGGCCAAGGCCGGGCCGCCCGACAGGCGCGGCGCATTCCGTGCCCGAATCGAGCGGCATAGCCTCCGCCCCTTCTGGGAGGCGCTCGGCGTCCCGACGCCGCCGCACCCGGCCCCGGCCTGCGTCCCCGCGCTGTGGCGCTACCGCGAGGTGCGGCCGCTGGTCATCGAGGCCGCGCGCCTGATCGGCGTACACGACGCCGAGCGGCGCGCCCTGGCGCTCGAAAATGCGGGACTGCGCGGCGCCTTCTCCATCACGCACAGCCTGTATGCCGGCCTGCACACGCTGCTTCCCAGCGAGCTGGCTTCGCGTCATCGACACACGCGCTGGTCGCTGCGGCTTCTGCTCGAGGGCGACGGCGCGTACACCGTGCACGAAGGCCAGCGCCTCGCCCACCGCCCCGGAGACTTCATCGTCGTGGCGCCGTGGAGCGGGCACGATCAAGGCAACGCCGGCGGGACGCTCGCCGTATGGCTCGAGGAAATCGAAGTGCCCACGGTGGCGCCGCTCGAAAGCGTTCCCGACGAGGGGCGGATCGGCGATTCGTGCGCCACTTCTTTGCCGGGCGATGCGCCGAGCGTCGGCGACGCGCTCCCGCCCGACTCCGGATCCGATGCCACGCTGCTCGCCTATCCGTACGCTCGCACGCGCCAGGCATTGGCGAGCATGCGTGCGACTTGCGCGCCCCACCCGAGCCACGGTTTCCGAATGCGTTGCGCCGCCCGACCCTATGCCGTGCCCGCGACGTTGGAAGCCTTCGTCGAGCTTCTGCCAGCCGGGTTTCGCGGGCGTCCAAGCCGGACCACCGACAGCACCGTGTATTGCGTCCTCGAGGGTCGCGGCGAGAGCCGTATCGGCGGCCAAACGCTTGGCTGGGAATCGCGCGACATCTTCGTCGTTCCCTCGTGGTCCTCCGCGACGCACGTCGCGGCCCAGGAGACGGTGCTGATCGGCTATTCGGATCGACCGGCGCAACAAGCCCTCGGCCTGTGGCGGGAGGAAACGCTCGACTGAATCGCGGCCCCCGCGGGCGCCTCGCCTGACGAAACGGCGTTGGTCAGCGAGCTCGCGACGCCGAGCTGTCTGGCACAAGCTGTCGATTCGAACCAAGCCGGTACGATTCCTGCTCCGCTCTGACGCGGCGCGGCTTGTCGCGTCGTCGTTCATCGCGATTTCGTCCGGCTCATGACGCTGCCCGACTCCGTCACCCGCGTATCACAGGCGCGGTACTGCTTGCGCGCCGCGGCGCTCGCCGCCGCGGCGGCAGCATGGCTGCTGCTGTCTGCCGCTGCGGCGGCGCTTGGCCTGGGCGACATCGTGCAGCAATCGGCGCTAGGCGAGCCGTTTCGTGCCGCGATACGCGTCGTCGCCGACGCGGACGACGTGGCCCGAGGCGAGCTGTCGCCCGAATGCTTTCGACTGGTCGGGGCCAGCTCCGACCGATCGGATGGGTTGGCCCATCTCGCCTTCGGTCGAACCACGCTGGCGCAGGGCGCCGACGGCGTTCAGATCATCGTCGCCAGCGATGCGGCTGCCAGCGACCCGGCGTTGTCGTTCGCCGTCGAAGCGGGGTGCCAAGTGCGCGTACGCCGCGAGTACACGGCGCTGCTCGATCCGCCGATCCTTCACGAGGCTGAGGCCGCTTCTGTCGCGTCGCGGGCGACGATACCGGCGGTGCGCACCGCACCGCCGACGACGAGCGTGCGGCGCTCCGCAGCGGCGGCGCGATCGTCATCCCCGCGTCACGGCCGGCATACCGCCTCCACCTCGACGATCGCCGCCAACCGGGCACGGGCATCGAGGGTTGGCTCTATTGGCAAGGCGGATGGACCGCGGCTCGCGGAGGGAGCCCACCGCGACGCGGCGCCGCGGCTTCGTGTCTCGCGCTCCACGGACGCCGGTGGTGATGCACTCGTCCGCAAGAAGACCGACGCGGAGATCCGACAGGAACTCGAAGCCGAGACCATCGTCCTGCAGCGGAGGATCGCCGAGCTATCGGTGACGCTGGCCACGCTGGACGAAGAGCTGCGTGCGGCCCGTGCCGCGCGCGATGCCGCGAGGCGCCGCTCGGCCGCGGCAGTGTCGCCGCCGCGCGCGACCGGATCGTGGCACCTTCCCGCGCTTATTGCGGCGATCGCGCTCGCGCTGCTGACCATCGCCGTCCGCGCGTTGCGCAAGCCAAGGTTGCGCAGCATCGGCTTGAGCGGCCTCGTCTCGTCCACGCTGGGACCCACGCAATCGGAGACTGCCGCCGACGAGGCCTTGAATCACGGCGTGGCTCCGGCGCCGGCCTCGCCGGCGCCGGTCGATGCGGACCATTCGCTGCAGTCGGCGGTGACCGAGCCGCCTGGCCACGACGACGAAACCTCGTTCGACGACGACCTCATCCGCTACGCGGAGCAGCGCTCGGCCTATTCGGTGCTCGAGCGCGACCAGCCCAAGGTCGTAGCGGCGCTGGTGCGCGAATGGGGCAAGCCCAAGGCGATCGCGTATCTGCGCAACCTGCTGGTGAGCCCGCTCAAACCGCGGCCCGCGTTCTCGCGCGAAGCGGTCTCCGATCTCAGGTTCCTGCAGGCACTGGCCATGGCGCGCGCCGGATACCGCGCCGACGATCACCCGTGGCGAATCGAGGTCGGAGCGCGACGTCGAGCCTAAGGCGACGGCCGAGACGGTTCGCGCGACGGCCTCGAGCTAGCAGGCGCGCACCTTGAATTCCACGCGGCGGTCGAGCGCGTCGCGCAGATCGTCCGTGCCTGATCCCACCAGGTTCTCGCGGAACCCCATGCCCATTGCCTGCAGACGTCCAGCGGTCTCGGGCGCCAGCGCTTCGATGCGGCGCTGGATCGCCACCGCGCGCTGGAGCGAAAGCCGATCGTTGAACTGCTCGCTGCCCGTCTTGCTGGTATGCCCGACGATCGTGAGACAGCTCTTCGATGACGCGACCTCGCGGGCGACGATACGCAGCCACATCGCGTACGGGCCGCTGATCTTCGGATCGGTGAGGAAATCCAGCGACCCCGGACGGAAGAGAAACTTGACCGACAGGCTGTTGGTGGCCAGCCCCAGCGCGACGATCTTCGCGAAGGCCTTCTCAGCCTCGTCGTTGCGCCCGAGCTGCGCGTTGACCAGATACAGGCCGTTGAACACCCGCAACTGCTGGCCTTCGCTGCGTCCAGCCGCCGACTCGTAGTAGCGCAGCGCTTCGGCGTAGTTTCCATCTTCGTAGAGCTTCGATCCTTCGCTCACGAGCGCGCTCACCGGCAGCCGCGCGAGATAGACCTCGTCGGCGGTCCCGCCGGTCGGCGTTTGCGCGGTCCTGATCTGGCCCTCGACGACGCGGTCCTTGGTGAGCGAGGGACTGTCGCGATAGAACGCGGTGGGCGTGCTGTCGACACCTTCGGCGCGGCTTCGCGCCACGGATTGCGCGACGATGAATCCGGTCTTGATGTCGGTAAGCGACAGGCTGATGCGGAAGGTCCCGCCCTTCGCAGCCGCCTCGAGCGGCGTAAGCGTACCGGCGAGCAGGAATTGCGCCTTGGCCAGGGTAGCTCCGCTCACGGGGGTGACCTCGAACTGCGCGAACTTGTCTGCGGCGCGCTGCAGAAGACGGGCGTCGAGCGCCTTGGAGCCGGCGGTTTGCTGCCCCGTATTGCCGTCGATCGCCGGATCGACCGCGATGACCGGGCGCGGCTCCTCGCTCTTCACCAGGCCACCGAGCGGCTTCGGGACGAAGGCCGGCAGCCGCCGGGCCTGGACCAAGAGATCGTCGACCGCGTAGTCGATCGCGGCATCGAAGCTCAGCTCGGACGTCGGGGCGGCGGGGCGCTCGGGCGCCGGCGGCGCGGCGCAGGCGGCGATCAGAAGCGCCGCGAGCACGGCGGCCCCGGCGCGCGTTCTGGCTGCAACGTTCCTCAGCGGCATGTGGTCGCGAGCTCCTTCTTCTCGTCCGGCGTCAGCGGCTCGCCCAGTGCCGCCTTTTCGACGATCCGGCTGCAGCGTGGATTCGATACGTTCGCCGCCGCATCCGCGGCCGGTCGCGTCGCGCTCCGCGTGCGCTCGCTCGTCGCGCGCGTCGGCTGGGGCGGCGCACCGGTCTGCGTGTGCGTCGCTCCGGAATTCGCCTCGCTCCGATCGATGGGCCGCGCCGAATCGGGCCGAGATGCAGGTGGCACTGAGGCCTCTGGTACGGGCGGTGGCTCTTCGGGCCTGAGCGCCGATGCGGCGGAGGGTGCGGCGACGCTCGGCTGCGCGCCGGCCCGGGTCGCCGGCCGCGGTTCGCCCGGGGCAACAGAGGAGGAGGCCTCCGGCGCGGCGCCCAACCGCGGCGCCTCGCGCATCGCCACGGCCGCAATCGCCAGTGCGAGCGCGATGCCGACGAAAGTCGCATAGCGCCTGTATCGGGCTGACCCGCTTCGGACTGCGCGCGCTGGATCGCTCGCGGATGCGCTGGCGCTGCTGCCGGGCGCCCCGCCCCGCTCGGCCGCGATCTCGGAGCGCAGCTTCTCGAGCACGGTGTCGCTCGGCGCCAGCTCGTAGAGCTCGTGCGACCGACCATGCTTGTCGTCAGGGCTTCCCGCGTGTCGGAACAGCGCGGCGTACGCCGCGTCCAGATTGGCGATCGCCTCGAAGAACGCGCGCGACGCCGCGATCCGACCCGGAAGCGCGAAATCCATGATGCGCTTCGCGGCGTTGATCCCGTCGCCGATGAAGTTGCGCCGCGCCTCCACGTCGACCGACTCCTTCACCGTGCCGAGGTGCAGCCCGGTCCTGAGGAGCGTCGAAGGCTCGACGTTCGGATCCTCGCCTCGGCCGTAGTCGTGGGCAAGCGCCAGCGCCATGTACAGCGCGTGCTCGGGATTGGAGACGAACGCGATCAGCGCGCCGTCGCCGGTATCCTTGATCCAGTAATCGGTCTGGCTGAGGGGCGCCAAGTGACCCCGCAGCGCCGCCGACAGCCTCGCCTTCGCCGCGTACTGCTCGGCCGCGGTTCCTTTCGAAAAGCCGACGAGGTCGGTGAAGAGAAAGCTCGCCACGATCGTGCGGATCGTGGGGCGCGGCGCGGTTTCGATCACCGCGGAAGTCTAGCGGAAAAAGCTTTTCCGGCGCGATCGGCGTCCGACCGCCATGCCGTTGTCATGGACTGCCCGGGCCGCGGCTTCAATGATTGCGGTTGTCCGCGGCGGCGGGTTTCTTGCTCTTGAGCGGCAGCAACAGGTCGCCCGACGTCTTCGTCACGTTGCCGAAGACGTAGCCGGGCAACACGTACGTCCATCCCGAGAAGGAACCGTCGAGCTCGGCGACCTGCTTGTCGAGCGCGTCGAGTCTCGCCTGCGGATCGGGCGCCGAAGGCTTCGCCGGGGCCGCCGAGTCGGCCTTCGCCGGCACGGCTGCGGCATTGTCGTGCGCTGCCGGCTTCGACGCGGCGCCGTGCGGCGCCGTCGTGCCCGCCTTCTCCTCCGCCAGGTGCTTCTGCGCCGCGGCCCGATCGAGTGCCGCGTGGAACCGGATGTAGTCCTTGCCGTCCTTCGTCCAGGCGACGGCGTCGATCTTCACGCCGTCGAACGTGGCGTAGTCGGCCCTGTACGGTCGGTCCGGGGGCGGCGCATCCTTCGCAGGGAAAGCGTCGTCGACGCGCAAGCCGCTCAGCGCGGCCGCTACCGTGGCGGCCATCCCCTGATCGATCTGCCGCCCGGCCGGGACCTCGTCGAGGGCGAAAGCGGCGTCGCCGGGATGCGCTCGGGAGAGGTGGAGCGCCTTGCCGTCTGGCGCCGTCAGAGTGACCGACGCGACGCGGTCGGCGGCGATGTCGACGACGTCGCGCTTCTCCCAGTCGCTGAGAGCTTTGGGCACGCTCAAGTCGCCGCTCGCGAGCCAGCTCTGCGCCTCGCCGACGCGGCGCACGAATGTGCCTCGGGCGGGTACGCTGTAGAGGCCGACGATCAGCCGGATCGGCGACGAGAGGCCGGCGATGCTCACCAGCACCCCCTTGGCATCCTTGCTGGCCACATCGTCGACACCGATGTCGGGGTAGCGCTTCGGGTTCGTGGTCTTCGGCTCGACCAGCGTCGAGCGTGCCAGCTTGACGAGCAGCTCCCGGATCGCGGTCACGTCTGCCGGATAGCCGGAGCGCTCCGCAATGACCCATCCGTTCTTGCCACGATCAAGCGTCGCGATGACCTTGCCGCCCGCCCCGGTGAGCGTGACGCCGCTCACGTCGTTGACGTGATCGCGCAGCGCCGGCAGCAGCGGCTCGTCGTGCGGCGTGTTTTCGGCCGGCGCCTGATGCGCCGTTCGCAGCGCGATGGCGATGCCGACGAGCGCCGCGGCCACGACCACCAGCAAGCCAAGCCGCTTCGCGTTCACGGTCGTTCCTTCACGACCGCGCGCCGGCGCCGCTTCCACCCGGCGTAAGCCAGTGCGCCGATCGTGACCAGCAACGGCATCAACCCGATGTCGACGAGCTTGACGCGAGTCCCCAGCGCATCGATCTGCTCGTCGAGCCCGCGGCGGACCTGGCGCAGCTGCGTGCGAATGTGCGTCCGCTTTTGCAGGAAGCTCGAGAGCTCCTCCTGCTGCTCCGGCGAGAGGATCGTCTCGGTGCCTTTCGCCTTCCCGGTCTGCAGCGCCAGGAGCTTGCCCTCGGTGTCCCTGAGCTCGTTCCGCAGCTGCGCTTCCTTGTCGCGGAAACGGTCCTCGGCGGCGCGTTTCATGTCGTCGATTCGCGTGAACGGGCGCTGCGAGGTGCCGCGGCCGCGGATCGAAATGAGGTCGGACGATCCGGTCAGGTTGTCGATGGCGTTCACGAACAGGTCGCCGTTGTTGGCGAACGCGCTCGCCAGTCGCTGGCCGAAGAAAGGCTGCATCTGCACCCACATGCGGTTGCTGAGCAGATCGGTATCGGCGACGAGGACGATCTCGGCGCCGTCCTTCGCCTGGGCCAGATGGCCGGGATCCTTCCGGTCGGGGAAGGCGCTCGGCAGCGCGCCCTCGAGGCGCCCTGCGATGACGTAGCGCTCGTTGCTCGGCTGGTAGCCGACGAGGAGCCTTTGCGGATCGGGCAGCAAGCGGACGCTGTTGGAGCTCACGACCTTCGCGTCGGCGCTGGTCTCGATGAGCGGCGTAAGCTTCGCCTTGGCGTCCTTCGCGAGCGCGAAGAAGCCGGGCGTGGCGACGTTGATGCTGTCGAGGTTGGCGGTGATGACGTCATCGCGGCTCAAGTCGGCCTTGGTGAAGCTCAGCACCGCCGGATCGCGCACCAGGGGGCCCCCGCCGATGCGGATCTGTGCCGCGTGCTCGCGGTCGAGCACGACCTTGGTCGGGTCGTACGCGACGCCCCAGACGGCGAACAGCTTCGGCAGATCGGAGGACTTGTCGGCGGACATTGCCGCCTGCGGATTGTCCGGCTCCCCGCCCGACGAATCGGCTTCGGCGAAAGGATCGACGAAGACGAGCAGGTGCCCGCCCCGCATCACGAACTGATCGATCGCGTACTGCGCGTCGTCGGAGAGCCTCTTGGGGTGGACGAGGACGAGCGTCGTGATGTCCGGATCGATCGTCTTCAGCGATGCGGCATCGATCTCGCGCACGTCGAAGAGCTGCTTGAGCTGGCTGTCGACCTCCCACGGCTCGCTCATCGAGCGGGTCATCGGATCGAATCCGCCCGCGAGCGGCAGGCCGGAGATCAATCCCACCACGGGTTTCTTCCTGACGCTCAGCTCGTGGATGAGCTTGGCGACGTCGTACTCGAGGAATGCTTCCTTGTCCGGCTGCAGGAACGGGATCGCCGCCTGTCCATTGGTGGAATTCGTTCCCACCAGTCCGAGGAAGACGTTCGCTCCGTTCTGGCCCAGCGGCACCGCCTGCAGGCCGTCGGTCGTGGCCCGGTCCTCGTCCTCTGAGAACGGCAGCGGGTCCACCACCTTGAGCTTCAGCTTCCCGCCTGCGCGGGCCACCATTTCTTCGAGCATCTCGCGCACGCGCTGCGCGTAGGTCTTGAGCTGCGGTTGGTCCTGAGAGGCCTTCTCGGAGAAGTAGAGGTACAGCTGGATAGGCTCGTCGATGCTCGACAGGATGTGGCGGGTCCCCGGAGCGAGGGTGTAGAGATGATTCTGCGTGAGGTCCAGGCGCACGCCGCGCAGCAGCGAGTTGCTGATCAACACGACGGCGATGAACATGACCGCGAGCACGGCAAGCGCGGCGCCGGTCAGCAGTTTGCGACGAGCAGTCATGGGCTCAATCCGCCTTCTTCAGGTCGATGACCACGGCGCTCGCGTACAGGAAAAAGGCGATCGTCAGCAGGAAGTAGACGAGGTCGCGCAGATCGATCACGCCCCGGCTGATCGAGGCGAAATGGGTGAGGAAGCTCAACCCCGAGACGGCGTCGACGACGGCTTGCGGCGCCCAGCCGCTGAAGAAGCCCAGCACGAGCGGATAGCCGGCGAGAAGCAGGACGAAGCACACCACCGCCGACAGGATGAAGGCGACGACCTGGCTGCGCGTGCATGCCGAGAGGCACGATCCGATCGCGAGAAACGCCCCGGCCATCAGGAAGCTGCCGACGTAACCGGCCGCGATCACGCCATTGTCGGGCGAGCCCAGATAGTTGACCGTGATCCAGACGGGAAAGGTCAGCGCCAGCGCGAGGCCGATGAACGTCCACGCCGCCAGGAACTTGCCGACCACCGCCTGCCACATCGTGAGCGGCAACGTGAGCAGCATCTCGATCGTGCCGCTCTTGCGCTCCTCGGCCCATAAACGCATGCTCACCGCCGGCACCAGGAACAGGTAGAGCCAGGGATGGAAGCCGAAGAAGGGCGCAAGGTCGGCCTGGTCGCGCTCGTAGAAGCCGCCCAGGTAGAACGTGAAGGTGCCAGCCAGCACGAGGAAG
>DATJBM010000027.1:0-26276 GCA_035515295.1 Casimicrobiaceae bacterium | reverse complement strand
TCTTCAGCTCGGTGCCCGATCTGAAACGAAAGCTCATGCGCTACATCCGTCAATACAACAACGAGCCGAAGCCGGTGAAGTGGAAGTACTTCGATCCATCACGCCGAATCAGTTCGGATTCAGTTGTTACAGTCCACTAGTGTGTTGCATCCATCGGTTGAATCCGCGGTGAAAAGCAGCCAATCGATACCGGAGTACGCCCGGGCTCGTGCTGGCGCCGAAATTGCCGCTCCGACACATTCAACAAATCGGCCGCCTCCTGCTGGCTCAGCCGCCGCTCGGTCCAGCGGTCGTACACCTCTTCAAAGCGCATGGTCCTGATCTCCTGTAACACTCTCGCCCGGCCCAAGGTCACCCCTTTCTCGGAGGCCAACCTTAAACCGGACATTTCATGTGTTACCTGGACCGGACATTCCTCATGTTACTAACACACCCAGGACGGCGCTCTTGTCCGTCTGAACGAGTTGTGCCACGATGCGCCGAACTCCATCCCGCCGGGCCATGGATCTCAAGCACTCGCTGTTTACACTGGCAGTCTGTTGTGTTTCGTCAACCGTTTCGGCGGCGAGCTATGTCTACAAGGGTGCGCCGTATACGCTCGTTCAGGATTTTGCCGGTCCCTGTGGGGAGGGACCGTGCGCGAACTACGTCATTGGCGAGAAGGTCACGGGACAGTTCACGACCGCCGTCCCGTTGGCGCCCAATCTTTCGAATCAGAATATCCTTCCGAGCGTGACGAGCTATGCCTTCTCGGACGGGGTCGACACGTACTCCAGCGCCGATCCGAATGCCAGGGTCGATGATTTCGTCGTCAGCACCGACTCGAACGGAAACATCAGCGCGTTCGACGTCATGCTCATAATCTGGCAGACTGGTACGAGTCCGCATGCTGCGGGCGACCGCGTGGCGCGCTTCGCCGTTTCCTCTTCCTTCGAGGACCTCGCGGAAAACGACGCACCGTGCGTGGTGATCGTGACCGCACCGAGTGGGGCATCGGATGCCTGCGTCACTTTCGCCCCCGATGGGTCGACGAGCTTGAGCGAAGCGAACACGTACGGAGCGTTCTCCATCGTGACCGCGCCGGCGCCCGTTCCGACCCTTTCCGGATGGGCGATTCTCTCGCTATTCCTGTTCGTCGCCGGCATTGCGCGTCTAGCTCTGAGCACGGTTTAAAGAACTCGGCGCCTTCCCGCGTGCTGCTGGAATGACCGGAACTGGCCGGTCTGCGACCTTCTCAGGACCGCTTTACTCGTCGCTCCGTGCGAGAATCGAGAGGATGCGGCGGCCCTGCTAAAAACCCTTGGCGCCGGGTCCCGCATCATCCTCGGGAGGCGGCGTCGAGGGGGAATTTATTTGCGCCGTGCATGGGCCGAGGGTACATTAGTTCATTCGCGCGGCTGCGTCTGAAGGTTGCATCCTAGGCGTGAAATCGCGCGCGGGTCGCGCGAGAAACGGAACAAGCCATGCGTTGGGACGATTTCCGCCGCAGTGACAACGTCGAGGACGCCGGCAGCGGCGGCGGATTTCCCTTCGGGGGCGGCTTCCGGCTGGGCAGCGGCGCGATCATCGCCGTCGTCGTCATCAGCCTGCTGCTCGGCAAGAATCCGCTCGAAATCCTGGGACTGCTGGAGTCGGCGGCCCCGCCGCCGTCGCAGGTCTCGGTTCAGCCCGCGTCCGGCGCCGCGCAGCCGAACGACCCTCAGCGCGACTTCGTGCGCGCGATCCTCGGCGACACGGAGGACTTCTGGAGCGCGGAGCTGGCGCGCCACGGCGTACGCTACCAGCCGCCGAAGCTGGCTCTCTTCCACGGCCAGGTCGGCTCCGCGTGCGGCTTCGCCAGCGCGGCCATGGGGCCGTTCTACTGCCCGGGCGATGAGCGGGTCTACCTCGACTTGAGTTTTTTCCGCGATCTTTCCCAGCGTTTTGGCGCCCCCGGCGACTTCGCCCGCGCCTACGTCATCGCGCACGAGATCGGCCACCACGTGCAGAACCAGCTCGGGCTCATGCAAAAAGTGCAGGAGCGCAGCGCCAACGCCAGCGAGCGCACCCGCAACGCGCTCTCGGTTCGCCAGGAGCTGCAGGCCGACTGCTTCGCCGGCGTCTGGGGACACTCGGCGCAGCAGCGTGGGGCACTCGACACGAGCGACATCGAGCAGGGTCTCGCCGCGGCCGCGTCGGTCGGAGACGACCGGCTGCAGCAGCAATCGCGCGGCTACGTCGTGCCGGAATCGTTCACGCACGGCTCCTCGGAGCAGCGCGTGCGCTGGTTCCGCATCGGTCTCGCGACTGGCGACCTGCGCCGCTGCGATACGTTCGCCGCTGCCAGCCTCTAACGATAGCGTGTCGGCTGTCGGTGGGTACGAGGCACCAGCGGACCGGCTTGCTGCCCCCGATCTTTGGGCCTATAGTCACATCGCCGAAAGGAGGATCCCATGCCTAAGACACTCGCGGCTTTGTGCGGCGCGGTAGCAGTCGTCGGTTGCTCCTCGGTGCCGATGCAAAAAGTCGAAAGCAACTCCAGCTGCGATTACGCTCTGATGGCGAGGATCGAAGCGCAGCGCATGCCGGACCTCACGCATCGCTACTGGGTCAATTGTCCTCAGGTCGAGCCCGGGCGCAAGTCCTGATCGCTTTGCCAATGGAGTTGCCGAGCGCCTGCGTGCCCGATAGGTCCCGGAAGCGCTCGAGGATGGGTTGAACTGCCCCGGCTGCGGGGCTGCGATGAAAACGCGCGAGTTCGAGCGTCAGCCGCTCGGCGTTGTTCCGCTCGATTTCTGCTTCGCCTGCCAGCTTATCTGGTTCGAGAACTTCGAAAGTCAGCAGCTCGCGCCGGGCGGCGTCTTGCAGGTGTTCAAGGCGTTGAGCGAGCGGCAGGGAGTACCGCGCAATCCGCTGCCCGCCATGCTTTCGTGCCCGCGCTGCCAAGCGCGCCTGACGCTGACCCATGACCTGCAGCATACGACCCGCTTCACCTATTTCCGCTGCGGGTTCGGCCACGGGCATCTGACGCCGTTCTTCCAGTTCCTGCTCGAGAAGAGCTTCGTGCGCCCCGTCACCGGCCCGGAGCTCGCTCAGCTCAAGGCGAAGGTCAAGGCGATCCAGTGCTCCAACTGCGGCGCGCCGGTTGATCTCGAGCACGACGCCGCCTGCCGCTACTGCGGCTCGCCGGTCTCGATCCTGGATCCCGACGCCGCGGTGAAAACCGTCGACGCGCTCAACGCCGCGCAGACGCGGCTCTCGACGATCGACGTCGACAGGCTCGCCGAGGCGCTGCTAATGCCGCGACCTCCCGACGAGAGTCGGCCGCACCCGCTCGGCGACCTGGTCGCCGCTGGCTTCGCCGCCATCGCCGCCCGGTTGCTCTCGCCGAAGTAGGACAACCGCCGGTCGCGGCGGGTCGCGGGGCGCTGCTAGAATGGCGGCTTCTTTCCTTCACGAGGTCCAACGATGAACCCGCGTCCTTCCCTCGCGACGTTCGCCGCGCTTGCCGCTGCGCTGGCCGCGCCGGCGCTCGCGCAGACCGCCACCCCCGCGGCGGCGACCACGACAAGCCAGTCGTCGTTCACGGTGCCGCAGAATACCTGCACAGCGCCGAAGTTCCCCACCAAGTCCGAGGGTACCACCCAAGCGAACTACAACAAGGTTGTCGAGAAGTTCAACGCGGACTACAAGGCGTACGGCGAGTGCATCAAGAAATACGTCGAGGACACCAAGCTATGGGTGAAGGAGGTCGCCGACGCGGGCAACAAGGCGATCGACGAGTACAACAGGTACAACGCCGACCTGAAGGAGAAGCTCGCGGAGGAAAAGCAGTAACGGCGCCCGCGCTAGCGCGCGACGCTGCGATCGACGCCTTCCACCTTGCCATTGGCGCAGACGATCCGCAGCCTTCCCGCGTCCGATTCGTAGAAATATTCGATCGCGGGATCGCTGCCCGCATCGAGTGCCGGGACCTCGCGCTGGCGGGTCGGCGCACCCAGCGCCGACAGTACCTGCCGGCAGTCCTGACCGCGCGCCACCGCGCGATTGGCGGCGGGCTTGGCCTCGGTCGGCGGAGCGCTCGGAAGCCCCGCCTGCGCCAGCGCGGGAGCCGCTGCAGCAGTGCGGTCCGGCGCCGCGGCGGGCGGCGCGGCGGCGGGCGGCGCGGCGGCGGTCGGCGGTGCGGCGGTCGGCGGCGCGGCGACAGAGTGATTCGGTGGGCCGACCCGCGGTGGGGCTATCGGGCCCTCGGGCGCCGCCGCGGCGCGTGCTGGCGAGGCTGCCGTTTCGGGCGCCTGTGCGCTGCGTGCCGGCGTGGCGGTTGGTGTTTCCTGGAACCACAGCACCTGGTCGTTGAGCATTCCGACCTCGACGCTTCGGTCGGTCAGGTTGTACAGCCACAGCTGAGCGGCGCCGGCCTTCTGCGTGTCGCGCACCTCGGTCGGCTCGCCGAGCGCCTCGCGGACGAAGCGTCCCGGCATGCCGGCGACGAGCCGGTGCTCGGAGGCGCTCCTACGCCACTCCGCTTCCCGCTCCTCCTTGGTGGCGCTCCAGCGATTGTCAAAGATCTCGATGCGGCCGGCTTTGGCGCTCTTCGGGCACGGCTCGTTCTGGTAGGTCACGTTGCCCGACGCGTCGGTGCACTTGAAGATCTGCGGCGTGGTCTCGGCGGCGGACGCTGCAAAGGCGAGCGCGAAGCAGGCGGCGGCTGCAGCGCGCAGCAATGCGCCCGGTTCGTTTGGCAGGCAATCCATCACGCCACTGTACGCCGGAGCCGGTGCAGCGTCATCTGCGTTCGCCTCGCGCCGGGTAGGTCCGGACTTGCCCGGACGGGGCGGCGTAGGTCCGGATTCATCCGGACGGCACGGCCCTGAAGTACACTCCAGACCAGTTCCCTCCATGGCCTCGCCGACACCGCTCCACTCCACCGCCCGACCGCATCCGGCCGGAATCGCGCACGAGCCCGCTGCCATCGCCCGCGCGACGCTCGACGGTTTCAATCGCCATTACGCGCTCTTCCGCGACTGCGCGCGCGCCGCGAAGAGCCATTTCGAGGCCGGCAACTGGCTCGCGATCGCGCACACCTCGCAGGACAGGATCGACTTCTACGACCGCCGCGTCGCCGAGACGGTCGCCCGCCTCGAGCACGAATTCGGCTGCGACCGCATCGACGTTGCCCACTGGGAGCGCGTGAAGCGCGAATACATCGCGCTCCTGATCGAGCACAAGCAGCCGGAGTGCGCGGAAACGTTCTTCAACTCCGTCTCCTGCAAGATCTTACACCGAACCTACTTCCACAACCGCTGCCTGTTCGTCCGCCCTGCGGCCTCCACCGAGCACATCGACGCCGATCCGCCCTCGTACCGCTCCTACTACCCACGCCAGCACGGGCTGCGGCACGCGGTGATGGACATCGTGCTCGATTTCCGGCTCGAAGCGCGGTTCGCCGACTTCCGGTGCGATGTCCGCAACGTCGTCTCCGCGTTCCGCCGGCGCTTCGCGCGTCCCTTCCGGCTCGAGGCGAACCACCAGGTTCAAGTGCTGTCCTCGCCGTTCTTCCGTAATCGCACCGCGTACATCGTGGGCAAGATCGTCAACGGCTTCCACGTCTACCCCTTTGTCGTGGGAATCAAGCACGACGCCGAAGGCCGGCTCTATGTCGATGCGCTGCTCGTCGAGCCCGACGACATTGCGCTGCTCTTCTCCGCGAACCGCGCGTACTTCCTGGTCGACATGGAGGTGCCCTCGGCGTACGTAAAGTTCCTGCAGTCGATGGTCCCGGTGCGCACCGAGGCCGAGCTCTACACCATGGTGGGCCTGCAGAAGCAGGGCAAGACGCTGTTCTTCCGCGACTTCCTGCATCACCTCAAGCACTCGACCGATCAGTTCATCCCGGCGCCCGGGATCAAGGGGCTGGTGATGACGGTGTTCACGCTGCCCTCGTTCCCGTACGTGTTCAAGGTGATCCGCGACGACATCGCGCCGTCGAAGGACACCACCGCCGAGCAGGTCAAGAGAAAGTATTACCTGGTGAAGCACCACGACCGCGTGGGGCGGATGGCCGACACGCTGGAATACTCCGATGTCGCCTTTCCCAAAGCCCGGTTCGCACCGGAGCTGGCGGGAGAGCTGAAGGCGACATGTCCGTCGCTTCTCGAGGAAGACGGCGAGGCGATCATCGTCAAGCACCTCTACATCGAGCGCCGGATGACGCCGCTCAACCTCTACCTCGAGAAGGCGACGGGCGAGCAGCGTCAGCGGGCGATCCGCGACTACGGCGAAGCGTTGAGGCAGATCGCCATCGTCAACATCTTCCCCGGCGACCTGCTGTTCAAGAACTTCGGCGTCACGCGCTTCGGTCGCGTGGTGTTCTACGACTACGACGAGATCGAGTACGTCACCGACTGCCGCTTCCGGCGCATCCCGCCGCCGCCGCCCGGCTACGACGAGATGTCAGGGGACGTGTGGTATCCGGTGGGTCCGCGCGATGTCTTTCCGGAGGAATTCGCGACGTTCCTGCTCACCGATCCGGACGTGCGCTCGAGCTTCCTCGCGCACCACGCCGACCTGCTCGAAGCGGACTGGTGGCGATCCGTGCAGGCGAGGATCGGCGAGGGAGCCCTGCCGGAAGTGCTGTCGTATCCCGAACGGATACGCTTCGCGGCGCCGGCGCCGTCGCGCGGAAGCTAGAGCGACCGGATCTCGACTTTCCGGAATTTCACCACGCCCTGCGCCCACTGCAGGCCGATGTTGCCTCGGAGCGCGTGCGCCTTGTTGGTCTCGGCAGACTTCACCCCGTTCATCACCACCGTGATGCGCGGGCCCTGCGCGGTGATATCGAAGGTGTTCCACTTGTCGCCGGCCTTGGGCATGTCCCTGATCGGCGACTCCCAGGTGATGGCACCGGTGCCGTAGGTGGGGTCGGGACGCTCGTCGAAGATGTTTGCCTCGGTGCAATTGCGATCGGTGATGTTGCTCAAGTCGGGACAGCGCATGTAGATGCCGCTGTTCGCGTCGTGGCTGACCCAGAATTCGGCGTGCAGCACGAAGTCGCCGTACGTCTGCCTGGTCATTAGGTACCCGCTGTTGCCCTTCTCGCCGGTATCGGCCTGGGCGACGCCGTCGACGATCCTCCAGTTCGCCGGGCCGATGACCTGCCAGTTCTCCGTGAAGCCCTTCGGACCGTCGAGTAGCGTCGTCCAGCCGCTGGGCGCCGGCCCCATCTGCGTCGCGCAGCCGGCGAGCGCCGCCACGACAAGCACCACCAAGCAGCATGCGATACGGTTCATCGTCTCCTCCTTGGGACCGCAACGGCCGCGCACACGGCGACGGTTAGCGCGCGCGAGCGACTCCGGCACCGCGAGAACGCGGTACGCCCCGGGGCGTACCGCTTCCTCTCCGGATCGCTACAGTGGCTTGTAGCCGAACTTCTGCCCGGCAATGGCGGCTTCGTACATCAGGCCGCCCTTGACGATGTAGAACGTCGCCATGCCCTTGTAGTACGCGCCCGCGGTGGTCGCTTCGTGCTTCGTGGCGCTGGCGCTGGCGGATGCTCCCGTCGACTTCGCAGATGCGCCGGCCGCGAGCGTGATCGCGACGGCGGAGGCATCCGCGCCGAACTCGAAGTTGCCGCCGGTGAATTCCTTGTAGGCGCGTTCGTCCTGGAAGAAGATGATCTCGCTGTAGCCCTGTCCGCCGAGCTGGAAGCCGATCGACAGTTGGGTCATCGACGTCTCGCCGACACGTTTCCCATGGGCGATGACACACCCCTTGCCATAGGCGCCGCCGACGCCGATACCGCCCTTGCCAATGGTCGGAAATACCGCATAGCCGTACGACGTCTTGAAGAAATTGGCGCTCTGTCCGGCCTTCCGGAAGAGGTTGGCGGTGTCGGTGCAGGAATCGGCCCAAGCCGCAAGCGGCAATGCAAGCAGAACGAATGCAAGAATCCCCATCAGACGTTTGAACATTTTCTTCTCCTCGGTCGAGTGCTTGCGCACGAATTTGATGAATGACCTGGCAAGCTTACCAGAGTGCCGTCAGCCCGGTCTGAGCTCGATCATCACGATACCCGTCGCCGCCCGGCGACTCAACGCGGCGCGGCCACTGCCCGCCTTGCGGCGGCGTGGCGAGGGCTGCGGCCTCTTCGCCTGCATCACGGCACGCATCAGCGCTGGAAATCTCTCGTACTGCGCGGTTCGCCGTTCTTAGCTTCACGCCGGCGGTATGCGCAGCACTTGCCCTGGATAGATCAGGTCGGGGCTCTTCAGCATCGGCTTGTTCGCCTCGAAGATCCTCGCGTACTTGTTCGGGTCGCCGTAGTACTGCTTGGAGATCTTGGACAGATTGTCGCCCTTCACGACCGTGTAGTACTGCGCTTCGGGTGCGCTCTGGTCGACGGTCATCTGATCGTTCACGGCCGCGACGCCCTGCACGTTGCCGCAGCAGAGCGCGATCTTCTCCTTGGTGGCCTGCGTGTCCGCGATGCCGTACACCGTCGCCGTTGCGCCGTCGAAGGTGACCGTGAGTCCGGTGGCCTTCAGGCCCTGCGATTCGATGTAGTCCATGATCGCATCGGCCGCGGCATCGTTGGCGGCTTTCTTCTTCTCCTCGG
This sequence comes from Casimicrobiaceae bacterium, assembly GCA_035515295.1. Lineage (GTDB taxonomy): Bacteria > Pseudomonadota > Gammaproteobacteria > Burkholderiales > Casimicrobiaceae > PALSA-1003. The sequence goes on along the minus strand of DATJBM010000027.1, from coordinate 17,683 downwards.
ACGAAGGATCGGCTTGCGCCGCTGCAATCGTCTCCTGAGTTTTGCCCTTGCCGAAGAGCTTCTCCCCGGCTTCCTTGATGAAGCTGAGCATCCCCATGGCTGACCTCGATATGGATGTCGATCGTGATGAATTGGTGAAAGCCGCGAAGAAGCGGACCCGCGTCGCGCGCCCGCTTCGCCGTTGAACTCAGGTCTGCGACATATGGTCTTTCATCTTCATCATCGCCACGGTCGCCGCGATGCCGCCCAGCGTGTTGATGAGGCCCCGGTGCTGCGCGTAGAACGATCCAAGCTGATCCGCAATGCCGGGGTGCACCTCGTTCGCATGATTGACGACGTCCTGCACCTGCTGCGGCGTCAGTTGCGAAGCCTGGTCGGGCGTGATTTGCGTCTGCCCGGGCTTCAGCACATTACCCAGGACGCCTCCTCCCAGCCCCGCCATGACACTGGGACCCAACGTCGCGAGCAGCTGATTGAGCATGCCGGCCTGCTGCGCCCCGTTCGACTGGCCGAAGAGCTGTCCGACCATGCTGCCGATGTCCGGCGTCTGGTCGGAGCGGAATGCTTCGGCGAGACCTTTCGCCAGCACGTCCTTCGGCGCGTTCTGCGCCACCTGATCGAATTGCGCGGAGCCCTGTTGGCCGCCGCCGAGAGCCTGATTCAACATGTCCATGAGTCCCATGATCATCTCCTTTTCGTGAGGCTACGGTTTGCTTCTCATCGCAACGTGGTAGACCACCAAGAGCACGACGGCGCCGAGCACCGACGCGATGAATCCCGCGGGATGGCCCTCCGGGTACCAGCCCAGGGCCTGTCCGATGAACGTCGCCGCCAGCGCGCCCGCAATGCCGAGGATCGAGGTCAGCCAGAACCCCGAGGGTCCTCCGCCGGGCGTGATGGCCTTGGCGATCAGGCCTGCGACGAAGCCGATGAGAATGGTCCAGATCCAATGCAGCATGAGCGTCCTCCCTTGGTCGCTGGTTAATGCAAGGTGAAATCCACCCGCGTCGGCTTGCCGTTGTCCTTCAAGCCTTCCGCGGTCAGATGCGGAGCCACCACGAACACGCGCTCCGCGGGCACGTGCTCGTCTTCGATGAGCGACGTGCGCACGGCCTGGGCGCGGCGATCGGCGAGCGCGTGCAGGTCCTCGTCGGTCACCTTCGAGTTTTCCAGCATGAGCGCTTCCATCTCCGCGCGCGGCAGAGCCTTCGGAAACCCGATCGCGTTCTTCGGCTTCGCGAAATCCGCCGCCTTGTAAGCACGGGTCAGCAACGGTTCGTACTCGTCCGCGGAGACCTGCACGGCCTCCACCGAGGCCGGTGGCGCGCCGCTCCGGACGAGATCGTTGAACTTCTGCCGCTTGACCTGGCGTTCCACGGCGGCGCGCCTGAGCGCTTCCCGGTCTGCCGCCTCGTCGACGCGCCCCGCTACGTCGAGCTTGATCGCCGGCCGATCGTTGAGCGCCTTGGCGATCGCCTTGACCTTCTCCTCGCCGGCCTTGTCGAGCACGGCCGTCCCTGGGTGGAACTCGATGTAGGCGAGTTCCGCGCCATGGCCGCCGATCGCGCCCAGGATCGCGAACGGGGCCGTGACGATCTTCACGATCAGATTGACGAGCGCGCGGAACACGATCCCGCCCACGGAGAACTTCGGGTCGTCGAGCGAGCCCCCGACCGGCAGGTCGAATTTGATCACTCCGTTGCGGTCCTTGAGCAGCGATACCGCCAGCAGCACGGGGGCCTTGATCGCGTCCGGGCTTTCGACCTTCTGCCCGAAGGTGAGCTGATCGAGGATGACGCTGTTCTCCGCCTTGAGCTTGCGATCCTGGACGAAATAGGCGACCTTCACCGACAGCTTGCCCTTCTCGATCCCGTAGCCGATGTACTTGTCGGAGTACGGCGTGAGCGGCGGGAGCTCGATGTCGGTCGCGTTCGCCTTGATGTCGAGAAACAGGTTCGCGGCGAGCGGGTTGATCCGCCCGACGATCTCCACCGGCGCGCTGCCCTGCACGCTCCCGTGCAGCTCGACATCGGCCGGCTGATCGAAGGCGAGCGTCGAGAGGCTCCCTCTGAGGCCGGTGAGGTGCGCGGAATAGTTCGGACGGATGAAGTGGTCGGTGAAGTCGACTTCGCCACCGGAAAGGGTCGCCTTGCCGAGCTTGAGCCAGGTAGTCGCGGTTCCCGGAGGCTCGGAGATTTCGACGGTCTTCGGCTCGCCGGTCGGCTTCGGCGGCTCGGCGGCCGGCTCCCGCTGGCGCGAGAGCTGCTGGAGGTTGAACTCGCCGTTCTCGTTGAGAAGAAGCCGGGCGAAGAAATCGTCGAGCGCGATATCGCCGATGCTAACGGCGAGGGGCTCGAGCTGCGCGTCGACGCCTCCGAGTGCCAGGTTTTTCCATTTGAGCAGGTCCGCCTGGTTCGCCTCGTCCAGGGCGGCGACATCCGCGAGCACGACCTCGCCCTTGAACCCTGCGCGTGCAGGCGTCCCGGCGGCCAGGCCCAAAGTGCCGCGGAACGAAGCGTTGCCGCCCGTGAGAACGATGCGGGCCGAACGCGAGATGTAGGATTGGAACGGCACCAGGTCGATTGCCTTCGCGACCACGTTCAGGTTCCCGACAAAGGGCGCCAGGTCGATGGGTCCCGACACCGATATCGTGCCGCGCCTGTTGACGGTCGCCTGCAGCGATGCGCGGCCCTTGGCCTTTGGCGTGTCGGACAGATTCTCGGCGCTGAACGATACCTTGCTGAACGCGAGGTGGGCGGGCGGCGTCACCGTCTCGTCGGCGAAGGTCGCGGCGAAATCGTCCAGCGTCAATTTTCGCGCCTGGACAGTCCACGTCGCTCCGCCCGCCGCCTGAGCCGAGCTTTGCGGCGAGGTCTTGACCAGCCGGGCGAAGTTGAACGTGCCGTCCGCCGCCCGGCGGATCGTCGCCACGGCGCCTTTGCCCTCGATCGACTCGAAGCCGATCGCGTGCTTCGAAACATCGACCGAGCCGCCGTGCACCGCGAGCGTCGGAACGCGCCACAGCGGCTCCTTCTCGTCCGGAAGACGCATCTTCAGATTGCTCGCCGTGGCCTCCAGGTTCGCCAGTGTGAGCGCTTCGGTGCCGCCGTCGTAGCGCACGTCGGTGGCGGCGTCGAGCGTACCCTCGTCCACCGCGAGGTTGACGGCGCTGGCGTAGAAGGGGAAGAGGCGCGCCAGCTGCAGGCCGCTCATCTCCATCCGGCCGTCGGCGCGAAACGGCGAGAGAGCGAACATTCCCCGATGGGAGATGCGCGCTCCGGTGTCGCTGGTGAACGAGAAGGCGACGTTGGCTCTCTCCTGGCCCGTCGAGGCAAGCTTCGCGATGTCGACGGACACGTCGCTCAGCGTGGCGGCGAAATTCGGCGTGACCGAGGCGTCGGAAAGCCTGACGGTCCCGTGGCCGAGCCTGACGGTGTCCGCCTTGAAGCGGAACGGCGTCTCGCCTTTCTTGGGTTCGCTCGCGGGAAGCAACGTCGCGAGATTGACCTCGCCTCGCGCGTCACGTCGAACGTCGAGCTCCACGCCGTCGGCGACGATCGAGCGGAGCTCCGCGCTGTTCCCGAAGACGTCGAGCCGGTCCAAGGCGACCTCGAGCGTCGGCACGCGCACGAGCTTCGCGCCCGAGCGTTCGGTCACGACGAGCTCGGAGAGCTTGAACGTCCCGTCGATCGCGAGTTGCGGCGCCTCCTTGCCGCGACCGATGAAGCTCAAGTTCGCCTTTCCCCCCATGACGCCCGACTGCACCTTCACGGGGATGGCGACCGGCACGTAGTCGATATACGCCGGCAGCGGCAGGTCGCCCAGATCGACATGCAGGACCGTCTCGTGCGTGTCCTTGAACGGCCGAGTCTCGCCGGTGATGGCGACCGGCCGCCCGTTCACCTGCGCGGAGAAATTGGGCTCGACCCGGATCTCGGTCTGGCTCGGCAAGCTGGAGATGAACGGCACACCGAGCCTGATCTGCGTCACCTTGTGCTGGCGGTGCTCGGGACGATCGTCGAAATCGACCTCGCCGTCGACGATCTCGATGTTGCTCACCGAGAAACGTGGCGGGGCGGTCGGCGGGCCGGAGAGCGCGCGATCGAGCAGGTCCGAGAAGTTGTACGTCTTGTCCTCGTTGCGCACCAGGTGCACGACCGGGTGCGTCAGCTTGAGCGCGCTCACTACCGGCGCCCAGCGCAAGAGCGATGCGACCTCGGCGTTGAGGTAGAGCGCGCCGAGCAGGAGCAGCGGCGGGCCTTCGCCGCGCTCGCCGATCGACACGTCGGAGAGCGTGGCCGAAACGGCGAACGGATTGATCTGGAGCCGACCGATCGCGACCTTGCGCTCGAGCGCGGCGGAAAGCTTGTTCTCGAGAACCGGCCGCAGGATCAACGGCAGGATCAGGAAGCCGATGACGGCAAAGCCCGCGACGGCGCCGACAGCCCAGATGGCGGCGCGCAGTCGCGAACGGAACCAGGAGGCGAACGCCCCGGGGGAGGGCCAGGCGAGGGTCGACATGGCGGGCACTCCGCGTTGCGGCGAAACGGTCGCCGCACCCCGCCGCGCCGACCTGGACGTAGCGTATCACTAAGCCCGCCCATTGCAAGCGTCCTGCTCGCCCCGTCGGTTCGCGCCTTGACCCTCCCCCATTGCTGGCGTAGCGTCGCGTCTCCTTTCGGTCGAGCACAGGCGAGAAGCGGAACGTGAAACCATCGACGCCGTGTCCGCCCCCGATGGGCTCACGCTTCTCGGGCAGGTTGCTCGTCGCGCTGGCCGCGCTCTGTGCGGGATGCGCCGCCCTGCCCTCGCTGGAGGGCCGCGTCGCCACCTCCGCGATGACCGACACGGGCGATACGCGGCTGGGACGCGCCGTCGCGCCGGCGCTGAGCGGCCGTCCCGGAATGTCGGGCTTTCACGCGCTTTCCATCCCGGATGCCTTCGCGGCCCGCGTCCTGCTCGCGGGTGCGGCGCAGAAGTCGCTCGACCTCCAGTATTACATCTGGCACGGCGATCAGACGGGCAATCTGCTCTTCGAGGCGGTGTGGCGCGCAGCCGAGCGCGGGGTGCGAGTGCGCATCCTGCTCGACGACGCCAACACCGCCGGCGAGGACGAGACGATCGCGGCGCTCGACGCGCACCCGAACATCGAGGTACGACTCTACAACCCCCTGATGCTGCGCGGGGTCCGACTGCTCAATTTCGTGACCGACTTCACGCGCGTGAATCGGCGCATGCACAACATGTCGTTCACCGCCGACAACCAGGTGACCATCGTCGGCGGGGCGCACAATATCGGCAACGAATACTTCGGAGCCGGCGACGCGGTCGAGTTCACCGACCTCGACGTGCTGGGGATCGGTCCCGTGGTGAAGGAAGTCGCGAGCGAGTTCGATCTGCACTGGAACAGCGCGTCGGCCTACCCGGCGCCGAGCATCGTCGGCGCGGGCCGGGCGGATGCCCGCGCTCGACTGGGAGCGACTTTCGCCGCGGCGCGCGCGGATCCGACCTCCGCGGCTTACGTCGAGGCGCTGCGCACGACGCAGCTGCTGCAGCAGCTCGTCGCTCGACAGCTGCCGCTGGAATGGGCGAACGCCACGGTCGTGCGCGACGATCCGGCCAAGGCGCTCGACACGACCGCCAGGAGGGATGTCCTGCTGCTCGCCGAGTTGCTCCCGGTCATCGGCCCTCCAGGCAGCTCGTTCGATCTGGTCTCGCCCTATTTCGTCCCCGGTGACGAGGGCACCGCGGCGCTGGAAAGACTCGCCGCGCGGGGCGTCGAGGTGAGGGTTCTCACCAACTCGCTCGCGGCGACCGACGTCCCGGCTGTGCACGCCGGCTATGCCAGGCGGCGCTGCGATCTTCTGCGTTTCGGCGTCAAGCTCTACGAGCTCAAGCCTGCCGCGAGGCAGCAAGGCGAACGCACGCCAACACTCGGCTCGAGCTCGTCGGTGCAGCTCCACGCGAAGACCTCGGCGCTCGATCGCGATCGCCTGTTCGTCGGCTCGTTCAACTTCGATCAACGCTCGGCTTTCCTCAACACCGAAATGGGCATCGTGATCGACAGCCCCGTCCTCGCGCAGCGCCTCGCCGGCGCACTCGATGTTCAAGTACCCAAGGGGGCGGCGTATGAGGTGGCCGTCGCCGCCGACGGACACTGTCCCGAATGGATCGAGCGAACGCCGGCCGGCGAAGCGCGCTTCGAGATCGAGCCCGGGACCAGCGCGGCTCAGCGGGGCTGGATCCAGTTCCTGGAGATACTGCCGATCGAGTGGCTGCTGTAGGCTCGGTCGGACCGCGCACCACGATGGCCTTCGACAGTCTGCAATGGCTCACCCGGCGCGAGCGGCTCCACGCGGCACTGCTGATCGCCGCCCTGATTCTCGCCGGCGTCTACATCTATGTGGCGCTGGCGCGCACGCTGCCGCCGCGACGCATCGTTCTCGCCTCCGGTCCCGACTTCGGCGTCTATCACGAGTACGCGAAACGCTACCAGTCTCTACTCGCTCGCGAGGGCGTGAAGGTCGACGAGCGCATGACCAACGGTGCCGCCGACAATCTGCGCCTGCTCCTCGATCCGAAATCGGGTGTCGACGTGGCTTTCATGCAAGGAGGCGTCGCCGGCGCGTCGGACGCCGACGATCTGGTAATGCTCGCCAGCCTGTACTACGAGCCGCTCTGGATCTTCTACACCGGGCCCGCGACGCTTTCGCAGGTGATCGAGCTCAGAGGCAAACGCATCGCCGCCGGCATCCCGGGGAGCGGAACGCGCGCTCTCGTCGACCAAGTGCTTGCGGCGAACGGTTTGACGCTGCCCGACGGGTCCGCGCGCCCGAGCGCGTCGGTGCTCAGCATGGGCGGGAGCGAGGCGCTCGTCGCGCTGGAGAGCGGCCAGGTCGACGCGGCCTTGTTCGTCGGCGGGGCGCAGACACCGATTATTCAGCAGGCGCTCCGCGACCCGGCGATCAAGCTGATGAGCCTGTCCGACGTGGAGGTCTATCCGCGCCGTTTCCCCTATGTCACCCAGCTGAGCTTGCCGCGGGGGACGATCGATCTCGCGCACGACATCCCGGACCACACCGTCGCGATGATCGGCACCCGGGCGATGCTGGTCGCCCGCGAAGACTTCCATCCCGCGCTCATCAATCTGCTGGTCGACGCCGCGCGGGTCATCCACGGAAAGCAGGGCTATTTCGAAGGCGCGGGCGAGTTTCCGTCCACCGAGCCGATGGATCTCCCCGTCTCTCCGTATGCGGACGAGCACAAGAAATTCGGCGCGAACTTCCTATATCGCTATCTGCCCTTCTGGCTGGCGGCGCTGGCCGAGCGGGCGATCATCCTTCTGGTGCCGTTGGCGGTCATTCTCGTCCCGTTATTGAAGCTCCTGCCCGACTTTCTGCGCTGGCGCGTGCGCTCGCGCGTCTATCGCTGGTACGCGGAACTTGCGCTGCTCGAGCGCGACGTCAACACGCGCAGCGGCGCGCCGCCGATCGAAGAATGGCTGGGCCATCTCGCCCGCATCGAGCGCGCAGTGGAAGAGCTCAGGATACCGGCCAAATTTGCGAGCGAGGCCTACACGCTGCGCGAGCACATCGGTTTGGTCCGCGGCTCGGTGCTGCGGCGGGCAGAGGCTTCGCCGGTAGCCGCCTCCGACCTGAAGAGGATCGTCTAGCTCGGCACGCCCGGCGGGCGAGCCGATAGAGGCTCGCTCACCGCGAGGCGCCGCCCGACTCCGCGAGCCGCCGCGCCACGTCCTTCGCCTGCACCGCCGCGCCGATGTCGCCCTGCTGGGCGGCGAGCGTGTACCAGCGGAGCGCCCGCCTGAGGTCCTTCGTAACGCCGTCGCCGTGTTCATAGAAGCTCGCGATGATGTACTGCGCGCCGACGTCGCCGCCCTCGGCCGCGGCCTCGTACCACTTGGCCGCGAGCTTCCAGTCCTTGGGCGCACCGCGGCCCAGGAAATACTGCGTCGCGACCTCGACCTGCGCCTGCGTGTGGCCCTGCTCCGCGGCCTTCTGCCACCAGGCGGTCGCCTCCGTTAGCGAGCGCGGCATGCCCATGCCCCGCTCGGCGAGAAGCCCCATCTCGTACTGCGCCTGACTCATGCCGGCGTCGGCGGCGCGGGTGAGCCATGCCACGCCGCCCGAGACGTCGGCAGGCTTGCCCTCCCCGCGCAGCAGCATCATGGCGACGTTGAACTGCGCCAGCCGGTCGCCTTTCTGCGCGGCGGCTTCGTAGTCGGCGAACGCCTCGGCGTAGTCGCCGCGCCGGTAGGCCCGCCAGCCAGCGTCCGTCGCGGGGTCCCGGGCGGACGGCGCCGCGCTCGCCGCGACGGCGAGCGCGAATGCAACCAGCGGCATCCAGCGCTGTCTCATCGAGCTTCCCGGGGTATCATCGTCGGCCCAGTCTACCACCCGCGCCGTTTCATGTTCGTCAGCAGCTTCGATCTCTTCAAGGTCGGCCTCGGGCCGTCGAGCTCGCACACCGTGGGACCGATGCGCGCCGCGCTGCGCTTCGTCCAGCTGCTCGTCGCGGAAGACCGCCTCGAGGCCGTCGAGCGCGTGGTCGTGGATCTCTACGGTTCGCTCGCGCTCACCGGGAGGGGTCACGGCACCGATCGCGCGGTGCTGCTGGGGCTGTCCGGCGAAGCGCCGGATCGCATCGATCCCGACCAGGTCGAGCCCAAGGTGCGCCGCATCCGCGAGCAGAAGTCGTTGCGCCTCGGCGCTCGGAAGGAGATGCCGTTCCGCGAGCACGACGACCTGCGCTTCCGCATCGACAAGGCGCTCGCCTTCCACAGCAACGGCATGCGCTTCACGGCCCACGATGCGGCGGGCGGGATCGTCGCGCGCCGCGTGTATTTTTCCGTCGGCGGCGGCTTCGTGGTGGACGAAGACGAGGCGAAGCACGCCGGAGAGGTACCGAAGGGGCCGCACGTTCCCTTCCCTTTCGCGAGCGCCGCCGAGCTTCTCACGCACGGCCAGAAGTCCCGCAAGCGCATCCCGGAAATGATGCGCGTGAACGAGCTGGCGCTGCGCAGTCCGGAGGAAGTGCGCTCGGGGCTGCTCGAGCGCTGGCGCGTGATGAACGACTGCATCGAGCGCGGGACGAGGAGCGACGGGATCCTCCCCGGCGGACTCAACGTGCGGCGGCGCGCCAAGGGCCTCGCGGACGCGCTGCGCGCGCGCCGCGCGCGCAAGGAGCGCAATCCGACCGAGACGATGGATTGGGTGAGCGTCTACGCGATCGCCGTCAACGAGGAGAACGCCGCCGGCGGACGCGTGGTCACCGCACCCACCAACGGCGCCGCGGGCATCATCCCGGCGGTCATCCGCTACTACCGCGAGTTCTACCGCGAGAGCGTCGAGGACGACGTCGTGACGTTCCTGCTCGCCGCCGCGGCGGTCGGAGGTTTATGCAAACGCAACGCTTCGCTGTCGGGCGCCGAAGTGGGCTGCCAGGGCGAGGTCGGCGTGGCCTGCTCGATGGCCGCGGCGGGGCTCACCGCGGTTCTGGGCGGCAGCAATGCCCAGATCGAGAACGCGGCCGAGATCGGCATCGAGCACCACCTGGGCATGAGCTGCGACCCCGTTGGCGGGCTGGTGCAGATTCCGTGCATCGAGCGCAACGCCATGGGCGCGGTCAAGGCGATCAACGCCGCCTCGCTCGCTCTGCGCGGCGACGGCACGCATCGCGTCTCGCTCGACACCGTGATCAAGACAATGTACGACACCGGGCGCGACATGATGGCGAAGTACAAGGAGACCTCACTCGGCGGTCTCGCGGTGAACGTCGTCGACTGCTAGAACGCCCTCAGTCGGGCAGCAGCCTGTAGCCCACGCCCACTTCGGTCCGCAGATAGCGCGGATTGGTCGAATCGGCCTCGAGCTTCTGGCGCAGCTGCGCCATGTAGATGCGCAGGTAGTGCCCGTGCTCGACGTGCGCAGGGCCCCACACCTCGGCGAGGAGCTGCCGGTGGGTGCACACCTTGCCCGCGTGCCGGATCAGCGTTGTTAGCAGGCGATATTCGTTCGGCGTGAGATGCACTTCCGCATCGCCGCGGAAAACCCGCCGCGCACCGAGATCGACCTTCACGTCGCCGAAGGCGAAGACGGTTTCCCCAGCGCCTTCGCGCCCGGTGCGGCGCAGAGCTACCCGGATGCGCGCCATCAGCTCGCCGATGCCGAACGGCTTGGTGAGATAGTCGTCGGCGCCGGCATCGAGCGCCTTGATCTTGTCCTGCTCGTTGCTGCGCGCGGAGAGGATGATGATCGGCCGCGTGTACCACTCGCGCAGCCGGCTCACCACGTCGACGCCGTCGATGTCGGGCAGTCCCAGGTCGAGGATCACCAGATCGGGCTTGCGCGTCGCCGCCTCGACGAGGCCGGACTCCCCGGTCTCGGCCTCGAAGATGCGCAACGGCTCGGCGGAAAGCCCCGTGCGCAGGAAGCGGCGGATCTGCGGGTCGTCCTCGATGACCACCAGCGTCGTCGCGGCGCCGGTCACGATGTCACGCGCGCCGGCGCGGCGGGTTCGGGCTCGGGCTCGGCTTCCACACTCGGCGGCTCGCCGGCGGGCAGCTCAAAGCGGAACACCGCGCCGCCGCCCGCGCGGTTGGCGGCGCTGATCGTGCCGCCGTGCGCCGCGACGATCGCCTTGCAGATCGCCAGTCCCAGCCCTACGCCGCTCTGCGCAGCTTCGCGCTGCAGCCGGTAGAACTTGTCGAAGAGCTTGCCTTCCTCGCCATGCGGAATGCCCGGTCCCGAATCGGCCACGTCGACGCCGATCCGGCCGGGGAGCTTCTGCGCCGAGATCTCGATCGGCGTTCCGACGGGCGTGTACTTGACGGCGTTCTCGAGCAGGTTCGCAAACACCTGCGCGAGCAGCACCGGATCGACGTTGACCATCGGCAGGTCCTGCGGCAGATGCACCGACACCGGATGCCCGGAAAGCATCGGTGCGAGCCGCGCCAGTACGCCGCCGACGATCTCTTCGAGCGGCGTCCATTGGCGCGCGAGCTCCACTGCGCCCGACTCCAGCCGCGCCATATCGAGGAGGTTCCCCACGAGCGTCGACATGCGCTTCGATTCCTCGTGGATCGTGGCGATGAGCTCGCGCTTCGCCGCGTCGGTGAGCCGCTCGCTGTCGGTCGCGAGACTCGATGACGCGCCCACCAGCACCGCGAGCGGCGAGCGCAGGTCGTGCGAGATCGCGTTCAGCAGCGAGTTACGCATGCTCTCCGTTTCGGCCTTGCGCGCCAGCTCCACCGCCTCGGCGGCGAGCTGCACGCGCTCGATCGCGACCGCGATCTGCCCCGCGAAGGTCTCGGCGAGATGGCGCTGCTCGGGAAGGAGCAGGCTTTCTCTGCGCGCGGGCAGCACGGCGAGGACGCCGACCAGCTTGTGCGCCGCGAGCAGCGGCAGATGCAGCGCCTCGTTGCCCGAGAGCGTGTGCGTGCCGAGGCCGGCGGGGACGCGGTTGGCGTAGACCCAGCGGGCGACACCCAGGTCGGCGCCGTGGTAGGAGCCGTAGATGCCCTGCCCTTTCGGGTAGGCGACGCTGCCGGCAGCGTCGGGAAGCAGCACGACGGCCTGCGCCTCGAACACGGTCGCGACGTGCTGCACGGCGATGGTCACGACTTCCTCGAGATCGGTGGCACGCGAAAGCTCGCGGGTCATCTTGTACAGCGCCTCGGTGCGCGCCTGCCGGTACTGCGCCACACGCACCTGGCGCCTTATGTCGGCGGTCAGATTGCTGATCACCAGCCCTACCAGCAGCAGCACCGCGAAGGTGATGAAGTACTGCGTATCGGTCACTGCGAACGTGTAGTACGGCTGGACGAACATGAAGTCGAACAGCGCGACCGAAAGAATGCAGGCGACGACCGCGGGCCCGCGCCCGTAGCGATAGGCGGCGACCAGCACGCCGCAGAGGTAGACCATCACCAGGTTCGCTTCCGAGAAGCGGCCGAAGAGCAGCCAGGAAAGCGCCGTCGCCGCGGCCGTGATGGCGACCGCCGCCGCGTACCCGCGCCAGCGCGTCTTGCCCGATGCGGGCTTGCTCTCGTCGATGCCGAGGTACGATTTGGTGCGCGAGAGCTGGTGGGCAAACGCGCTGCCGAGGCCCCACTCGACTCCGGGTTCGCCGACGAGCTGCAGCTCGATGCCGCGCAACCCCTCGCTCACCACATCGACGACCGAGCCCAGGAGCCAGCGCTTGAGCCCGCCGCGGCGCGGCTTGCCCATGACGAGCCGGCTCATGTTGTTCTCGCGCGCGTACTCGAGGACCTGGTCGGCGATGCTCGATCCGGAAAGCACGGTGGTCTTGGCGCCAAGCTGCTCCGCGAGCCGAAGGTACCCCAGCACGCGGTTGCGCTCGGCCTGCGGCAGCCGCAACAGCGCCGGCGTCTCGACGTACACGGCGTGCCACTCCGCGTCGAGTGCATCGGCCAGGCGCTTCGCCGAGCGCACGAGCCGCTCGCCGCGCTCGTCGGCTCCAACCGCCACGAGAATGCGCTCGCCGGCCGCCCAGACCGGCACGATCGCCTTCTCCTCGCGATACTCGCGCATCTGGGCGTCGACGCGGTCCGCCGTCTGCCGCAGCGCCAGCTCGCGCAGCGCAATGAGATTGCCCTTCTTGAAGAAGTTGTCGAGTGCGCGCTCGATCTGCTGCGGGATGTAGACCTTGCCTTCCTTGAGCCGCTTCAGGAGCTCGTCCGCGGAGAGGTCGATGAGCTCGACCTCGTCGGCGGTGTCGAAGAACGTGTCGGGAAGCGTCTCGCTGACGCGAACGCCCGTGATCTGGCCGACGACGTCGTTCAGGCTTTCGATGTGCTGGACGTTGAGCGTGGTGTAGACATTGATGCCGGCGCCCAGCAGCTCGTCGACGTCCTGCCAGCGCTTCGGGTGCCGCGCGCCGGCCGCGTTGGTGTGGGCGAGCTCGTCGACCAGGATGAGCGCGGGCCGGCGCTTGAGCGCGGCGTCGAGATCGAACTCCTTGATCGGAGCGCCCTGCACGTCGAGCATGAGGGGCGGAAGCTGCTCCAAACCCTCAAGCATCGCGGCGGTCTCGGCGCGGCCGTGGGTCTCGAGCAAGCCGACGACGACGTCGGTGCCCGCGCGGCGCAGCGCCTGCGCCGCGGCGAGCATGGCAAAGGTCTTGCCGACTCCGGCCGAGGCGCCGAAGAAGACCTTGAGCTTGCCGCGCTGCTCACGCGCGGCTTCCACCTTGAGCTCCGCAAGGAGTCGATCGGGGTCTGGCCGGTTGTCGTCCATGGCGACGGGTGCCCCTGCGCGCGGGGTAGTTTACGCCATAGGCTGCACGCCGACGATCGTGCCGCGGCAAAGACAGCGCGAACGATCCAGCCCGTTTTGGATCACCGGTCGATCCGGCGAATCAGAGAGCGGATTGGCTCAGGATCAGGTAAAGCGCGGCCAGGAATCCCGCGACGGTCGGCAGCACGACCAGCGAGCCGCCGTGGTGGAGGGCTTCGGGCATGACGGCATGAGACACCAGCGCCAACAGCGAGCCCCCCGCGACGGCCTCGGCAAAAACCGCGACCAGCGAATCGGATGAACCGATGAATAGCCTCCCCGCGACCGCCGCCGCCGTGCCCGCGACGATCGTGATCGACCAGAAGGCGTAGATCATCCGGGGACGGAAGCCGGCTCTGCGCAGGAGCGCTGCGCTGGCCGCGGATTCCGGAATGCCGCCGATGAAGATGCCCATCATGACCGGGATGGAAAGCGTCGCGAGGCTGGTGAACTTGGCGCCGACCACCAGGAGGCCGGGAATCGTGTCGAGCAGATCGCCCAGCACGATGGCAAGACCGGCGCCGTGGCTCGACCGCCCGAGCGCCTGTTCGGTCTCGCGGCGGCTCGGCTGGTCGAGGCTGCTGCGGGCGATGCGCGCCCACAGGGCGCGGTCGCTTCGGTTGGATCCGAGATTGCTTATCGCGCGCTCGTGGCTCAGATGCCGCACGGCGTTGGCGAGCAGCGGATCGGATGCCTGGAGCTGATCGAAGCGCTCCTTCTCGATCTTCAGCAGATCGGTGTCGACGACCGCCTGGACCGTGGCCGTCCGCGGTGCACCGCTGAGCAGGGCCATTTCACCGAACGCCTTGCCTTCGCCCAGTTCGGCGATCCGTTCTTCGCCCGAGGAACCCGGCGCGCGCTGAAGCACTTCGACGCGCCCGCGCGCCACGATGTAGAGAGCGTCGCCCGGATCACCGGCGCGAAACAGAACGTGCCCGGCCCGAAGGTGGCGCTCGCCCAGATGATCGAGGATCTCATGGATGCCTTCGGCGGGAAGGTGCCGCAGAAGCTCGCATTTCGACAGAAGCTCGATGCGCTCCTGCCGACGCTCGAGCACGTACTCGCGCAATCGCGTCGGCGATCGCACGGCTGCGCCATGGCGATCGAGAAACCGCGAAGCGACGTAGTAGGTCACGGCGCCGACGGCGAAGCCGCAGCTCACGAATCCCCACGCTAGCGGAATGGCAAAACCGCGACCGTGCAGCTCGCGCGCGGCCTGGAAGGCAAGCTCGACACCGAGCGAGGAGATCAGCGCGCCGGCGGCGAAAGCGAGCATGGCGGCCAGCACCTTCTTCGACAGCTCGGTGTAAAGACCGAGCGTCGTGCCGATCATGACCGCGGAGGTCGTGAACAGTCCGACGAGCGCAACCGCCGCGATCTCGGTGATACCGCTCATCGCTCCCCGGGGTGGCAGTCCGCAGCGTGATTGCGCACGGCCGGATTCACGGCGCCGGCGGCGCCGGTTCGCCTGCCGGCAGGAACGTCGCTATTGCTTGGTTCCCGCGCGATCCAGCGCGAGGTTCAAGGCGAGCACGTTGACCCGCGGCTCGCCGAGGACGCCGAAGGTCCGTCCCTCGGTATTCTCGTCCACGAGTTTTTGCACCTTTTCGGCGCTCAGGCCGCGCACCTTGGCCACACGAGGCAGCTGGTATTGTGCCGCCGCCACGCTGATGTTCGGATCGAGCCCGCTGCCCGACGCCGTCACCAGGTCGACCGGCACCGGCGCTTTGTTGTCGGGATCGGCGTCGCGGAGCGCCTTGATCCGATCCTTCACCGCATCGGCCAGCGCCGCATTGGTCGGGCCCTGGTTCGACCCGCTCGACGAAGCGCCGTTGTAGGGCTGGGGCGAGGTCGCCGACGGGCGGCTCCAGAAGTACTTCGGATCGTCGAAAGGCTGGCCGATGAGATCGGAGCCGACGGTCTTGCCGTCGACGACGATCAGGCTGCCGTTGGCGGCGTGGGGAAACGCGACCTGACCGATGCCCGTAATCACGAGCGGGTAGACGATGCCCGTCAGTATCGACAGCACGACCAGCATGCGCAGCGACGGGAGGATCTCAGAGAAGGCGAACATGGGTGTTCTCCACATCAGACCAGATGAGCGGCCACGAGCAGCAGGTCGATGATCTTGATGCCGACGAAGGGTAGCAGGATGCCGCCGACGCCGTAGATCAGCATGTTGCGCCGGAGGACGGCGCCGGCGCCGACCGGCCGATACTTCACCCCTTGCAGCGCGAGCGGGATCAGCGCCGGGATGATGAGCGCGTTGAAGATCACCGCCGATAGGATCGCGCTCGCCGGCGTGGCGAGGTGCATCACGTTGAGCGCGTTAAGCACCGGATACGTCGTCGCGAACGCCGCCGGGATGATCGCGAAATACTTGGCGACGTCGTTGGCGATGGAGAACGTCGTGAGCGCGCCGCGCGTCATGAGGAGCTGCTTCCCGATCTCGACGATCTCGATCAGCTTGGTCGGGTTTGAGTCGAGGTCGACCATGTTGCCGGCTTCCTTGGCCGCCTGCGTGCCGCTGTTCATCACCACGGCGACGTCGGCCTGGGCCAGCGCCGGCGCGTCGTTGGTGCCGTCGCCGGTCATGGCCACGAGCTTGCCTTCGGCCTGGATGGTGCGGATGAGCTTGAGCTTCGCTTCCGGATTGATCTCGGCGACGAAATCGTCCACGCCCGCTTCCGCCGCGATCGACGCGGCGGTGAGCTTGTTGTCGCCGGTGATCATGATGGTGCGGATGCCCATCTTGCGAAGCTCCGCGAAGCGCTCCTTGATGTGGGTCTTGACGATGTCCTTGAGCTCGACAACGCCTAGGATGTGGCGTCCTTCGGCCACCGCGAGCGGCGTGGAGCCGCGGCGGGCGATCTCTTCGACGCGCACCACGACTTCCGTCTCGACCGCTCCCCCCTGCGAGGCGATCCAGCCCTTCACCGCGTCGAGCGCTCCCTTGCGGATCTCGCGGCCCTGATAGGTCACGCCGCTCATCCGGGTCTGGGCCGAGAACGGGACGATCGTGAACTGGCCGGGCTGCAACGGCGGGGGAACGACGCCGAAGGCGCGCTTGAGATAGACGACGATGCTCTTGCCTTCCGGCGTCTCGTCGCCGAGCGAGGCGAGGAGCGTGGCCTCGGCGAGCTGCTGCGCGGTCACGCCCGCGACGGGATAGATCGCGGAAGCCTGTCGGTTGCCGAACGTGATCGTCCCGGTCTTGTCGAGAAGGAGAACGTCGCAGTCGCCCGCGGCTTCCACCGCGCGGCCCGACGTGGCGATCACGTTGGCGCGCATCATCCGCCCCATGCCCGCGACGCCGATGGCCGAAAGCAGGCCGCCGATGGTCGTGGGGATGAGGCAGACGAGGAGCGCGACGAGCACCGTGATCGTGACCGGCGTTCCGGCCTTGGTCACGTCCACGCTGTAGAGCGAATACGGAAGCAGCGTCACGGTGGCAAGCAGGAACACCAATGTCATCGCGACCAGCAGGATGGTGAGCGCGATCTCGTTCGGCGTCCTCTGCCGCTTCGCACCCTCGACCATGCTGATCATCCGGTCGAGGAACGCCTCGCCCGGATTGACGTTGATCCGCACGACGAGCCAGTCGGAGAGCACGCGCGTGCCCCCGGTGACCGTGTCGAAGTCGCTCCCCGCGGCGCGGATGACCGGCGCGCTTTCGCCGGTGATCGCCGATTCATCGATGGAAGCTGCGCCTTCGATCACCTCGCCGTCGCCGGGGATGAGGTCGCCCTGCACGACGAGAACGACGTCCCCTTTGCGCAGGCTTGCCGATGGCACCTGGGTCTGCGCGGCATTGCGCTCGGCTTTGGCGAGCTTCTTGGCGGTCGTCTCCCGGCGCGCGCTCTTGAGGGAAGCGGCCTGCGCCTTGCTGCGTCCCTCCGCGATCGCTTCGGCGAAGTTGGCGAACAGCAGCGTGACCCAGAGCCAGAGCGTCACGGCCAGGATGAATCCCGCCGGCGCCTCGCCCTGACCGAACAGCGCCTGCAGCCAGAGGATCGTAGTGAGGATGCTGCCGATATAGACGACGAACATCACCGGGTTGCGCCACTGGTAGCGCGGCGTCAGCCGGCGAAAGCTGTCGATCAGCGCCTGGCCGAGCAGATCTCGGCCCAGGAACCAAGAAATCGTTCCCCGCCTTGCAGCGGCAGTGGTCATTAGGCTCGCTCCGTGGTTGTCGCGGGGATGATTGGCGGTTGTCATGTCCATTGGCGGCCCGCCTCAAAAAGTCTTCTGCACGAACACCGTTCCCGTGGCTTTGCTGATGTCCCTGCCGGCGAGCGTGTACACCGAGCTGTTGGCGTCGGTGTCGGTGTAATACGCGCCGAAGTTCCAGCCGCTCACCGCATAGGTGA
>DATJBM010000026.1:0-45171 GCA_035515295.1 Casimicrobiaceae bacterium | reverse complement strand
CGCGGGGGCCGGTGATGATCGACCCGCAGACGCGCGACATCGTGCAGACGGTGTACATCCGCAAGGTGGAGAAGGTGGGCAACGAGCTCTACAACGTGGAGTTCGACCAGTTCCCCGACCAGAAGGACCCGGGGAAGTAGGCCGGGATTCATCCCGACCGCGCGAATGAATTCGCGCCTACGTGGCCGCGAGCGGGCTCGTAGGTCGGGATTCATCCCGACCGCGCGAACAGATTCGCGCTACACCCGAGCGTCGACCGACGCCTGACGCCCGGGTGAATGCGCTCACCAGCCTCGGCGGCGTGCTCTTCGACGGGCTCGCCTATGGGAGCCTGCTCTTCCTCATCGGCATCGGTCTGTCGGTGACGATGGGGCTGATGAACTTCATCAACCTCGCTCACGGCGCCTTCGCGATGCTCGGTGGCTACGCCGCCGTGGTGGCGATGTCGCATCTCGGCATCCCGTTCCTGCCGTCGCTCGTCATCGCGTTCGTCGTCGCCGGCGTGGCGGGCGCGGTGCTCGAGCGATTCCTCTATCGGCGGCTGTACCGCGCCGCGCACCTGGACCAGGTCCTCTTCACCATCGGCCTCGTCTTCATGTCGATCGCCGCGGCAACCTACTTCTTCGGCCCGGCGCAGCAGCCGGTGCGCTTGCCGGAGTTCCTCACCGGGCAGGTCCACGTCGCCGGCCTCGATCTCGGCACGTACCGGCTGTTCCTGATCGCGATGGTGATCGTGGTGACGATCGGGCTCGTCTGGCTGGTCGAGCGTACGCGCTTCGGGGCGCAAGTCCGGGCCGCGGTCGACAATCCGCAGGCCTCCGTGGGCCTGGGGATCAACGTCGACGGCGTATTCAGCATCACCTTCGCGCTGGGCTCGGCGCTCGCGGGTCTCGGCGGCGCGCTCGGGATCAACGTCCTCGGCCTCGACCCGGTCTTCCCGCTCAAATACATGGTCTACTTCCTGCTCGTCGTGGCGGTGGGCGGCGCCGGCACGATTCGGGGGCCGATGATCGCGGCGCTGCTGCTCGGCGTATTCGATGTCGCGGGCAAATACTACGTGCCGCAGATCGGCGCCTTCGTGATCTACGCCGCGATGGTGGCGATGCTGCTGCTCTTTCCCGCGGGGCTCGCGGGTCGGCGCTCGTGACGCGGCTCCCGACGCTGTCGTGGAGCCGAGCGGAAATCGCGTTCTGGCTGCTCCCCATCGTCGCGTTCTTCGTCTTTCCGCACTATCTGGCCCTCGGCAGCCAGGTGATGATCGCGGCGCTCTTCGCGCTGTCGCTCGATCTGATTCTGGGCTACGCGCGCATCATCTCGCTGGGGCACGCGGCATTCTTCGGCCTCGGCGCGTACACGGCGGGGCTTCTGGCCAAGCACGGCTACGGCGAGCCGCTCTCGGGGCTCGCGGCCGCCGCCGTCGTCGCCGCCGCCGCGGGCTGGATCACGAGCTTCCTCGTGGTCCGCGGCCAGGATCTCACGCGCCTCATGGTCACGCTTGGCATCGGGCTCATGCTCTACGAGACGGCGAACCAGTGGTCGTCGGTGACCGGCGGCGTCGACGGCCTCTCGATCACGGAAATGAAGAAGGTCTTCGGCGTGTTCGGCTTCGGGCTCGACGGCCGCACCGCGTATCTCTACAGCCTCGCGGTGCTGTTCGTCGCCTTCAACGCCGCGCGCCTGATCGTGCGTTCGCCGTTCGGATTGAGCCTGAAGGGCATCCGTGAGGGCGAGCGGCGCATGCCGGCGATCGGCGCATCGGTGCGGCGCAAGCTGGTCGCGATCTACACCGTCGCCGCCGGCATCGCCGGCATCGCCGGCGCGCTGCTCGCGCAGACGACCCAGTTCGTCGGGATCGACGTGTTCAGCTTCGAGCGCTCGGCCGATCTTATGATCATGCTCGTGCTGGGCGGCACCGGCTATCTCTACGGCGGCCTCGTCGGCGCGGCGGTGTTCATGATCCTGCAGGACTATCTCGCCAATCTCAATCCCGTCTACTGGCAATTCTGGCTCGGACTGCTGCTCGTGCTGCTCGTGCTCTTCGCGCGCGGCGGCATCATCGGCGGGTTCGACACGCTCCGCCGGAGGTTCGCTCGGGGATGACCGCGGCCCTGCGCACCCATGGACTGTCGAAGTCGTTCGGCGCGTTGAAGGCCAACCGCGACATCAGTCTGTCCTTCGACGCCGGGGCACGGCACGCGCTGATCGGGCCCAACGGCGCCGGCAAGACCACCTTCATCAATCTGCTGACGGGGGCACTGGCGCCGAGCGCGGGCGACGTCTTCCTCGGCGATGAGCGCGTGACCGCGCTCTCGCAGCATGCGCGCGTGCAGCGGGGCATGACGCGCACGTTCCAGATCAACACGCTCTTCCCCGGCCTCAGCACGCTCGAGTCGGTGGTGCTCGCGGCGCTCGAGCGCGAGCGTCGCGGCGGCGTATGGTGGCGGACCGTCGCCGGCGAGCGCGCCGCGCTGGACGAGGCGGCGGAGATCTTGCGGCGTCTGCGTCTGGAGCGCGACGCGGACACGCTCACGCGGGCGCTCCCGTACGGCAAGCAGCGGCTGCTGGAGATCGCGCTGGCCCTCGCCACGCGTCCGACCGTGCTGCTGCTGGACGAGCCGGCGGCGGGCATCCCGGCCGCGGAGAGCGCCGAGCTGTTCCAGGTGATCGCCCAGCTTCCGCGCGAGGTGACGGTGGTCTTCATCGAGCACGACATGGGCCTGGTCTTCCGCTTCGCCGAGCGCATCACGGTGCTGGTCGGCGGCGCGGTCCTCACCGAAGGCACGCCGGAGGAGATCGCGGCCGATGGGCGCGTGCGCGAGGTCTACCTCGGCGAGGCGCAGCATGGCTGAGCTGCTCCGCGCCGAGGGCCTCACAGCGGGCTACGGCGAGGCCGTCGTGCTCGAAGACGTCTCGCTCGCGCTCGAGGAAGGCGGCAGCCTCGCCGTGCTCGGCCGCAACGGCGTAGGCAAGACGACGCTGCTTTTGACGCTCCTTGGCCTCACGCGGCTCAAGCGCGGCCGCCTCGCCCTGCGCGGCGAGGAGATCACGCGGCTTTCCACCTGGCGCCGCGCCCACGCCGGACTCGGCTGGGTGCCCCAGGAGAGGCACATGCTTCCCTCGCTCACCGTGGAGGAGCACCTCACGGCGTTCGCCCGTCCCGGGCCGTGGACCGTTCCGCGAACCTATGGGCTCTTCCCCCGTCTCGAGGAGCGGCGGCGCAACTACGGACTCCAGCTCTCCGGCGGGGAGCAGCAGATGCTGGCGATCGCCCGGGCCCTGGTGACCAATCCGAAGCTGTTGCTGCTCGACGAGCCGATGGAGGGCCTCGCCCCGATCATCGTGCAGGAGCTGGTCAAGGTCATCCGCAGGATCGTCGCGGCCCGGGAATTCGGCGTGGTCATGGTGGAGCAGCACGCCCGCCTGGCGCTGGAAGTCGCCGCGCAGGCGATCGTGCTCGACCGGGGCCGGGTGGTGCATCGCGCGGCGAGCGAGGTGCTCCTGGCCGACCCCGCGACGCTCGACCGGCTGATCGCGGTGGCGTGAGTCGGCTGCCGGACCGGGTAGGCCGGGGGGGCGCCGCCCTCGGCGCCGGCGGAGCCTCTTGAACTTCCCGGAAGCGGCACCTATTTCGGGCTTACCAACCCGTCACAAAGGAGGTGTCGCTATGTTCGGAAGCCTGTTCAGCAGCTTCGATTCCGGCCTCGCCGACGAGCTCAGGCGCCTGGAAACCGAGGTCGACCAGCTCTTCGGGTCATCCGCCTGGCCCGCGGGCATTCGCTCGGTGCGCCGGGGCACGTTCCCGCCGATCAACGTCGGCGCCACGCCCGAGCGGGTCGACGTGTATCTGTTCGCCGCCGGTCTCGATCCCAAGGCCCTGGACCTCTCCATCCAGCAGAACCTGCTCACGGTTTCGGGCAGCCGCAAGGTCGAGGCGAGGGAAGACGCGGAGTATTACCGCCGCGAGCGCTTCGACGGCGACTTCCGGCGCGTGGTGTCGCTGCCCGAAGACGTCGATCCCGATCGCGTCGAGGCGAAGTACCGCGACGGCGTGCTGCAGATCACCGTCAAGCGCCGCGAAGCGACCCGGCCGCGGCAGATCACCGTCAACTAGACAACGCGAAGGAGGCAATCATGGCTGAAAGACAGGACCTCGCCGCGCGCGAGCCAACGGTGCCCGAAGGCAAAGCCCGCGAGGACGATTACGCGCTGCAGCCGCCGGTCGACGTGTTCGAGGACGAGCACGGCATCACGGTGCAGGCCGAGATGCCCGGGGTGTCGAAGGACCGGCTCAAGCTCCAGGCCGATCGGAACGGGCTCCTGATCGAGGGCGAAGTCTCGATCGACCTGCCCGCCGGGATGGAGGCGCTCTACGCCGACTTGCGCTCGACGCGCTTCCGGCGGAGCTTCGTGCTCTCGAGCGAGCTGGAGCCGGACCGCATCGAGGCGAACCTGAAGGACGGCGTGCTGACGCTGCGCATCCCGAAACGGGCCGAGTTCAGACCGCGCAAGATCGAGGTGCGGGCGGGATAGTGCCCGGAACGGCCGGCCGCGCCGGGCGCGCTCGGCGCGTCCGGCCCGACCGCTCAGGGACCGCCGACGCAAGGTCGGGCGGCGAGTCTCCATCAATAACCTCGCGAGGCCGTCGCCACGGTCTGCTCGCGGGCATCGCGGCGTGCGCGTTCGCCGCCGCGGCATCGGCCTTTGCTGCCGTCACCGAATACGAGGTCGAGCTTACGCCGGAGCTGCGCCGATTGGCCGGTCACGGCGAGCTGTCACCCGCGACGCGCGCGCGGGTGATGGTGGTGATACCCGACGGTCTCGACGCGGCGGCGGATCCGCCCATTCTCATCGTTAACGCGACTTCCGACCCCGGATACAACTCGAGTCGCAGGCTGCTCGCCGAGTACGCCGCAAGCACCGTTGCCGCGGGGTGGATCGCGCTGGCCGCGGATCCGGTGCCACCGGTGGCGGTTGGGCAGGACGACACGACGCTGCGCTTCGTGCTCGACTTCGCGGCGCTCAGCGCATTGCGGCTGCAATGGGCGCGCGCCGCCAGGGCGGCACTCGCCTTCGGCGGCTTCTCCGGCGGCGCCAAATGCTCTGGCTGGCTCGCCGCCGCCTTCGCCGGAGAAGGTCGCCGGGTGATCGGTGTCTACCTCGCCGGCATCAACCGCGACACGATCGTGGAGGCGGCGCGGCAGTTTCACGTCCTCGATGAGAACTTCCGGCGCACTCCGATATTCCTGCAGTCCGGCGAGAAGGACGAGATCGCTACGCCCGGCGACCACCGCGGCGTCTACGAGGAGCTCAAGCGCGCGGGGTTCCGGCACCTGCGCATCGAGCACGTTGCCGGCGCGCACCAGGTCGACGCGGGGCCGCTGCGCGGAGCGCTGGACTGGTTCCGCGAGCTCGCGAGGCCGGCGACGCCGGGGCGTTAGGTGCGCCACAGCGTCGCGGTCGCGAGATAGCCGTCGGCGAAGTCCACCGCGTACAGCCTCCAGTGCGCCGGATCGTACGACGCTCGACCCGCTGGTGGCGCTCGCGTAGTATCGCGGGCCAGGTGACGCCATGGAGAGACTCTGGGCCATCACTTGCTACTTCAATCCGGTCGGCTACGAGCGCCGGCTGCGGAACTATCTCGCTTTCCGGCGTAAACTCACGATCCCGCTGGTTGCCGTCGAACTCTCTTACCGCGATGCGTTCGATCTGCCGCCTGACGCTGCTGAGCTCCTCATTCGATTGCGGGGGCGAGACGTGCTTTGGCAGAAGGAGCGACTGCTCAATCTGGCGCTCGCAAAATTACCGGGAGATTGTACGGCCGTCACGTGGCTCGACTGCGACGTCGTGTTCGAGCGCGACAACTGGGCGGAGCAGGCGCTGCGCGCGTTGCAGCGCGTCCCGCTGCTGCAGCCGTTTCAGCGCGTCTACGAGCCGCCCGCGGACAGCCGCGATCCGTGTGGCACGATTCCGTCCGACGCCCCACTGGGCGATTCGCTGGCGCATCTGCAGTCGCTCGGCTTGGTAACCTCGGACATGCTTCAGGGCGCCATGCGCTTGAAGAGCAGAAGCAACTCGGGGCTCGCCTGGGTCGCGCGGCGCGAGGTCATCGACCGCGACGGCTTCTATGATGCGTGTGTCATGGGGAGTGGAAACCGGGCGATGGTCTGCGCTGCTCTCGGCACGCCAGCCGACGCGATCCGCTATATTTGCATGACGCCGGCGTGGGCCGAACACTATCGGGCGTGGGCGACAAGGCACCTCGCGAACGTGCGCGGGAGCATCGGCTTTACCGAGGGTACGCTGATCCACCTGTGGCACGGCGAGCTCAATGACCGCCGCTATCAGGAGAGGCATCGTGCGTTCAGCGCGTATGACTTCGATCCCAACGCCGACATCGCGCTCGATGAGAATGGATCCTGGCGCTGGAGCAGTGAAAAGCGCGCGATGCACGCCTGCGTGGCTGATTATTTTCGATCCCGTCGGGAAGACGGCGTGTAGTCTCGAGCGTCGTCGGCCGGGCTCGAAATCGAGTCGATAGCCGACCGTGGTCGATCCTGCGGGCTGATATGACGCTCGACCTTGCTGCTCAGCAGCACGCGATTCGTTCCCGCTGCATTCATCCATCGGGGAGCCGGGTCTCGATGGAGCCGGACGCCGGCACTCTCACGATCCATGCGGCGGTCGAGGCGCAGGCAGCGAAAGCGCCCGACAGGATCGCCGTTGTGTCGGCGTCGCGCTCGCTCACGTATCGACGGCTCAACGAGGAGGCGAACCGTCTCGCGCGGGTTCTGATCAGCGAGGCGGAGCCAGAAGAGGCGCCAATCGTCGTCGGTTGTTCGGAGGCGGCGGCGGGGGTCGTCGCACTGCTTGCCGCGCTGAAAGCCGGGAGGGTCTTCGTCTCGCTCGATCTTGGCGATCCGCCGGCCAGAAATTCGTCCATGCTGCAGGCGCTGGGCGCAGGTACGATCGTCACGGACGACGGCGGGCTTGGGCTGACGTCCGCTCTGAGCGCAGGCCGGAGCCGCCGCGCGATCAACGTCGATGCCCTGCCTGAGGACGCGTCGGCCGACGACCTTCGCCTGCCCATAAGCGCGGATGCGGTGGCGCGCATCGTCTTGACGTCGGGTTCGACGGCTGAGCCGAAAGCCATCATACAAACCCATCGGACAACGTTGTGCGGCGCAATCGCCGTCAACAACGCGATTCAGCTGTGCAGCGAAGACCGGATGCTGGTCGGGGCGTCAGTCTTCAGCGGGATCTGGCGGCCCTTGCTCGTCGGAGGAGCGGTGCATGTCTTCGATTTCAAGCGCGACGACCTGAATTGTCTGCGTCGCTGGATCGAGGGCTCGCAGGTCTCCGTGTTGCGCACGACTCCCAGCGTTTTTCGCCGGTTGGTCGCAGCCCTCGCGTTGCGCGCGACGCCGGGCGGGAATCTGCTTTCTTCTCTGCGGGTCATCGAAATGATGGGCGAGCCCCTTTCGTGGGAATGCGTGCGCCTGTATCAAGAGCATTCGGCGCGGGAATGCATCCTGATCAACCTCCTGGGCTCGAAGGAGGTGCTCGACTACCGCCACTATTACATCGATCACGACACGGCGCCGAGGGACGGTTCGGTCCCGGCCGGCTTTGCGCTGGGCGGTGCCAGCGTCACCGTGGTCGACGAGCACCGCGAGGCGGTTGCGCGAGGTCGCTGCGGCGAGATCGCGGTCAAGACTCGATCGATGTCGCCGGGATACTGGCGGCGGCCGGATTTGACGAACGAGAGCTTTGGGCGCGACTCGGCCGACGGTGAGCGGATCTACCTGACGGGCGATCGTGGCGTCTTGACCCCCGAAGATTGCCTGCTATACGCCGGAAGGCGGGATTCGATGGTCAAGATTCGCGGTCAGCGGGTCGACGTGGCCCATCTTGAAGAGGTTCTGCGGCAGTCCCCCTCCCTGGCAGACGCGGCGGTGATCGCCGCGGCAACCGAGCAGGGAGACAACAAGCTCTCGGCATTCGTGGTCGCGCTGGGGCCGAAACGCGCCAGCGAGCGCGATCTGCGCCGCGAACTGGGCGCGCGCCTTCCCGACTCCATGATCCCGGCCGAATTCGTGTTTCTCGACTCGATGCCGACAACCGCAATGGGCAAGATCGACCGCGAAGGCTTGCGCTCGCTCGCGGCGGCCTCGCAGCCGCAAGTCGAGCCGATGCTGCCTCCAGGCACGTCGTTCGAGGCCGAGGTTGCGACCATATGGGCGCAGGTCCTCCAGCGCGATCGGATCGGGGTCGAAGACAATTTCTTCGAGCTTGGCGGCGACTCGCTGATGGCGATGCAGATCGCGGCCAAGATCTACGACCGCTTCGGGGTCGAGGTGCCCCTGTCGGTCGTGTTCGAGCGTCCCACGGTGGAGGCGCTGGCGCGCCACGTGTCCGAGGCCTCCGTACGCGCCGGCTGAACGGGCAGCGCCCGGAGAACGGCGTGACCCGGGCGCGTTCGGTCGGGGTCGTCCTGCGTGTGGCGACCCGCCCAGCCGCCGGACCCGGATGGCTCCGCAAGATCCAGATGTGTGCGCAGTGACCGACCGGCCGGGTGCGGCGCGTGCACCCGGCTCGCCTGCCTCTGTGGTTGTTCATGTCGCCTCGCGACCCGGGTTCGAATCGCCGCGCCACAGTGCGATCGCTCCGATGAATTCCGTCGGCACGTTCACGGGGTAGAGACGCCAGTTCGCCCGTTCGTAAGGCGCGGGACCGCCAAGAAGCTCGATCGTGTCGTCGAGCTTGACCTCGAGGTGTCGAAACGGCGCCGACAGTCCGTCGCCGGTCGCCTTGCTCATGGCCTCCTTGCATGTCCAGTAGCGCAGGAACCGGGCCCGGCGCGCAGGCTCGTCGAGCGGCGCCAGCGTGGCCCGCTCGCCGTCGGTCAGAAACTTGCGTGCGAGACCGTCGGCGTTCACGTCGCGCTCCTGCCGCTCGACATCCACGCCGATCCTGCCGGTCCGCGTCACGCCGATGAGCGCCACGCCCTCGGTGTGCGAGATGTTGAAATCGAGCTCGCCATCGCCGTCGAGCCGCGGCCGCCCACGCGCGCCGCGCACGATCGGCACCTCGCTCGGACTTAAGGCCAGCGTCCGGCCGAGCACCCAGCGCAGCGACGCGCGGCCGACGACGTAGCGGCGGCGCAGGCCTTCGCGCCCGAAGCGCGCGGCGCGCGCGTGCTCCGCGGGGGCGAGCCAGGACGCGAGACGAGCGAAGTCGCCGTCGGCGGCTTCGAGCGCCGCGTACCAAAGCGCGACGCCGGGTGCCGGAGGCGCGAGCTCACGCGGCGGATTGCCCGTGCCGGGGAAATCCTCTACGCTCGCTCGCCCCAATGGTGCTTCTCCTGCGCTCGCTCGGCCGTCTGCCGCTCGCCTCGCTCTACGGCGTGGCCCGGTTCATGTATTTTGTCACGTTTCACGTGCTGGGCTGGCGGCGCGATCTCGCCGCGCGCAACATCGCCCGCTCGTTCCCGGAAAAGAGCGCGAGCGAGCGCGCCGCGATCCTCGAGCAGTCGTACCGCAACATGAGCGAGGTGTTCGTCGAGGTGATCTGGGGCTGGCGGGCGAGCGCCGAGCAGATGAAGGATCGCATGGTGATCGACAACCCGGAGCTCGTCGCCCGCTTCGTCGCCGATCGCCGCTCGGTGATTCTGCTCACCGCCCACGTGTGCAACTGGGAATGGCTGCTGCCCGGCGGCGGCGCCCACTTCGGGATCCCGATCGACGCGGTGTACAAGCCGATCCGCGTGGCGAGCCTCGACGAGTACATGCGCGAGGCGCGCAGCCGCTTCGGCGGCAAGCCGATCCCCATCAAGAGCTTCGCCTTCGAGCTGCTGCGCCGCGCCGGCGAGCCGCGCGCCTACGGGCTGGTCGCCGACCAGACGCCGCTCAGGAGCATGGCCAAGCACTGGACGCGCTTCCTCAATCAGGACACGGCGTTTTTCGTCGGCGCGGAGAAGATCGCGCGCTTTCTCGAGGCGCCCGTGGTTTACGTCGCGATGCGCCGGCTCGCGCGCGGGCGCTACGCGGTCCATCTGGACGTGCTCGCCGAGCCGCCCTACGAGACCGCGGACGATGCGGACCTCGACCACGAGACCTGGATCACCGAAGCGTACGCCCGCAAGCTCGAGCAGCAGATCCGCAAGAGTCCAGCTGATTGGCTTTGGGTGCACAACAAATGGAAGTATCCGAGGCCCGCGGCGGAACGAGCGGCGACACCCGCGGGTGCGGCGCAATGAAGAAGGGTCTCCTGCCGCGCGGGCGTGCACCGGCTCGCCGGGGCGTGCGGCCGGACAAATGGCCGATCGAGTCGGGTAGGTAAGCGCGCTCGCGCCCAGCGCAGCAAAATAGGCTCCCATGGCCGACTTTCTGCAGCTCATCGTCTCCGGGATCGCCACCGGCGCGATCTATGCGCTGGCCGCGCTCGGGTTCACGCTGCTCTGGCAGGCGTCGAACACGATCAATTTCGCCCAGGGCGAGTTCGTGATGGTCCCGGCCTTCGTGATCCTGTTCTTCCTCGGCCCCGCGGTCGGCGCTCCGCTGTGGCTCGCCTTCCTGCTCACCTGCCTCGTCGCGATGCTGCTGCTGGGAGTCACGTTCAAGCTGTTGATCGTCGATCCGCTGATCCGCCACGGCGTAATCCCGCTGGTGATCGCCACGCTCGGACTCTCCATCGGCGTCAAACAGCTGGTGAAGGCTGGCGTGACCGCGCAGGCGATGCCGTTCAACAGCCCGTTTCCCGAGGGACTCCTGGCCATCGGCGGCTTCAAGGTGTCGTACGCCGACATCGGCACGTTGCTCCTCGCGGGCCTCATCGTCGTCGGGCTGCAGCTCTTCCTCAATCGCACCGTGACCGGCCGTGCGATGCAGGCGGTGGCGCAGAACACCGACGCGGCGCGGGTGCTCGGCATCAACGTCCGCCGCATGGTGCTCTACACGTTCCTCATCAACGCCGTGCTCGCCGCGGTCGCGGCGCTGCTGGTGACCCCGACCTACCTCGCCAAATTCGACATGGGCGATTCGATCGGGCTCAAGGCTTTCTATGCCGCGATCATCGGCGGGTTCAACCAGACGCGCGGCGCGCTGCTCGGCGGGGTGCTGGTCGGCGTGCTCGAGAACCTGACCGGCGCCTACGTCTCGCCGGCGTACAAGGAAGGCGTGGCGCTGCTCCTGTTCCTCGTGGTGATCGTGCTGCGCCCCGAAGGGCTGCTCGGCAAGGCCGAGGAGCGCAAAGTATGAGCAGGGCGCGGCTGGTGGCGCTCGTCGCCGGCCTGGTCGGCTACGCCTTGCTGCCGCTGTTCCTCAAGAGTTACGGCGTGTACCTGATGACGCTGCTGTGCGTCTACCTGATGGCCGTGTTCGGGCTGAACCTGATTGTGGGCTACGCGGGCCAGATGTCGATCGGGCAGGCCGCATTCTACGGGATCGGCGCCTACCACGCGGCGATCCTGCTCAAGCTCGGCTGGCCGTTCTTCGTCGTGCTGCCGATCGCCGCGGTGGCCTGCTTCGCGGTCGGTCTCGCCCTCGGCTTCCCGGCGCTGCGCGTGCAGCACCACTACCTCGCCTTCGCGACGCTGGGATTCAACGTGCTGGTGTACCTGGTGTTCCGTAACGAGGAGCCGATCACCGGCGGCACCTACGGGATATCGAACATTCCGCGGCCGTCGGCGTTCGGCTACTCGCTCGACGGCAACCTGCCGTTCTTCTACTTCGCCTACGGCTCCGTCATCGTCCTCGCGCTGCTGCTGTGGTGGCTGCTGCGCTCGCCGTGGGGACGCGCGTTCGCGGCGTTGCGCGACAATCCGATCCGCGCCGAAAGCACGGGCGTCAACATCACCGCCTACACGCTGCTCGCGTTCGCGATCGGCGCCGCCTGCGCCGGCATCGGCGGCGTGTATCTCGCCACGCTGGTTAACTACATCGAGCCGGGACAGTTCCATCTCGCCGTCTCGCTCATGATGCTGCTCGCGGTGATCGTCGGCGGCTCCGGACGGTTCTTCGGCCCGGTTCTGGGCTCTGTCATCGTGGTGCTGTTGCCCGAATGGCTGCGCTTCCTGCAGGACTGGTACCTCGCCGTCTTCGGCTTTGCGGTGATCGTGATGATGGTGTTCCTGCCGGGCGGGCTGCTGTCGATCGCCGACCGCTGGCGCCAGCGAACAGCGAAATGAGCGAGCGGCCGAAGTTCCTTGAAGTGAAAAACGTGCGCAAGCACTATGGCGCGATCAAGGCGGTGGATGGGGTGAGCCTGGCGGTGGCTCCGGGCGAGATCGTGGGCGTGATCGGCCCCAACGGCTCCGGCAAGACTACGCTCTTCAACGCGATTCTCGGCCAGATCAAGCCCACCGACGGCAGCGTCGAGTTCTGCGGCGAGGATATCACCGGCATGTCGCCGCTCAAGCTCTCCCGGCGGGGCGTCGGCCGCACGTTCCAGACGCTGCAGGTGTTCGGCAAGCTCTCGGTGCGGGACAACCTGATCGCCGCGGCGCAGGAGTTCAAGGGCAGCATGCCCGGAAGGCTGTTCGCCCAACCCGACGCCGGGCTCGGACACCATGCCGACGAGATGATCGAGCTGTTTCGCCTGAAGCACGTCGCGCACCTGCCCGCGGGGAGCCTCTCCTACGGCCAGCAAAAGCTCATCGACATCGCGATGGCGTTCATGCCGGCGCCACGGCTGGTGCTGCTCGACGAGCCCTGTGCGGGCGTCAATCCCAGCCTGGTCGACGAGCTGCACGACCGGCTTGTCGAGCTGAACCGATCGCAGGGCGGAAGCTTCGTCGTGATCGAGCACAACATGGACTTCATCATGAAGCTCTGTCCGCACGTCGTGTGCATGGTCGAGGGCAAGGTTCTCGCCGAAGGACCTCCCGCGGAGGTCCAGTCGAACCGGCAGGTGCTGGAGGCGTATCTTGGCAATTGAGCGCGGAAGGTCATTCCTGCGCACGGCGGCAGGCAGGCGCGCCATTCGCGCCTCGGAGCCGGATGAATCCGGCCCTGCAGGCCGCGACGCCTCGCGGGGACGACGAGCGGGATAGGCCATGAGCGAGAAGATCATCGAATTCGATCGCGTCGTTGCCGGATATTCACCGAGCCTCACGATCCTCAACGAGACCACGCTCGACGCGCTTGGAGGCGAGATCACGCTGCTGATAGGACCCAACGGCGCCGGCAAGTCCACGGTGCTCAAGACGCTTTTCGGCATGCTCGTGCCGCGCGCCGGCGAGATCCGCTTCGAGGGCCGGCGCGTGAACGGGAAGTCGCAGCGCGAGCTGCTCGCGGAGGGCATCGCCTTCGTTCCCCAGGGCCGCAACCTCTTCGGCTCGCTGTCCGTGCGCCACAACCTGGAGCTCGGCGGCATCACGCTGCCGCGGGGCGAGCTCGCACCGCGCATCGACGAGGTGCTCGCGCGTTTTCCACGGATTCGGGAGCGCATCGACAACCAGGCCTCGACGCTCTCCGGCGGCGAGCAGAAGCAGCTCGAGATCGGCCGGGCGCTGCTCCTGCGGCCGCGGGTGATCCTGATCGACGAGCCCTCGATCGGTCTTTCGCCGAAGCTCGTCCAGGAGGTGATGGTGCTGCTGCGCTCGCTGGTTGACGCGGGAACGACCGTACTGATGGTCGAGCAGAACGTGCGCACCGCGCTCAAGTACTCGAACCGGGCGCTGGTGCTCGAGATGGGGCGCCTCGCCCTGGACCGTCCCGCCGCGGAGCTGCTCGGCGACCCGAATCTCAATCACCTCTTCCTCGGCGGACACGTAAAGAACGCGGCATGATGCGGAGGCAACTCTCGCTCGGCGCCCTCACCGTCCTCGAGCTCGCGCCGGACGCGATGGTGACGTGCGCCGCGGAAGCGGGATACGACTGTGTCGGCCTGCGGCTGCTGCCGGCCACGGGGGCGGAGCCTGTGTGGCCGGTCGTCGGCGACACCCCGCTGGTGCGCGAGATCGAGCGCCGTCTCGCCGACACCGGCGTGCGCATGCTCGACGTCGAGATCTTCCGCCTGCTGCCGGACACGGACGTGCGTGCCTTCGCGCCGGCGCTGGAAACCGGCGCGCGCCTCGGCGCCACGCAGGCGCTCGTCGGCGCCTACGATCCCGATCCGAAGCGGCTCGCCGAGCGCTTCGCAGCGCTGTGCGATCTCGGCGCGCCGCTGGGGCTGTCGATCAACATCGAGCCGATGCCGTGGACGGAAGTGAAGAACCTCGCGCAGGGCCTGCAGCTGCTCGAGACGGCCGGTTGCCACAACGCCGGACTGCTGATCGATGCCATCCACTTCGACCGTGGCGGAGACGCGCCGGCGAACATAGCATCGATTCCCCGCGAGCGGTTGCGCTACACGCAGATCTGCGACGCGCCGGCCGAGCGTCCGACGGACCGCGACACGCTGATGTACGACGCGCGCAACGAGCGGCTCATGCCGGGGGACGGCGCGCTCGACCTGAAAGGCATCCTGCGCGCCGTGCCGCACGACATCCCGATCGCGGTCGAGGTGCCGATGCGCACGCTGGCGCAAAGCGTCGGCGCGACAGAGCGCGCCAAGCGCATCCGAGCCAAAACCCAAGCGCTGCTGGCAACGCTGTAGGGGCGGCCATCGACCGAGCCGATGACCGCCGGCCTCGCGCTTGACGGGCCGGCTACCGGCAGGATCTCATCGTCGGCGCGAGCCTGCGCGTGACGGTGCCCGCCGGCCAGTACGATTCGAGCCGCGTGGTCAACATCGGCACCAACCGCGGGAAACGTTCGAGCCGGAGCTGTCGAAGGCGATCGGTCCGTGGACGGTCGAGCTGACAGGGGCGGTGAAGATCTACGCCGACAACGACGACTTTCTTCGGCGGAGGGACACGCTCGCAGGATCCGATCTACTCGGGCCAGGCCCATGCGATCTAGAGCTTCCGCTCCGGCGTCTGGGCCTCGCCCGACGGGACCGGTTGGGCGTCGCGTGGCAGTCGCGGTGGGCGGACTCTGAATCCGGAGCGCCGTTCGCGGGCTTGGCGCGGGTCAATGTGTCGTCAACACGCCCTTCCGTCGGCTCGAATGGCCGACCGAGCGCGTCCGTGACAAGCTGCGCCGATTCGAGTTCTGGTCCTTTCTCCATGAGCCTCTACCGCCCCTTCGATCGCTATCCGCGCGCCGATGTCCATGCGACCCCGATCGCTGCCGAAGGCGTAGCGCTGCGGTCGGCGCAGAAAACGGCTGCGATCGACCTCGAATCGGACCAATACCGCCATCTGCGCAAGGCGACGCCAATCGAGCGGCCGTTGCTGCGCACGAATATGTGGTTTGCCGGCCTGCCGGAGGAGGTTCGTCCGCATGCCTTGCTGCGCCGCTACGCGCGCATCGCCAACCTGATCGCGGCGGCGTGGGGGGACGCGAAGTGCTTCCGCGCCTACATGGACAGTCTGTTCACCGATACCCGAGGAAACCGTCGCGGCTTTCCCCCGGACGTGCTCGCAGACCTGGTGGCGGTCCGGCGCTACTACGACACGCGCGCGGTCGCCAGGTAGCGAAGCGCGACTGCGCAGGACGCGGCGGTGCCCCACCGCGTCCCGCATCAACCGCTCCGACTCTTCAGGAAGGCCACGGTCTTGGCGTTGAACGCCTCGACGTTCTCGTACAGCGGGGCGTGCGAGCAGTCCTCGAAGATGTGGAGCTCCGAGTTCCGGATTCCGCTCTTGAGCGCCTCGGCGAAGCGCGTCGAGGTGACCATGTCGTGACGGCCGAAGGTGATCAGGGTCGGCGCGCGGATGGCACCGAGCCGCGATTCGACGTCGTGACCGATCACCGCATCGGATTCCTGAATGAAGGCTTCGACCGGCTGGGCGGGACGCCCGCGTACGAAATCGGACAGGGCTCGGATGTACTCCGGCCGCCGCGCGTACAACTCGGGGGTGAAGCACCACGGGAAGATGCCCTGGATCACCATTTCGGGGACGCTTCCGATCGCCTTGGCCATGATCTGCCAGCCCTCGACGACCGTTTGGATGAAGGCGTCGGTCTTCGGCCAGCCGCTGTGGACCGAAAGCGACTTCACGCGCTCGGGGTACTTCGCCGCCAGCCACATGCCCGTGGCGGCGCCCAGCGACAGGCCGGCGACGTGGGCCCTGTCCGCGCCGATCTCCCGCATGAGCGCGGCCACGTCGTCGGCGAACATCTCCGTGGAATAGCGGCCCGCCGGCTTGTCGGACTCTCCGGTGCCACGCAGGTCGACCGAGATGCAGGTGAAGTGCTTCGCGTATTCGGCGACCTGGAAGGCGTAGCAGGCGCAGTCGGCGGCGAGGTACGGGATGAGCACCAGCGGCTCGCCGCTGCCCTGCCGGTCGTAGTTGAGCGTGACGTTCCCTGCGCGAACCCTGGGCATGATGTCCTCCTTTCGGTCCAGCCGGCTCAGCGCGCCCGAGTCTGCGCCGCGATCCGCGCCGGCGCAGTGAGCGCGCCACCGGTGGCATAGCCGCCGACGCGCTGCACGACTTCGAAACAAGAACCGCTCGGCGAAGGCTTCGGTGTAGATGTGGAAGTATTCGCCCTCCGGCGAGCGATCGTACAGGATTCCGAGGCTTTGCAGGCGCTCGACGGGCCGCGGATCGAGCTCGCGGCGTGTCGGCAGATCGTCGTAATCGTTCGGCGCGATCGGAACGAGGCGCCCGCTCCGGTCGCGCACCGCCTTCACTACGGCGGCGATGGCGGCGCAGGCGAAGGCGACGTCCGGGAGCTGCTTGTCGGGGAGCGTGCCGCTCAGGCAGCCGGTGGCGATGGACTTGCACGCGCAGCGCTGACGATGATATGACGCGGATCCGGCACGCCCGGGTTCACGAGCGCCGATGCGACTCTGGTACGTGAGCGCCGGCCGGACAACTGGACGATAATCGGCCGGCAGTGCGACGCTCTTCTGCTCCGCATCGCGGCATCGGCACAGCGGATTTTCCTTGGACAAGCTTCGACTCGCGGTCACGGGCGCCGGGCTCATCGGCCGAACGCACATCGCCCTGATCCAGCGCAGCGCCGAGGCGACGCTGTCGGGGATCGTCGACCCGGCACCTTCTGCCGCGGAGGTTGCCCGCGGCGCCGGCGTGCCGCTGCACGCGTCGCTCGGCAATCTGCTCGCCACCGATCGTCCCGACGGCGTGATCCTCGCGACGCCCAACCGGCTGCACGTCGCCCAGGCGCTCGAGTGCATCGCCGCCGGCGTTCCGGCGCTCGTGGAGAAGCCGGTGACCGATTCGGTGCAGGAGGGCGAGCGGCTGTGCGCTGCGGCCGAGGGCGCGGGGGCGAAGGTCCTCGTCGGTCACCATCGTCTGCACAGCCCGCTGCTGGAGGCGGCTTGCGCCGTCATCGAGGGGGGAGCGCTCGGCCACCTGGTCGCCGTCGAGGGGAGCGCCCTGTTCTACAAGCCGGACGGCTACTTCGACGAGGCGCCTTGGCGGCGGCAGCCCGGCGGAGGGCCGATCCTGATCAATCTGACCCACGAGATCGGCAACTTGCGCGCGATGTGCGGCGAGATCGTCGCGGTGCAGGCGCTCGTGTCGAACGCCGTGCGCGGCTTCTCCGTCGAGGACACGGTGGCCATCAACCTGGGCTTCGCGAGCGGCGCTTTGGGCACGTTCCTGCTCTCCGACACCGCCGCTTCGCCGCGAAGCTGGGAGCAGACCTCGCAGGAGAACCCGAGCTACGCCTCGTATCCGGACGAGGATTGCTATGTCGTCGTCGGCACCTACGGGTCGCTCGCGGTGCCCACCATGCGGCTGCGAACCTACCCGCGCAAGGAGGATCGTTCGTGGTGGAAGCCTTTCCGGACCGAAGTCGTGCCGGTCCGGCGCGAGGACCCGCTCGCGCGCCAGCTCGCGCACTTCTGCGCCGTGATTCGCGGCGAAGCGACTCCGCGCGTGACAGCGCGCGACGGGCTGGCCAATCTCCGCGTGACCGAGGCGATCGCCGCGGCGGCGCGCACCGGCGCAACCATCCGGCTGGACCAATCGATGACGAACTCGACCGCGCCCGGCACCGCCGGCACCCGCGCATGACAGACCTCTACGCGGTGATCGGCAATCCGATCGCCCAGTCGAAGTCGCCCCGGATCCATGCCGCCTTCGCTCGCCAGCTCAGACAGGACCTGCGTTACGAGGCGATCCTCGGGCCGCTCGGCGGCTTCCAAGGCGCGGTGGAGGGCTTTTGCGCGCAGGGCGGCAGAGGGCTCAACGTGACGGTGCCGTTCAAGCTGGACGCGTTCGCCTTGGCAACCGAGCGTACCGAGCGCGCGGAGCAGGCCGGCGCGGTCAACACGCTCAAGTTCGAGGGTGCCGGGGTGGTCGGCGACAACACCGACGGCGCCGGGCTCATCGCCGACGTCCGCGGCCGGCTCGACGTGATGCTCCAAGGCACCCGCATCCTGCTGATGGGCGCCGGCGGCGCGGCGCGCGGCGTGCTGCTGCCGCTGCTGCGCGAGGGTCCCGTCTCGATCACCATCGCCAATCGCACCGTGGACAGGGCCACGGCGCTCGCCCGTCGCT
Organism: Casimicrobiaceae bacterium; assembly: GCA_035515295.1. GTDB lineage: Bacteria > Pseudomonadota > Gammaproteobacteria > Burkholderiales > Casimicrobiaceae > PALSA-1003. Next base: position 26,654 of record DATJBM010000026.1, on the reverse strand, counting down.
TCCACCCGTTCGGACCGGTCGAAGGCGGGGATTACGCTCGCCTCGCCGGCCGCAGCTTCGATGTCGTGATCAATGCGACCTCCGCGAGCCTGTACGGAGAGGTGCCCCCGGTGCCGTCGGGGATATTCGCGCCCGGGGCGCTCGCCTACGACATGGCGTACGGGAGCGGTCCCACGGCGTTTCTCGGCTTCGCGCGCGATCAGGGAGCCGGCCGGCTCGCGGACGGCCTCGGGATGCTCGTCGCGCAAGCCGCCGAATCGTTCTTTCTCTGGCGCGGCGTCCGGCCGGACATCGAGCCGGTCATCGCGATGCTGCGCGCTGGTTAGCGGCGGCCCGCCGCGGTTCGCGCTACGATCGCCGTCTCCCGCAACGCGGAGCAGCTCCATGGACGATTCGGCTCGAGGAATGCGCGTGCTCGTTACCGCCGGCGCGGCCGGCATCGGCAGGGCCTTCGCGGAGGTCTTTGCCGATGCAGGCGCGAAGCTATTCATCTGCGACGTCGACGCTTCGGCGCTCGAGGCGTTCCGGTCGGCACATCCCGCCGTCGGCGTGCGACTCGCCGACGTCGCCGATCCGAGCCAGGTCGATGCGCTGTTCGACGAGGCGGCCGGGTTTCTCGGCGGGCTGGACGTGCTGATCAACAACGCCGGCATTGCCGGACCGACCGCGCCGGTCGAGGACATCGCGATCGCCGATTGGGATCGCACCATCGCGGTGGACCTGAACGGGATGTTCTACTGCACGCGGCGTGCGGTGCCCCTGCTCAAGGCCGCCGGTGGCGGCAGCATCATCAACCTGTCATCGGTGGCGGGCCGCCTGGGCTATCCGCTGCGCACGCCGTACTCCGCCGCCAAGTGGGCGGTCGTGGGCTTCACCAAGAGCCTCGCGATCGAGCTGGGCCCCTGCAACATCCGCGTCAACGCGATCCAGCCCGGTATCGTCGAAGGCGAGCGCATCGAGCGCGTCATCGCCGCGAAGGCGAAGGCGCTCGGCATGAGCTACGATGCGTACCAGGCGCAGCTCCTGTCCAAGGTCTCCCTGCGGCGGATGGTGAGCCCGGTGGAGGTCGCGCAGACGGCGCTCTTCCTCGCGGCGGGCGGCGGCCGGAACATCAGCGGACAGGCGCTGTCGGTTTGCGGCAACGTGGAATCGCTCGCCTGACGGCGATCGGCTTCCGCCGAAGGCACGGTCGTCCGGCCGAGCCGGGCGCGATTCACCGCGGGACATCTGGAGGACCCCATGGCGGCCCCTCGCGACAAAGTCATCATCACCTGTGCGGTCACCGGCGCCATTCACACGCCGACGATGACGCCCTATCTGCCCATCACGCCGGACGAGATCGCCGAAGGGGCGATCGGCGCGTGGAAGGCGGGCGCTGCGGTCATCCATCTGCATGCGCGCGATCCGAAGGACGGGCGGCCGACGCCGGATCCGAAGGTGTTCATGCAGTTCCTGCCCAAGATCAAGGCCGAGACCGACGCGATCATCAACATCACGACCGGCGGCGGGCACAACATGACGGTGCAGCAGCGGCTCGAAGCGCCGCTCGTCGCCAAGCCCGAGATGTGCTCCCTCAACATGGGGTCGATGAACTTCGGGCTCTTCCAGCTCGTGCCGAAGTACAGGGAGTGGAAGTTCGAGTGGGAGCCGCAGTATCTCGAGAACACCCGCGATTTCATCTTCCGCAATACCTATAAGGACATCGAGTTCTCGCTCAAGCACCTGGGCGAGGAGTGCGGCACGAAGTTCGAGTTCGAGTGCTACGACGTCGGGCACCTCTACAACCTCGCGCACTTCGTCGACCGGGGCCTCGTCAAGCCGCCGATGCTGATCCAGACCATCTACGGCATCTTCGGCGGGATCGGACCGGAAGCCGAGAACCTCATGCACATGAAGCGCACCGCCGATCGCCTCTTCGGCGAAGATTTCCACTGGTCGATCCTCGGGGCAGGCCGCCACCAGATGGGTCTCGTCACCATGGGCGCGATCATGGGCGGGCACTGCCGGGTGGGCCTCGAGGACAGCATCTACCTGCGCAAGGGCCAGCTCGCGAAGAGCAACGCGGAGCAGGTGGCGAAGATCCGCACGATCTTGAACGAGCTGTCGCTCGAGATCGCCACGCCGGAGGAGGCGCGCAAGATGCTCGCCTGCAAAGGGCGGAACAACGTCGCGTTCTGAAGGTTCTCTCGCGTTGCGCGGGAAGAATCCGCCGTCGATCTTCGGCCCATCGCGGCTGGGTTCCGACGGTGGCGCGCTCGCCGCGGCTGCGGGGATGCAGCAACTGCCCGCAGGCCTCGCCGTCGGTGACGTCTCGGTTCGCCCGGGGGGCTCGTCGCGTGGCCTGCCCGGGTGCGAGGCCGGCGTCGCGGGCACGCCTTCGGGCCTTGCGCCCCTTCTTTTTGCCCCCATTTTCTGCTAAGATCGCTGCCGATAAGTAAGAGAAATGGGCTGGAGAGCCCATTTTTTTTTGCCCTTGTTGATTTTCGAGGCGTAAGTGCCCGCGCGGCTTGTCGAACTGCTGGAACGCACGCTCCCCCCGATGGGGTACGAGGTGGTCGACTGCGATCTCTCGCCCTCCGGGCGGCTGGTGCGCGTGTTCATCGACAAGCCGGGCGGGGTGGACGTGGAGGACTGCGCCAGCGTGAGCCACCACCTGACGCACCTTCTCGCGGTGGAGGGCATCGACTACGACCGGCTCGAAGTGTCGTCGCCAGGATTGGACCGGCCGCTGAAGAAGGAATCCGATTTCGCGCGCTTCGATGGGCAGCAGGCGAAGCTCAGGCTGCGCGAGCCGATCGGCAACGCGCGGCGCCTGACCGGCGTGCTGCGCGGCGTGGCCGCCGGCGTCGTCCGGCTCGAGACCGCCGAAGGCGTGCGGGCGATCCCGCTGGCCAATATCGACAAGGCCCGACTGGTGCCGAAGATCGAGTGGAGAAACGCAAGATGAACCGTGAACTGCTGCTTCTCGTCGACGCGCTGGCGCGCGAGAAGAACGTGCCGAAGGAGATCGTGTTCTCGGCGCTCGAGGCCGCGCTCGCTTCGGCGACCAAGAAGAAGTACGCCGACAACATCGACGCCCGGGTGTCGATCGATCGCGAGACCGGCGACTACGAGTCGTTCCGGCGCTGGACCGTCGTGCCCGACGAGGAGCACGAGGAGCCGGCCCACCAGATCGCCATCACCGACGCCGAGGCACGCGAGCCGAAGCTTGCCTTGGGCGACGTGGTCGAGGAGCCGCTCGAGCCGGTGGAGTTCGGGCGCATCGGCGCGCAGGCCGCGAAGCAGGTCATCCTGCAGAAGATCCGCGACGCCGAGCGCGAACAGATATTGAACGACTTCCTCGAGCGCCAGGACAACCTGCTCACCGGCACGGTGAAGCGCATCGAGCGCGGCAATGTGATCGTCGAATCGGGACGCATCGAAGGGATGATCCCGCGCGACCAGCTGATCCCGAAGGAGAACCTGCGGGTGGGCGACCGTGTGCGTGCCTACGTCACCAAGATCGAGGCTCAGGCCCGCGGGCCGCAGCTTCTGCTCTCGCGTGTCGTGCCGGAGCTGCTGGTGCGCCTGTTCGAGCTGGAGGTGCCCGAGATCGAGGAAGGGCTGATCGAGATCAAGGCCGCCGCGCGCGATCCCGGCGTGCGGGCGAAGATCGCGGTCAAGTCGAACGACCCGCGGCTGGACCCCCAGGGCACGTGCATCGGCATGCGCGGCTCGCGCGTGACCGCGGTCACCAACGAGCTCGCCGGCGAGCGCGTGGACATCGTGCTCTATTCGGAAGACCCGGCAAAGTTCGTCGTCAACGCGCTCTCGCCGGCGGAGATCTCGAGCATCGTGGTGGACGAGGAGAAGCACGCCATGGACGTGGTGGTCGACGAGGAGAACCTCGCCATGGCGATCGGCCGCAGCGGCCAGAACGTGCGCCTCGCCTCCGAGCTCACCGGCTGGGAAATCAACCTGATGGGCGTGGAGGAATCGCAGCAGAAACAGCAGGCCGAGGGCGCGAAGATCCGCACGCTGTTCATGGAGAAGCTCGACGTCGACCAGGAGGTCGCCGACATCCTCATCCAGGAAGGGTTTTCCACGCTGGAGGAGATCGCTTACGTGCCCTTGAACGAGATGCTGGAGATCGAGTCCTTCGACGAAGAGACCGTGAACGAGCTCCGCAGCCGCGCCCGCAACGCGCTCTTAACCGAGGCGATCGTGCGCGAAGAGAGCGTGGAGAACGTCTCCGAGGACCTGCTCGGCCTCGAGGGCATGGACACCGAGACCGCGGGAGTGCTGGCCGAGAAAGGCATCACCAACCGCGACGCGCTCGCCGACCTCGCGGTCGACGAGCTGACCGAATTGACGGGCATCGCCGCGGAGCGTGCGCAAGCGCTCATCATGAGCGCGCGCGCACACTGGTTCGAGAGCGCGGAGGAGCCGCAGCAGGCCCAGCAGGCGTGAGGCCCGCATTGGAGTTGGCCGGAGAACGAGTATGGCGCAGACAACGATCGAGAATTTCGCAAGCGAGCTGAAGATGCCTTCGGGCGTGCTGCTGGAGCAGCTCGCGAAGGCCGGCGTCGCCGGCAAGAAGGAGGGCGACAAGCTCTCCGAGCACGACAAGACGCGGCTGCTCGACTACCTGCGCAGGCAGCACGGCGGCCTCGAGGCGAAGAAGAAGATCACGCTCACGCGGCGGCAGACCTCGGAGATCAAGGCGTCGGACAGCACCGGCCGCGCGCGCACGATCCAGGTCGAGGTGCGCAAGAAGCGCGTGTTCGTGAAGCGCGATGGCGCCGAAGCCGCTCCGGCTCCCGAGGAGGCCGCGCCCCTGCAACCCGTCGTGTCGGCGGCCGAGGCCGCGGCGCGCGAGGAAGAGGAGCGCAAGGCTCGGGCGCTGATCGCCAAGCAGCAGGAAGAGCTTCTGAAGAAGCAGGAAGCCGAGAAGCGCAAGACCAAGAAGGAGAGGGAAGCCGAGGAAGCGGCCGCCAAGGCTGCGGCGGAGGCTGCCGCGAAGGCCGTGGAAGCTGCTGCTGCCCCGCCCGCAGTACAAGCCAAACCCGAACCGAAGAAGGAAGGCACGCTGCACAAGCCCGCCGCGAAACCGGGCGCGAAGAAGGAAAAGAGCTCGCGCAAGCCGTCGGCGACTGCGTTCCAGGAAGAGGCCGCGCGGCGCCGGGCGCTCAAGCTCCGCGGCGATGCGACCGGCGCCTCCGCGGCGACGGCGTGGAAGCAGCCCAAGACCGGTCGCCATCGCCACGAGGAAGGCGAGGAAGGCGTCGAGACGATGCGTCCGGCGATACCCGAGCCGATCATCCGCGAGATCTCCATTCCCGAGACGATCACGGTGGCCGATCTGGCGCACAAGATGTCGGTCAAGGCGGCCGAGGTCATCAAGGCGGCGATGAAGCTCGGCACGATGGTGACGATCAACCAGGTGCTCGATCAGGAGACGGCGATGATCCTCGTCGAGGAGATGGGGCACAAGGCGACCGCCGCCAAGCTCGACGATCCAGACGCGCTGCTGGCCGAGACGCACGAGGCGGCGTCCACGGCCGAGGCCTTGCCGCGTCCGCCGGTCGTGACCGTGATGGGCCACGTCGACCACGGCAAGACCTCGCTGCTGGACTACGTCCGCCGCACGCGCGTGGCGAGCGGCGAGGCCGGCGGCATCACCCAGCACATCGGGGCGTATCACGTCGAGACGCCGAAGGGCGTGATCACCTTCCTCGACACGCCGGGCCACGAAGCGTTCACGGCGATGCGGGCGCGCGGCGCCAAGGTGACCGACATCGTCGTGCTGGTGGTCGCGGCCGACGACGGCGTGATGCCGCAGACCAAGGAGGCGATCGCGCACGCCAAGGCCGGAAACGTGCCGATCGTGGTCGCGATCAACAAGATCGACAAGCCGGAAGCCAATCCCGATAGGGTGAAACAGGAGCTGGTCGCCGAAAGCGTGTTGCCCGAGGAATACGGCGGCGATACGCAGTTCGTGCAGGTGTCGGCGAAGACGGGCAAGGGCATCGATGATCTGCTGGACGCGATATTGCTGCGAGCCGAGGTTCTCGAGCTCAAGGCGCCGCGCGACGCGATGGCCAAAGGCATCGTCATCGAATCGCGGCTGGACAAGGGCAAGGGCCCGGTCGCGACCGTGCTCGTGCAGTCTGGAACGCTGAAGCGCGGCGACGTCGTGCTGGCCGGCGCGGTGTTCGGGCGCGTGCGCGCGATGACCGACGAGACCGGGAAGAGCGTCAACGGCGCCGGTCCGGCGATCCCGGCCGAGATTCAGGGGCTCTCCGACGTCCCGCTCGCCGGCGAGGAAGTGATGGTGCTGGGCGACGAGCGCAAGGCGCGCGAGATCGCGCTTTTCCGTCAGGGCAAGTTCCGCGACGTCAAGCTCGCGAAGCAGCAGGCCGCGAAGCTCGAGAGCATGTTCGCCGAAGGCGGCGAGCAGGAAGTGAAGACGCTCACGCTGATCATCAAGGCGGACGTGCAGGGCAGCTACGAGGCGCTCTCGAATGCGCTAGCGAAGCTCTCCACCGACGAGGTCAAGGTGAACATCGTCCACGCGGCGGTGGGCGGGATCACGGAGTCGGACGTGAACCTCGCGCTCGCCTCGAAGGCGGTGATCATCGGCTTCAACACCCGTGCCGATGCGGCCGCGCGCAAGCTCGCCGAGCACAACGGCGTGCAGATCCGCTACTACGACATCATCTACGAGGCGGTCGACGACGTGAAGGCGGCGCTCTCCGGCATGCTCGCACCCGAGCGCAAGGAGAACCAGCTCGGCCTGGTCGAGGTGCGCGAGGTGTACAGGATCTCGAAGGTGGGAACGGTCGCCGGCTGCTACGTGCTCGAAGGCGTGGTGCGGCGCGGCGCCAAGATCCGGCTGCTGCGCGACAACGTGGTGATCCACGACGGCGAGCTGGATTCGCTCAAGCGCTTCAAGGACGACGTGCGCGAGGTCAAGGCGGGCTTCGAGTGCGGCCTGTCGGTGAAGGGCTACAGCGACATCCAGAAGGGCGACCAGCTCGAGGTTTACGAGATCGTCGAGGTGTCGCGAACGTTGTGACGCGGGCGTAGGTCGGAATTCATTCGGACCCGCACGCCGGTGCATCGAAGCGCGCCACCGTGCGAATGAACGCACCGCATCGCACGTGCGAATGAACGAACCGCACCGCAGGCGCGAATGAATCCGCGCCTGCGGCGGACGCCATGAAAAAGCACTCTCCCCGTCCCCAGCGGGTCGCCGACCAGATCCAACGCGAGCTGGCGGAGCTGCTGCGTCTGCACGTGAAGGATCCGCGCATCGGCATGGTGACGATCACCGCGGTCGACGTCTCGCCGGACCTGCAGAACGCGAAAATCTTCTTCACCCATCTGGCGGGCGCCGCACACGCGCCCGAGGCCGTGCACGCGCTGCAGCACTCCGCCGGGTATCTGCGCAGCGAGCTCGCCCGCCGGCTCAAGCTCTACACCGTGCCGCACCTGTATTTCGCCTACGACGACTCGATCGAGACGGGTATTCGCATCTCCAAGCTCATCGACGAGGCGGTGGAAGAGGATCGCAAGCACTCGTCGTGACACCCAACCAAGCTGCATTGCCCGAGCGCCGCCGCGTCGACGGCGTGCTGCTCCTCGACAAGCCGAGCGGGATTTCGTCCAACGCGGCGCTGCAGCGGGTGAAGCGCCTGTATCGCGCGGAGAAGGCGGGGCACACCGGAACACTCGACCCGCTCGCGACGGGACTCCTGCCGATCTGCTTCGGCGAGGCCACCAAGTTCGCGCACCTGCTCCTCGACGCCGACAAGACCTACCGTGCCACCTTGCGCCTCGGCGTGACGACGACGACCGGCGACGCCGAAGGCGAGGTCGTGGACGAGCGGCCCGCTGCGGCGTCGCAATCGGACGTCGAGCGCGTGCTCCGGCGGTTCGTCGGCCGCATCGCCCAGGTCCCGCCGCGACATTCAGCGCTCAAGCGCGACGGGCGCAGCTATTATCACTATGCGCGCGCAGGCGTGGAGATCGAGCGCCGACCGCGCGATGTGGAGGTGCGGGCGATCGAGCTTCTCGCCTGGCGACCGCTCGAGGTCGAGATCTCGGTCCGCTGCGGCAAGGGAACCTACATCCGCGCGCTGGCCGAGGACATCGGCGAGGCGCTCGGCTGCGGAGCTCACCTCTCGGCGCTCACGCGCACCGCGGCCGGGGAGTTCGACCTCTCGGCTGCCGCGACACTCGACACGCTGGAGGCCGGCGACGAAGCCCGGCGCGACGCGGCACTGCTGCCGCTCGACGCGCCTGTCCGCAGGCTGGAACGCATGGACCTCGATCGCGGCGACGCGCAGCGCCTGAGCTGCGGCCAGGCACTGGCTTGCGCGCGTCCGGACGGAATCGTGCGCGTGTACGCCGGCGGTTCGTTCGCTGGCGTGGCCGAGATTCGCGCCGCCGTCCTGCGCGCGCGCCGCATGCTCGCGCAGAGCGAATCGGCGGGCGTATCGCCGGAGGACGGCAGCGCGACGCGGTTGAATCCAAAGCATTTTCCGGGGTAAAATCGCAGTCTTTCCCGCGGTTTCGGAGCAGAGCCAATGGCAGTCAGCGCGCAAAAGGTCCAGGAGAAGGCCAAAGTCATCGCCGAGCACCAGCGGGTCAAGGGAGACACCGGCTCGCCGGAGGTGCAGATCGCGCTGTTGACCGCGCGCATCAACGGGCTCAACGAGCACTTCCGCATCAACGTCAAGGATCATCATTCGCGCCGCGGGCTGCTGCGCATGGTGTCACGCAGGCGCAAGCTGCTCGATTATTTGAAAACGCGCAATTCCGACAGCTACCGTACGCTGATCGAAAAACTGGGGCTGCGCAAGTAGTGACCGCGCGAACCGTCGGCGCCCCGGCGACATCGGCATGCCGCTCAAGGCTGCGCTCAGCTCTCGTTCAATGGCCGCCATCCGGCAACGCTCCGGGCGGCCATTGACGCTTTCGGCTATCTCAAGGACATTTTCGTGCCAACCGCCATCAAGAAATCGATTCCCTACGGCAAGCACACGCTGACGCTGGAGACGGGCGAGATCGCCCGGCAAGCGGGCGGCGCCGTGCTGGTGAGCCTCGACGACAGCGTCGTGCTCGTCACCGTCGTCGCTGCGAAGCAGGCCAAGCCCGGGCAGGATTTTTTCCCGCTGACCGTGGACTATCAGGAGAAGACCTACGCCGCGGGCCGCATCCCCGGCGGCTTCTTCAAGCGCGAAGGCCGGCCGTCGGAGAAGGAAACGCTGACTTCGCGCCTGATTGACCGTCCGATCCGGCCGTTGTTCCCCGATGGCTTCTACAACGAAGTGCAGGTGATCGCGACCGTGATGTCGGTGGATCCGGAGATCGATCCGGACATTCCGGCGATGATCGGCGCCTCCGCCGCCATCGCGCTTTCCGGCATTCCGTTCAACGGGCCGATCGCCGCGGCGCGCGTGGGCTACGTCGACGGCCAGTACGTTCTCAATCCGACGAAGACGGAGCTGGGCGTCTCCAAGCTCGACTTGGTCGTCGCGGGCACCGAAGCGGCCGTCCTCATGGTCGAGTCCGAGGCCAAGGAGCTGCCCGAAGAAGTGATGCTGGGCGGGGTGGTCTACGGCCATCAGCAGCAGCAGGCCGTGATCGATCTCATCCATGCGCTCGTCGAGGAGGCGGGCAAGCCACTGTGGGACTGGCAGCCGCCGGCGAAGGACGAGGCGCTCATCGCCAAGGTCGCGGCCTGCGCGGAAGCCGATGTGCGCGCGGCCTACGGGATGCGCCAGAAGCAGGCGCGCCAGCAGCGGCTGCGCGAGATCGCCGAGAAAGTCGAAGCCGAATGTGTCGCCCCGGACGCGGACGGCGACGCGCGCAACCACGTCGCGAACCTGCTCTTCGAGCTCGAAGCGAAGACGGTGCGGGGCCAGATTCTCTCCGGCGAGCCGCGCATCGACGGCCGCGACACGCGCACGGTGCGCCCGATCTCGATCCGGGCCGGCGTGCTGCCCCGCACGCATGGCTCGGCGCTGTTCACCCGCGGCGAGACGCAGGCGATGGTGGTCGCCACGCTCGGCACCGCGCGCGACGAGCAGATCATCGACGCTCTGCAGGGCGAGTATCGCGAGCGCTTCATGCTTCACTACAACATGCCGCCGTATGCGACGGGCGAAACCGGCCGTGTCGGCAGTCCCAAGCGGCGCGAAGTCGGCCACGGGCGCCTCGCCAAGCGCGCGCTCGCCGCCGTCCTGCCTTCGGCGGAAGAGTTCGCGTACTCGCTGCGCATCGTGTCCGAGATCACCGAATCGAACGGCAGCTCGTCGATGGCCTCGGTGTGCGGCGGCAGCCTCGCGCTGATGGACGCGGGCGTGCCTACCAAGGCGCACGTCGCGGGCATCGCGATGGGGCTCATCAAGGAGGGCAACCGCTTCGCGGTGCTCTCCGACATCCTCGGCGACGAGGATCACCTGGGCGACATGGACTTCAAGGTCGCCGGCACCGAGCGCGGCGTCACCGCGCTGCAGATGGACATCAAGATCCAGGGCATCACCAAGGAGATCATGGCGGTGGCTCTGTCGCAGGCGCGCGAGGGCCGCATGCACATCCTGCGGCTCATGCACGAGACGATCCCGCATCCGCGCAGCGAGATCTCGCAGCACGCGCCGCGCATGATGACGTTCAAGATCAATCCGGAAAAGATCCGCGACGTGATCGGCAAGGGCGGCGCGGTGATCCGCGCGCTCACCGAAGAAACCGGCACGACCATCGACATCCAGGACGACGGCACCGTGACCATCGCCTCGGTGAACGCCGACGCGTGCAACGCCGCGCGCAAGCGCATCGAGGACATCACGGCGGAGGTCGAAGTCGGCCGGATATACGAAGGCACGGTCCTGCGGCTCCTCGATTTCGGAGCCATCGTGCAGATCCTCCCGGGCAGGGACGGGCTGCTGCACATCTCGCAGATCGCCAAGGAGCGCGTCAACAACGTGTCCGATTACGTCAAGGAAGGGCAGGTGGTGCGCGTGAAGGTGCTCGAAGCCGACGAGAAGGGACGCGTGCGGCTGTCGATGAAGGCGGCCGCGGAGGACGCGGCGGCTCGTGCCGCGCCGGCGCCCGTCGAAACGCCCGCCACGCCCGCGGCGTAAGGACAGCGTAAGCCAGACACGGGGGCTGCGGCCCCCTTTTTCATTGGCCGCACCTGGGCCGTTACGTCGCTCGTTACCAGGCCTCGAATCCCACGACCGCGCGAACCTAGAGTAGAATCGCGCACCGCGCCGTGGTCCGGGGCGTTCGCGGGCGCCAGATCCGGGGGTCGGGCTGCCTCGCCACAGCGCATTTCGAATTCGCGGACGGTTCCCCTAAGACAAGCCGCCTCGAACGCCGCGTCGCTCGACGGGCGGCGGGATGCTTGTGCGCCGGGCAGATAGGAAACGACCAGTATGAGGCCATTGCAAATCGTCATCCCGTGCGGGCCCCATGTCCGCGGTGCCTGACGTCGCGGCAGGGCGATCCGGCGTGGCTTTCCGGTCGCGAAGCAGCACGCGCCCGTCCGACTGGCCCGCTTACGCCACGCTGGTTTCACCCGTACACGGCGCCTGGCGCCGCCGCTGGTTCAATCTGCTGCTGCGGTTGACGGTCAAGCGCAGCGCGGCCGGCGCACGCGCCATCCGCGAGATGCGGGCGAGACAGGCGCGCATCGACGAGCGATTCGGACGCGTGGACGCGCCGGTGCGGCGCACGGCGGTGGACTGCAGCGGCGTCGCCGCGGAATGGATCGACGTTCCTGAGGGTCGTCCGAGGCGGACGCTGCTCTACCTGCACGGCGGCGCGTTTGCATTCCGCTTCCCTAAGATCCACGCCGGCATGGTCGGACGCTGGTGCACCCGCCTTGGCGCACGGGCGCTGATCGTCGACTACCGCCTGGCGCCCGAGCATCCGTATCCTGCCGCCGCCGACGACTGCCACACGGCGTACCGCTGGCTGCTCGCTCACGGGTGCGACCCGCAGAACATCGTCATCGCCGGAGACTCGGCCGGTGCGAACCTGGCGCTGGCGACCCTGCACCGGGTCAAGGCGGCCGGCGAGCCGCAACCGGCGTGCGCCGTGCTGCTTGCCCCGGTGGTCGACTTCACGTTGAGCGGCCGGAGCATGGTGACCAACGCCCGGCGGGACGCAATGCTCTCGCTTGCCGATTTCGTCCGCTTCCGCGCCCTTTACGCGCCACCCGAGCGTTATCTCGATCCGTTCGTGTCGCCGCTGTTCGGCGATTTCACTGGCCTGCCGCCGCTGCTGTTCCAGGCGAGCAGCCACGAAATGGCGGTCGACGAATCGATCCGCGCCGCGGCGAAGGCCCACGCGAGCGGCGTGCACGTCGAACTCGAGATTTGGGACCGGATGCCGCATGTCTTCCAGGCGATCGCCTCGCTGCCGCAGGCGCGGCAGGCCGCCGAGCATGTTCGCCGGTTCGTCGCCGTGCATGCGGGCTGGTAGAATCGCGCCCCTCCGGCCTATCGAGTCCGCGAATGTGGGTGGCTGATGTACTGCACCTGACCAGAACGAAAATGATGAAGCGACTTCGACTCGACGCCCACGTCGCTCTCGCGGCAGGACTACTGGCTGCAGCCGCGCCGCTGGCGGCCCAGCCCGCAACCGCGGGCGACGGCTGGACATGGTGGGCGACGATCTACGCCTGGGGCCCATCGATCAGCGGTACGTCGAACTTCAAAGGCCTTCCTGGGGGCTGAGAGATCGACACGGACGTGAATCCGAACAGCTATCTGTCGCGACTGCCGTTCGCTTTCATGGCGCGTGCGGACGTGCCCGCGGGCCTGCGCTACGCTCACCTCAAGAGCAAGCTCGACTGGGAGTTTGCGACGCCCGCGGCCCCGGTGGGGACAGCCGGCTCCGCCGAAGTGTCGAAGTCGCTCACCGACGCTATCCTTGGCGCGCGCGGCTTTATAGATCTCTCCGGCCAATGGTTCGTGCCCTGGTACGTCGACGTGGGCGCCGGTTCGTCGCGCCTCACCTGCCGGGCTTGGGGCGGCATCGGCTATGGCTTCGGCTGGGGCGATGCGATCCTCGGGTATCCGCCATCTGTCATACGACTTCCATACGAATTCGATCGCTGCGGACTTCCAGTTCAGCGGCCCGGCGATCGGCGTGGCGTTCAGGTTCTAGAATCGGAGTGTTCGCGGGGGAGCTTGACCATGGTCAAGAGTACGATCGATAGCATGGAGAAGAATTGCGGATTTCCTGCCGTCGAGGATTGGCACTGCAAAGACGCGAGGCAGAACGACGCGCGCGGTTCGCGAAGAGAGAGGAGTCTATGAAGATGAATCGATGGCAATTCGCGCGGCGGATGTCGGGGTGGATCCCGGCAGTCGCCGCGTGCGTCGCATGGGTCGGTGCACCGCTTACGGCGGCGCAGGCGCCTGCCGCTTCCGCTGCGGGGCAGACAGCGCCCGCGCCCTCGGCCGAGGAGCTCGAGACGCTTGTCGGTCCGATCGCCCTCTATCCGGACGATCTGGTGGCGATCATCCTGCCGGCGTCGACCAATCCGCTGCAGATCGTGCAGGTCGACCGCTTTCTCGAGAAACGCAAGCAGGATCCGAAGCTGCCCATCGACGAGAACTGGGACGAAGCGGTGAAGAACCTCGCAAACTATCCCGACGTCATCAAAATGATGAGCAACGACCTCGACTGGACGTCGGATCTGGGCGAAGCTGTCGTGGCGGATCAGGGTGCGGTGCTGTCGGCAATCCAGGCGTTCCGGCGCAAGGCGCAGTCAGCGGGCAACCTGAAGAGCGACGACAAGCAGAAGGTCGAGGTCGAAAAGGAGATCATCAAGATCGTTCCGGCCGATCCGCAGGTGATTTACGTGCCGCAATACAACCCGACCACCGTAGTGACTTACAGCACGGTGCCGGTCTACGGCTATTACCCGGCGCCGTATCCGGCCTACTACTACCCCTATCCACCGGGTGCGGCATTCGCGACGGGTCTGATCTGGGGCGCGGCCATCGGCGCGGCATGGGGCGGCGCGTGGGGCGTCGGTTGGGGCAACAACGAGATCAACATCAACCGCAACACCAACATCAATACGGGCGACATCAATCGGGGTGACCGCGGTCAGGGCAACCGCGGTCAGGGAAATCGCGGCGGCCAGAGCGCGTGGAAGTCCGATAAGAAACCGGGCCAGGTACGCACGGGCGGCACGCGTCCGACCAGCGCGTCCGGCGCGCGCGTGGGTGATCGCCCCGGCGGTGCCGGCGCGGGATCGCGTCCGGGCGGCGCCGCTGGTGGCGCAGGCGGAGGGCGTCCTTCGACGGGTGCGGGTGGGCGCGACTTTGGCGCAGGCGCCAGCGCGTCGCCGCGCAGCAGCGGTGGCGGAGCGAGCGGCGGCGCTTTCGGTGGCTACGGCTCGGGCAGTGCGGCCCGTGCCGACAGCTCGCGCGGCGCGTCGAGCCGCAGCTCCATGGGTGGCGGCAGCTACGGGGGTGGCGCGCGCGCGGGCGGCGGCAGCTCCGGCGGCGGCGCGCGTGCGGGTGGCGGCGGTGCCCGCGGCGGCGGTGGCGGTGCGCGCGGCGGCGGCGGTCGTGGCGGTCGGCGCTAGGAGACAGAGCGATGATTGCGCAAACCATCACCATGACAACGTTCCCGATGCGGAGCCCTTCGATGTCCACGACGATCGGCCGACTGCTGTTCGCTTTCTTGCTCGCTCTGCCCCTTGCCGCCGTTGCCGCCGAGCAGGAGACCTTCGCGACGCCCGACGAGGCGGTCGACGCGCTGACGGCGGCGTTGAAGGCGGACGACGACGCGGCCCTCGTCTCGATCTTCGGCGACACGCACAAGGATCTCGTCGTCACGCCCGACAAGGCGGCCAACTCGGCGAATCGGGCCAAGGCGTCGGCGGCGCTGCAGACCTATCACCTGCTCGAGGAAAAGGGGCCCGATCGCCGCATCCTGCTGATCGGCGATCAGGCTTGGCCGCTGCCCATTCCGCTGGTGAAGACGGGCGATCGCTGGCGGTTCGCCACCGAGGAAGGCGAGGACGAGATCATCAACCGGCGGATCGGCGCCAACGAGCGCAATGCGCTGGTCGTGCTCAACGCCTATCTCGACGCGCAGAGGGAGTACGCCTCCGTCGATCGGCGCGGCGATGGCGTTCTGCAGTACGCGCAGCGCCTGGGCAGCACGCCGGGCAAGCACG
This sequence comes from Casimicrobiaceae bacterium, assembly GCA_035515295.1. Taxonomy (GTDB): domain Bacteria; phylum Pseudomonadota; class Gammaproteobacteria; order Burkholderiales; family Casimicrobiaceae; genus PALSA-1003. Next base: position 11,461 of record DATJBM010000026.1, on the reverse strand, counting down.
ACGGACTGTACTGGCCGGCCGACGCGTCGAAGGGCGAGGAGGCGAGCCCCTTCGGGCCGCTGGTGGCCGAAGCCGCGCCGTACCTGAAGGGACATGCTGCCGGCGATCCGTATCGGGGCTACTACTTCAGGATCCTCACCCGGCAAGGCAAGAGCGCACCCGGCGGCGCGTACAGCTACATCATCAACGGCCGGATGATCGCCGGCTTCGCGATGGTCGCGTATCCCGCGCAATACGGTCAAAGCGGCGTGATGACTTTCATCGTCAGCCACAACGGGAAGATCTTCGAGAAGAACCTGGGCAAGAGCACCGCCGAGCTCGGCGCGAAAATGACGACCTTCGATCCCGGCTCCGGCTGGAAGGAAGTCGCGCAGTGAACGCGCGCCGCAACATCAACTTTTCGATAGGGTACGAAATGCGCAACTTCCTCTCAGGCATCGGTTTCATGGTTCTGGCGGCTTTCGGCTCGTCCGCGCTCGCGCAGACCGGGGGCGCAGTCATCGGCACCGGCCCGGGTGTCGGCGCCGCGGCGGAGACCGCGGAGATCACGGCAACCATCAGCGCGATCAATCACAAGACGCGGGAGGTGACGCTGAAGGGCCCGCAGGGGCGCGAAGTCACCTTGCAGCTGTCCCACGAGGTTAAGAACTTCGCGCACATGAAGGTGGGCGACACGGTCACGGCAAAATACGTCCAGGCGCTCACGCTCGAGCTCAAGAAGGGCGACAAGGAGGTGGTCTCGCGGACCGAGAATGCCGGCGCGGCCACGGCCAAGCCCGGCGAGAAACCCGCCGGAATGGCGGGTCGCCACCTGAGGATCATCGCCGAAGTCACCGCCGTAGATCCGGCGACCCAGACGGTGACGTTGAAAGGCCCGAAGCGTACGGTTGACCTGCACGTCCAGGATCCCGAGCAGTTCAAGCTGATCGCCGTCGGCGATCGCGTCGAAGCGAACTACACCGAGGCGCTGGCGATCGCGGTGGAGCCCGCGAAGAAGTAGCGCGGCTTCGCGCGGCGGCCGCGGTCGCGCTCCGCTGTTGTGCAGCCGATGCGGTGCTTCGCGCCACTCAGACCGGCGTAGGGCAGTGCTGCGACGGAAGATCGGCGGAGCGGGAGCGATTCGCCGCGCATTGGCCGGCACGTGCGCGGGATTCGCGCTGGCCTGTGCGCTGCATCCATCGACCGGCGCGGCACAGCCGACCGCGAACCCCGACACCGCACGGCCTAAGGTCTGCCTCGTCCTCTCCGGCGGCGGCGCGCGCGGCGCTGCCCACGTCGGGGTGCTGAAAGTTCTCGAGGAGCTGCGCGTTCCGGTCGATTGCGTTGCCGGCACGAGCATGGGCGCGCTGGTCGGTGCCGCGTACGCGAGCGGAATGACCGTTCGCGAAATGGAACAGCTCCTCGCGAGCATCTCGACGGAACTGCTGTTCCGGGAGCGTCCGCCGAGGCAGCAGCAGGCGATCCGCCGCAAGCTCGACGATCGCAAGGATTTCGTGGGGCCGGAGATCGGCTTCAACCACTGGGAGCTGGGATTGCCGAAGGGCGCCATTTCGGGCGTGCAGCTCGAGACGGTCCTCCGCTCGCTGGCGAAGATCAGAGGCTATCGCAAGTTCGACGAGCTGCCCATTCCGTTCCGCGCGGTCGCGACCGACCTCGTGACCGGCAAGCCGGTCGTGTTCTCCGACGGGGAGCTGGCGAACGTGATGCGCGCGAGCATGTCGGTCCCGGGCGCCATCGCACCTGCGGAATTCGGCGGCATGATGCTCGTCGACGGCGGAATCACGGACAACCTGCCCATCGATGTCGCGCGCGCGATGGGTGCGGATATCGTCATCGCCGTCAATCTCGGCACGCCGCTCTCGCCGCGCGAGCAGCTCACCTCGATCGTCGGCGTGAGCGGTCAGGTCATCAACATCCTCACCGAGCAGAACGTGCAGCGCTCGCTCGCCACGCTGAAGCCGACCGACATTCTCATTCTGCCGCAGCTCGGGGGTTTTTCGGCCGCCGACTTCGATCATCTGCCGAAGACCGTCCCTATCGGCGAAGCGGCCGCGCGCAAGGTCGCGGGGGAGCTGGCGCGGCTGAGCTTGTCGCCCGCAGAGTATGCGGCGCTGCGCGCGCGGCAGGTCGTAACAGTCGCTCCGGACACGCGTCCGGTCGACGAAATCCGCTTCGTCGACCTGCACCGAGTCAACCCCGAGGCGCTGCTCGCCATCATGGATACCAAGCCGGGCGAGCCCATCGACCAGAAGGCGCTCGACGCGGACCTGCGCCGGATCTACGGAACCGGCGACTTCGAGCACGTCAACTACCGGATTCTCGAAGAACCGGGCAGGCGGGTGCTCTCTATCGATGCGGTGGAGAAGTCGTGGGGACCCAACTACCTGCGCTTCGGATTGGGTTTCAGCACCGACCTGAAGGGCGATACCTTCTTCAATGTCCTCGCGAGCTATCGCCAGACGTGGCTGAACTCACTCGGCGCCGAATGGCGCAACGACTTGCAGCTCGGCCAGACCTTGGACTTCACGACCGAGTTCTACCAGCCGCTCAACGCCCGCCAGTATTTCTTCGTCGCGCCGTGGGCCGAAGCACAGCGACGCACGGTCGACATCTTCCAGGGAACTCAGCGACTTGCGAATTACGACGTTCGCTTCGCGCGGGCGGGAGTCGACCTCGGGGCCCAGATGAAGCGTTACGGCGAGTTCCGCGTCGGGGTGCTCGCGGGAAGCACCGAAGCCTCGCTCAGGACGGGGCCGCCCGAGCTTGCGCCTCCGGGCGGGCGGATCAGCCAGGCCGCGTTTACGTCGCGGCTGATCGTCGATCAGCTCGACAGCGCCATTTTCCCGCGCAGCGGCGTCGCGGGCTCGGCGCACCTGTTCGCGCCGAGCGCTGTTCTGGGCGCCGACCCTACATACACGAAATGGGACGCCGACGGCACCGCAGTCTGGTCGTTCGGCGACAACACCATCAACGTCGGCTTCAAGACCGGGGGGAAGCTGGGCAGCCACCCGTTGCCGAATTACGACTTGTTCAGCTGGGGCGGGTTCCTGCAGCAGTCCGGATATCCAACCGGCGCGATCATCGCCGACCAACTGACCTTCGGACGGCTGCTCTACTACAACAAGTTCTGGAGGCAGAGCTTGCTCGAAGGCGTCTACGCGGGATTCTCGCTGGAGGCCGGCAAATACGGCACGCCTCTCGTTCCCGGAGGGCTCACGGGTACGCTCAAGTCGGCGAGCGTCTTCCTCGGCGCGGATACCCCGATCGGGCCGCTGTATTTCGGCTATGGACACGCCGCAGACGGCAACAGCAGCTTCTATCTTTTTCTCGGTCGGCCGTAGGCCGATCAGAGCCTGGGCTCCTGCGCGGGCGGCGTGAACCAGCGCGCCTTCGGTACCAGTTGCGGCTCGACGGGGTCCGTCAGGTAGTGCGGCGACATGATCTGCACGCCGTGCTCGTTGAATACGTCCTGGATGTTGCCGTGGAGCTGGCTCAGCATGTCGATGCGGTGGGCGGCGTGCTCGATCGGGGCATAGGCGACGAGCCGGTACTCGACGTAGAAATCGGAGAGCGCCGTCTGGCGCACGAACGGCGCTGGATCGCGGGCGATGTCCGGCGTGCGCCGCGCCGCCTCCTCCAGCATGGCGTGCACCTGCCGCCACGGCGTCGAGTAACCGATGGTAACCGCGGTATTGACAACGAAGCCCGAGCCCGAGATCGCGCGCGAATAGTTGCGCGTGGTGTTCTGCAGAGCCAGGCTGTTCGGCAGCAGTATCTCCTCGCCCAGGCCGGTGCGCACGCGTGTCGCGAACGAACCCATCCCGACGACCGTGCCCTCGACGTCGCCGATACGCACGTATTCGCCGGCGCGGAAGGCACGCGTGTACATCAGGATCAGTCCGCTGGCCGCCTGGCCGACGATGCCCGACGCCCCGATCGACACCATCAGGCCGAACAGGACCGAGACGCCCTTGAACGCCTCCGTGTCGGCGCCCGGAAGATGCGGGAAGGCGAGCGCGATGGCGATCGCCCAGACGAGGATCGAGAAGATGCGCCGCGTAGGCACCGCCGTGTCCTCGTCGAGGCTCCCCATCGTGACGATGCCGCGCTCGACACGGTCAAAGAAAACCTTCGCGATGCGGTTGATCAGCCGGGCGATGAGCAGGATCACCGCCACCACGACCAGGCCCGGGACCGCCTTGACCATCCCGAGCCCGATGTCGCCCGCGATACCGAGCAGGTTCCCTTCCATGTGCTCGCCCCAGGGGCGCGTGTAGGGGAACTGAGTGAGCGTGAAGGTGAGCCAGCTGTAGGTCGCGAACAGCGCCAGCAGCCACGCGAGGACGGCAACGAGTCGCCGTGCGATCCATCGCACCTGTTGCGGATCGAGCAGGCTAACGCCCTCCACGTGAACCTGCTCGGCCCGCGCTCCCGCGGCGTGGGCGGCGTGGTGTGCGCCCCAGCGGTTCACCCTGAGCAGCAGCCACAGCAGGCCGATGTAGATGGCCGTGGCCAGCGCCGCCCACCCGGATTTCACGAGCAGGTACCGCGGCGTACGCTGCTCGCCATATTCGCGGACCGCCTGTTCGAGTCGCTTGGCCGCCTCGCGGGCCACGTTGCGCGTCGTCTCGCCGATCTGCGGATCGATGTCGATGCGGGTGACCAGGAAGGCAAGCTTGCCGTCGAGCAGCACTCTCGTGCCGTCCTCGACGTCTTCTATGGACGCGGCCGGCGACTTGTCGCTCTCCAGGATCGCATCGATGCGCTGCCTGGTCGCGGTCACCCGCTCCTCCGCCGAGTAGCCGGCGATCGGTCCGCGCAGAACGATGACGGTGCGGTTGGCGACCACGACCGGCGCGCTCTGTCGCGCCGGCGAATTCGTATCGACCGGCTGCGCGGCCACGACAAATGCGGTTACGGCGAGGCCCACGGCAAGCAAGCAGCGGAACGCGCTCATGGTTCGTTCTCCCCCGGCAAACGACAGTCCGATCGACCTCTCGATGCCGTCGTATTCTAGCTGAGCCGCTCTTCGGCGCCGTTGTACAATGAGAACGGGATATCCTTCGCGCGGCGTTTGCCGCGCGGCCTTCCGATGAGTCCATCCGCAACGCGCACCGAGCGCGACACCTTCGGTCCGATCGAGGTCCCTGCAGACCGACTGTGGGGCGCGCAAACGCAGCGCTCGCTCGAGCACTTCCGCATCTCTACCGAGAAGATGCCGCCGGCGCTGATCCGCGCGCTCCTGATCGTCAAGCGCAGCGCCGCGCGTGTGAACGTTGCGCTCGCCGCGCTCGACGCGAAGAAGGCCGAAGCGATCATCGCCGCCGCCGACGAGGCGCTCGCCGGCGAGCATGCGGAGGAGTTTCCGCTGGCCGTGTGGCAGACCGGCTCGGGCACGCAGACCAACATGAACGTGAACGAGGTGCTGGCGAACCGCGCCTCCGAAATCCTCGGCGGCCCGCGCGGCGAAGGCCGCCTGGTGCACGCCAACGACGATGTCAATCGCGGCCAATCGTCCAACGACGTCTTTCCTACCGCGATGAACGTCGCCGCCGCGGAAACGGTGTCGCGCGAGCTCCTGCCGGCGCTGGACGCGTTGCACGCGACGCTCGCAGCGAAGGCGACCGCGTTCGCCGGCATCGTCAAGATCGGCCGCACTCACCTGCAGGACGCGACCCCGCTCTCGCTCGGCCAGGAATTCTCCGGCTACGCCTCGCAGCTCGAGCACGCGAAGGCGCACATCGAGGCGGCGCTGCCGCATGTGCTCGAGCTGGCGCAGGGCGGCACGGCGGTGGGCACGGGGCTCAATGCGCACCCGGAATTCGGCGCTCGCGTGGCCGCGGACATCGCGCAGTACACCGGGCTGCCGTTCGTCTCCGCGCCGAACAAGTTCGAGGCGATGGCGGCGGTCGATGCGCTGGTGAACCTTCACGGCGCGCTCAAGACACTCGCCGCGGCGCTCATCAAGATCGCCAACGACATCCGCTGGCTGGCGAGCGGCCCGCGCTCAGGGCTGGGCGAGATCACCATTCCCGAGAACGAGCCCGGCAGCTCGATCATGCCGGGCAAGGTCAACCCCACGCAGTGCGAGGCGGTGACGATGCTCGGCGCGCAGGTACTGGGCAACGACGTGGCGGTCGGCTTCGGCGACGCCTCGGGCACCTTCGAGCTCAACGTCTTCCGGCCGCTCATTATCCACAACGTGCTGCAGAGCGTGCGGCTGCTCGCCGACGGCATGCGCAGCTTCGACGAGCATTGCGCGCGGGGCATCGAGCCCAACCGAGCGCGCATCGACGAGCTGCTCAAGCGCTCGCTCATGCTGGTGACCGCGCTCAACCCGCACATCGGCTACGACAAGGCCGCCGCGATCGCCAAGAAGGCGCACCGCGAAGGCACGACGCTCAAGGAAGCCGCGCTCTCGCTCGGTTACGTCACCGAGGCGCAGTTCGACGATTGGGTGCGGCCGGAGAAAATGATCGGGCGGGGGTAACGGCCCGAGCAGCCAAGGGAACTCCGGCACGCACAAGTGCAATTGTCGCGCGGAGGTGTCGTCCCGGGGCGACCGGCTCCGCTCACGCCCACCCACTTACGACCGCGGAGCCCGGCTCCGCCTAGCCGGTTGCCCCACTTGCGAAGCGGGGGGTCGAGCGTTAGGCGAGTGGCCGCAGCGGCCGTCGGGAGACGGGCGACGTCAGCACTGCACTAATGTGCACAAGACGGGATTTGATCCGACGGGCAATGTCGGATTTGTTGGGCATAGCGACCATCGAGCCAAGGGCCGGAGCCCGCCATGAAGCGGCCCTTCAGTAACGAGTCTCACGGCTGAAGCTTCAGCTTGTACGTTCCGGTGTTGCGATTGCAGTATTCGAAGGTCTGCGTTCCCGGCTTCATGCTCGGAGGCGCCTTGACGTCCTGGACTGTACCGGTCGTCACCATGCCGTCGTACTTGCCCGTGCCACCGAGGGTCTCCCTCTGAAGTTTCCCGTCGACGTCGTACCAGAAGCGCGTGAACCGCTTGGCGCCGTCCTTCGCAACGCCGACGCAAACCGTATTGCCAGAGCGCTTTCCGTCCAAGGAAGCGGTCATGCCCAAGCACTGACTCTCGTCCCCGTCGAACATGCTGCCCGACGGATCACTAACCGACCTGCCCACTTCGCTCCAGCTCCATGCGGTTTGGGTTGGCGAGTACTCCACATACGTGACGGTCCTCGTGAAGCATGTCGTGTAGTCGTACTTGCCCTCGTTGGGCAGATCGGCCGCGAAAGCGAGGTTGCCGAGAGAAATCGCACACAATGTGCCGATCAGACCTATCTTTGTGAGCCTTTTCATTAGTACCTCCCTGGTGTTGTGATCGACTCAGGACGAATCGACTAGCGGCCACATGGCGAACGCAATTGGGCAGCATTGGGCAGCATTCCCACTGCTACCGCCTAGCGTTTCCAGCAAACCTTACGCCAGGGAGTGCGGAAAGGTCTTGCCGTGGATCAAGCGAAGCGCATTTAGGCGCCTGATATTAGTTCGCTCGGGGTCGTCGGCGACTGTCGCTGACCGGCCAATAGCATACGACCAGCCGCACAAGAAATCGCCGCTACTCTAATCCGGACGCCGTCAGAGGCGCGGAAATCTTCACTCTTAACCCTGCTGTACCGGCGCTGCGGACTAAGGGTGGCAGTCGGCGGGAGCAGGACCGACCCGCGTCATGTCGATCGTTCCGGAGGTCCCGGCGCTGCTACCGCCTGTGAAGTTGAAGGAAAGTTGCATTGCGGTGCAGCTCGTAAATGTCGCCCTGGCAGTCCCCACTGAGACCGTGGTCGGTCTAGGCATCGACTTATCAAACAATCCGCCCGTGGTTTCGTAGAGGATCATCGACACGCTGCGGGTCCCTGGTGTATAGGCCGCCTGCGCCGTGTACCAGCGCTGTCCCGCTTCGCCGAGCGCTTGCCCGTCAGGCGCGTAGGTGTACCAAGCGAGCCACGCCATCGGTTGGTTTGGATTAAGCTCAAACACAATGCCCTGACCGGAGGTTGTCCTGTCGTACCAGTTTCCCGAATAGCTGAAGTCTGTACTGGATGTCTCCGAACCGTTGACGGCGCAGGTTACGTTGGGTAGCAAGCGCGTCATGGGGATGATGCCGGATCGGCCGCTGCCGTCGGTGAAGCTGTAGGACATGGTCGTGTGGCTGCAGTCGGTGGCGCTGAAGACGACGGTGCCTACGGGCATCGGCTCGGTCACCGGAGGGGCGTTGAAGTTGCCTCCCGTGTTTTCGTAAAGTGTTAGGGTCGCGCTAGGTTGTCCGGCTTGCACGTTGCCGCTGAACGTGTACCACCGCTGGCTGGCTGGGCCGCCGGGGCTCGTATAGTCGTACGTGAACCAGGCGCCCTGCAGCAATCCGGTTCCCGGTGCAATGAGATCCGGATAGATCTCGAGTTCGACGCCTTGGCCGCTGGTTGCCGGCTGGAACCACGAGCCGGTGAGTCCCCGTCGATTGAGATCGATACGCGTCTGTAGCGATTGGGCGGAACCAGGAGAGGCGAACCACTGGGCCAGCAGATTGGCCACATCTATCGAACCGAGTCCTGTGACTTCGTCATAGCCCGGGCGCACTATATATCCTGCCAAACCGGTATCCGAACCCGCAGGCCCTGGGATGCTGTTGTTGCACGTGCTCGGTATGGAAACGTCGCACCCGGGGACGCCACTTGTGCTCACCGTCACATCGTGAAACACCGCGCTAGCAGGCGTGGCTGCCAGTGCATAAAGGCGAGGGTTCAAATTGCCTTGAGGGCTTCCCATCTTCTGGTTGAGCAGCGCTGCGAACCCGGCCATGTCTGCCGTGGCGGCCGACGCTCCGAAGAAATACTCGAACTGAAAATGGCCGCTAGCGTCCGATATGCAAGAGTTTCCCGCCGCGGCAAGGCACGCGAAGTAGCCGTTGTGCGCGGAGGCACTGAAAGATACGTCAGGAGTGTAGCGTCCTTGCGCCGGTAGCCCAAATCCTGTTTGCCACGAGGGAGTCGAAACATACGCGCTCACGCCCCCGCCCGACGCGGAGGCCTGCGGGCTCCCGCTGCCATCCATGGGCTCATTCCACGCGCCCTCGGGAATGTAGCTGAGTGCTGACGCAAGTCCGACGCCCGTAGTCGAACTCCAATACGCGCTGGGATTGGCCGTATCTGTGAATTCCGTGCCGCCGACGCACGTCACATAGCTCGAGGCACAGATGTAGTTCGGGCTCAGAGTCTGGCTTGCTGGCGGCGTCGTGTTATAGGCGTCGCAACCGGCCGCGCCGGAGTCCCCCGACACCACAAACACCGAAATGCCTTCCGCCGCGGCCTGGCTAAAAAGACTATCCCAGAAGGCGATACCGGATCGCCCAGCGCTCGCCTCGCAGGCGCCGAAGCTAATGTTCATGATCTGGGCGAGGCGGTTGTCAACCACGTACGCGGCAGCGATCCCAAGCCCGCTGCCTGTTTGGGCATCAGCGCTGACGACAAGGTCGATCGTTGCACCAGGCGCAACGCTTGTGGCGCGGGTGACGTCGAGAGTTGCTTCGAGTTGATCCTCAGAGACGCCACCCGACGATGCCGCCGGCCCTGGATCGGTCCCTTCCGGCGGGACAATGATGGTTGGGTCCTTGATCGCCAGACCCGATTTGGTTTGGAAGTTCTCGACGTCCGGCAGATAGACACGCGCGCGGCCAATGACCGCGATTGTTTGACCGCGCCCGTCGATGCCTTGCTGATAGGCGGGATTCACGTCGTAGATTGCGGCAAAGTCGGCAGGAAAAATGTAGTGACGGCACGAATTTGTGGAACAGGACGAAAGGCCTGAATCAACACCGCCCGCGGCCCGACCGGCAAAATGCGCCGTTCCAAACCCCTGCGAAGGCTTCTCTCTGATCGTGGCAAGGCCTCGCACCGATCGCACAATGGTCGACAGGGCCGCCGGAATCCGCGGAACTCCGGCTGGAGCAATGCGCTGCTCCCCGTTCACCAAGTAGGCGTGCAATCGCGACGCGAGCGCGGCACCAACATTCGCGGCCGAGCCGCTGACGTCAACCCGCAAGTGGCTGTTAGAGACTGCATTGACGTGCAAGCCTTGCGACTGCAGCCACGATGTGACTGCCTGCACATCATGCGCTGAGGCGCCAAATCTCTCGCCTACCTCCGTAGGTGAGAGCCAGTGATGAAAGTTCGGCGAATTCGGATCCTGCTGCTGATTGAGAAAGTCCTCGAATTCGCTTTGCGCTGACGAGTTCAGCACAATGGTCAAGTGCGAGAGCGGTAGGTCGCCTGCCACTTCTCCCAGATCATTTTCCGCCGTCGCCCACGAGGCGCGGTGCTGCGACAAGGCAACGAGCCGTGTTGCATCGACGGGTTCGACGACGAGGTCGGCCCCGGCGCTGGCCGTAGCCGGTTGGAATATGAGCGCCGCCGAAAGCAAACAGCAAGCGCCAAGCGCAAATCTGGCCTTGCGAGTTATGCGCAAGGAGGATGGATCGAAAAGGGTACGATCTGTATCCGGCGACGGCGCAACGGCGCCCTTACCATCCTCGTATGTCATAGGTCGGGACCTCGCACGCCAATGTGAGTTGTCCTCTCCGCTGTGCTGCGGCAACTATTCTTTTGTCTCTCGCCGCTGACAATCCGACGTCCTCCGATTCACGCGTAAGATGAGCCGAAAGGGGTCTAGGAGTCGGTCCTACCGGTTGCCAGCCGCGCTCCCATCTCGGATCACGATGCAACGATCGCACGTCGAATGCACGCGCGCGCAATGTCATCAGATGGCGACGCTCCATCCCGAGGCCGAAGGTGTCGACGAACCTCGAATGGGTGTTACGAGTGTCCCAAGACACTCAATCCAAGGCGTCTACTTCAGTTTGACGCTCCGCTTATCGCCTTGGCTTAATGCGATGACCGGTGCGCCGATCGTCAGTGCAACGCCAAGGGGTGCCGCGCCGGGTAGCGTGACTGGGCCATCGCGAACGGTGTTGCGACCGGTTGTGAGAGCTCGACTGCGATTTGCCTCTTGGGCAGATTGATCAAGCCAGAGAGCGGTCAGTCAACGCGACGGCCGCTTTGGCGAAAATTGGAAGTCCGGTATGGGTCGCGGACTGAGATTCGAGCGGCTCGCCATTGCCGACATTGCACCGCACGCTCCCGGCCATTAGCCGAGAGCGGATAGCGTGCGTACCGCTTGCATGCCGACTGAACGCTCTAACTCGCAAGCGCTAAGCGACAGGTCTCTTCTTCGGTCAGCGTTGCGCCTTCGCTCATGAGTTGTGCGAGTTCGCCGGTGGCCAGCCGTTCGCGTAGCAGTCGTGAAATCGGCGGCCTGGAGCGCGTACACGGCGGCCAGTCCGAAGCTCGCTGAGCTGCTGCGCGACGAATTCGTGCGCACCTACGAGCGCGAGCTGCCCGCGGCCACCGCTTGCTTCCTGGACGACTTCGCGGCCTGCATC
>DATJBM010000025.1:0-23091 GCA_035515295.1 Casimicrobiaceae bacterium | reverse complement strand
CGCGGGGGCCGGTGATGATCGACCCGCAGACGCGCGACATCGTGCAGACGGTGTACATCCGCAAGGTGGAGAAGGTGGGCAACGAGCTCTACAACGTGGAGTTCGACCAGTTCCCCGACCAGAAGGACCCGGGGAAGTAGGTGCGGCCGGCTCTCAGGCCAAGAAGTCGTCGGCGATCGCGACAAACGATCGCCTAAAACGCGACGTACGGCCCCGTGCCTCCGGGCGTGCTGCGCTGCTCGATCGCGGTGTACACGGAGCGGCCGTAAAAGAAGCTCAGGCCCCAGGCGAACGTGGTCGAGGTATCCCCTGCGGGACCGGCGAGGTCGTCGAATGCGTTGAACGTGGGGTTCGCGGCGAAGAGTGCATCGGCATTGGCGACGGCGAAATTCACAGCGGCGCTCGTTTGCGTCGTTCCCTGCAGCGTGGCGGAGATGCTCTGCGTCGCGACGGGGCAATAAAATCCTTGGTCCGGCCTTCTGCAGGGGGGAAATGCTTCGATGCCCAAGAAAACGCCGCTCGAACCGGCGTCCAAGTAGCTGTTCGCGTATCGCTGCCCGTTGTAGACCGTGACGATCGTTCCGGTATTCGGATCCGTTCCGAGCACTTTCGCGCCGCCGAGTCCATTGTCAGCTTGAGTACCGATGCCGAAGATGATCGATCCGGTCACGCTGAGGGCGCCGTCGACGCCCACGGCGGGAAGCTGGATGATCACTCCGTTGTTGTCCGTCGCGAAGAGCGCCACCGGGTTCTGCAGTTGCTTGCCGATCGCGGCCTGAACGGGCTGGCAGGTGCTGGTGGGGCAACGGTAGTACGCGCCCGGAAGCGCGCCCTGCGCGCAGTCGCTGCCACAGTCCTGCGCGAAGAGGCCCACGCCGAGCAGGCCGTTGGCGCCTAAATCGATCACGGTGTTCTCCGGTGGCCCGCTGCTCGAGCAACTCGATGGTATGGCCGCGAAGCTGCCGTCGCCGATCACCTGGATCGGAACCGAGCTCGCCTGCTCGCCGGCTATGCGAACGTCCGCGATCTTAACCGGCCCCCAGCTGAAGCCGTCGACGAACTGCGCGCATTCGACCAACGGGTTGCCATTGCCGTCCGTCTGCTGCGGCAACGCGAGCCCTGGCGACAGCACGGAAGCGATGATCCTCAGGCCGGTCGAACCGGTGTCGACCTGAACGTGGTCGATCGTCTGGCAGTTCGTGCTGGATCCCGGGGCGCAGATCGTGACGCTGGTGAACGCCAGGTTCGGAATGTTCGCGGGGCCACCGTCTACGACAATCGGCTGCGTATTCTGAACCGGACCAGAGGAAGGGCTTCCCCCGGAACCGCCCCCGCCGCCACCACATGCCGCAAGCGAGAGCAGCGCTGCCAATGCCGACGCCGCGAGCAATGCCCGCACGGTTGCGTCCGTCACTGAATCTCCGCCACCGCGACGCCCGGCGGAAGAGCCTGTGGAATGTAGGCCTTCCCGACGAACGCGCGCATGTGGCCGGCCGACTGAACCACCAAGCCCGGCAGCTGAACGAGAACGGGAGATCGCCGCGTTCGCCGCTCAGCCGCAGCCGCCGCGTACTCGTCGAAATGCGCACCCAGCAACTGGCGCAGATCAGGCAGGGTGGGACCCTGCCACGCCACTCCGAACACCGTTCCCGCCGGGGACACGTATTCGCGGACCGTCGTGCCGGAAGGCGCTCGCAACTCGTGCATCGTGAACCTCGGCGTGCGCGTTGTCTGCTGCATGGCATGCATTGCCAATCGGTCGACCTCGATGCTCGCCTCGACGTCGCCTAGCGCGCCGCGCGCCGCAGGCATAGCGAGCAGCGCCGCCAGCGCCAGGGTGATTTTCGATCCGGCGGGTCGTTTCATGTGGCCTGATGAAGCTTCGGCAAGCTTGGAAGACTTCCGGCTCCACAAGTTCCGGCGCTTCCGAGAGGGCTTCCTGATGGCCGACGGAGCGCCGGCGCGTTTGTAAGGTACGTGCAAGATTCTCGCGCTTGATTCAGATCACGCAGCTTGCGATGCACACGAGTGTCCAGTCACGTGTCACAATGCCGGCGAGCTGCGGCCCTTTGACAGCGCGCTGCACTAGGTTGGCTTTCCTCGTTACCTTCTCGATTCTTCTCGGCACCGGTGCTGTCTGGATGACTCTGTTTGTCTGGTTTCTCGACGCGGACAGCGCGACGCTCAATTTGGTCGCCGGGTGGATTTCGCCGGAACGGATATCCGGGTGGGTGTTCTATCTGTTGCTTTCGGCCCTCTGCTTCGTGCTCCTCGCAAAGCGCTTCATAGCGCCGACGCGGGAAGGCGGGAAGAGCAATGGAGATGCGCCGCGAAGCTGAGGCGTTCGCGCGAGGCGTCGCGTGGCCGCTGAACCGCTGATCAAGGCGGCCCGGAGCCGTTGATACTGCCGATCACGCTAGCCGCGGCGACGCGCCGCCCAGTAGGTCGCGCCTTCCGAGCCGTCGCGCTCCGAGTGCACGACGCCGCGATCGAGCGTGAACTCGTCGCCCGGACGCAAGTGGCGGACAGCGTCGCCGACCGTGAGCCACATCTCGCCGCGAACGACGAGCGCTCCCACTGCGAACCGATGCGTGTGCGCGTCGTCCGGGACGATGTGTCCCAATCGTAGCCCGCAAGGCGGAGCAGGGCACCGGCGGCGGTCACGGTACGGTCTCGCTTGCCAGGCGCGCGTTTCTCGCGCGCCGCGCTACGCGGATCGAGTCTTGCGTGCGGTGACTGCCGACCCCCGGTGCAGCGACGGGTTGATCCGATCTTGCTGCCGAGCCCCGGCCTGCTAGAATGCCGCGCCGAAAGAGCGCGGGCTGGCGTCCGCTCACGCCGGTCACTGCGTCGGCTCCGAGCAAGCCCTCTACGACGCCGCGACCGGGCCGTCTTCGCCGACTTGGTGTGCGGTTCTAGCGGTTCGGGATGACTCGTATCGTAACGGACGCGCGCGAAGCGGAAGGGGTAACCATGGCAAGCAGCAAGCAATCCGACATCGACGCTGGACGCAGAGACGCGCTGAAGGCGATCGGCGCGGGTGCGCTTACGGCATCTCTCGGAACGAGCCTGTTCGGAAGCGAGGCGGCGTCCGCCGCCGCCGGGTCGCCAAGCGCGCACGCGTCCAGGCCGGCGGGAACGCCCTACAACATCCTGTTCCTCCTCACCGACCAGGAGCGCCATTTCCGTCCCGGGGAGCTGCCGAAGGATTACCGTCTGCCGGCGCACGAGCGCCTCGCCAAGAAGGGGATCGTGTTCGAGAACCACCAGATCAACTCCTGCGTCTGCACGCCGTCGCGCTCGGTCCTCTACACCGGCCGGCACATCCAGCAGACGAAGATGTTCGACAACACCAACTTCCCGTGGGTCAGTAGCCTGTCGACCGATCTGCCGACGATCGGCGACATGCTGCGCGAAGCGGGCTATTACACCGCCTACAAGGGCAAGTGGCATCTCACCAAGGAATTCGAGACGGTCAACGAGCTGGGATCGCCGACGAAGATCTTCACCAAGGAGATGGAAGCCTACGGCTTCTCCGACTACTTCGGCGTCGGCGACATCATCGCCCACGACCGTGGCGGCTACCTGCACGACGGCATCATCTCCGCGATGGGCGTCAACTGGCTGCGCGGCCGGGGGACGGAGCTCGCGGCGCAAGGCAAGCCGTGGTTCCTGGCGGTGAACCTGGTCAATCCGCACGACGTGATGTTCATCGACACGGATCGTCCCGGCGAGCCCGTGCAGGCGCGCAACATCCTGGGGCACATCCGCGCCGAGCCCCCGCATCCGCTGTACGCGAAGCAATGGGGCTCCGCGCTGCCGCCGACCTACGGGCAGGCGCTCGACGCGCCCGGGCGGCCCGCTGCGCACGCCGACTACATCCGCTCGCACGACGCGCTGGTGGGCCAGATCCCGAACGAGGACTGGCGCTGGCGCCGGCGGCACGATTACTACCTCAACTGCCTGCGGGACATCGATCGCAACATCACGCCGCTCCTCGACGAGCTGGAGGCGCTCGGGCTCGCCTCGAACACGATCGTCGTGCTCACCGCGGACCACGGCGACCTCGACGGCGCGCATCGGCTGCACTCGAAGGGCGCGACAGCCTATCGCGAGCAGAACAACGTGCCCCTGATCGTGGCGCATCCGGCATACGCCGGAGGCAAGCGCTGCAAGGCGGTGACCTCCCACGTTGATCTCGCGCCGACGCTGCTGAACCTGGCCGGCGCGCCTGCCGACAAGAAGGCCGCGCTCACCAAGGATCTGCCGGGCAAGGACCTCTCGCCACTGCTCGCCGCGCCGCAAAAGGCCTCGCACACGGCGATCCGCGACGGCGCGCTCTACTGCTACAACATGTTCGCCTACATCGACGGCGACTTCATGCAGAAGGTGGTAGCCGTCCTGCAGCAGCCCGACGGCAAGGCGAAGGTGAAGGAGGCCGCCAAGGAGGGCGCGCTACGGCCCGACCTGACCAAGCGCGGCGCCATCCGCTCCGTGTTCGACGGCCGCTACCGCTTCGCTCGCTACTTCTCGCCCAGGCAGCACAATGCCCCCGCGTCGCTCGACGCGCTGTTCAAGCTCAACGACGTGGAGCTCTTCGACGTCGCGCGCGATCCGCTGGAGCGCGACAACCTCGCGCTCGACCGCAAGAAGAACGCGGAGCTGCTCGAAGCGATGAACGCCAAGCTCAACGCGCTCATCGGCCGGGAGGTCGGCGAAGATGTCGGCCAGATGCTCCCCGGCGGCATCGACGCCGGCTGGGTGGCGACCGAGGCCGTCAACGATGTGTGACGGTCACTCGCGCGAGAGACGATAGAACCCCTCGCCGCTGCGCTCGATGGCTTTCGGCAGTTCCGGCGGCACGAAGCGCGGGCCCGCATCCGGATCGCGCCGCGATCGAGCGGGCTCTGGCGATACGCCGCGCCGAGATCGGCCTTCTCCGCGCGCCCGAACTTGACCATCCATTCGAGCAACACGTCCTCCGGCAGCGCGAGCGGACCTCGTACACGCCCTCGATCGACGGGCGGACACTCGGCTAGCTATAGCTGCGCGCACTGATCCGACACCGGCCGCTCCTGCGGCAACGTTTCCTTCCGACAGGGGTTTGCGGCGATGCGGGCCCCTGTCGTTTTTTTAGCTTCACTCCCCGCTGCCCTACATCGGCACTGAGAGTCACCTACAAGTGAATCCGACAAACACCGATTCCGCCGCGGCGTGATGCGGGCCTACATTGAAACGAGGAATCGTGGAGACCGAATCCATGAGTAACGTTTGGCTCGACATCCTGCAGGCCTGGGGCACGGTCGCGGGCTCTTCGGCAACGATTGCGGCGATGGCTCCCGTCTATGCGGCGATCTGGATCCTGTCCTGGCTGGCCGCCGAGCAGGAGTCGCCGATCCGCCGCGAGCGGGCGGTACGAAGCCGCTCGGCGGGCAAATGACCAAATACCGAGCGCGTCATGGCCGGCGCGTTCGACCGCGCTCTGGAACGCGGCGAATGCGGTCGCGCGCTCTTTGCTGCTGAGTGCCGGACCTTGATCGGCGCCGGCGAGCCGCGCAATGACGAAGAACAACAAAACCATGGCTCGATATCAGAGCGCCGCCGCGAACCGTAACCGCCTCCTGGCCCGGTTGCCGCGCGCCGATTACCAGCGACTCCTTCCACGCCTCGAGGCGGTCCGGCTGTTCGTCGGTGACGTCCTCTACCAGCCGGGCGAGCCGCAGAGTCATCTCTATTTTCCGACGAGCTCGGTGGTGTCGCTCGTGTACACCATGAAGGACGGCGCCATGGGCGAAATGGGCATCGTGGGCAGGGACGGGGCCGTCGGCATGGCGCTGTTCATGGGCGGGGGAACGCGACCTAACCGGGCGCTGGTGCAGATTGGTGGCGACGCCTTGCGGTTGAGCGCCAAAGCGCTGCGCTCGGAGTTGAAGCGCAGCGAAGCTCTGGAGACCCTGCTTCTGCGCTACACGCAGGCGCTCCTGACCCAGATCTCGCAGACCGCCGTGTGCAACTGCCTGCATCCACTCGAGCAGCGTCTCTGCCGCTGGCTGCTGTTGTGCGACGATCGCGCCGGCCCCGGCGAGCTCGCATTGACGCACGCGCTCCTCGGGGCCATGCTCGGCGTACGCCGCGAGACGGTGACCGCGGCGGCGCGGAAGCTGCGCGCGGCGAAGCTGATCGGTTACCGCCGCGGCCGGATCGCGGTGGTCAACCGGCGCGGTCTCGAGAGCCGGGTCTGCGAATGCTACGAAGTGGTCCGGCGCGAAACCGATCGTTTGCTCGGCGGCGATCATTCCGCGCCGCGCGCGCTTCTGCAGCTCTGATCCGGCGTCGCGGTGCGCCAGTGTTCGCTGGCGCACAGACTACGTGAGCGTGGAATCGACGTAGTAGAGTAGCGCGCCCGACGGGGGGACCGATGAGCGCGCAGGAGGTCGAATGAGGAGCCGGCGCCGTTCCGGCGCCGGCGAACCGGAAGCCCCG
Organism: Casimicrobiaceae bacterium; assembly: GCA_035515295.1. GTDB lineage: Bacteria > Pseudomonadota > Gammaproteobacteria > Burkholderiales > Casimicrobiaceae > PALSA-1003. The sequence goes on along the minus strand of DATJBM010000025.1, from coordinate 16,608 downwards.
AGCGACGCCAGGGCTCGCTACCGATTCCCTTCTTCCAGCCGGAACTGGCTGCTCGCCAGGCTCTCCCGCAGCGATTACCAGCGGCTCGCCGCGCATCTGGAGCCCGTCGAATTCTCGCTCGGCGAAGTCGTCTACGAAGCCGATCAGCCGCAAAGCTACCTGTATTTTCCGACGACCTCGGTGGTGACGCTCGTCTACACGACCAGGAGCGGCATCTCGGCAGAGATGGGCGTCGTAGGCAACGACGGCGTGGTCGGCGTCGCGCTCTACATGGGCGGGCGCACGCAGCCCCATCGGGCGCTGGTCCGGATCGCCGGGGGCGCGCTCCGGATGAAAGCGACCGCCCTCCGTGCGGAATTCGACCGCCGCGCCAGGCTGCAGTCGCTGCTGTTGCGCTACGCGCAGGCGCTGCTCACACAGATCTCGCAGACGGCGGTGTGCAACAGCCTGCACTCGGTCGAGCAACGCCTGTGCCGCTGGCTGCTGCTGTGCGACGATCGCGTCGCCATTGGGGAGCTTCCGCTCACGCAGGCGATCATCGCCATGATGCTGGGCGTGCGGCGCGAGGCGGTGACGGCCTCGGCGCGCAGGCTGCAGGCGGCGAAGTGCATCAACTACAGCCGCGGCAGGATCGCGCTGCTCGACCGGCATGGCCTGGAAAGCCGCGTGTGCGAGTGCTACGAGGTGGTGAGGCGCGAAGGAGAGCGTCTTCTCGGCAGCAAGCAAGGCGCTGGCTCGCCATCGATTTTGTCTGACCGCTGACGCCGGGCCCGCGCCGTCAGGTCTCGCGGTCGGCGAGCCAGTGCGAGGACTTCGTCGTCTCGCCTTCGGCCAGATACTGCTTCGCCCGGCGCTGGATCTCGCGGTCCGCGACGCTCGCCCTCTCGTGCTGGCGCAGGTGCTCGAGCCAGGACTCGTCCATGAACGTCTCGACGAAGCGCGTCGGATCCTCGGAGTCGTGGAAGAGCTGCCAGAAATACGCGCCGTTGCGCCGGCGCATCTCGCGCACGCCCTGCATCGCGGCGACGAACTCCGCACGCTTGTCGGCCCGGATGCGGTAGCTGATCGTGACCATCACCGGCACGTCGGGCTCCGGCGTCTCCGCCAGCACCGGCAGCGGCCAGTCCATCGCCGGGCGGAAGTCGAGCACCTGGTGGTCGCCGAGCTTGAAGCGCCAGGTCAGCGCGATCGCGAGCAGCATCCCGCCCGCGGCGGCGGTGAGCGCCGCGGGAATGCCGATCCGGGTGGCCACCTGTCCCCACAGCACGCTACCGAGCGCCATTCCGCCCATGAACACGACGACGAACGCCGCGAGTCCGCGGGCGCGGACCCACGGCGGCAGCGTCATCTGCGCCGCGACCTGGAGCGCGGAGAGAATCGAGATCCAGGCCACGCCGGTTGCGAGCATCGCCACGGCGAGCAGCGCCAGGTTGGAGACGTGCGCCAGCGCCAGCGCCGCCAGCGCGTACAGCACGCTCGATCCGGCGACCAGGCCGTCCCGGGACATCCGCGCGCGGATGCGCGGCAGCAGCATCGCGCCGCCCACCGCGCCGATGCCGATGCAGGTCAGCAGCATTCCGTAGACTTCCGGTCCGCGCTGAAGCTCCCGCCTGACGATAAGCGGAAACAGCGACCAGGTGGCGCTCGCGAAGGCGAAGAACGCGCCGCCGCGGATCAGCACGACCTTGAGCGCCGACGTGTGCATCACGAAGCGCATTCCGACCCGGATGGCGCTGGCAAACCGCTCGGCCGGCAGCGTGCTCTTGTGATGCTCGCGCCGCCAGCGCACCAGCACCGCGACGATGGCGATGTAGGAGAGCGCGTTCAGGATGAACACCAGCCAGGGGCCCACTGCCGCCACCAGCACGCCGGCGATCGCCGGCCCGAGCGCGCGCGAGGCGTTGATCGCGACGCTGTTGAGAGCGACCGCCGAGGCCAACTCCTCGGTATGGACAAGCTCGGGGACGATCGCCGACCATGCCGGCAGCATCAGCGCGCCACCGACGCCGAGTGCGAAGGTGAATCCGAGCAGGCTCCAGGCGGTCGTCAGCTCGAGCAGCGTCAGCACGCCGAGCGCGCCGGCGACGACGAGGAGATAGAGCTGGATGGCGATGAGCAGCCGGCGGCGGTCGACGATGTCGGCGAGCGCGCCGGCGGGAAGCGCGAGGAGCATCATCGGCAGGCTGTCGGCGGATTCCACGAGCGCCACCATCGACGGCGACGAGGAGAGCGACGTCATCAGCCATCCGGCGCCGACGTCCTGCATCCACGTGCCGACGTTGGAGACCAGCGTGGCGATCCACAGGCTGCGGAACAGCGCGTTGTGCAGCGGACTCCACGTCGAGTAGACCGCCGCCGTCGGAGCGCTCAATCGAGCTCCATCGCGACCTCGTCGGCGTAGCACCAGGTCCAGATCTCGCCCGGCTCGAGCGAGGTCACGATCGGGTGATGGCTGGAACGGAAATGCTTAGTCGCGTGCTTGTTCCTGGAGCTGTCACGGCAGCCGACGTGGCCGCAGGTGCGGCACAGGCGCAGGTGCACCCAGCCGTCGCCCATGGCCAGGTACTCCTCGCAGCCGGCGCGGTTGGGCGTGTCGGTCAAAACGAGGTCCAGGTGCGCGCAACGCGACGCCATGGGTTTTCTTCCGGAGCAGGCGCTCGGGGAGCACTTCCGGCTCCTGAACGATGCGGCGAGGCGTCCCAATCGTCAAGGGGCCCGGGCGACGCGCATGACCCTGGGACTCCTGCGGTCTTTCGGGCTGCGGCGCATGCCTACGCAACCGACTGCTCGGTCAGAGGTCTACTCGATCAGACGACACGAGCGAGGAACAGCATGCAGCGCAAGACCCTTCGCTTCGGCCGAGGATTCAACGTCGTCCTCGGCAACAAGCGGTCGCAGGCGGCGCAGATGGTGATCGATCCCGGCATGTCGGAGGGCGATCGCAACAACCGGCACGCGGGCGCCGATCAATGGCTCTTCGTCGTGGAAGGCGCTGGGGTCGCATGGCTCAACGGGCGGAACTATCCGCTTTCTGCCGGGACGCTGCTGTTGATCGAGCACGGAGATCGGCACGAGATCCGCAACACGGGCCGCCGGCCGCTCAAGACGCTCAACTTCTACGTGCCGCCCGCGTACGGCGGGCAGGGCGAAGAGCTGGCGGCGGGAAGGGCGGGCGGTTAGCGCGCGCCGCTCGCGCCGATTCGCCGGGCTCCGGCACGTTCAGCGCAGCGCCGCCGTCGCCACCGCGTCCATGTCGTCGAACGCCTGGTTCTCGCCGACCATGCCCCAGATGAAGCTGTAGGCCTGCGTCCCCACGCCCGAGTGGATCGACCAGCTCGGGCTGATCACCGCCTGCTCGTTGCGCACGACGACGTGGCGCGTCTCGTCGGGGCGCCCGCACAGGTGGAACACCGCCGCGTCGGGCGGAAGCCCGAAGTAGAAGTAGACCTCCATCCGGCGCTCGTGGGTGTGGGTCGGAAACGTGTTCCACACGCTTCCGGGCTCGAGCACGGTCATGCCCATCGTGAGCTGGCAGGTCTCGACGACGCCCGGAACGAGCAGCTTGTAGATCGTGCGCCGGTTGGCGCTCTTGGCATCGCCGAGCGACGTTGGTGAAGCGTCGCCGAGGCTGATCCGCCGCGTGGCGCAGGCGCGGTGCGCCGGCGCGCTGTTCAGGTAGAACTTCGCCGGGTTCGCGGCATCGGCGCTGGCGAAGCGGATCTCACGCGCGCCCATCCCGACGTAGAGCGCGTCACGATGGGCGAGCGGGAAGCGTTGTCCGTCGACGACAATCGATCCGGCTTCTCCGACGTTGATTGCGCCGAGCTCGCGTCGCTCGAGGAAGGCGCCGACGGCGAACTGCCTCGCGAGCTCGGGCGCGAAGCCGATCTCCTCGCCGCGCGGCATCGCGCCGCCGACGACGATGCGGTCGATCTGGCTGTAGGTGAGCGCAATCTCTCCTGGAGCGAAGATCTTCTCGACGAGGAACTCGCGGCGCAGCGCTGCAGAGTCGAGCGTCTTCGCGTGGTCGCTGTGAATCGGCTGACGGACGTCCATGATTTCGCCTTACGAAAGCGATGTGGGCACGCCGCGCAGCGAAAGCTCCGTCGCGCGGTGACAGCGCACGAAATGGTTGGGAGCGATCTCCTGCTGCGCCGGCGTCTTCTCGCGGCAAACGCTTGTGGCGTACCGGCAGCGCGGATGGAAATGGCAGCCGGGCGGCGTGTTCGCCGGGTCGGCGACTTCACCCTGGAGCACGATGCGCTCGGAGCGATACCGCGGGTCGGGCTTGGGCACCGCCGACAACAGGGCCTCGGTATAGGGATGCTTCGGCGTAGCGAAGAGCGCTTCGGTGGGCGCCGATTCCACGATCCTTCCCACGTACATCACCGCGACGCGCTCGCTCACGTGCTTCACCACGCTCAGGTCGTGGGCGATGAACAGGATCGTGATCCCGAGCCGCTCCTGAAGATCGATGAGCAGATTCATGATCTGCGCCTGGACCGACACATCCAGCGCGGAGACCGGCTCGTCGGCGACGATCAGCCGCGGGCTCAAAGCGAGCGCGCGGGCGATGCCGATGCGCTGGCGCTGCCCGCCGGAGAAGGCATGCGGGTAGCGGCGCATGTACTCGGGACGCAAGCCCACGAGGCGCAGGAGCTCGACGACTCGATCGGTGCGCTCCTGCGCGTTGCCTTCCCCGTGGACCAGCAGCGGTTCGCCGACGATATCGAGCAGGGTCATGCGCGGATTGAGCGACGAGAACGGGTCCTGGAAGATCATCTGCATCTGGCGGCGTAATGCGCGAAGCCGCTCCTTCGGCACGGTGGCGACGTCGACAAGCTCGTCGTTGTCCCGAAGCAGCACCTCCCCGGCCGTCGGCGTGATGGCTCTCAGGACGCACCGCGCCGTGGTGGTCTTGCCGCAGCCGCTCTCGCCGACCAGCGACAGCGTCTCGCCGCGGTTCACGAAGAACGTGACGTCGTCGACCGCCTTCACCTGGCCTACCGTCTGCTGCAGCAGTCCCCGGCGGATGGGGAAGTATTTCTTCAAGCCGCGCACGTCGAGCAGCACCTGGCCTGCATTGGGAACGGCTGCGACCGGCGTCATGGGTAGAGAAAGCAACTCGCCTTGCGGCCTTCGCCGACCGGGGTCAGCGCCGGTTCCGCCGTGTCGCAACGGCCGGGCTGGAAGGACTCGCACCGCGGATGGAAGGGGCAGCCCGTCGGACGGTTGAACGGATGCGGGATCGAACCGGCGATCGTCGGGAGCTTCACCCTCGGCTTGGATTCGATGCTGGGAATCGACCGGAGCAGCGCTTTCGTGTACGGATGCTTCGGGTCGTGGAAGATATCGTCGACGCTGCCCTGCTCGACCACCTTTCCCAGGTACATGACCACCACGTCGTCGGCCATTTCGGCGACCACGCCGAGGTTGTGGGTGATCAGCATGATCGCCATGCCGCGCTCGCGCTGCAGCGTGCGCAGGAGCTCGAGGATCTGCGCCTGGGTCGTCACGTCCAGCGCGGTGGTGGGCTCGTCGGCGATCAGCAGCCGCGGAGCGCAGGACAGCGCGACCGCGATCATCGCGCGCTGCCTCAGACCCCCGGAGAGCTCGAACGAATACTCGTCGATCCGCCGCTCGGGATTCGGGATGCCGACGCTGCGCAGCGCCTCGATCCCGCGGTGGCGGGCCTCCTTGCGACTCACCGCGTTGTGCAGCAGCACCGCTTCCACGATCTGCGCGCCCACCGTGTGCACCGGGCTGAACGACGTCATCGGCTCCTGAAACACGAGCCCGATGTCCCCGCCGCGGATGGCGCGGACCAGCCGGCCGTTGGGCTTGAGCTTGACGAGGTCGACCTGCGATCCGTCGGCGCGGGTGAGCACGATCTCGCCCGCGACGATTCGGCCCGGCGGCTGGACGATGCGCAGGATCGAATGCGCGGTGACGCTCTTGCCGCAGCCGCTCTCGCCGACGATTCCCAGCGCGCGTCCCGGGAGGACGTCGAACGACACGCCGTCGACGGCCAGGGTCGTGCCCTCGTCCTGGAAGAAGCTCGTGCGAAGATCTCGCACCGACAGCAGCGGCCGGCGGTCGTCGTCCCCGCGCGAGCGGGGACCCGGCGATTCCTGGCGCAACGACGCCGGGTTCCCGCTTTCGCGGGAACGGCTAAGCGGAGCGCGCAGTTTCACGATCGATCACAGGTACGGATCCGCCGCATCGCGGATGCCGTCGCCCATGAAATTGAAGCCGAGTACCGCGACGATCACCGCGAAGGAAGGGATCAGCAGCCAGGGCGAGATTACGAGTGCCTGGATGTTCTGCGCATCCTGCAGCAGCACGCCCCAGCTGATCGCCGGCGGCCTCAGGCCCAGGCCGAGAAACGAGAGCGACGTCTCGCTGATGATGATCGCCGGGACCGCGAGCGTGGTGGCCGCGATGATGTGGCTCACGAACGACGGCACCATGTGGCGGAAGATGATTCTCGTCCTGCTGCAGCCGATCAGCTCCGCCGCCATGACGAAGTCCTCTTCCTTGAGCGAGATGAACCGGCCGCGGACGACGCGCGCGAGCTCGGTCCAGCCGATCAGCGAGATGATGATCGTGATGGCGAAGTACACCTTGACGATGCTCCAGTCGCTGGGCAGCGCCGCGGCGAGCCCCATCCACAGCGGTATCGTCGGGATCGAGCGCAGGATCTCGATGATCCGCTGGATCACCGTGTCGATCAGTCCTCCGAGATAGCCCGATACGCCCCCCAGCACGACGCCCAGAACCAGGCTGATCGCCACGCTGACCAGTCCGATGGTCATCGAGGTGCGCGTCGCGTACATCAGCCGCGACCACAGGTCGCGGCCCTGCATGTCGGTTCCCATGAGGAAGAGCGACTCGGACGGCTTCGCGCCTTCGACGGTGAACAGATGGCGATCGGCGGGAATGAATCCGAGCAGCGCGTACGGCTCGCCGTGGCCGAAGAAGCGGACGGGGATCTTGACGCTGGTATCGGCCACGTATACGCGCTTGAACGTCACCGGGTCGCGCGTGCCCTTCAAGGCGTGCACGTACGGCCGGAAGCTTCCTTCGTCCATCCAGTGGATCGGCTGCGGCCCCATGAGCGAGCGCTGCGCGTCGGACTCCTGCGGGTCGACGTAGGCGAAGAAGTCGGCGAAGATCGCCACCACGTAGAACGCGGCCAGCACGAGCGTGCCGCCGACCGCGAGCCTGTGCTTGCGGAAGCGCCACCACATGAGCTGCCATTGCGTGGCGACGGCGACGCGTTCCTCCGCCCGCGCTCCGACTTCGCGCTCGGGAGCCGGCTCCGGCGCAAGCGGCACGCCGAGCGGCGCCGCCGCGGCGTCGACGTTCGCGATGGGGTGCGCGGCGGCGCGATCTCGTGTCACTGCAGCGTCACTGCCGCCCCAGACGTATCCTCGGATCGACCCACATGAGCAGCAGGTCCGAGACGAAGGTGCCGACGACGGTAAGCACGCCGAGCAGCAGCACGATGGTTCCGGCGAGGAACATGTCCTGGGCGATGAGCGCCTTGAGCAGCAGCGGGCCGACCGTCGGCAGGCTCAGCACCAGCGACACGATGATGCTGCCCGAAACGACGTAGGGCAGGAGATAGCCGATCGTGCTCACGAACGGATTGAGCGCGACGCGCACCGGGTACTTGAGCACGACGCGGTGCTCGGGCAGCCCCCGGGCGCGCGCCGTGATCACGTATGGCTTGCGCAGCTCGTCGAGCAGGTTCGAGCGCATGATCCGGATCAGCTGCGCCGTGCCGGCGACGCCCAGGACGATCGCCGGGATCGGCAGATGCTTGGTCAGATCCCACGCCCTCGCCAGGCTCCAGGGCGCGTCCGCGAAGTCCGGCGAGAACAGCCCGCCGACGTTCGCGCCGAACCACGCGAAACCGACGTACATGACGATGAGTGCGAGCAGAAACCCGGGAACGGCGAGGCCGATGAAGCCGACGAAGGTGAACACGTAGTCGAGGAACGAGTACGGATAGACCGCGGAGTAGATGCCGATCGGCAGGGCGAGGGCCCAGGTGAAGACGATCGCCGCCACCGAAATGACGATGGTCAGAGTAAGGCGGTCGCCGATGACGTCGGTCACCGGCCGCCCCCACTCCATCGCCATGCCGAAGTTGCCCTGGAGAATGAGCCCCATCCACTTCGCGTACTGCACCGTGATCGGCTTGTTCAGTCCCAGCTGCTCGCGCAGCGCCTCCGCCTCGCCCTCCGACACGGCGCTCCCGGACGCCGACATGGAGGCGATGTACGAGGTCACGTAGTCGCCCGGAGGCAGGTGGATGATCATGAACGACAGCACCGAGATCGCCCACACCGTCAGCACGGCGAGCAGCAGGCGGCGAACGACGTAGGCGAGCATGACGGGTTAGGTTGCGTCGTCGCCGCGAAAGCGGGGACCCAGCGGCGTCGCTTGGAACGCCGCTGGATTCCCGCTCGCGCGGGAATGACGAACCGCCATCCTACTTGAAGTAGAACGTGATCGGCATCGAGGTGTGCGGCGTGCGGGCGTGCTGGGCGTTGATCTGCCGCTCGGGGACGTTGCCCATGTTGTTCTTGACGATCCGCACGCCCATGAACGCCGGCGACTGGCCGACCGTGCCGATGCTCCACGTCTGCTCGACGATGATCTTCCAGATCTCTTTCGCGTTCTTGGCCCGGTCCTCCTCGTTCATGCCGTATGCCGCCCGGAAGAGATCGAAGGCGCGGAGCATTTCCGGGTCGTCGGGCTTCTTTCCCGCCGCTCCGTTGGAGGCATACCACTTGGCGAACGCCATGCCCATGTGGCTTTCCGCGGCGTCGACGGGCAGCGCGTGGCGGGGAAAGAGGAAGAGCATCTCGGAGCCGTCGTTCGCCCAGGTGATCATCTGGTTCTCGTTGTTGTTGTCGCGGGTGAACGCGAGATTGCGCTCGAGCTCCTTGACGTCGACGTCGATGCCGATCTTCTTCCACTGCTGCTTGACCATTTCGCCGATCTGCGTGTAGGGAACGAACTGGCCGCCGACCGTGACCATCTCGAGCCTCAGCCTTCCCTTGCCGTCGGTGCGCAGCCGGTAGCCATCGGAGTCCTTCTTGGCGAGGCCGAGCTTGTCGAGCAGCTCGTTGGCCTGCTTCAAATCCAGCACGCCCCACTTCTTGTTCCACTCGGGTCCCGGACTATAGAGCGAGTCCGGCGCGGGCGCGACCGATCCGGCCGAGCCCACTCCGAGCCAGAACGCTTCGTTGAGCTGATCGCGGTCGATGCCGAGCGCGAGCGCGTGGCGAAAATCCTTGTTCCTCAGCAGCTTCGCGATCTCGGGGTCGCCTTCATAGGAGTTGCCGATGTGGATCGCCGCGTCGGCTCCGTTGAGCCCCGGGTCGAGATGCACCGTGTAGTTGCCCTTCTTGGCGTTTTCCAGGAACACCGGCAGCTTGGCGAGCCCCATATGCCGCTCCTGCAGGTCGTACTCGCCGGCGATCGCGCGCAGGTTCGCCACTTCGGTGTTCTCGGCGAGCGTCATCGTGATGCGGTCGATGTAGGGAAGCTGGTTGCCTGCGGTGTCGACGGCCCAGAAGTACGGATTGCGCTCCATCGCCCAGGTCGGCGTGTTGATCGGCGAGACCGTTCTCCACGGCGTCATCACCGGGAGGTCAGGGTTGAGCGCCCAGCTGTAGCGGTTGCGCAGCAGCGAGACCCAGTTGTCGAAGCCGAGCTCTTTGGCCTTCTTGTTGACGGCCTCTTCGGAGGAGTACTTCGGCAGGAACTGCTTGAGGTAGTGGGCCGGCGCGTAGGCTCCGCCCCAGTTCTGGAAGGCGCCGCGCGTGGCGAGCCCGGCGCCGATGGCCGTGCTGCCCGCGAGCTGGTAGACGAAGAAGGCGTACGGCTCGGGGAAGTCGAAGGCGACGGTGTAATCGTCGATCTTGCGCATCTTCCCGTCCTTGCCATTGATCTGGAACTCGAAAAACGGCGTCGGCACGATGTTCTTGTTGAGGTAGATGTCCTCGTACCAGAACATGAAGTCGTTGGCCGTGAGCGGCTTGCCGTCGGACCACTTCGCGCCCTTGCGCAGGTAGATCGTGGTGGTCCTGCCGTCGTCGCTCACCTTCCAGTCGCGGGCCAGCGCCGGGATGATCTTGGTGCCCGTGTAGTCGAAGGTGAGGATCTTGTCCATCGAGTTGATGCGGTTGCCGTTCTCGTGGTCCGCCGGCCCGGTGAAGGCGCGCCGCCAGTTGCCGCCGTACTTGCCGATCTCGTGCAGCGGCTTCACCACGAAAAGCTGCGACGGCTCCGGCAGACGCTTCTCGACCGGCGGCAGCTTCCCGGCCTTGACCTCCGCCGCCAGCATCGGCGCTTCCTTGAAGCTCTTCGGATACCCCTTGGCGTCGAGGACGATCGTCGGACCCTCGAGCTTGCCGATCAGCGACGATCCGATCTTCGGCGCTCCGTCAGGCGAGCTCACCTGCCCGGCCGCGCTTCCCCACCCCATCGCCAGCACGCCGGCAAGCCCCAGGCCCGCCAGCACATGTATCGCCCGCATCGATTTCATGCCAACCTCCGTTTCAGGTCCCGTTTTCGATCGCATGGGGCTTCGAACGTCCCGTTGCCGGTCGCAGCCCTCCGGGTGCCGGGCGCGACGGCAACGGCACCGCCGACGGGCCCGTCCGGGCATTCTTGCACCGCTGCGACGGCCGAAACTTGCCGCAGATCAAGGGGCGAGGCTTCGGCGGCGAGAGGCAATCGAGCGTCCTCCCGCGTGCCGGCCGCCAGGGGCGATGGTAGCGCTCTTCGCGTCCCGGAGCAGGGGTCGCATGGGCGGCGAAGCCTGCCCTATAATGGGTTTCGGCATTTCTCCCGACGTAGCCTGTTCACCGAAGGTCGACTCATGGGATGCCTGCTCAAACAAGGAGGGGGGCTCCACCCGAGGCTGCGCATCGGTGCGGTCCTGCTGGCGGCTGGACAAGGCAGCCGCATGGGTGGCCTGGCGAAGCCGCTGATCCGGCTCCAGGGGGTGCCGCTCATCAGTCGGCAGCTGGTGGCCTTGAGCGGCGCCGGCGTCGACGAAGTGGTGGTCGTCACCGGCCATGCCCGCCATGCCATCGAGGAGCACGTGCGCGGCTTCGTGGTGACGCTCGCGCACAACGACGCGCATGCCGAGGGCCAGCAAGGCTCCGTGCGCGTGGGGCTGACGGCGCTCGGCGGCGCCTTCGATGCCGTGATCGTCCTGCCGGGCGACATGCCGCTGATCGGCGCTGCGGATCTCACCGAGCTGATCGGCGCCTTCAAGAAACGCCCGGCGGGCCACGTGGTGGTGCCCGTGGTGGACGGCCAACGCGGCAACCCGATCGTGTTGAGCGAGCAGGCGCTGGCGCGGATCCTAGCGAGCGACGTGAACCTCGGCTGCCGCCACCTGATCGAGCGCGAGCCGCAGCTCGTGCACGCGCACCACACCGACAACACCCGCTTCGTCACGGATCTCGACACGGTCGAGGACATGCAGGCGCTCGCCGGACGCACCGGCTGGCGCTTCGAGCTTCCCGTCCCGGAACCGGTTCACTAACCGCCGTATCCCGCGCGACGCGAGGCGCTCGCGTCGCTGCGGTGCGATTTACATTTGTTAACGCTCGGACAAGAGCGCTGGAGGAGCCACCGATGATTCCCCGCGATTTCGAATATCACGCGCCGAGATCGATCCCCGACGCGCTGGGCCTGCTCAAGCAGCTCGGCGACGAGGCCAAGCTGCTCGCCGGCGGTCACAGCCTGCTGCCGATGATGAAGATGCGCTTCGCCCAGCCCGCGCATCTGATCGACCTCGGAAAGATCGCCGAGCTCAAGGGGATCCGCGAGGAAGGGGGCACGATCCGCATCGGCGCCATGACGACCGAAAACGAGCTCATCTGGTCGAGGCTGCTTCAGGACAAGTGCCCGTTGCTGGTCGAGGGCGCGCGCCTCATCTCCGATCCGCAGGTGCGCTACAAGGGCACGATCGGCGGCGACATCGCGCACGGCGATCCGGGCAACGACCACCCCGCGCTGATGCTCGCGCTGGGCGCTTCCTTCGTGCTGCGCTCGCCGGCGAGCGAGCGCGTCGTCGCGGCGGACGGCTTTTTCGTCGGAACCTACGCCACGCAGATGAACCCCGACGAAATCCTCACTGAGATCCGCATCCCGGCCCCGGCCCCGGGCACCGGATACTGCTACGCCAAGCTCAAGCGCAAGATCGGCGACTTCGCCACCGCGGCGGCCGCCGTCACGCTGGGCATGAGCGGCGAGACGGTGCGCGATGTGGCCATCGCGCTCACCAACGTCGCGGCCACGCCGCTCAAGGCGCGCGCCGCCGAAGATGCGCTTCGCGGCAAGGCGCTCACCGACGCGGCGATCGCGCAGGCCGCCGAGCTCGCCATGAGCATCTGCGATCCGGTGCCGGACCAGCGCGGCGACGCCGAGTACAAGCGCGCGATGGCGGGCGAGATGACGCAGCGGGCATTGCGCACGGCGCGCTCCCGCGCGGGCCGTTGAACCGACTTCGAGGAGACGCGAGATGGTCAAGAAGCAAGGGGTGTCTTTCAAGCTCAACGGCAAGCCGGTCGACGTGGTCGTCGAGCCGCGGGAGCTTTTGATCCACACGCTGCGCGAAAAGCTCGCGCACACCGGCCCCCACATCGGCTGCGAGACGAGCCACTGCGGCGCGTGCACGGTCGATCTCGACGGCATGTCGGTCAAGTCGTGCACCGTGCTGACGGTGCAGTGCCAGGGCTCGGAGGTGTTGACCATCGAAGGCTTCGAGCAGGGCGGGGCGCTCCACGCGCTGCAGGAGAGCTTCAGCGAGCAGCACGGGCTGCAGTGCGGCTACTGCACGCCCGGCATGATCACCCGCGCCTACCGGCTCCTCAAGGAGAACCCCAACCCGTCGGAGGACGACATCCGCTACTGGATGTCCGGCAACCTCTGCCGGTGCACGGGCTACCAGAACATCGTCAAGGCGGTGCAGCACGCGGCGAAGAAACTTGCCCCCACCGCCTGAATCAGCGCCTCAACCGGAGAACTGGACATGGCTGCTTCACCCGAGACGATCGAGCGCCAGACGAACCTTAAGGGACTGGGCAGTTCCCGCTTGCGCAAAGAGGATGCCCGATTCATCCGCGGCCGCGGCACCTACGTCGACGACATCAAGCTGCCCGGCATGCTGTTCGGGGCGATCGTACGCAGTCCCTACGCGCACGCCCGGATCAAGTCGATCGACAAGGCCAAGGCGCTGGCGGTGCCCGGCGTCGTCGCGGTGCTGACCGCGGACGATCTGAAGCCGGTGAAGCTGCACTGGATGCCCACGCTGGGCGGTGACGTCCAGGCCGTGCTAGCCGACAAGAAGGTCTGCTTCCAGTACCAGGAAGTCGCAATGGTGATCGCCAACGATCGCTACGCCGCCGCCGACGGTGCCGACATGGTGGAGGTCGACTACGAGGAGCTGCCCGCGATCGTCGACCCGCACAAGGCGATGGCGCCCGATGCGCCGATCATCCGCGAAGACATCGCCGACAAGGACAACGTCGGCCACGGCAAGCGCACGCATCCCAATCACATCTTCACCTGGGAGTCGGGCGACAAGGCCGAGACCGACGCCGCGTTCGCCGCCGCCGAAGTGACGGTGAAGGAGCAGATCCTGAATCCGCGCGTGCATCCGTGTCCGCTCGAGACCTGCGGCTGCGTGGCTTCGTTCGACAAGGCCACCGGCCAGCTCACCGTGTATCTCACTTCGCAGGCGCCGCACCTGGTCCGCACCGTGGTCGCCATGCTCTCCGGCATCCCGGAAAGCAAGATCCGGCTCGTCGGCGGCGACATCGGCGGCGGATTCGGCAACAAGGTGCCGGTCTACCCCGGCTACGTCATCGCCATCGTGGCCTCGATCGTCACCGGTGTGCCGATCAAGTGGATCGAGTCGCGGATCGACAACATCTCGACCACCGGCTTCGCCCGCGACTATCACGGCACGGGCGAGCTGGCGGCAGACAAGGATGGCCGGATCAAGGCGCTGCGCTTCAGCGCGCTCGCCGATCATGGCGCGTTCAATTCGCACGTTTCGGCGACGCTCTTTCCGGCGGGCCTGTTCAACATCTGCACCGGCTCCTACGCCATCCCCAAAGCGTATTGCCGGGTCGACGCGGTCTACACCAACAAGGCGCCGGGCGGCGTGGCCTATCGCTGCTCGCTGCGGGTCACCGAGGCGGTCTACCTCATCGAGCGCATGATGGACGTGCTCGCGCAGAAGCTCGGGATCGACAAGGCCGAGATCCGGCGGCGCAATTTCGTGAAAGCCGAGCAGTTTCCGTACAAGACCGCGTTCGGCTGGACGCTCGACAGCGGCAACTATCACGCCGCGCTGGAAAAGGTCCTCGAGGCGGTCGACTACGAGGGCTTGCGCAAGGAGCAGGCGGACAAGCGGGCGAAGGGCGAGCTCATGGGGATCGGCATCTCGACCTTCACCGAGATCGTCGGCGCGGGGCCCACCAAGGTCTGCGACATCCTGGGGATCGGGCTGTTCGACAGCTGCGACATCCGCGTCAATCCCACGGGGAGCGCGATCGCCCGGCTGGGGACGATGAGCCAGGGGCAGGGGCACGCGACCACTTACGCCCAGATCATCGCCACCGAGCTGGGGCTTTCGTCGGACGAGATCCAGATCGAGGAAGGCGATACCGACAAGGCGCCGTACGGCGCCGGCACCTGGGGCTCGCGCTCGACGCCGGTGGGCGGCGCTGCCGCCGCGGTCGCCGCGCGCAAGATCCGGGCGAAGGCGCAGAAGATCGCGGCGCACCTGCTCGAAGTCGGCGAGGCCGATCTGGAATGGGAGATCGACCGGTTCAAGGTCAGGGGCAATCCGAGCCAGACCAAGACGATGAAGGAGATCGCTCTCGCCGCCCACACCAGCAACCTCCCCGAAGGCATGGAGCAGGGGCTCGACGCCAGCGCCTACTACGATCCGCCCAACATGACGTTCCCGTTCGGCGCCTACGTGTGCGTGGTCGACGTCGATCGCTTCACCGGCGAGACCAAGGTGCGGCGCTTCTACGCGCTGGACGATTGCGGCACGCGCATCAACCCGATGATCATCGAAGGCCAGATCCACGGCGGCCTCACCGAGGCTTTCGCGGTCGCGTTCGGCCAGGCGATTCCGTTCGACGAGAACGGCAACCACCTCGGCAACAGCCTGATGGACTATTTCCTGCCGACCGCCGTCGAGACGCCGCATTGGGAAACCGACCACACGGTTACGCCGTCGCCGCACCACCCGATCGGCGCGAAGGGCGTAGCGGAGTCGCCGCACGTGGGCGGCATCCCGTGCTTCAGCAACGCGGTGGTCGACGCGTTCGCGCATCTCGGCGTGACGCATATGGACATGCCGCATACCGCCTACCGCGTTTGGCAGCAGTGCAAGGCGCTGGGGCTTAACAAGAGGTAGCGGCGAGGATCGCGCTCTCCACATGAAGGTCGAGCTGGAGAAGACGTTTGCCGTACCCGGCCCCGCCGAAGTCGCCTGGGCGTTGTTGCAGGACGTCGAAGCGGTGGCCGGCTGCATGCCCGGTGCGACCATCACGGAGCGCCTCGCCGACGGCAGCTACAAAGGGACGGTCACGGTGCGGGTCGGTCCCGCGACGATGACCTTCCGCGGCCAGCTTCAGGTGCGCGACGTCGATGCGGCCGCGCATTCGCTGCGTTTGCTCGGCAAAGGCACGGACAGCACGGGGACTTCCGGCGCTTCCATGGATCTGGCGGCGCGCATCGAGTCGGCGGGCGACGGTGCCAGTCGGCTCGTCGGCAAGAGTGAAGTCACCATGAGCGGCAAGGCCGCGACGTTCGGCGGGCGCATGATGACTTCGGTCGCCGATCAGATCCTCAAGCAGTTCGCCGAGAAATTCGCCGCGCGAGTCGTGGCGCAGCCGGCGCCGGAGGCTGCACCGGGGCCGCCTCCCGGCGAGGGTGCAGCCTCCACCGTGCCACCGTCGTCCCGAGCGTCATCCGCGCAGGAGCTGAACGGTCTCGCACTGCTTTGGGCCGTGTTCAGGGACTGGTTGCGAAGCCTCTTTTCCAGGAAGACGGCATGAGCGCGGCGGCGCAACGGATGAGTGCGGTCGTGGAGCTGCAGCGGCAGCTGCAGGACGCCGGCTACATCGCCGAGCGTCCTCTCGCGGCGGCGCTGCTGCTGATGCTCGATCTGCGGCGGCCGCTGCTTCTGGAGGGCGAAGCGGGCGTGGGCAAGACCGAGGTCGCGAAGGCGCTGGCCACGGCGCGCGGCGCCAGGCTCATCCGGCTGCAGTGTTACGAAGGCCTCGACGTCCACGCGGCGATGTACGAGTGGAACTACCAGCGGCAGCTGCTGGCCATCAAGCTGCTCGAGCACGACGAGCGTCCGATCGCGCAGAAGGAGCAGGACATCTTCTCCGAGCGCTATCTGCTGAAGCGCCCGCTGCTGGAAGCGATCAGTTGCGCCGATCCGCCGGTGCTCCTGATCGACGAGATCGACCGCGCCGACGAGGCGTTCGAGGCGTACCTGCTGGAGCTGCTGTCGGACTTCCAGATGTCGATCCCCGAGCTCGG
>DATJBM010000024.1:0-14437 GCA_035515295.1 Casimicrobiaceae bacterium | reverse complement strand
ACAGCGGCAGCTCGTCGATGAGGCCAAGGCGCTCGCCAAGGGCAAGAGCCTCGTTGCACCAGGTTACACGACCTACCGCGACTATCTGCAGCACTTCCGCTACGAGTGCGGACGCGTCGGCATTCACGCCTTCCACGGGCATCGCCATTTCTACGCGCAGGTGCGCTACCAGGAATTGACCGGCCGGGAGTGTCCGGCGCGCGGTGGTCCGACGTCGAAGCAGCTTACGTCGAAGCAGAAAGCAATCGATCGCGAGGCGCGTGAGGTCATCAGCCGCGAAATGGGCCACGGTCGCGAGCAGATTACGGCCGTTTACTTAGGTCGGTGACGTTTGTCAGCTCACCGCACACGCGACGCGGACCAGACTGCGGACCATTAGAACGGATGTCTGCTCCCTTTCTGACGCTCACCGAGGCCGCCGCGAGCCTGCGACTGCACCCGGTCACGCTGCGCGCCTTGGCCGCGGCGGGCGAGCTTCCCGCGTTCAAGATCGGTCGCGCTTGGCGTTTCGTTGAAATTGACTTGGTCGCTTGGGCCCGCGCACACTATCGACGCGCGGACGCCGTAGGCGACAAGGAGAGTACATGTCGCTCTACAAACGTCCAGATAGTCGCATCTGGTGGGCCGCGATCCGCCTACCGGACGGAAGTCGCGTATGCCGCTCTAGTGGCACCGCGAACCGGCAAGAAGCGCAGGAATGGCTCGATCACGTGCGCGCCGATCTCTGGCGCATCCACCGCCTCGGCGAACGACCGACTTACACGTGGCAGGACGCCGTAGTCCGGTGGTGCAACGAGAAGGCAGACAAGGCTACGGCGCAGCAAGATCGAGCCAAGTTCCAGTGGCTTGACGGATACTTCCGCGGTCGGCTGCTGCATACGATCACGCGCGACGAGATTCAGGCCATCGGCGAGGTCAAAGCGCGGGAGAGCTCCCGAGCGACCGCCAACCGGTACTTGGCTCTCGTTCGGGCCGTATTCAAGTGTGCAGCCGGACCGTGGCAATGGATCGAGAAGGCACCCGCCGTCACCCTTTACCCTGAGGCGAAGCGGCGGGTGCGCTGGTTGACCAGAGAGGAGGTTGTACGGCTTTTGCAAGCGTTGCCACCGCATCAACGACAACCCGTGCGCTTCGCGCTCGCCACCGGTCTGCGGCAAGCCAACGTGCTCGGCATGCGCTGGGCTGATGTCGATCTCGATCGGCGCACTGCATGGGTCCACGCCGATGAAGCCAAAGGTGGTACGGCGATCGGCGTGCCGTTAAACGACGAGGCCATGGCCGTGCTTCGCGACGAGCTTGGCAAGCATCGCGACTACGTGTTCACGTACAGGCGGCGACCGATCGCGCGCGTGAGCACGAAGGCGTGGAAGAACGCGCTGCGGCGGGCTGGTATCGAGCGGTTCCGATGGCATGATCTCCGGCACGTGTGGGCCACGTGGCACGTCATGGCGGGCACCAGCCTTGGCGAGCTGCAAGAGCTCGGCGCCTGGAAAACCGAGGCGATGGTCAGGCGCTACGCTCACTTCGCGCCCGAGCAATTACGCAAAGCGGCCGATCGACTTGCTACGTTTTGGTCTACAGTTCCGAAGGAACCCGCCATCGAGGCGTCGCAAGTCGTTGAAAATGGTGGCCAAGGGCGGAATTGAACCACCGACACACGGATTTTCAGTCCGCTGCTCTACCAACTGAGCTACTTGGCCGTTTCCCGCAGTTACGCAAACCTTTGGCCGGATCGAGCCCGGCCAAAGCCCGCGATTCTAGCAGATCAACCTCGCTCGCCGTAAGGTCTGGCGCTAACCGCGGAAGAAGCCCAGCAGCTCCTCGCAGGTCTCCTCTGGCACTTCCTCGGGAAGATAGTGTCCGCACGAAAGCTTCCTGCCGCGCACGTCGTTCGCCACCGCGCGCCAGTCCGCGAGCGGATCGAACAGGCGATTGACCACGCCCTTTTCGCCCCAGAGCACCAGCAGTGGGCAGTCGAGCTTCGTGCCCGCGTCGGCGGCGTCGTGCTCGAGGTCGATCGCAGCTGAAGCGCGATAGTCCTCGCAGCTTGCATGAATCGTCGCCGGATCGGAAAAGCAGCGCTCGTACTCGGCGTAGGCGCGCGGATCGAAATGCTCGAGCGCCGAGCCCCAACCGCCCAGCTTCCTGCGCAGGTAATACGCAGGATCACTGCCGATCAGCCGCTCCGGCAAATCGTAAGGCTGGATTAGAAAGAACCAGTGGTAGTACGCCGTGGCGAAGGCCATGTCGGTCTTGCCGTACATCGCGACGGTAGGCGAGATGTCGAGCACCGCCAGCCGCTCGACGCGGTTCGCATGATCGCGCGCGAGCCGATGCGCAACGCGACCGCCGCGATCGTGGCCCGCAAGCCTAAAGCGCCGGAAGCCCAGCGCCTCCATGACTTGGACCTGGTCGAGCGCCATCGCGCGCTTCGAGTACGGCGCATGATCCGGCGTGCTCGCCGGCTTGGAGGAATCGCCGTAACCGCGCAAGTCGCTGCACACGACCGTGAAATGCTCGGCGAGCCGCGGCGCGATCTTGTGCCAGATCGCGTGCGTCTGCGGATAACCGTGCAGCAGCAGCAGGGGCGGTCCGCGGCCGCCCACGACCAACCGGATCTCGCCGCCGCGAGTCGCGATGCAGCGCGATTCGAACCTCGGGAAAAGTTCAGTGGCCATGCGAGCTTCGGATGCAACGGTCAAACCAGGAGCGACTCGGCGTGCACGCGATCGAGTCCGACCGAAGCGGCTGCGGCCATCAGATCTGCATACGTCTTTTCGTCAAGCGGAATGCCGAGGCGCTCGCGTTCGCTTCGCGTCCGGCGCTCGATCTCGCCGGGCAGCAGTACGGGAGCGTCGGGACGCGTCGGCGGCGAAGCCCTCACCCAATCGAGGAAGCGCGTGATCTCCGCGGCCACCGCGCCCTGCGGGTCGTAGACCGCCGGCGCGATGTAGATCGACAGCATGTTGTTGCGCAGCACGGTGTCTTGCGGATCCGAGCTTCGGCCGGTCGAGATCGCACCGGCCAGAAGATCGGTGACGATCGAGAGCGCCGATCCCTTGTGGGCGCCGACGGTGAGCAGCGCGCCGCCGTCGTAGAACTCCTTCGGCTCGGTCGTGGGGCGGCCGCGCTTGTCGATGATCCAGCCTTCCGGCACGCGCTCGCCGCGGTTGAGCGCAACCATGAGCTTGCCTTCCGCCGCCATCGAGGTGGTCATGTCGACGATGACCGGCTCGCCCCGCGCCACCGGGATGCCGATGGTAATGGGGTTGGTCGACAATCGCCGATCGCTGCCGCCGAACGGCGCGACCCGCTGCGCGCCCGAGGTATTGAGGAAATGCAGTGAGACCTGGCCTTGCGCGGCCGCAAGCTCGGCCCAGTCGCCCACGCGGCCGAGATGCCCGCAGTTGCGCAAGCCCACGAGCGCGATGCCGATCTTCGCGGCCTTGCGCGTGCCGAGCTTCCCCGCATATTCGCCGACGACTTGCCCGAAGCCGCGGTTGCCGTCGACGACGGCGATCGTGTCGCTCTCGAAGACGACAGTGGGCGCCTGGTTGGGCTTGACCCAGCCCGCGCGCATCCACTCGAGATACTTGCCCACCCGCATCACGCCATGCGAATCGTGGCCGACGAGATTGGAGTCGACCAGCCGCCGGGCGATCGTCGCGGCCTCGTCGCGCTTGCAACCCGCGGCGAGCATGATCGCCGTTACGAGCTGCACGACCCGCGACGCCTGGACCACCGGCACGTCAGTGGATCTCCGGCTCCGCGGTCGGCGCAGTGCCCTCGAGGAAATCGAAGTCGCAGCCCGCGTCGGCCTGGGTGATGTGGCTCTGGTAGAGCGCGCCGTAGCCGCGCTCGTAACGCGGCTCCGGCTTCTTCCACGCGGCGCGCCGACGCGCGAGCTCCTCCTCGCTCACCTTCAGCTCGAGCTTGCGCTTCGGCACGTCGAGCTCGATCGGGTCGCCGTCGTGAACGAAGGCAAGCGGCCCGCCGACGAACGATTCCGGAGCGACGTGGAGCACGCAGGCGCCGTAACTGGTGCCGCTCATGCGCGCGTCGGAGATCCGCACCATGTCGCGCACACCCTGCTGCAGCAGCTTTTTCGGGATCGGCAGCTGGCCCCACTCGGGCATCCCAGGCGCTCCGAGCGGGCCGGCGTTCTGCAGCACCAGCACGGAATCCGCGGTGACGGCGAGCGCCGGATCGTCGATGCGCGCGGCCATGTCGTTGTAGTCGGCGAAGACGACCGCCGGACCGGTGTGGCGAAGCAGGCGCGATTCGGCGGCCGCCGGCTTGATCACCGCGCCGTTCGGCGCGAGGTTGCCGCGCAATACCGCGAGGCTGCCGCTCGCGACCAGCGCCTTGTCTCGGGGCAGGATCACGTCGCGATTGAACACTTCCGCGCCAGCGATGTTCTCGCCCAGCGGCCTGCCATTGATGGTGCGTGCGTCCAGCGCCAGCAGATCCCGGATCTCCGCGAGCAGCGCGCGCAGTCCGCCCGCGTAGTAGAAGTCCTCCATCAGATACTTGCCTGCCGGGCGGATGTTGGCGATAAGCGGCGTGCGGCGAGCCAGTTCGTCGAAGCGCTCGATCGAGAGCGCGATGCCGGCGCGCCGCGCGACCGCGATCATATGCACCACCGCGTTGGTCGATCCACCCAGCGCGAGGATAGTGGTAATCGCATTGTCGACGCTCTGCACGGTCAGGAAGTCGCGCGGCTTCAAGTCCTCCCACACCATGTCGACGATCCGCCGGCCGGTGTCGGCGGCCATGCGCGAGTGCCGCGAGTCCGCCGCGGGAATCGATGCGGCCCCGGGCAGCGTGAAGCCGAGCGCCTCGGCCGCCGACGTCATGGTCGACGCAGTGCCCATGGTCATGCAATGTCCGGGGGAACGGGCGATGCCGTCCTCGAGCTCCGCCCACTGCTCTTCGGAGATATTGCCCGCGCGCTTCTCCGCCCAGTACTTCCACACGTCCGAACCGCTGCCGAGCGGCTGATCCCGCCAGTTACCGCGCAGCATCGGTCCGGCGGGCATGAAGATCGCCGGCAGATTCATGCTGAGCGCGCCCATGAGCAACGCCGGCGTGGTCTTGTCGCAGCCACCCATCAGCACCGCGCCGTCGACGGGGTACGACCGCAGCAGCTCCTCCGTCTCGAGCGCGAGGAGATTGCGGTACAGCATCGTGGTCGGCTTCTGGAACACTTCCGCCAGCGCGATCGCCGGCATCTCCAGCGGAAATCCGCCGGCCTGGAGAACGCCGCGCTTCACCTCCTCGGCCCGCTGGCGAAAGTGCGAATGGCAGGCGTTGATGTCGCTCCAGGTGTTGAGGATCGCGATGATCGGCTTGCCGAGGTAGTCGCGGCGCGAGTAGCCCATCTGCGCCGCGCGCGAGTGGTGGCCGAACTGGCGCATGTCGCTCGCGCCGAACCAGCGATGCGAGCGCAATTCCTCGGGCTTGCGACGCTTCATGCGCTCGCATTATAGCCGCCGCAAAGGCTGGGCGCCCGAGCGATCGCGTACAATGCACGCTGCCAGCGCGTGGCGCCGGCAGTCACTCGCCTCGCTCATGCCGCTCTACGCCGCGACGACGTTCTTCAGCGCGTTCCTGCTGTTCCTGGTGCAGCCCATCACCGCCAAGCAGATCCTGCCCTGGTTCGGAGGCTCGGCCGCGGTGTGGACGACGTGCCTGGTCTTTTTCCAAACGGCGCTCCTGCTCGGCTACGCGTATTCAGACGCGGTCGTTCGGCGGCTGTCGCCTCGCGCCCAGGTCCTGTTGCACGTGGCACTGCTGGCGCTGAGCTGCGCGGTGCTTCCCATCGTGCCCGGCGGGCAATGGAAGCCGTCGGGAAGCGACAATCCGGCGCTGCGCATCCTGGGGCTGCTCACGGCGACGATCGGGCTTCCGTACTTCCTGCTCTCCACGACGAGCCCGCTGGTCCAGGCCTGGTTCGCGAGGAGCCATCCCGGACGAAGCCCGTATCGGCTGTTCGCGTTGTCCAATCTGGCTTCGATGCTCGCGCTCCTGGGCTATCCGTTCGTGCTCGAGCCTTGGGTGGTCACACGCGTGCAGTCGTACGCCTGGTCCGGCGCGTACGTCGTCTTCGCGCTGCTGGCGGCGGCTTCCGGCGCGTTCGCGCTCGGCGCTATGAGAGAGCCCCGACCCTTCGCGCGCGCGACCGTTCCCGACGGAGCGGGGGGCGAGCCGGCGCCCACGCTGGGCCGGCAGATCCTGTGGTCCGCGCTCGCGGCAACCGGCTCGTTTCTGCTTCTCGCCGTCTCGAACCACATCTGCCAGAACATCGCCTCGATCCCGCTGCTCTGGATTGCGCCGCTGTCGATCTATCTCCTGAGCTTCATCCTGTGCTTCGACAGCTCCCGCTGGTATCGCGCGCCAACCTTCCGCGCCATGCTCGCGGCCGCGATCGGCGTGATGGGCTGGACGCTGGCGGACACCAGCCTCACCCACCGCCTGCAATTGCAGATCGCCGTGTTCTGCGTGGGGCTCTTCCTCGCCTGCATGTTCTGCCACGGCGAGCTGGCACGGCTCAAGCCCGCGCCGCGTCACCTCACGCGCTTCTACCTCATGGTGGCGCTCGGCGGCGCGATCGGCTCGGCACTGGTCGGGCTGGTGGCGCCGCTGGTTCTGCCGGCGTACTTCGAGCTCGCGCTGGGACTGATCGTCTGCGCCGCGCTGCTGTCGTTCCAGGTTCGCCGGGCGCATCCGGTGTTCATCGTTCTCGCCGTCGCGTCCCTGCTCTTCTCCGTTGGCGCGGCCGGCTGGAGCGTGCACGATTTCTACGAGAACACGGTGCTTGCCACGCGCAATTTCTACGGCGTTCTGCGCGTCCAGGAATGGGAAGCCGGCACGCCGAACTACCACCGCTCGCTCATTCACGGCACCATCCTGCACGGCACGCAGTATCCCGGCCCGCTCGAGCGGCAGCCGACCACGTACTATACCGCCACCTCCGGCATCGGTCGCGTGCTCGAGTCGCTCCATCCATCCCTCAAGCCGCTCAAGGTCGGCGTGATCGGGCTGGGCACCGGCACGATCGCCACCTATGGAGCGAAGGGCGATGTATATCGGTTCTACGACATCAACCCGGCGGTGGTGACGATCGCCAGGCACGAGTTCAGCTACGTCGGGAAGAGCGATGCGACCGTCGAGATCGCGCTCGGCGACGCGCGCTTGAGCCTCGAGCGCGAGCCGCCCCAGGGCTTCGACGTGCTGGCGATCGACGCCTTCTCGAGCGACGCGATCCCGGTGCACCTGATCACCAACGAAGCGCTCTCCGTCTATCGGCGTCACGTGCGAGCCGGCGGCATCATCGCCTTCCACGTGACCAATCGCTACCTCGATCTGGCGCCGGTGGTGCAGCAGCTCGCCTACGCGCAGAACCTCCACGCCGTGCTCGTCTCCGACGATGGACAGGAACCGATGGGCAGCCGCAGCGACTGGGTGCTCGTGTCGGACAGCGAAGAAGCGCTCGACGCCCCTGCGATCGGCGAAGCGGCCGAGACCATCGAGGCGAGACCCGACTGGCGTCTGTGGACCGACGATTTCAACAACATCGTCCAGGTGCTCAAGCGCGATGAGTAGCGGGCGCACCGCGGGCCGTGCGGACCTGCAAACGCTTCGAGCCTCGTCCAAGCGCGATCGGGTGGAGGTGCTTGACCAGACGCGTCTTCCTCACGAGCGCACGATGGTGGCGCTGTCCGACGCAAAAGACGCTGCGCGCGCCATCCGTACGATGCAGGTCCGCGGGGCGCCGCTCATCGGCGCCACGGCCGCCTTCGGCCTCGCGCTGGCACTGCGTGCCGACCCGTCCGATCGCGCGCTCGCCTCGGCGCATGCCCTGCTGCTCGCGGCGCGGCCCACGGCCGTCAACCTGCGTTGGGCTGTCGACCGGGTGCGCGACCGCGTCGCTCCTCTGGCGTCGTCCGCGCGCGCCCCGGCGGCGTGGCAGGAGGCGGAAGCCATCGCGCGAGAAGATTCGGCCGCCAATCGCGCGCTCGGCAAGCACGGCCTGCACATCGTCGAGACGCTGTCGGCGCTCCACGAGCGTCCGCTGCAGATACTCACGCACTGCAACGCGGGAGCGCTGGCCACCCTCGGCTGGGGAACTGCGACGGCGCCAATCTATCTCGCGCACGAGGCCGGGATTGCGCTCCACGTCTGGGTGAGCGAGACGCGGCCGCGGCTGCAGGGCGCGAAACTCACCACGTGGGAGCTCGCGGCGCACGGCGTGCCGCACACGCTGGTGGTCGACGCGGCCGGCGCCGCGCTGATGCGGCAGCGGCGCGTCGACCTGGTGCTCGTCGGCGCCGACCGGGTGACCCGCAACGGCGACGTGTGCAACAAGATCGGCACCTACGAGAAGGCACTTGCCGCCCGCGACAACGACGTCCCGATGTACGCCGCGGTGCCGTCGACCACGATCGATTGGACGCTCGCGACCGGCGACGAGGTGCCGATCGAGGAACGCGACGGCGCCGAAGTGCTGGTCGCCGGCGGCGAAGCCATCGCGCCACCGGGCACGGCCGCGGCCAACCCGGCGTTCGACGTTACGCCGGGCCACCTCCTGACCGGTCTCATCACCGAGCGCGGGATCTGCGCCGCGACCAGCGCGGGACTCGCGTCGCTCTTTCCGGAGCGCGCACATGGATGAACGCGCGCTTCGCCGCGAGATCATCGCCACGGCGCTGGCGATGAGCGCTCGCGGGCTCAATCGCGGCAAATCGGGCAACGTCAGCGCCCGGATCGAGTCCGGATTCCTCGTCACGCCCACCGGCCTCGCCTACGAGACGATGCGGCCGGAGGACATCGTCGCGATGAACCTGCAGGGCAAAGCGGGCGGAACTCGGACACCATCGTCCGAATGGCGCTTCCACCGCGACATCTACGGCGCGCGTGCGGAAGTCGCAGCCATCGTGCACGCGCATTCGCCCTTCGCCACCACGCTCGCCTGCCTCGGCAGGGGGATTCCCGCGTTCCACTACATGATCGCGGTCGGCGGTGGGAAGGACATCCGGTGCGCACCGTACGCGACGTTCGGAACGCAAGAGCTTTCCGAGCGCGCGCTTCGGGCGCTGGAGGACCGCAAGGCGTGCCTGCTCGCCAACCACGGCATGATCGCGATGGGTCCGACGCTCGTCGACGCGCTGGCGCTGGCGGTGGAAGTCGAAGCGCTGGCCGAGCAGTACTGGCGCGCCCTGCAGATCGGCGAGCCGAATCTGCTGCCGGACGCCGAAATGACCCGCGTGCTCGAGAAGTTCAAGACCTACGGTCAACCGCGCTGAGGCACCGGCCAGACTTTCGCCTCGCGAGGACTAATGGACAACGCACTCGGGTAAGGCGCGGGCCGCCGATGCTCGTCGCCCGCCGCCAGCGGCAGGGGAGCGCACCGCGAGATTTGCCGCGACGGGCTTGGCTTTTCCTCCTTTTCCTGCCGACAGCTTGCCAGTCCCGCGCCGCGGCACGTCATCTTTCGCCTTGCATGGGCACTTCGCGGAGGGCAATCCGCACTACGGATCAGAGCTTATTGCAGCGGCCCCCCGCGGTCGCAGGGAACCCCTCGTCGGACGCCGTCGTATGTCGATGGCTTACAAGGGATTCGCTGGCCTATTACGCTTTGAACTGAACAATAAGCGCCTTGGATCGGCCGCCTATCGGAATGGCCTGGTCTTTTGCCCGTATCTTGCTAGCTTTAGGACATTGTCATCCGTGTCCGTCTTCTCTCGAGGCGGCCTGCACATCCAGGGAGGTTGTCCCGATGTGGAATGAGCCCGTTTGCCCGCGCAACCGTGCGATCTTGGCGCTGCTCCTGATGCTCGCGCTGTTCGGCGGCTTCGTCGAGCAGGCAACAGCGCACGCCATCGCCGCCGAGGCCGCATCCGATGAACCGATCGAAGCCTTCACCGGCACCGCGCTCATCGTCCGCATCGACAACACGGTCACGCGGCGAACCCTCTTCCATCGCGAGCTGCGACTCGCCAACGGCACTGCCGTTACGTTGCAGGGCAGCGCCGCCGAGCAACTGCAAAGTGGTGCGGTGGTACGGGTGACGGGACGCCGGCGTGGCAATGCTTTGCAGGCTCTCAGCGCCGAGGCGCTGTCTGCGCCGCCTGCGTCGACACCCGTCGACGTCGGCGGCACGCTGACGATCGCCCACAGCGACGACTTCGCCGGTGGACACAGTCACTTCAACTACGACGTCCTCGATGCGGCCGGCGCGCCGACGCCGCTCGACGTAGCGAGTCTGCCTTCCGAAGTCCGCGGCGGCAGCCGCGTGCACGTCACCGGCAAGCGAAGCCCCGACGGCATGTCGGTCGATCCGGATGTGATCACGGTCGAAGCCGAGCCCGCCGACACGAGCGCAGTGTCCTCCGGCCTGGTGGCGAAATCGGGCACGACCAATAGCGTGCTGGTCATCATGGCCAACTTCAACAATACCGCGGCACCGGCTTTCACGCAGTCGCAGGCGCAGCAGGTGATGACGACCAGCTCGAATAGCGTCGCCAATTACTACAGCGAAGTCTCCTATGGCGGGCAGCTGCTGAACGTCACCGTGACGAGCACCTGGGTGACGATGAATCTTCCCGCAGGCTGCAGCGGCAGCTACTACACCAGCATCGCCTCGGCTGCCAACACGGCTGCCCAGGCGCTCAACCCGATCTACAACCCGTCGAATTACAACTTCGTGGTGTACTTGTTCCCGCAGCAGGCGTGCGGCTGGTCGGGACTTGCTTACGTCGGCTTCCCGCATCAGGCCTTTATCAACGGCACAGGCGCCTTCGTCACGCAGGTAATCGCCCACGAAATGGGGCACAACTTCGGGCTCTATCACGCCGGGAGCCTCAACTGCGGCAGCGCTACGATCGGCGGCTCGTGCAGCGCTGCGGAGTATGGCGATCCCTGGGACACCATGGGCAACCAGCGGGCGATGCACTTCAACGCCGTGCAGAAGCTCGACCTCGGCTGGATCGGCTCGACCACGGTGAAGACCCACAGCTCCGGATCGGCCAATTACACGCTTTCGCCGCTGGAGACGGGCGGGGCGGCCACCTACGCGGTGAAGATTCCGACTTCGAACGCGAGCCGCACCTACTGGCTGGAGTACCGGCAGCCAATCGGCTTCGACGCGCCGCTGTCGGCCTATCCGAACAACGGGGTGCAGGTGCGCGTCTCGAGCCCCTTCGAAGTTGCCTCGGGTGCGGACGACACCGAGATCCTGGACATGACCCCCGGAACCAACGGCAACTTCACCGACTCGGCGTTGGTCGTCGGGCAGAGCTTCCTCGACAGCACCACCGGGGTGAACATCATCGTCACTGGGGCGAGCGCGAGCGCGGTAACGGTGAGCGTGACCAAGGGCGGGAGCACTGCGACCACCACGACCCTTTCCAGCTCGGCGAATCCCTCCACCGCCGGGGCCAGCGTGACCTTCACCGCCACGGTGACCGGCAGCAGTCCCACCGGGACGGTGAGCTTCAAGGACGGCTCGGTCTCGATCAGCGGGTGCTCCGCAGTGGCAGTCTCGGGCAGCGGCAATACGAGGACCGCACAGTGCGCCACCAGTGCGCTGACCGCCGGCACGCACAGCGTGGTGGCGAGCTACAGCGGGGATACCAGCAACGCCGCCTCGAGCAGCGCCACGCTCTCCCAGACGGTCAATGGCACCGGCAGCACGACGGGCATCGCCACCTCGCTCACGCCCTCCACGGTGGGCACCAGCGTTACCTTGACCGGCACGGTCAGCGGCAGCAGTCCGACGGGCACGATCAACTTCAAGGATGGCTCGAGCTCGATCAGCGGTTGTTCGGCGGTGGCGCTCTCGGGCACGGGCAACATCCGCACGGCCAAGTGCACGACGGCCGCGCTCGCGGTGGGCACCCACAGCATCACGGCGGCCTACAGCGGCGACGCGAGCAATGGCGCCTCAACCAGCAGCGCACTGACGCAGACCGTTAACAAGGCCACAAGCAGCACGGCGCTGGCGAGCTCGGCGAATCCGTCAGTCGCGGGCGCGAGCGTGACGTTCACCGCGACGGTGAGCGGCAGCAGCCCCACGGGCACGGTGAACTTCAAGGACGGCTCCACATCGATCGCCGGCTGTTCGGCGGCCTCGCTGGCCGGCACGGGCAACAGCCGCACGGCGACCTGCGCCACCGCGGCGCTCGCGGCGGGCGGCCACAACATCACGGCGGCCTACGGTGGCGATGCGAGCAACGGCGCCTCCACCAGCAACGCGCTCAGCCAGACAGTCAACAAGGCTGCCACGACGACGGCGCTTGCGAGCTCCGCCAACCCTTCGACCGTGGGCAGCAACGTCACCTTCACGGCCTCGGTGACCGGCATCAATCCCAGCGGCAGCGTCAGCTTCACGGATGGTGGCGCTTCGATGAGCGGCTGCAGCGCGGTGTCGCTGTCCGGCTCGGGCAATACGCGCGCGGCTCAATGCGTTACCAGCGGGCTCGCCGCAGGCACGCACTCGATCCAGGCAAGCTACGGTGGAGATGCCAGCAACCTGGCCTCCTCGAGCAACACGCTGTCACAGTCGATCCAGGCGAGCGCGCCTCCAGCGGCGCTGTCCGTGGTCAACCCGGGCTTCGAGATCCCAGTACTGCCGAGTGGCGGATATCAATACAATCCGACGGCTTCCGGCTGGACCTTCGGAGGCAGCAGCGGCATCCAGCGGAACGGCAGCGCCTGGAGTGCCGCGTCCGCTCCCCAAGGGGTCCAGACGGCGTTCGTGCAAAGCCTCGGAACGGTGAGCCAGACGCTGACCATGAGCGCCGGCAACTACACGCTCTCGTTCCAGGCTGCGCGGCGGGCCTGCTGCGTATCGCCCTACTTGCAGCCTGTCAGAGTGACAGTCGACGGGATGCAGATCGGCAGCATCGTGTCCCCGGCAAGCACGAGCTTCGCCCCCGCGAGCATAGCCTTCTCGGTGGCAACAAGCGGCGCCCACACGATCAGGTTCGCTGGAACCGATTCGGCGGACAAGACCACCTTCATCGACGCCGTCTCGATCACCGCCGCGGGCAGCGGATCGACATCGGTGACAACGACGACGCTCACAAGCTCCCCGAATCCTTCGTGGTTCGCTACGAGCGTGGTTTTCACCGCTACGGTAGCGGGTAACGCACCGACCGGAACGGTTGCGTTCACCGACGGGGGCAACCCGATCAACGGCTGCACGGCGGTTGCGCTCGCGGCCAGTGGCACTAGCATGGCGGCTGGCTGCAACACGAGCGCCCTGGCGGTCGGAACGCACAATGTCGTCGCCACCTACTCGGGGGACGGCGCCAACGCCGGCTCTTCCAGCACCGCCTTATCGCAGGTCGTGAACTCGACGAGCGCGGCGTCGCTCGTCAACCCCGGTTTCGAGAAGCCGGCGCTATCGACCGGCGGCTATGTCTACAATCCGAGCGGGACGGGTGTCGGCTGGACGTTCAGCGGCACCAGCGGCATCCAGAGCAACGCCAGCGCCTGGCGTGCCACCGCGGCTCCGGAGGGAAAACAGACCGCGTTCGTTCAGGGGAAGGGCAAGATCAGCCAGACGCTGACTCTGAGCGCTGGCAACCACACCTTGTCGTTCATGGCTGCGCGCCGCAACTGTTGCGGGTCGCCGCCTTACATTGAGCCGATTGGAGTGACGGTAGATGGGACACAGATCGGCAGCCTTGTCTCTCCGTCAAGCACCAGTTTCAGTTCGTTCAGCATCCCGTTCTCCGTGGCGACCAGCGGCGCGCACACGGTCGTCTTCGCGGGAACCGGTGGATCCGACAAGGCCACCTTTATCGATGCCGTGACGATTCAGTAGAGCCGCGAAGCCGCCTCCCAAAGGGCGCCGATTGCTTCGCGCCGGACTCCAGCGCACGCGGTGGTCCCAGGGTTGGAAGTAAACGGCCCGCGCTGGGCGGGCCTATAGGGTGCCTGACGATGACCTACTTTCGCACGGGGAGTCCGTACTATCATCGGCGCCTCGCCGTTTCACGGTCCTGTTCGGGATGGGAAGGCGTGGGTCCAGCGGGCTGTGGTCGTCAGGCATTGATGGTCGGTCGATCGATACATTCCCGTCGACCGGAGGAAGAAGCAAAGCGGGTCAGATTGCCGCAAACACCGTAACCATTCGAGTGCTCATGGTTATGGGATCAAGCCGCACGGGCTATTAGTACCGGTTAGCTCAAGGCATTACTGCCCTTCCACACCCGGCCTATCAACGTGGTGGTCTGCCACGACCCTTCAGGGAGGTTGACCCTCCGGGAGATCTCATCTTCAGGCGCGCTTCCCGCTTAGATGCTTTCAGCGGTTATCGCTTCCGCACATAGCTACCCGGCGATACGACTGGCGTCATAACCGGTACACCAGCGGTGCGTCCACTCCGGTCCTCTCGTACTAGGAGCAGCCCCCGTCAAATCTCCAGCGC
>DATJBM010000023.1:0-33751 GCA_035515295.1 Casimicrobiaceae bacterium | reverse complement strand
GAGGACTGCCCGTTGTTCAACGCCGGGCGCGGCGCGGTATTCACCTCCGATGCCCGCAACGAGCTCGACGCGGGCGTGATGGACGGCGGCACGCTCGCCGCTGGCGCGGTCGCCGGCGTGCGCACCATCCGCAATCCGGTCCTGGCCGCGCTCGAAGTGCTGCGCGACGGACGCAGCGTGATCCTGGGCGGCGGCGGCGCGGATGCCTTTGCGCGCCAGCGCGGGCTGGCGATGGTCGATCCGTCGTACTTCTCCACGCCGCAGCGCCTGGCGCAGCTTCGCGCCGTGCAGGCGATCGCGGGCGAGCGCGCGGTGGTCGATCACGACGCGGCCACGGCCACTGGGGACGGGCAGGCCTTCGGCACCGTCGGCGCGGTCGCGCTCGACGCGCGCGGCCATCTCGCCGCGGCGACCTCGACCGGCGGTCTCACCAACAAGATGCCGGGGCGCATTTCCGATTCGTCGCAGGTCGGCGCGGGCGTCTACGCCAACGACGCGAGCTGCGCCGTGTCCTGCACGGGCACCGGCGAGCGCTTCATCCGGGCCTGCGTCGCGTACGACATCCACGCCCGCATGCGCTACCTCGGCCGCGAGCTCGCCGCGGCGGCGAACGAAGCCATCCTGCAAGGACTCGAGCCCCTCGGCGGCAAGGGCGGCGTGATCGCCCTCGACCGCGACGGAAGCCTGGCGATGCCGTTCAACTCCACGGGGATGTACCGGGCGTGGGTCCGCGGCGACGAAGCGCCGCAGGCGGCGATCTTCGCGGCTTAGCGACGCTCGGCTTCCGTTCAGCGTGTCGCCGAGCCACCGACAGCCCATGGAGATCCGTCTCGATGACCTGACCGGCGCTCGGATCCGAGCGCTGCTGGCCGAGCATCTGGAGAACATGCTCGCGCTGTCTCCCCGGGAGAGCGTGCACGCGCTCGACATCGCGGCGCTGCGCAAGCCGGACGTCACCTTCTGGAGCGTCTGGTCCGACCCCGAGCTCCTGGGCTGCGGCGCGCTGAAAGAGCTCGATGCGCTGCACGGCGAGATCAAATCCATGCGCACCGTGCACGCGCATCGGCGCCGTGGCGTGGGCCGCGCGATGCTCCAGCACATCGTCGCCGAGGCCCGTCGACGGGGTTACGCGCGCCTGAGCCTCGAGACCGGTTCGATGGCGGCGTTCGAGCCGGCACGGCGGCTCTACGAGAGCTTCGGCTTCGCGTACTGCGGCCCGTTCGCGGGCTATGCCGAAGATGCGAACAGCGTCTTCCTCACCCGGACGCTCGAGCGCGAGAAGTAACGCGCGAGCCGCCTGAACGACGGAGAATCCCATGACCAGATTGCGCGTCCAGAGCTTCGCGGTCTCGATCGACGGCTTCGGTGCCGGTCCGAGTCAGTCCCTGGACCGTCCGCTCGGCGTGCGCGGCCCGGAGCTGATGGAGTGGTTCTTCGCGACGCGCGTCTGGCGCGCGATGCACGGCCAGGACGGCGGCGAGACCGGCGTGGACAACGCCATGGCCGAGCAGGGCTTCGCCAACATCGGCGCCTGGATTCTCGGCCGCAACATGTTCGGCCCGGTGCGCGGGCCGTGGCCGGACGACAAGTGGAAGGGCTGGTGGGGCGACGAGCCTCCGTATCACACGCCGGTGTTCGTGCTCACCCACCATCCGCGCGCGCCGCTTGCGATGGCGGGGGGCACCGAGTTCCGCTTCGTCACCGCGGGGATCCGCGCTGCGCTCGACCAGGCGATGGCGGCGGCCGGCGGCCGCGACGTCCGCCTGGGCGGCGGCGTGGCGACGATCCGGCAGTATCTCGCCGCGCACCTCATCGACGAGCTGCACCTCGTCCTCCGACCGGTGCTCCTCGGCTCCGGCGAGCATCTGTTTCCCGGCATCGACGCGCACGGGCTCGGCTATGAATGCACGAAGTACGTCGCCGGAGAGCGCGCGCTGCACGTGTTCCTGCGCCGGCGGACGTGAATCCGCCGTGCGCGCCCGGAACCGATTCGTGAACGTCGGCCAGCTGAAGCGCTTCTGCCGCGGCTTTCCCCGCGCCGCCGAGGCGCTCTACGGGGAGCCGTGGAACTTCCTGGTGTATACCATCGGCGGCCGGAAGTTCGCCTATTTCAAGACCAGCGATCCGGAGCGCTGGCGCTTCAGCATGCGGGTCACGCCCGAGCGTTTCCTCGAGCTCACGGACGTACCCGGCGTCAAGCCCGCGCGCTACCGCGGGCGCTATCACTGGGTCACGATCGTCGACGTGTCGACCTTTCCCGCGCCTTACCTGCGCGAGCTGGTCGACTGGTCGTATCGGCGTGCATTCGGCTCGCTCAACAACGCCACGCGAAGGCTCTACGCGGGCGTGCCGGGCTGAGCCCGGGCGAACGCCCCGGGATACAGCTCCTTCAGCACGCCGCGCGCCGCGAGCGCGAGAACCGCCCGCAGCTCGGCCTCGATGCCGGCCGCGTCGGCCGCCTTCTCGCGCCGCGCCCAGATTCGCGACAGCGCCGGGCGCTCCGCATCGAGCTCGTGCCGCACGACCTCGTGCCAGAACGGGGGATACTCGCTTTCGATCCATTCGCCGCGGCCGCGGCCGAAATGCGCGACCGCGAGATAGCGCAACAGCGCCGAGGCGACGAGGCTGTCGAGCAATTCGTCGCCCCAGCGGATGACGAGCTCGGTGCGATCGCGCAGAACGTTGTAGCCGCGCGCGATGCCCGCGCCGCCGAGCGCGCCGGCGATGGCGCCGACCAGCGTTCCCGCCCCGAGCGTCAGCCCGCCCGCGAGAAGATCCGCGGCGAGTCCCGAAAGCGCGCCGGAGAGCACTCCACCGACCATCGCCGCCCTGCCTTCGTGCATCGGCGCGTCGGTGCGCACGTCTTCGAGCAGCCGCTCGCGCACGACGTCGGCCGCGCGGCCTTCGAGACCGTAGATTTCAATCAAGCGGTCGGTGCTCGCGCGTACCGCGGCGTCGAGCCGGTCGGCAAGAGCGCGCGCGGCCTTCTGTCTGCCGTCGTCACGCGTGGCCTCCGAGACCACCGAGCGCAGCGCTTCGCGCAGCCTCGCCCCGACCGTGATATTCGGCACCGTCACGCGATCGCGGGCCGCATTCGCGATCGGACTCGCCAGCGCCGTCATCGCCGCGTCGAATTGTTCCGCTCGGCGCACCTCCCACGCGGCGACGAGCCGGTCGTAGCCTTCGCGCTTGTCGGCGGGAATTGCCGGCGCCAGCGCGCGCAGGAGCACGATCTCCTGGACCCAGCAGCGCGCGAAAGCATCCAACGTGAGGACGCCGCGGACGAACGACCGAGCGCCGACCGCCTCGCGCCAGCGGGACTCCTCGGCTTCTTCCTCGCCACGCGGCCGAGGCCGGCCGGTCTGATTGAGCAGCACGAAGGTGGGGCGGCCGATCCATGCCAGCACGTCGAGCTCCGGGGCGAGATAACCGGCATCCACGGGCGCCTCCGAAGCGTTGACGAGGTAGAGAACGACGTCGGCATTCTCACGGACGTTGCGCACCGCCTGCTGCGACAGGTGGAGCGCCCGGTCGCGGAAGCGGTCCCACGCCTGCGCGAGAAACCAGCCGATCGGGTTGCTGATCTGCGCCAGGCGCTTCGCCAGCCGGGCGCTGTCGCTGAAGCCGGGCGTGTCCCACAGAGCGAGCGAATCGCCCTGCGGCGTTTCCAGCAGCGTATAGCGCGCCGCCTCGGTCGTGACGTGGGGCGCATCGCGCACTTCGCCGATGTCGCGTCCCAGCAGCGTGCGCGCGAGCGTCGTCTTGCCGGCGTTGGTGTGGGAAATCAGCGACAGCGCGATCGCGCTCATCGCAGCGCCTCGTCGAGAGCGCGCTCGAGCTCGCCTGCCTTATCCGGGTCCGGAGCCGCGAGGGTCGCGAACGCGCAAGGGACGCGACGCTCGGCGCACAGGCTCCTCCAGCTCGCGCGGCGTGCCTCGAGCTGCGTCGGCTCGCTGCCCAGGCGCTCGCGAAAGGCGCTCTCGTCGATCAGGGCGACGACCGTGCCTCCCGTGCCCGCTTGCGCCGCGAGCCGATCGAGAAACGCTCCTTGCGCTTCGTGCTCCGGCGTCGCGGTCGCGTTGAACAGCGCGATCACGTTCACCGCCGCGTCGAGGCGCAGGATGCGGCCGAATGCGTCCTCGTCGCCGTAGGCGGTCGGCGCGGCGATCGTCAGCGACGCATTCGATCCGAGAACGCCGCGGACCAGGCGCTCGAGACCGGCCGCGGCCGCGGCCGGCGGCGCATAACTGTAGGGCGCGACGAGGACGCGCACCGGGCCGCCGCGAAATCCGCGCAGCAGCCGCGCGAAGTATGGCTGGTCGAGCGGAAGCGCGAGATCGCTCAGGCGTTGGCGCTCGACGATCCACTCCCACAGTGCGAGCAGCAGACGCGGCGCGATCACCAGCAAGGCCGCGGTGGCCGCCATCAGGTGCAGCCAGGTCGCCGCGTTTTCGCTCGCCGGCGCGCGGATCGCGGCGATCGCTTCGGCGGACGGCACCGGAATGCCGGTGACGGCAGCGCCCGGCGCGAGGATCGCGGCAAGCAGCCAGCGCACGGTCTGAGCGTCGAGGAACGTGCTTTCCCAAGTCGCGCGGTATTCGAGCGCGACGCCCCGCAGGTAGAGTCCGGCGATAAGGCCCGCCGCGAACGCAGCCGCGGCAAAGTGGAGCACGCGCGCCGCGCGGGCACCGTAGAGCGGGCCGGCGAGTCGCGACCAGTCGCTTGCGAACCACTCGATCGCAGCGGCGAGCTCGCCTCGGCCCGCCCTGACTCGACCGCCTGCCCAGCGCGTGATCACGCGGCGGATCGGGCCGATCGGCGCGGCATCGCCATAGCGCACGACGAAACCCGATACGACGATGGCGTATACGCCGAGGTTCCAGACGAGCACCCCAAGGAACGGCGGATCGAGAAGGTAGATCCTGTGCGAGCCGCCGACCTGATCGACGGCCATGCCGACGGCGAACGCGGCGACGACGACCAGTATGCCGACCCATGGGCGCCAGCGCAGCGCGTGCACGGCGCGCGGCAGCGCCCGGGATCGTCCGCCGATGCGCTGCAGCGCGAAGTGCGCCCGGGCGGCGAGAAAAGCCTCCGCGGCCGCGCCTTCGCCGACCATCTCCGCGGCCACGCGGCTCGCCCAGGCCCGGTCGGCATCGCTCCAGAGGGACCGTGCGCGGTCGGCGCTTTCCAGCGCGCGCACGGCGGTGATCTCCAGCGCGCCGTTTTCGTCGATGGCCACGGCTATCTCACGATGACGTGATGCGCGGCGGCATGGGTCTCCTCCGGATGGCATTCCGCAGCCGCGATTATGCCGCGACAGGCGTCGGGCTCCATGGTCGCGCAGGCGACGCTCCCGGCGTCCGCGCCGGCCGGCGCGCCGGAGTACCCTCTCCACGGTATCGGAATCGAGTGAGTCGGGTGCGCGACGCGGGCGCGCGTCGCTTGACCTAGCGCCCCGGTGCGACCGTCTCTTCGCTTCTGACCCCGACACCGCGGCGCCGCCGGCCGGCGTCGCCCTCGTGGGGTCCGCGCGCCTGTACGTAGATGCGCCGGATCTTCGGATAGCGCTTCTGAATGCTGCTCTGGATGGCGCGAACCGCATCGACGATATCGTCCGTCGTCTGCTCGTGCCCGAACTCGACGTCGAGTGTGCGCAGAACCTCGTCGGGCCCGATATACATCGACAGCAGCGAGCCGACGCCTCGGACATGCGGCTGCGACAGCACGAGCCGCCGAATGTCGCGCACGCGCTCGGCACGCAGGCCTTCGCCGATCAGAAGCCCGCGCGCTTCGGCGATGAGAAACACAGCGACCGAGGCGAGCAGGATCCCGATCAGCACCGACGCGATGCCGTCGGCGCGCGGCATGTCGAAGCGATAGCTGATGCCGACGCCGACGGCGGCGACCACGATGCCCAGCAACGCCGCGGTGTCCTCGGCGATGACGGTGTACGCGGCGGGGTGCTTGCTGGTGTGCAGCGCTTCCAGGAAACGCCGTTCGCCGATCTGGCGCAGGAAGTTTCGCAGCGCAATGGCGAAGCTGGCCCCTTCGAACATCGCGGCGGCGCCGAGCACCACGTACGCCCAGGACGGATTGCCGATCGGCTCGGGATGGAAGATGCGCCTGACGCCCTCGAATGCCGACACGCCGCCGCCGACGCCGAAGATGAGCACGGCGACGATCAAGCCCCAGAAGAAGACTTCCTTCCCGTGCCCGAACGGATGCTCGGGCGTGGCGGCGCGCCGGCTCAAACGCATGCCGGCGAGCAGAAGGACGGCGTTGCCGGCATCGACGGTGGAGTGCACTCCTTCGGACAGCATGGCGGAGCTGCCGGTCAGCAGCCCCATCGCGAACCTGAGCGCCGCGATGGCGACGTTGCCGGCCATCGCGGCGTAGACGACGGCTTTGGAGCCGCCCATGTCTTTTCGAATCCTGCGGCCGGGTACTGCTCAGCCGACGCCGTCGGCCGCCCAAGCAAGGCGATCGGGTACTCGAATCAGCCGCCTCCGGCGACCACGCTGCCCGGCGGAAACACGGCGTTCACGGTATGGCCGTTGGACAGCTCGCATTCGCCCTGGCCACCTCCGGTCATGCCCTGGTTCGGCGAGTTGAGGTAGAAGTTGCAGCGCATGCGCTCGCCGTCGGGGGCCTGGAGGTTCGCCAGCACGTGACCCGAATAGATGGTCGCATAGCCGACCGTCGGTCCCGGCGGCGGGCCATACCATCCACGCCAGCCGTACCAGTCGGCCCAGCCCCACCGCCACCCCCACCACATCGAATAAAAGTCCTGCGTTTGCACTTCGTGGGTCACCTGCAGATACGGACCGTTGAAGATCTGACCTTCGACCGTCGCGGACATGGTGCCGGTCGAGCCCGAGGCTCCGCCCTTCCACGCGAAGCTCACCGGCGCGCCGGTCGGAGAGACGGAGCCCGTTCCGGTCCCCATCGTCGAGCAGCCAGCCAGCGCCGCGGCCACGAGCACGAGCGCTCCAACCCCACCGCGCTGTCGTTCTGTGCATGTCCTCATATGAGGCTCCTCTTTCCTGCAACGCCGTCGACGGGCGATTCGGCACGACGGGTGCCGCAGTTGCCCGGCCGCCCACCGTCGAACGAATCGAAAGCTTTCCGCCTTAACCGGCTTGATCCTCCTGCGCGGTGGTTCCCGGCGCCACCGAGACCGCCGCCGCTTCCCGGTAGGAGACGTACACGGAGTCGCCCTTCGCGACACCGGACAACGCCGATTCGTCGGGGGCGCGCAGCTGGATGCGGCGTCCGTCGCTGGTTGTCACGGTGATCATCCCGTCGGCGCGATCGATGTCGGTCAGCTTGCCGATCAGCGTCTTCGGCTCGGCGCCGGGCTTCGCCACGCCCGACGATGGCTGCGGGTGGTCATTGGACGCCTGAGCGCCTTGCTCCTGGGTGCCATTCTCCTGTGCGCCATTCGCCTTGCCGATGGAGAGCGCGACCGCTTCGGTGTAGCGCACCGTCGCGGGCTCGTCGACCTTCAACCGGTCGAAGTTCTTGACGTTGTCGCCGACGTGAATGATGGCGAGCTGGCCGCCGGGGACCTCCATCGCCAGCAGGCGATCATCACGATCAATCGCACGGACGGTGCCGCGCATCAACACGCTTTCGCGCATCGATTCCAGCGGCCGGCCGCGCCGCCCCTCGCCAGCGGCGCTCGAGACATCGTTCTCCGCGTTGTCGCCGGCGTTGCCGGTTTCGTTGGCGGCGTTCCCGGGTTCGTTATTCGCGTTGTTGGCTTCGTCATTCGCGTTGTTGCCGTTTGGCTCCACGGCGTTGGGTGCCAAAGGGGCCGCGGCTTGCTCGCTCGGAGCAGGCGTGTTGAGCGCATTCGCTCCGGATGCACCCGATCCGGGCGTCGCAGCTTGCCGCTCGCTCGTGCGTGGCGGGGCAGGGTTCGATGCGGCGGAATCGGCGCTGCCCTGTGCGCACGCCACATACGGCAACGTGGACAGCACCGCCAGCGTCAGTAGTTTCTTTACCATACGATATCTCCAACAAGGTGTACGAACTCGGCGCGGCGGGGGCGGCTCATGTCGAGGCGACAGTGCGCACTTTGGGGCGAGCGCACGCCGTTGCCGTGCATTGAGACATCCTTGCCCCGCGTGTCTTCGCGCCAGAGAGACAACGCTACGCGGTTGCGGTCGAACCGGAAAGGTAAGGCTTGCCTCAATCGTGTCGGACGGAAGCTGAAAATCCGCCGTTGCGCGCGAACGCGTGAGGGCTCAAGGCCGCTCGCCTTGCATGCGGGGGATGTGCAAGAATACGAGAAATCACGCCGGAGTCCCCGCGCGGCGCTGCCGCGCAATTCTTCACTGCCGAGGACGATCCGCTATGGCCAGCTCGAGCGCCGCATATCACGAAAGCCTTGACGACCTCAAACCCGAAACGCTGGATCGCCATCGCGCGATCGTTTCGATCATGGAGGAGCTCGAGGCCGTCGACTGGTACGACCAGCGCGTGGACGCGGCGCACGACGCGGAGCTCGCGGCGATCCTCAAGCACAATCGTGACGAGGAAAAGGAGCACGCCTCGATGCTGCTCGAATGGCTGCGGCGCCGGGATGCGAAGCTCGACGAGCACCTGCGCAATTATCTGTTCATCGAGGAGTCGGTGCTCGAGAAGGAGCGCCAGCTCGAGGAACCCGATGCCGGGGTATCCGCGTCCGGAACGAGCGACGGTTCGCTCGGCATCGGCAGCCTCCGCGCCAAGGTGCAACGATGAACGACCTTCGCCGCGAGCTCGCGCCCGTGTCGGACGCCGCATGGGCGCAGATCGAAGCCGAGGCGGCGCGCACGCTCAAGACGACGCTGGCCGCGCGCAAGCTGGTCGATTTCAGCGGACCTCTAGGCTGGGAGGCTTCCGCCGTCGGGCTGGGTCGCGCGGATCGGCTCGAAGCGGCGCCCGAGGAGCGCGTCGAAGCGCGCCTGCGGCGGTTGCAGCCGCTGGTCGAGCTGCGCGCTCCGTTCGAGCTGTCGCGCGACGAGATCGAGGCGATCGGCCGCGGCGCGAAGGACCCGGACCTCGACGCCGTGCGCGCGGCCGCTCGCGCTGCGGCGCACGCCGAGGACCGGTCCGTGTTTCACGGCTACGAGCCGGCCGCGATTCGCGGCATCACCCAGGCTTCGGAGGCGAACGCGCTGACGATCAGCGACGACTACACGCGCTATCCGGGCGTGGTCGCCGACGCGACCAACCGGCTGCGCGACGCGGGCGTCGACGGGCCGTACGCGATCGCGCTCGGTCCCCGCTGCTACGCCGGCCTGACCAAGAGCACGCTCAACGGCTTTCCGGTGATCGACCACGTGCGGCGGCTGCTCGACGGTCCCATCGTGTGGGCGCCGGCGGTCAACGGTGCCGTCGTGCTGAGCTTGCGGGGCGGCGACTTCGAGCTCGCCGTCGGACAGGATCACTCGCTGGGCTACCTCGATCACACCGCGGCGAAGATCCGCCTATACGTACAGGAGAGCTTCACCTTCCGCGTGTTTTCGCCGGAGGCCGCGGTTCCGCTGCGCTACGCGGCGAAATAACGCTCCCGGGACGCGGTTTCGGCCGCCCGGCGAGACTTCCGGGGCTCCGGAGAGCTTGAATCGCCTCCGCGCGCCCTCATACTGAGCGATCATGGCCTCCTACGCGACGGGGGATTCCTTCGGCGCCTCCCGCGCAGGGAGCCTCCGCGTCGTCTGCATGCGCTGCGCCGCCACCAACCGCGTGCCGGCCGATCGTCTCGGCGACGATCCGAAGTGCGGCGCCTGCAAGGAGCCGCTGCTCCTCGACCGCCCGTTCGAGCTGACGAAGGCCAATTTCGATCGCCAGATCGCTTCCAACGACCTTCCGCTGATCGTCGACTTCTGGGCGCCCTGGTGCGGTCCGTGCCGCATGATGGCGCCCGCCTACGAGCAGGCCGCCGCGCGGCTCGCGCCGAACGTGCGGCTTGCCAAGCTCAACAGCGACGACGAGCCGGAGATCGCCTCGCGGTTCGGCATCCGCGGCATCCCGACGCTGATCGCGTTCCGGGACGGACGCGAGATCGCGCGCCAATCCGGCGCGCTCGACTTGCCTCGGCTCCTCGACTGGATCCGAGCCAGCGTCCCGCGGCACGGCCCGAAAGCATCCCATGTCGGCGCGTGACCCGTCCGACTGGATGTGGCGGCAGGCGATGGACCTGCTCGACCAGGCCCAGCGCATGCACCGGCAGTTCTTCCGGCTCGCCGCGGCGCAGCCTTCGCGCCCGACCTGGGAGCCTCCGATCGACGTGTTCGAGGACGACGACGGGATCGTCATCATCGTCGCGCTCCCGGGCGTTCCTTCCGATCGCGTCGAGGTGAGCTACGAGCCTGGCGTGCTGGTGGTGCGGGCCGAGCGGCCGCTGCCCTTCGCCGCCACGCGCCGTGCGGTGCGACACCTGGAGATCCCCTACGGCTGTTTCGAGCGCCGGGTCCCGCTCGCGCAAGTCGAGCTCGACGGTGGAACGCGCGAAGTCGCCGACGGCTGCCTCGTGCTGAGACTGCGCAAAGCGAGCTCATAAGCGATATGAACGAAGAGACGATTCGCAAGCCCGACCCCGCCACCGCGGACGCCGCCACGCACGCCGAGGCATCGCCGGCTGGCGCATCGACGCGGCGCGACGCCGCCGTGCGCCCGCTGCCCGACGATGCCGTGGCGATCGTTCCGCTGCGCAACGTCGTGCTCTTTCCCGGAACGGTGATTCCGCTGACGATGGGACGCGAGCGCTCGCGCGCCGCGGCTCAGGAAGCCACGCGGCTCCAGCGTCCGCTCGGCGTTCTGCTCCAGACCAAGCCGGAGACCGAGGATCCGGGCCCGGACGACGTGCACTGGGTGGGGACCACCGCGTCGGTGCTGCGCTACATCACCGCGCCCGACGGCTCGCATCATGCGATCTGCAGCGGGCTCAAGCGCTTCCGCGTGCTGCAGTTCCTCGAAGGCTATCCCTTCCTCGCGGCGCGGGTGCAGACCATAGCCGATCCCGACACGGTCGATGCCGACATCGAGGGACGCGCGGTCAACCTGAAGGCGCGCGCGCTGGAAGTCTTGCAGCTCCTGCCGCAGGTGCCCGAGGAGATGGTCGCGGCGCTCAACGCGGCCGAAGGCCCGGCGCGGCTCGCCGACTTCATCGCCGGCCTGATGGACGTGGGCGTCGAGGAGAAGCAGGCGCTGCTCGAGACGTTCGATCTCAAGGCCCGGCTCGACAAGCTGCTCGATCTGCTCTCGCACCGCCTCGAGGTGCTCAAGGTCTCGCGCGAGATCGACGAGAAGACCCGCGAGTCGATCGGCGACGCCAACCGCAAGCACCTCCTACGCGAGCAGATGCGCGCGATCCAGAAAGAGTTGGGCGAAGGCGAGGAAGGCGCGACCGACGTCGCCGAGCTGGAGAAGGCGATCACTGAGGCGAAGATGCCCGAGGAGGTCGAGCGCCAGGCCCGCAAGGAGTTGAAGCGGCTCGAGCGGATGCCCGAGGCCGCGGGCGAGTACTCCATGGTGCGCACCTACCTCGAGTGGCTCGCCGAGTTGCCGTGGAAGAACGAGCCGGGGCCGCCGATCGACGTCGCCGAGGCGCGGCGCATCCTCGATGCCGACCACTACGGGCTGGAGAAGGTAAAGCGACGCATCCTCGAGTTCCTCGCGGTGCGCAAGCTCAATCCCTCGGGCAAGAGCCCGATCCTGTGCTTCATCGGGCCGCCCGGCGTGGGCAAGACCTCGCTCGGGCAGAGCATCGCCAAGGCGACCGGCCGCAAGTTCGCGCGCGTGAGCCTCGGCGGCGTGCACGACGAGGCCGAGATCCGCGGCCACCGGCGCACCTACATCGGCTCGCTCCCGGGCAACATCATCCAGAGCCTGCGCAAGGCCGGCACGCGCAACTGCGTGATGATGCTCGACGAGGTCGACAAGCTGGGCATGGGCGGCTTCCACGGTGATCCGGCGTCGGCGCTCCTCGAGGTGCTCGATCCGGAGCAGAACTCGACCTTCCGCGACAACTATCTCGGCGTGCCGTTCGATCTGTCGAGCGTGATGTTCATCTGCACCGCCAACGTCCTCGACACGATCCCGGGGCCGCTGCGCGACCGGATGGAGATCATCCAGCTCCCCGGCTACACGGCGCAGGAAAAGCTCCAGATCGCCCGCCGCT
Organism: Casimicrobiaceae bacterium; assembly: GCA_035515295.1. Taxonomy (GTDB): domain Bacteria; phylum Pseudomonadota; class Gammaproteobacteria; order Burkholderiales; family Casimicrobiaceae; genus PALSA-1003. The sequence goes on along the minus strand of DATJBM010000023.1, from coordinate 21,576 downwards.
ATCTCGTTCCCCGGCAGCTCGCGGCGAACGGGCTCAAGGCCGAGCAGTGCGAGATCGGCGACGACGCTCTGATGCGGATCATCGACGAGTACACGCGCGAGGCCGGCGTGCGCAATCTCGAGCGCGAGATCGGTAACGTGTTCCGCAGCGTCGCGGTGCGCGTCGCCGAAGGCAGCGAGCAGCACGTGCGGATCGCGCCGGACGATCTCGCGCCGATCCTGGGCCCGCGCAAGTTCGAAGCCGAGGTGGCGATGGTGAGCGGCATGCCCGGCGTGGCCACGGGCCTCGCCTGGACGCCAGTGGGCGGCGACATCCTCTTCGTCGAGGCGGCGCGCATGCCCGGGAACGGCAAGCTCATCCTCACCGGCCAGTTGGGCGAGGTGATGAAGGAAAGCGCGCAGGCGGCGCTCTCGCTTCTCAAGGCCCGCACGGCCGAGCTCGGCATCACCGCAGACTCGTTCGAGAAGTCCGACATCCACGTGCACGTACCGGCCGGCGCGACGCCCAAGGACGGCCCGAGCGCCGGTGTGGCGATGTTCGTGGCCCTCGCTTCGCTGATGACCGGCCGTCCGGTGCGCAGCGACGTGGCGATGACCGGCGAGATCTCGTTGCGCGGGCTCGTATTGCCGATCGGCGGCGTGAAGGAGAAGGTGCTCGCGGCGCTGCGTGCCGGCATCACCACCGTCATGTTGCCGAGGCGGAATGAGCGCGACCTCGAAGACGTACCGGCCGAGGCGCGGGAGAAGCTCACCTTCGTGTGGATGGAGCGCGTCGACGAGGCGCTCGCGGCCGCGCTGACACCCGAGGCGCAGTAGCGAAGCCGCCTGCCGGTCGGCGCGGCAATGCCCGGCGCCTCACTCCGCCCGTCGAGCATGTGGCGATCGCGAGGAGCGGATGGCGCCAGAGGATCCGGGGGCCGGCACCAAGCCACGAGGCGCCGGACTTGGTCACGACGGCGTGGCCAGTCTCTACGCCTGCTCCCGCCATTCCGTCGGCGTGAGGCCCGTCCAGCGCCGGAAAGCGCGATGAAAGTTCGACGGCTCGGCGTAGCCCAGCAGATAGGATACTTCACCGATGGGCACGCGACGTTCGCGCAACAGCTGCTCGGCACGTCGACGCAGCAGCTCGTCTCGGATCTCGCGAAACGACGTGCCCGCCTCGACGAGGTGCCGGTGCATCGTGCGCACCGTCATGGCCATGTCCCGCGCGACGGTGCCTTCCTTGGCCGCGCCCGTGAGCAATCCTTCGGCGATGGCCTCGCGTACGCGCTCGACGATGTCCGATTGCGACGTCATGCGCCGGATGAGCGCTGAGGCGTAAGCCTCGAACTGCTCGGCAACCTCCGGCGTCCTCTCGGGCAGCGGCAGGCCCAGCACATCGCGTCGAAGCAGCAGCGCATCCTCGCCTGCACCGAATTCGACGCGCCCACCGAAGAAGCAGTCGAACGGCATGCGCTTCCGCGGTCCCGTCCAGCGGAAACGCGTCTCCTCCACCGGAAACGGCACGCGCGTCAGTTGTCGGCCCCAGACGATCCAGTGACCGAGCGAGGCGCACACTACCTGTTCGCGTGCGCCGTACGGCGAAGGGTCAGGGTGCGGACAGGCCATCGCGACCCGATCGCCGCGCTCGTCGAGCACGAACTCGGCATGACGGTTCACTACCCGCATGTATCGCTCGGCGCGGCGGAGCATCTCGCCAAAGGTGTTGCTCGAGCGCAGCAGAAAGCTCCAGAGCCCGGCGAGCTCCAGCGGCAGCGCCTGCGCGAGATCGATGCCGAGCGTCTCGCGTCGATCGAGGAAGATTGCCCGCACGACGGCGAGGTGCTCGTCCGCCGGAATGAGCGCATCGCCTTCCCGGCGCAGCGCGGGCGCAAGCGCATCAACGTCGAGCTCGATGCCGAGAGTTCGAGCGGCTGCCGCGAGGGCGATGGTGGCGCGCGCGTAGATGTACTCCCGCCTGATTCGCGGCATGGCTTTCGTAGTGTCAAAAAATGCCAATGCGATGTCCACAACGGCCACGGACCGCAGACCGCCGCGCCGCTACACTGTATTCCGCATCGCAGCTATTCCGCATCCGCTGCCGATCAACGAATCCACCGAAGGAGCTTCCCATGCCAGCCCGTTTGAACCTGCGCAAGATCGCCCCCAACCCCCTCAAATTGATGCTCGACATCGAGGCTTATCTGGCGAAATGCGGCCTCGAACCGTCGCTGCTGAATCTCGTCAGGATGCGCTCCTCGCAGATCAATGGCTGCGCCTACTGCCTCGACATGCACTCCAAAGACGCCCGTGCAGCGGGTGAGACGGAGCAGCGCCTCTACGCCCTCGACGCCTGGCACGAGACGCCGTTCTATTCCGAACGCGAACGTGCGGCGCTCGGCTGGACGGAAGCGCTGACGCTCATCGCCGAGACCCACGCGCCCGACGAGGCCTACGACGAGGCACGCGCGCAGTTCTCGGAGCAGGAGCTAACCGACCTGACCCTCGCCATCGTCGCGATCAACGGCTGGAATCGCTTTGCAGTCGGCTTTCGTAGCGAGCCCGGCAGCTACCAGCCGCCATCGCGCGCGCAACCGACCAGGGCCGCCGCGGTCGCTTGAAACAGCGCCGTCGTTACGTCGCTCTCATCGTGTAGGAGCTACACCGTGCCATTTCGTTCCTCCGTCGATATCCTGATTGCGGGCGCCGGGCCCGCCGGCCTGGCGCTCGCCTCCGAGCTCTCCCGCCGGCAGATCCCGTACCTCATCGTCGACGATCAGGCGGCGGGCGCCAATACCTCGCGCGCCTGCGTCGTCCACGCGCGAACGCTCGAGGTGCTCGAGCCGCTGGACGTCGTACCCGGGCTCCTGGCGCGCGGCGTCGAGGTCCCGATCTTTCGCATTCGCGATCGCGACCGGCCGCTGCTGACGATCGATTTCCGCGAGATACCAAGCCGATACGCCTACACGCTGATGCTGCCGCAATCCGACACCGAGGCCGTCCTGCTGGCGGGGCTCGAGGCGCGCGGTGGAAAAGTCGTCCGGCCGTGCAGGCTGATCGCCGCGCGCTACCATGCCGACGGCGCCACCGCCACCCTGCGCGATGCCGACGGTGACCATATCGTCCGCGCGCGCTATTTGGTCGGGTGCGATGGAATCCACAGCACGGTTCGCGAGCAGGCGGGCATCACCTTCGACGGCGGAAGCTACGAGGAAGCCTTCATGCTCGCCGACGTGCACATGGACTGGCCGCTGGGGCGCGAGGAAGTGACGCTCTTCTACTCGCCTGCCGGACTGGTCGTGGTGGCGCCCATCCCCGGCCAGCGCTTTCGCATCGTCGCGACGGTCAACGTAGCACCGCCCGTTCCCTCGATCGGCGACATCCAGGCGCTGCTGGATGCTCGAGGCCCCGAGGCCACGCCGGCGCGGGTAGGCGACATCGTCTGGGGCTCGCGTTTTCGCATTCAGCATCGCGTCGCGCGGGCGCTGCGCAAGGGGCCCGCTCTGCTCGTGGGCGACGCCGCACACGTGCACAGTCCGGCCGGAGGACAGGGAATGAATACCGGCATCCAGGATGCGGTGTCGCTCGGCGAGGCGCTGGGCGCTGCGCTGAAGCACGGCACGGAAGAGGCCTTGTCAACGTGGGCCGAACGCCGGCATCGGGTCGCCGCGGATGTCGTCAGTCTGACGGACCGGATGACGCGCACCGCGACCATCGAGAACCGGACCGGCCAGGCCATACGCAATGCCGCCCTGCAGCTCATCGGCCATTTGCCCTCGGCTCGGCAGGCCATCGCGATGAAGCTCTCCGAATTGAGCGAGCGTGCGGCGTGAAGACCTCGCGCGCGAGGTGTGGCGGAAATGCTGCTTAGCGAATCCGCCGCGGCAACGGGGCGCCAAGCTCGCGCGGCTCAGCTCTGCCTCGAGCGCACCGACGCACCCGAGTACTGCGCAGCCGGCATCGGGTACGATAGAGCGATCGACCGGGAGCAGGACGATGACGCTACCGCAAACGGCCTTCGTGTTCGATCTCGACGGAACGCTGGTCGACAGCGTCTACCAGCACGTGCTCGCCTGGCGCGAGGCGCTGGCCGCCGAGGGCATCGAGCTGTCGGTCTGGCGCATCCACCGCAAGATCGGCATGAGCGGCGGGCTTCTGACCAACATCCTCCTGCGCGAGACCGGGTTGCCTCTCGACCCCGCGCGCATGGACCGGTTGCGCGCGCTCCACGCGTCCGCGTTCAAGAGGTATGTGCCGGACATCCGAGCCCTGCCGGGCGCCCGCGCGCTCCTCGCCGAGCTCACGCAGGCCGGCATCCCGTGGGCGATCGCAACCAGCGGCCGGATGGAGACGGCGCAGCCCGCGCTCGAGGCGCTGGGCGTCGATCCGCAGCGCTCGGCGGTCGTGACGCGCGACCAGGTGCTCTACGCGAAACCCGACCCGGACCTCTTCCTCGCAGCCGCCGAACGCCTTGGAATGGGTATCGAAGCGGTTTCCGTCGTGGGCGACAGCGTCTGGGACATGCTGGCGGCGCGCCGTGCGCGTGCGCTCGGCATCGGGCTTCTCTCCGGCGGCTATGGCGAGGAGGAGCTGGAACGCGCCGGCGCCTATCGCGTCTACGAAGACCCGGCGCAGCTTCTGGAGCACCTGGACGAAGTGGGCGGCCGGCATCGCGCGTGAGCGACAACTCGCGCGGTCGAGACGCGTCCGGCGGGACGTGGCCTTGCCTCGCAACCGCGCTGCTCCGCGCGGCGCTGGACAAGTCGCGCCTCTTCGCTCAGCGGAACCGCGCCAGCTCCGGATCGGCGTTCGGTTGGGGCGGCAGGCCGGTGATTCGCGGCAGCTCGGACAGGCGCGGAACGCCGGCCTTGACGCGGATCGTCCCGGTGCTGTCCTTCCACACCAGCGCCGGCGTCCCCGGCGCCCCGAACGCCTGCATCAGCTCGGTGTTCGCCTCGATCTCGGAGGAGAGCTGCGGCGCTACGCCGTTCAGCGGCGCGATCCCGCCGTCGAACTGCGCCGCATCGTAGCCGCTCTCGTTTGCGCGCAGCGCCGCGGCGCGATTGCCAGGCTGCATGATGGCTGCCGCGCGTCCGAGCGAGGTCGGCTTCTGGTAGGCCACCGGCACCCAGCGCACCTGGAGGCCCGCCGTCTCGTACGGCTGGAGCGCCTTCCAGGCGAGGTGGCAGTAGTAGCAGTTGGCGTCGAAGAAGACGTACAGCACGCGCTTCGGCTCCTTCGCGCCTTCGTGCACGGCGTCCGTCTTCTCGAGCGTGGCGAACAGCTTCTGCGGATTCGCCCCCGCGGGAGTCGATCCGGCAGCCGCGATCGACGTCAGGACCACAGCGCTCATCAAGACCAGAGCGGCGCGAAGCATCGCCGTTCCGTTCGCCGCTAACGGATACGCCGCGGCAGCTGTGCGCGCAGCTCGCTCAACTCCGCCTCCAGCGCACCGATGCGCTCCAGCAGCGCCATCGCGACCGCGAGGCCCTGGGTATCGAGCTCGAAGTCGTTGCGCAGGCGGTACGCCGTGCGCGCCGCGATCAGGCACTGCGCTCCGAATCGGGGGATCGCCTGGGCCGGATCGAGCGGCGCGATGGCGCCACAGGCCTCGAGCTCGCGCAGCTCGTCTTCCGAGAATCCGGAGAGCTGCGCCAGCTCGGCGAGCGTCAGGTCGCGGTGCTGTTCCAACCAGTAGAGCTCAGTGAGTTCGACACGCATCGACAGGCTCCTCAAGCGAAATGGGCGCGCGGGTTGAAGCTCGACTGCTCGGCGAGCTGCCGATAGAGCGCCCGCTCGTCGTCGCTCACAGCCGCCGGCACGGCGACCTGCACGATCGCGAAGAGATCGCCGTCTCCGCCGCGCGGCTTGGGCAGCCCGCGCTTGCCGAGGCGCAAATGCTGGCCTGCGCGGGTGCCCGCCGGCACCTTGAGGCTGACGGCCCCGCCCGGCGTCGGCAATTCGACCGTCGTTCCCAGCACCGCTTCCCAGGGCGCGAGCGGCAGGTCGATGTACAGATCGTGGCCGGTCACGCGAAACAGCGGATGGGGCTCCAGCGCAATATCGAGATAGAGGTCTCCATCCGGTCCGCCGTTCACTCCCTTGCCGCCCTTGCCCGGGATGCGCAGCCGCTGACCATCGGTGGCGCCCTTCGGGATACGCGCCTTGAACGAGCGCTGCACGCGATGGACGAACCCGCGCTCGTCGTATTCCGGCACGGTCAAGTCGAGGTCGACCTCCGCCCCGCGATAGGCCTGGTCGAGCGTGATGTGGGCGATGACCTCGTAGTCCTGCCCGCGCAGCGGGACTTTTTCGCCGTGCCGTCCCGTCCGAGCGCGTCCCCCCCCGAATGCCTCGAACAGATCGGAAAGGTCGACATCGTCGAACGAGAAGTGCGTGTCGCCGAAGTGCTGCTGCCATTCCGGCGGCGGCCGGAAATCCTGTCCGGGCTGGTAGGTTCCGAGCTGATCGTAGGCCGCGCGCTTCTCCGGGTCCTTGAGCGTCTGGTACGCCTCGGCGACGTCCTTGAACCTGGCCTCGGCGTCCTTCTCCTTGGACACGTCCGGGTGGTACTTGCGAGCGAGCTTGCGATACGCGGTCTTGATCTCGTCGGCCGTGGCATTCTTCTGGACGCCGAGAATGGCGTAATAGTCCTTGTATTTCATCGGCGCGGGTCGGGGTGGCGATCGACATTCATCATACCGCGTGCCTGGTCGCGGGACTGCCGTCGGAAAGGCCACTCCGATGGATTTGCTGCTCGGTAAGGCGAGGAACTTAGGCCGGCGGCGCCGGTTCGAACCGACAAGCCCGCAACGTTCGTTCCCGGAGACCGCGCGTGAAGACCCTGTTCGCCTTGCTTGGCGTGTTGTTCATCGTGCTTGTTGCAGCCGGTGCCGGCTACATCTACAGCGGCGCCTACGACGTATCGGCCGACACTCCTGACGATGCGGCAGTCGCCTGGGTGGTCAGTACGACACGCCGCTACTCGCTGCGGGCGCGGCTGACCGACATTCAGCCCCCGGCGAACTTCGACACCCCGGAGCGGGTCCGGGCGGGGCTGGCCAAGTACCACGAGGACTGCGAGGTCTGCCACGGCTTTCCCGATCACAGTCCGGGGCCGATCGGTGCGGGTCTCAACCCCAAGCCGCCGAAGCTCTGGGGAGAATCCGGCCGCGGTCCGCGCCCGGGGTCGGTCTACTGGATTGTCACGCACGGCATCAAGATGACCGGGATGCCGTCGTGGAAGCACGCCTACAGCGACGACGACGCGTGGTCGGTGGTCGCGTTCGTGCGCACGCTCCCGAAGCTCTCCGCCGACGAGTACCGGCGCGAAGTGCAGGCGCTGCCGAAGAAAGAAAACGAGACCGAGACGAGCGCGGCGAAATAGCCGAGGGCGCGGCTTCACTTGCCCGCGACGACGACCGCTTCCACCGTCGCGCGGCGGTAGCGGGCTTGCGCGAGCCAGTGGGATGCGAGCGTCAGGACCAGCGTGGCCGTCATCAGGATGAACGCCATCGCGGCGCCGAAGGGCCAGTTGGAAAGCCCGGCGAACTGGTTGTAGACCGTCGGCCCCATCATCTGGAACGTCGGGCCGCCGAGGAGGACCGGAGTGGCGTAGGCATTCATCGCCAGGATGAACGACAGGATAGTCCCGGCGATCACGCCCGGCATGGCGAGCGGAAGTACCACGTGGCGAAACGTCCGCCAGGGGTCGGCTCCCAGGCCCAGCGCGGCTTCCTCGATCGCCGGTTCGATGCCTTCGAGCACGGCCTGCAGCGTGAGCACCACAAACGGCAGGTTGACCGCGATGACACCGACGATGACGGCGAACTCGGTGTACATGAGTTGCAGCGGCTCGCGCACGATGCCGATCGCCATCAGCAGCGCATTGACGAACCCGCGGTTGCCGAACAGCACCATCCAGCCCGCCGCCCGCACGGCATTGCCGACGAAGAGCGGCAGGATCACCGCCAGCAGGAGCAGGTTCTTGAACCGCGACCGGGTTCGCGCCAGGCAATAGGCCATCGGGAAGGCGAGCACGAGGCAGATCGCCGTGCACACCGCCGCCACGCGGATGGTTCGCACCAGCACGGCGACATAGAACGGATCGGTGAGGAACTTCGCGTAATTCTCGAGCGTGAACGCGTCGACCATCATCTTGGTCGGCGTGAACTGGTTGAGGCTGTAACGGAAAAGGATGACGATCGGCAGCACGATGCCGATCGCCACCAGGAGCGATGCGGGCGCGAGCGCCGCGGCCGCGGTCCAGCGCCGCTCGCCTGCGGCCGGCGCCGCCGCGGCTACCATGATCGCCTCACGCGAGCGAAGCTTCGGTGCCTCAGCCCTTGAACGTCTTGTCCCACCACTCCTTGAGCGCCGCGTCGTTCTTCGCCAGGTAGCCGTAGTCCAGATCGATCAGGCGCTTGCGCTCCTCGGCGCTGAAGCCGATGCGCTTCTCCGTCTCGGGAGGAATCTTGGCGTCGGTGACCGATGGGTTGTAGCCCATGTCCTCGGCGAAGGCTTCCTGGGCGGCGGGCTCCAGCATCTCGTTCAACCAGAAATGCGCACCGTCCTTGTTCGGCGCGTTCTTGGGAATCACGAAGCCGGAGATGTACAGCGGGATCCCCTCTTTCGGCGCGACCGTCTCGACTTTCGCGCCGGCCTTCTGCCACTGCACCGCGCGCGCCTTCCACATGATGCAGATGCCGACATCCTCGTTCTGCAGCGCTTGCGCCATCGCCTCGTTGGTCGGCAGGATCTTCGCCCCGGCCTTGCGGCAGGCCATGAGCCGCGCCTTGCCCGGCTCGTAGTTGGTCATCGAGCCGCCGGAGGCCAGCGCGGCCGCCATCATCGTGAACTGATACTGGATGTCGATGATGCCGAGTTTCGCGCCGTGGCGCGGGTCGAGCGAGTCGGCGAAGCTCGTCGGCGGCGTGGCGATGAGCTTGGGGTTGTACAGGATGACTTTGCCGGAGTAGATGTGCCCGATGCCGTACGGATATTTCATCTGTGGCAGGAGGTATTTCGAGTTCGGGATCTTGGCGTAGTCGATCGGCAGGCAAAGGCCCGCTTCGTTCATCTCGTACATCTGCGCGGCGGAGAGCCCCTGCAGGTCGTCGGTGCCGCGCGGCAGCCGCGCTTCGGCGCGCATCTTGGCGCGGCGCTCGGGATCGCCGCCGATGTCGTGCACGACCTCGTACTTCTTCGGGACCATCAGCGGCGTGTCGATGTTCTTGGCGAGCAGCTTCGAATAGTCGCCGCCCCAGGTGCCCAGGACCACGCGTCCACCGGCCTGCGCCCGCGCGGGCGACCAGCCGCCGACCGCGGCGACGCCGGCAAGCGCACCGGCCGCCTGCATCAGCCGGCGGCGTTTGATGTCTGCGCTGTGCTGTTCCATAACGATAGCCTCCGATGTCCCCGATGGCGTTTCTATGCACCCGCGCCGCCGCCATCATCGGCGAGCACGAGGCTGGCCTGCGCCGGCCAGGTGAGATGGACCCGATCGCCGACCGCGTGCGCGGCATCGGCCTGCTTGTTCGGCGCCTGCACCATGAGCCGGTCATCGGGCGTCAGGCGCACATAGTATTCCAGGATGCCGCCCAGATACGAGGCGAACTCGACCGTTCCCCAGAAGCCGTTGTCGGCTTCGCCGTCGTGAGCCGCGCCGAGCGAAAGCCGCTCGGGCCGCAGCGCCAGCATCCGACCCTCTGCCGGCGCGCGCTCGTCGCACCGGATCGCCAGCCCGCTCTGCGTCCGGAACAGACCCGGCGCCTCGACGCGGCCGCGGAGGAAATTGGTGCGGCCGACGAAGCCGGCCACGAAGGCGTTGGTGGGACGCTCGTAGAGATCGCGCTGCGAGCCGACCTGCTGCACCCGGCCGTGCGCCATGACCACCAGCCTGTCGGCCATGGTCAGCGCCTCCTCCTGATCGTGAGTGACCATCACGGTGGTGAGCCCGAGCTTCTTCTGCAACTCGCGGATCTCGACCCGCACCTCGTGACGCAGCTTGGCGTCGAGATTGGACAGCGGCTCGTCGAGCAGCAGGACGTCGGGTTGGATGACGAGCGCGCGCGCCAGCGCCACGCGCTGCTGCTGCCCGCCCGACAACGCGCGCGGCAGCCGGTCGGCGAGCCCCTCGAGGCGCACCAGCCGCAGCGCCTGGGCGAGCTTGGCCGCGATCTCGGAGGGCGGGAGCTTGCGCATCCGCAGCCCGAACGCGACGTTGTCCGCCACGCTCAGATGCGGGAACAGCGCGTAACTCTGGAACACGAGCCCGGTGTTGCGCTTCCACGGCGGCCGCCGGGTGATGTCCTCGCCGCCGAGCCGGATCTCGCCGCTCGTGGGCACGACGAACCCCGCGATCATGCGCAGCGTCGTGGTCTTGCCGCATCCGGAAGGCCCGAGCAGCACGACGAGCTCGCCCTGCCGGATGTCGAGATCGACGCCCGTCACCGCGGGGAAGTCGGCGTAGGTCTTCGTGAGCCCGGTGAGCTGGAGCCGCGCCATGGGCCCGCTCCCTAGAGCACTCGCGTCAACTTCACATAGCGATCGGTGAGCAGCATGCCGGCGCCGATCAGCGCGATCTGCAGCAGCGACACCGCGGCTATGGTGGGATCGATGCGCCACTCGAGATACTGCAGGATGGCGATGGGCAGCGTGGTCTGTCCCGGCGCAACCAGGAACAGCGTCATCTCCAGGTTGCCGAACGAGATGATGAATCCGAACAGCGCGGCGGCGACCACGCCGGGCTTGATGACCGGCAGCGTGATCCTCAAGAAAGCCTGGAGCTGCGTCGCGCCGAGGTTCATCGCCGCCTCCTCGAGCGAGCGGTCGAACCCGCTCAGGCTGGCGGTCAGCAGGCGCACAGTCCACGGAATCGTGATCATGATGTGCGCGAGCACCAATCCCGCGAGCGAGCCGAGGAGCGGCCATCCGGTCGCGATCTCGATCTCGATCTGGAACACGTAGATGGCCGTGCCGGCGACGATACCCGGCACCACGAGCGGCAGCAGAAGCAGGGTGTTGAGCGCTTCGCGCCCCGGGAAGCGTCGGCGCGCCAGGACGAGACTCGCGGGCACGCCGACGACGAGGCCGCCGATCATCGCCGCGACGCCGACCTGCAGACTGGTCGCGAATCCGCTGACGAAGGTGTTCTCGTCGAAGATGTGCGCGAACCAGCGCAGCGTGTAGCCTTGCGGCGGAAAGGTGACCAGCTCGTTGGCGAAGAAGCTCAGCCAGCAGACGAAGAGGATCGGCGTGAGGATGACGCCGTAGCCGAGCGCGGCGGCGCCGAGCAGCGAGATGCGGCCGAGCCGTCGGGAGTCGAGGATCGGCGGTCGCTTCGCCGCGAGTGCCGGCGCGGCCCCGATCACCCGCTCGGCCATCTCGAGGGAGCCTCAGGCCAGGCGGTTCTTGTGGAAGCGACCGGCTTTCATGATCACCGACAGGTGCTCGCCCTGGCCGGTCAGCAATTCGAGCTTCCGGATCGGATCGCCATCCACGACCAGGAGGTCGGCGTAAGCGCCCGGCTTCACTACGCCGAGCTTGCCGGGCAGACGCACGACCTCGGCGCCCACCAGCGTGGCCTGGCGGAGGATCTCGATCGGCGACAGGACTTCGCGGCGGAGCAGGAACTCGCGGCTCTGGTCGACCTGGAGCTGGCCCAGGAGATCGCTGCCGTATCCCACGGGCACGCCGGCGCGCTTGCAGATCTCAAGCGACTTGAGCCCACCGTCGATCACCAGATCGTTCTTCGCCAGCATCTCGGCGGTCATGCCGAAATCCTTCGCCCGCTCTCGCATCGCGTAATAGGCGACCAGGTTCGCCACCAGGTACGCGCCTTTCTCCTTCATCAGCGCGGCGGCCTTCTCGTCGATCAGATTGCCGTGTTCGACCGTCCGCACGCCCTGGCCGACCGCGCGGGTGATGGCCTCCGCGGTATACGCATGGGCCTGCGTGTAGCGGCCGAACGCATCGGCCTCCTCGACCGCGGCGCGGATTTCCTCGGGCGTGAATTGCCGGCTGTCGAGCGGATCGTACGGGCTCGCCACACCGCCGGAGACCATGATCTTGACCTGGTCGACGCCCTGGCGCAGCTGCTCGCGCACTGCGGCGCGGACAGCGTCGGGTCCGTCGGCGATCTCGAGGCAGAAGCTCATCGCGTTGCAGCACTTGCACGGCGCGCCCGTGTCGGTGCGCCGGCGCGCGTCCGAATGACCGCCCGTCGGCCCGATGGCGCGCCCGGCGATGAACATGCGCGGACCGGGCAGAAGCCCCTGCGCCACGCCGTCGCGCATGCCCCAGTCCGCGCCGCCGGTGTCGCGCACGGTGGTGAAGCCGCGATCGATCATCGCCCGCGCGAGCGAGGCCGCGCGGACGGTCATCATCGTGAGCGGGATCGCTTCCAGATAGCGGATGTTGACTTCCGAGAGCATCACGTGCACGTGACAGTCGATGAGCCCGGGCATCAGCGTGCGGCCCTGGCAGTCGATCACCAGCGCCTCGGCGGCGTTGATCGGCCGCGCGGAGACTTCGCGGATCAGCTCGCCTTCGATGAGAACAGAAACTCCGCCCTGGAGCGCGTCCGCGTGAGGATCGAGCAGGCTGGCGTTCTTGAACAGGATCTGCGCCATCGGAAAACCCTCCGCCGCGAGGCCGTTGCGGCCGCGGGCGCGACGATCATGCCACGGCCGATATGGGCGGCGCAACCGACGTCGCACGACTGCGGCGCCGACGATGCCTGTCGATGGCCGCCTGGCGACGGCCTGAAGCGCGCGGCGTTGCGACGCGCGGCCGAAGCATGGCGAGCGCGGACGAGTCGTGCCGCACGCTCGACTACTTGACCAGGGTCACCGGCAATCTGCTCAGGTGGGTGACTTTGGTCGCGATGGAGCCGAGCAGCAGGTCGCCGATCGCTCCCCTACCGCGCGTGCCCATGATGATCGCCTCGCATCTCAGTCGGCGCGATGCGCGCACGATGCTCGCCGCGATATCGCCATAGACGACGTGGGTCTCGCATTTGATGCCGGTACGCTTCAGACGCTGCGCCGCCTGACCGAGAATCGTATTGGCGATCGGCATCGTGAGATCGCGGTGCTTGCGCGGGCTGAGATAGGCCGGAACCATTCCATAGGTCTCCACCGGCAGCTGAACATTGAGCAGGTGCAGGATGGCCTTGCAGCGTTTCGCCTGCCTGGCTGCGTAGTCGATCGCGTGAAGAGAGCTCGTCGAGCCGTCGACGGGAACGAGAAATGCGGTCATTGAAGCGGCTCTCCCCTCGGGTCACTTCCCGAGATCGACAGCCACGCCGCGCTCGCGCAGGCGATCGGTACGGCCCTGCACGAAACGCTGGAAGCTCGGCTGATTGCGATAAGCGCCTGAAGCCACGTAGTCCATAACCGAGCGCAGGTGGAAGCCCTTGAGCATGGCCTCGACGCGGATCACCTCCCTGCCCTGGTCGAAGAACACCGCCGTCGGCAGGTAGCCGACCCCGAGCGCGTCGGCCCAGGCCCGGGCGGTCGTCTCGCGGCCCTCCGGCGTGGTCACCGGAGTCGCGCTCCAGCGGTCGAGCTGGACGACGCGGAAGCGCGCCATCTCCGTCCGCGTCGCGGGCTGGGCAAGCGCGTCGGCATGGAGCGCGTCGCATTCGTCGCAGTCGCGCTGCTCGAAGAACACCGCTACGGGGCGAGGCGGCGTCCGCGCGCGCAGATCGTAGGGCGGGCGTTCGAAGAAGGGCTCGTCGTGCAGCGCGCCGGTCGGGCGCGGAGGCGCCACGCGCTCGAGGTAGGCCGCGAACGGCTCCTCCCGCGCATGCTCTCCCGCGGCGTAACGCAGCGCGGCGCTGAACCGGCGCGGGGGATAGTAGCCGTCGATGCGCAGAAGCAGCGTGCCCCGAGCGTCGTAGAACAGGAGCGTCGGCGTGAAGGCGACCGCGTGCTTGGCCGCGAACGTCTTTTCGGTGAGCGCCTCGCCGTCGAAGTCGGTCACCGACCGGTCGCCCCACATGTTGATCTCGATCGCGTCGAAGTGCGCGCGGGTGTAGTCCACGATCGGCTTCTGGCTGAAGTTGGCGTTGAACAATGCCGCGCAGTACGGGCAGCCGTCCTGCCCGATGTAGACCAGTAGCGCCCTGCCCTGCGCGCCCGCCTCCGCGGCGTCGTCCTTGAGATCGAGGAAGGAGTTCGTGAACCAGTCGGGAACCGTGAACTGCCCGACGCCGCGCAGCGGCGCCTTTTCGGCCGCCTCGGCGTCGAGGCACGCGATCGTCAGCGCCAGCGCGAATGCGGCGGCGGCGCAGCGGCGGATCGCCAAACGGTCGAGCGGCATCAGGCGCACGGACAACGGCAGCCTTCGGGATGTGGCCAGAACAATAGCACGTCGTACTGAAGATCGCGGCGGCGGCGCGGCGAAGCCCGCACAACGTCAGCCTTTTGCCGCCGCCGCCTCGGCGCTCTGGAAGCCCATCACCAGCCGGTCGAACAGCAGGCCGTACGCGAGCGCGAGCGGAATCGCGACGATGGCCGTGGCGGCCATCAGCCCCTGCCAGAAGAACACGTCGCCGCGGATCAGCTCGGTGGGCACGCCGTAGCTGATCGTCATGGCGTCGGTGGCCGTCACGAAGGTCGCGGCATAGATGTAGTCGCTCAGCTGAAGCGAAAACGCGAACACGACGCAGGCGCCGATGCCGGGCAAGGCGAGCGGCGCGGCCACCCGCGTGAAGGCGCGCCAGCGGCTGCAGCCGTCGATCATGGCAGCCTCGTCGAGCTCCTTCGGGATCGAGCGGAAGAACCCGAGCAGAAGCCAAGTGCAGAACGGCACCGTGATAGTGGGATAGACGATCGCCAGACCCCAGATCGAATTCGCAAAACCGAGATAAGTGACGACCTGGTACAGCGGGATGAACAGCAGCGTCGGCGGGATCAGGTACACGAGGAACAGCGCCATCCCCGATCGCACGCCCCAGCGGCCGGTGAGCCGTGCCAGCGCATACGCCGCTGGCACCGCGAGCAGAAGCGTGATGGCGACCACGAAGGCGCCGATGATGACGGAATTCAATACGAACTCGCTGAAGCTCGTGCTCGTGAAGAGGTTCAACAGATTCTGCAGCGTGGGCGACGGCGAATAGATGAAGGGATTGGAGAAGGCGTTGTAGAGGTCGGCGCTCCGCTTGAAGATCGTGATCACCATCCAGACGCCCGGAAACGCGGCGAACAGCGTCAGCAGCGCCAGCGCGCCGTAGAAGCCGATTCCCCGTAGGATGCGCCCGGACGTCATTCGCGAGAGCGATACGCGAATCGCAGCGCCCCGTAGGACACCGCGAGCAGCACCGGCAGCATGAACAGCGCGACCGCGGCGCCGCCGCCGAGATCGCCTCCGGTGATGCCCTTGAGATAGGCCCAGTAGGGCAGCACCATGCTCGATTCGCCGGGTCCGCCGCGGGTGGTGAGATCGACCACCGCCATGTCGCCGAACACCAGCAGCGCCGTGAACAGCACAGCGACGACGAGCACCGGGACCAGCGCCGGGATGGTGATGCGGAACAGGACCCGGAGCCGTCCCGCACCGTCGACCTCCGCCTGCTCGAACAGGTCGCGCGGGATCGACAGCCTGCCCGCGAGGACGATGATGGTGGCCAGCGGCAGCATTCGCCAGACATTGATCACCACCACGGAGGCGAGCGCGAGGTCGGTGCGTCCCAGGTAATAGAAGTGCCACGCCGGGCCGAACAGACCCCCGGGGCCGAGCACGCCGATCTGACGGAAGATCCAGTCGATCGGGCTGAACTCCGAGTCGAGCAGCCAGAGCCAGGCCACCGCGGCGAGCGACACCGGAATCGCCCACGGCAGGATCAGCAGGATCTGCACGACGCGCTTGCCGCGGAAGCTGTGGGCCAGCAGCTCGGCCTCGACCGTCGCCAGCACGATCAGGATCGCCAGGGTGGAGAACGTGATGATCACGCTGTTGCGCAGCGCGATGCGGAATTGCGGATCGCGTACCGCCCCGGCGAAGTCCGCCAGCCCGACGAAGTGATGGAGGGTCGGGTTTCCTACGGTCGCGTTGCTGAACGCGAGCAGGGTCGCCAGCACGAACGGCACCCCGACGAAGCCGATCACGTAGGCGAGCGCCGGGCTCAGCATGAGCCAGCCCAGGGTGCGCTCGTTGTCGGCTATGGAGGCCACCGGGCTGGAGCCTAGGATTCGGCGCCGGGCATGCGCCTGCCGCTCGTCCGATCGAACACGCGCAGGCGGCGCCGCGCGACCGCGAACGGGTAGGTCTCGCCGGTGCGCAACCGCTGACCCTGATCCTGCGCGAGGCGGACCACGATGTGCGCCGGACGCTCGCCATCCGCCTCTACTCCGTACGCGAGCCATTCCGCGCCGAGGAACTGCAGCTGGTCAAACCGGACGCGAAACGAGACGTCCGCCGGATCGGCCGGGTGCCCGGCTTCACGCAGCACGAAGTGCTCGCACCGAACCCCGAGAACGCTTCCGTTGCGCTCGATCAGGTTCATCGGCGGGTTGCCTACGAAGCGCGCGACGAAAGTGTCGGCGGGATCGAAATAAAGCTCCTGCGGGCGGCCGATCTGGTGCACGTGCCCGTGGTCCATCACCGCGACGCGGTCGCCGAGGCCGAGCGCTTCGAGTTGGTCGTGGGTCACGTACAGCATGCTGATCCCGGTGCGCGCGTGCAGGTCGCGGAGCTCGGCGCGGGCGACGCTGCGCACCTGGGCATCCAGCGCGCTCAGCGGCTCGTCGAAGACGAACAGCTCGGGCTCGCGAACCAGCGCGCGGGCGAGCGCCACGCGCTGCCTCTCCCCTCCGGACAGACCGCCGGGGCGGCGGTCGAGCAGGTGGCTGATCCCGAGGAGCGAGGCGGTGCGGCCAAGCCGCTCCTGCCAGAGCCGCGGTGGAACGCCGCGAGAGGCGAGCGGAAACGTGATGTTGTCGCGCACCGACATGTGCGGGTAGATCGCGTAGCTCTGGAACACCATCGCCACGTTGCGCTTGCGCGGCGGCACGCCGACGACGGAGCGTCCGTCGATCAGGACGTCGCCGGCACTCGGCTGCTCCAGCCCTGCGACCAGGCGCATCAAGGCGGTCTTGCCGGACCCGGACGGACCGAGGATGGCGAGGAGCTCGCCACCTTCGGTCTCGAGGTCGATTCCGTCGACCGCTGCGATCTTCCCGTACCTGCGCTTCAGGCCTCGCAGCTCCAGAACGGCCATCGGCAGCCGCTCAGCCCGTGCCGCTTTCGACGTAGCCCTTGTCGCGCCACTTGGCGAACACCTGCTCGATCTCCTGAGCGGTTCGCTTGATGGCCTGTTGCGGCATTTCCTTGCCTTGTGCGACCGAGGCCATCATCGAGGAGATCAGGTGTTCCTGGTAGACCTCGCTGATCGCCGGACTGGCGTAGCCGGGGTAGCCGAGCCAAGCGGTCCACTTTTCCGCGCCGCGCAGCACCTCAAGCTTGTTCGCCGGTTTCGAGCCGAAGGGATCGTGGTCGATCCACCCGCCGGTTTGCGTGAGCTGCGGCACCTGGCGCGCGAAGCCGGGAAAGTTGTAGAGCTCGCTGTTGTACGTCGCGTTGCTGTAGTTCGCTTCCAGATCGAGCATGAACTTCTTCGCTGCTTCCTTCTGCGTCGGGTCGGTCACGTACTTGGGCAGCACGTAGATGAAGTAGACGTGCGCGGTCTGATGCACCTGACCGTCCGGTCCCTTGAGGCCGGGACGAAAACCGGTGTCTGCGGCCACCGTCGGGTTCACCTGCTGCGCGCTGCGATAGAAGGAGATCGAGTTCTGGATGTACGAAGCCCGGCCGGAGATGAAGGCCTGGTTGTTGGACGCCGCGTTCCAAGTGAAGACCTCGGGCGTCTGTGCCTCCTGATGCAGCCTGCGGACGAACTCGACGGCTCTCAGAACCTGCGGCGAATCCAGAGTCACGTTGCCGTGGGCGTCCTGGATGGATCCGCCGAAGGACCAGATCACGCTGCGCGCGAAGTATTCGGCATCGATGTTGGGCGACAGCCCTCCGCCCGACGGTATGCCGGTCTGCTTGTAGATCTTGGCCGCTCCAGCGACCAGGTCGTCATAGGTCTGCGGCCCGTTCGGGTAGCCCGCCTTCTTCCAAAGCGAAAGGCGGTAGTCGCCCGGGTCGACGACCCAGCCGTGGCAGAAGCCGTACCACTCCTTCTTGATCGGAAGGTAGCTCGAGTGAACCGCCACCTCCGACTCGGGCCCGAAGGCGGCGGTCGCCGCCTCGTTGACGTCGTTGAGCGGCTGGAGTCCCTCGATGAAGGCCGAGGGCGGGGAGAGCATCTCGTAGAGCGTCGAGCCCTGCTTGGCGGCGATCGCCGACGACAGCGACGGTTCGAGGTTTGCCAGACTGATGTGGTTGACGGTCACCTGGACGTTGTTGGCTTTGCCCCACCGCTGGGCGTACTGGTCGAACCACTTGTCGTAGCGGGGCACGAAGTGGCTCCACTGCGTGATCGACAGTGTCGTGCCCGCGGGAAACTTCGCCGGAAAATGCAGGTTGCCGTAGCTGCTCGCCAAGCGCACCGGCGAAGGCTTCACGGCTTCGTCCGCGCGGGCGGCGCACGGGACCGAAAGGGACACGATCGCCAGCGCGGCGAGCAGGCGGCCAGCGACTGGCATGGGGGCGCAGAATGGCATGATTGCTCTTCCTCCTTCGGCCCGAGGGCCGACGAGATCGTTGAACCACCTGCGCAGACCGTGGCGTGCCGTGCGGCAGACGCCTTGTGATTGCTATGACACTCGTCGCGCGGCCCGGTTCCTGCCTTCGCCGTGCGAGCCTCGCCGAAGCTTTGGGGTAAAACAATATGCCCGGAGCCGACTCGGTCAGGGCGAGAATCCGAGCAGCTCGCGCGGGGTCTTCCAGAGGAGCTTGCGCCGCTCGGACGCGTCGGGGACGAGCGCCAGCACGAGCTTGAGCAGCACGCCGTAGTCGACCCGCGTCGGCGCCCGCAAGTACGGCCAGTCGGAGGCCCAGAGGCAGCGGTCCAGGGTGAAGGCCTCGATGAGTGCCTCGATGAACGGCCACGCGTCCTCGTGCGGTGCGGGCCCGCGCGAGAACTTGACCAGCCCGGACAGCTTGACGAACGCGCGCTTCGAAGCACCAAGCTCGAGCAGCGCTGCGAAGCCGCGCTGGGCCAAGCCCGCCTCGACGGTGGGCCGCCCGCAATGGTCGACGAGCACGCGCACGTCCGAGCGCGCGAGCAGCGGCAGCATCGACACGAGCTGATCGTGCTCGACCTGGATGTCGACGAAGAGCTCCAGCGCGGCGACCTTGTCGACCAGCGGCGCCGCATCGCGGTAGTGGTCCACGCCATAGTGGGTGACGTTCCACGCCACGCCGACGACGCCGGCATCCTTGAGCCTCTGCAACTCCTCCAGGCTCGCGTCGTTGCGGACCACGGCCACGCCCTTGTAGCGCCCGCCGCCGCGCGCGATCGCGTCCAGCATGCAGGCATTGTCGAGCCCGTAGCCGGAGTTGGGTCCGACCAGCAGCGCGTGGCGCGTGCCGTAGGCGTCCATCACCTGCTCGAGCTGCGCCGGGGTGCCCATCTCCTGACCGGCAGGACGGTAATGCGTATTCGCGCCGTAGGGAAAGCGCGCGGGATCGAGCACGTGGACGTGCGTGTCGATCTTCGGCTCGTCGAAGATCCGGACGTCCATGGTCGGCGGAGTATCTAAAACGTGGCGGCGATCGCCTGCCGCAGCGCGGGCGTGATCTCGGGCATGACGCCGAACCAGGCGTTGAACGCGGGCCGCGCCTGATTGAGCAGCAACCCCAGCCCGTTGACCGTGACGTTGCCGCGCGCGCGTGCCGCGGCCAGCAGCGGCGTCTCCGGCGGGATGTAGATCAGGTCGCCAACCAGAGCGCCTTTCGGCAGCCGGTCGAGCGCGATCTCGAGCACGGGCTTCCCGGGGCTGCCGAGGCTGGTCGCGTTGGCGAGCAGCGCCACGCCGTCGAGCGCGTCGGCACGAGCTTCCCACGGCACGACTTTCACGACCGCGCCCACGGCCTCTCTGATCTCGCGCGATTTCTCCGGCGTGCGGTTGGCCACCCGGATCTCCTTCGCGCCTTGCGCCGCGAGGCTCGCCACCACCGCGCGCGCCGCGCCGCCCGCGCCCAGCACCAGGATCGGGCCGCTGCCGGGAGTCCATTTCGGATCGGCATCGCGGAGGCTCTGGATGAAGCCGTTGCCGTCGTTGTTGAAGCCGGTGAGCGCGCCATCCTTCTCGACGACCACCGTGTTCACCGCGCCGATCCGGCGCGCGAGATCGTCGACGCGGTCGAGCAGCGGGAAGATAGCCTGCTTGTGCGGAGTGGTCACGTTGCAGCCGCGAAGGCCCAGCACCGCGATCCCGCGCACCGCCGCCTCAAGGCTCGAAGGTGGCACGGGGAACAGCACGTAGCGGCCCGGAATGCCGTACTGGGCAAGCCAGTGATTGTGGATGACCGGCGAGCGCGAGTGCGCCACCGGCCAGCCGAGAAGGCCGGCGATGCCGAAGGTGTTGCCGTCGGCCATCGCCCGATGCGCTCGCCGCGGCCTACTGCACCGAGGCCGGCGGCAGCACGGCGATCACTTCCTGCTTGTCGTTCACCACCTTGGTCATGAAGCTCTCGCGATCGAGATCGCCGTTCTTGTCGAAGCTCACGTCCATCAGGATCCCGGGATAGTCCTTCACGGACAGCTTGATGCCGTGCATGGCGTTGGCGAACGCCTTGCCGTCGAACTTGCCGATCTTCTCGGTCACCGCCTTCACGATGTACATCGCGGTGTACCCCTTGAGGCCGTTGTGGTCGGGCTTGTAGTTGTATTCCTTCTGGAATTTCTGCGCGAAGGCCTTGATGCCCGGGTCGGGCGCATCCGCGGTGAGACCGACGTGCGCTACCGCGCCGTTGGCGGCGTCGCCGGCGAGCTCGATCACCTTCTGGCCCGTAAGCGTCGTTTCACCGACGATCGGCTTGTCGTAGCCCTGCTTCTTGAGCTCGCGCAGGCAGCGGGCGGACTCCTCCTCGTTGCTGTAGACGAACAGCGCGTCGGCGTTGGCCTGCTTCGCCTTGAGCACGGGGCCGGAGAAATCGAGCTGGCCCGGATCGGACGAGATGTCGGCGACGAGCCTGATGCCCTGCGCCTCGATCGCCTTCATGAACACGTCGCGGCCGCCCTTGCCGAAGTCGTTGTTGACCCAGATCATGGCGACGGTCTTCGCCTTGAGGTTGTCCTTCAGATAGCGCGCAACCTTGGGCATGGCGGTGGTCTGCGTGAACGAGGTACGAAAGATGTATGGATTCCCCTGCTGGGTGATCGCCGCGGCTTCGCCGCCGGTGAAGTTGGGAATCTCGGCGCGGCGCGTCTCGGCCATGCTGACCAGGATCGAGCCCGAGAAGACCGGACCCATCACGACGTAGGCGCCGTCGTCGATCGCCTTCACCGCGAGCGCCTTGGCGATCTGCGGCTGCGACTGCGTATCGCTCGCGCTGTACTCGATCTTGCGGCCGAGGATGCCGCCGGCCGCGTTGATCTCCTTCACGGCGAGCTTGACGCCGTCGTTGAAATTGGTGCCCGACG
>DATJBM010000022.1:0-4601 GCA_035515295.1 Casimicrobiaceae bacterium | reverse complement strand
GGGGCGGATGTTCTCGATCGCGTCGACCTTGGGCTTGTCGAGCAGCTCGAGAAACTGGCGGGTGTAGGCGCTGAAGGTCTCGACGTAGCGCCGCTGGCCCTCGGCGTAGAGCGTGTCGAAGACCAGCGAGGACTTGCCCGAGCCCGACACGCCGGTGACGACGATCAGCTCGTTGAGCGGCAGCGCGAGCGAGAGGTTCTTGAGGTTGTTCTGGCGCGCGCCTTCAACGACGATTGCATCGTCGCGCTGCAACGGCAGGTCTTCGCGGGGCTTCAAGGGGCAGGCGGTGCGGCACTCGGATGACTTACACCCGCCATTGTAGCGGGTGTGTCAAGCGCCGCGCGCCCCGTGTTAAAGTGGACCCGGCCGTTTATCCAGCGAGCGCCCCATGCGACAAACTATTCCTGCCTGCGTCATGCTGCTGAGCGCGGCGTTGTCCGGCGCCGCCGACGTCTATCCCGGCAAACCGATCCGGATGATCGTTCCCTACGCTCCGGGCGGCGGCTCCGATATCGTCGGACGCATCGTGGGGCAGAAAATGGGCGACGCGCTCGGCCAGACCGTCGTCATCGACAATCGTCCGGGAGCGGCGGGCCAGCTCGGCACCGACCTCGCCGCGGGCGCACCCGCCGATGGCTACACGCTGCTGCTCGCGGATTCCTCGTTCACGATCAACAACGCGTATTACACGAAGCACAAGCATTACGACGCGCAGAAGAGCTTCGTGCCCGTCGCGCTCGTCGCCGATACGCCCTACGTGCTGATCGTGCACCCAGCGGTGCCGGCGAAGTCGCTCGCGGAATTCATCGCGCTCGCGAAGGCGCAGCCCGGCAAGATCAACATCGGCTCGGCCGGCAACGGCAGCGGCAGTCACCTGACGGGCGAGCTCTTCCGGCTCAGGGCCGGCGTCAGCTTCAATCACATTCCTTACAAGGGCTCCGGTCCGTCGACCGCGGACGTGGTGGCCGGGCAGATCCAGGCGACCTTTGCGACCGCGCCGGGCGCGGTGCCGTTCATCCAGACCGGGCGCCTGCGCGCGCTGGTGGCCGCTTCGCCGCAGCGCAGCGCGACGCTGCCCGACGTGCCGACGTTCGTGGAGCTCGGCTACAAGGACATCGTGGTCACCAACTGGTACGGGATCGTCGCGCCGGCGGGTACGCCATCCAGCGCGGTAAAGCGGATCTACGACGAAGCCGGGCGCGCGCTCGCGTCGCCCGAGGTGCGCGAGCGGCTCGCCTCAGTTGCGCTCGAGCCGGTGGCGCCCGCGCCCGACCGGTTCCGCGAGCTGATCGCAGTGGAACTCAAGCGCTGGGCGCAGGTGATACGGGACGCGAAGATCCAGACTGAATGACGGCGCCGCGGTTGCGGGGCCTACTTGAGATTGCGCAGATTGATCAGCAGCATGTCGAGCTGGTCGATCAGGAGCGCGTATTCGTCCTTGGCGCCGAGCAATTCCAGGCAGCGAGTGATGCGCTTCTCAAGCTCGGGCTTGGCCACACCGGCCGTGTCGGCGAGCAGCTTCGCGACCTCGCCGAGATCGGCGGCTTCGGCGAATTTCCTGAGCTCGGGCAGCTTGGCGTCGATTTCGGCGCGGCTCATGTTGGTGCTGAATTTCATCGTCGAGTCGAAAGTCATCGCAGCCTCCTGGGGGTGTGACGCGGCGCCCGCCACCAAATTCTAACGCCTAAAGCGACCCGGCGTCTCGGAGTGTGCGGCGCGCGCGGGGTGCAACCACGCGGCAAATGGCATATATTGTGCGCACCGGCCCGCGGCCGGGATTTCCATGCGCAGGCTTGCGTTCATCCTCACCGGCATGATGTGCTCGACGCTGGCGCTCGCTGCGCCGGCGCCGGTCGCGCTCATCTCGATCGACGGCCCGATCGGTCCCGCCACGGCTGACTACGTGCACCGCGGTTTCGAGCGCGCGGCAAAAGAAGACGCGCAGCTCGTGGTGCTGCGCATGGACACGCCGGGCGGGCTCGACACTTCGATGCGCGAGATCATCAAGGACATCCTCGCGGCGCCGATGCCGGTCGCCGCCTACGTCGCGCCGGAGGGCGCGCGCGCGGCGAGCGCCGGCACCTACATCCTCTACGCGAGCCACGTGGCCGCGATGGCGCCCGCGACCAATCTCGGCGCGGCAACGCCGATCGCGATCGGCATCGGCAGCACGCCCTCGCGCGGGGCTCCGGAGGAGCCGCCGCAGAAGGGCAAGGGCGGCGCGAAAACCGGCGGCAAGGCGGAGGAAGGCGGCGTCCCGTCGGACACCTTGATGCGCAAGCAGGTGCACGATGCCGCCGCCTACATCCGCGGGCTCGCGCAATTGCGCGGACGCAACGCCGACTGGGCCGAGCGCGCGGTGCGCGAAGCGGTGAGCCTGTCCGCGGTGGAAGCGCTGAAGCTCAAAGTGATCGACCTGATTGCGGACGACGTCCCGCATCTGCTCGCACGGCTCGACGGCCGCACGATCGATGTGCTCGGTAAACCGCAGGTGCTCGCGACGCAAGGCGCCGAGGTCATCGCCTACGAGCCCGACTGGCGCACGCGCTTTCTCGGCGTCATCACCCACCCCGGCGTCGCCTACGTGCTGATGCTGCTCGGCATCTACGCGATCATCTTCGAGCTGACCAACCCGGGGCTGGTGCTGCCGGGCGTGGTGGGCGCGATCTCGCTCGTGATCGGCATGTACGCGCTGCACCTGCTGCCGGTCAATTACGCCGGGCTGGCGCTGATCGTGCTCGGCATCGGCTTCATGACCGCGGAAGTGTACCTGCCCGCGTACGGCTCGCTCGGCATCGGCGGCGTAGTCGCGTTCGTGATCGGCTCGGTGATCCTGATCAATACCGACGCGCCGGGATTCGGCGTGCCGCTCGCGCTCGTGGTCGGCATCGCCGCCGCGAGCGCCGCCTTCCTGATCTTCGTCGTGGGCATGGCGCTCAAGGCGCGCCGGCGCCCGGTGGTGAGCGGCCGTGAAGCGCTGGTCGGCGCGACCGGCGAAGTGCTCGCGGATTTCGAAGGCGAAGGCTGGGCGCGCGTGCAGAGCGAAACCTGGCGCGTGAAGAGCGCGGCGCCGCTGAAGGCGGGCGCGCGCGTGCGCGTGGGCGGCATCGACGGGCTCGTGCTCGAGGTGCGGCCGGACACGGACAAAACCAACGGAGCGTGACCATGGAATCTTACTTCGGCCTCGGTGTCCTGATAATCGTCGTCCTGCTGCTGGTGTGGGCGCTCAACATCCTGCGCGAATACGAGCGCGGCGTGGTGTTCCAGCTCGGGCGCTTCTGGAAGGTCAAAGGGCCGGGCCTGATCGTCATCATCCCGGCGATCCAGCAAATGGTGAAAGTGGATCTGCGCACCGTGGTGCTCGAAGTGCCGCCGCAGGACGTCATCACTCGCGACAACGTCTCGGTGAAAGTCACCGCGGTGGTGTACTTCCGCATCGTCGACCCGCAGCGGGCGGTGATCCAGGTCGCCAATTTCCTGAACGCCACCATGCAGCTCGCGCAAACGACGCTGCGCGCGGTGCTCGGGAAGCACGAGCTCGACCAGCTGCTTGCCGAGCGCGAGAAGTTGAACCTCGACATCCAGCACACCCTCGACACGCAGACCGACGCGTGGGGCATCAAGGTCACGACCGTGGAGATCAAGGACGTGGACCTGAACGAGACCATGGTGCGGGCGATCGCGCGGCAGGCGGAAGCCGAGCGCGAGCGCCGCGCCAAGGTGATCCACGCCGAAGGCGAGATGCAGGCCGCGGAGAAGCTGCTGCAGGCGGCGCAGATTCTCTCGCAGCGTCCGGAAGCGATCCAGCTGCGCTACCTGCAGACGCTGGCTCTCGTCGCCGGCGACAAGACCTCGACCATCGTGTTCCCGGTGCCGATCGACCTGATCACGCCGATGATGGAGGCGCTGAAGAAGCCGCGGACCTGACCGCGCCCGCGCGCGGTGCTCCACCATGGCCCAGTACGTCTACACCATGCGCCGGGTCGGCAAGGTCGTGCCGCCCAAGCGCGTCATCCTCAAGAATATTTCGCTCTCGTTTTTCCCGGGCGCCAAGATCGGCGTGCTGGGACTCAACGGCGCCGGCAAGTCGAGCCTGCTCCGGATCATGGCGGGCGAGGACAGGAATTTCGACGGCGAGGCGATCCCGATGCCGGGCATACGCATCGGCTTTCTGCCGCAGGAACCCGGGCTCGATCCCGGCAAGACCGTGCGCGAAACGGTCGAAGAAGGGCTTGGCGAAGTATTCGAGGCGAAAAAGAAGCTCGACGAGATTTACGCCGCGTACGCCGAGCCCGACGCGGATTTCGAGAAGCTCGCCGCCGAGCAGGCGAAATACGAGGGGATGATCGCCTCCGCCGGCGCCGGCACCGAGCACCAGCTCGAGATCGCGGCCGACGCGCTCAGGCTGCCGCCGTGGGACGCGCAGGTGAAACCGCTCTCGGGCGGGGAAAAGCGCCGCGTGGCGCTCTGCCGGCTGCTGCTCTCGAAGCCCGACATGCTGCTGCTCGATGAGCCGACCAACCATCTCGACGCCGAAAGCGTCGAATGGCTCGAGCAGTTCCTGAGCCGCTTCCCGGGCACCGTCGTGGCGGTCACGCACG